>CALQSB010000001.1 GCA_943333125.1 Chitinophaga pinensis
ATCTGATAAGAAAAATTATTGTTCGTTTTGATCTCTGCATTATTTTGGATTTGAGTAGCCAAAACTTTATCTGATGTATTGTTTTTTATGATTAATCTATTATTTATAGCAACAAGATTTGAAGTTTCCGATGGAACAGATTCGTTAACTGCAAAAAGTGTTTCTTTTTCTTTTTTATCAGAAGCTGTAACTAATAAATTTGTTGTTGAATATTTTACATGTTGAATTGCAATCTTTTTCTCCTTTGGTAATTCGCTATTTGTTTTTTTGAAATCATAACCATCTTGATGAAGATTATTCTGATTGTAAATTGAAGAGACATTGGCTAATCTGGTATTTGAATTTTCAGGTAATACATTTATTTTAGCTGAATAATAAGGTAAACTTTCTGGGTTATGATTTAATGAACCTAAAATCAGATAAGACACTAAAATAAAAAGCACAGAAGTTAAAGATGGCCATTTTTTTGAAGGATGGACATTATTATATATGCTACTCCAAACCTTCTTTGAAGGATTCATTTTAAAATTCTCTGTTGCTTCTTTCAAAAAATTTTCAAAATAATCAGTATGATTATTATCGTTCATTTTATAATTTATATTATAAATAGTATTAAAACAATGAGGCGATGTTACCTATTGTAATTCTTTTTCTTGGACTTTCGATAATCCCTTTTTTCAAAAGGATTCCTTCCAGCATATTTTTTGCTCTTGCATATTGACTTCTACTTGTACTTTCTTCAATTTCAAGCATTGTAGCAATCTCTTTGTGAGAATACCCCTCAATTGCATATAAGTTTAAAACAGTTTTATATCCCAAAGGGAGCAATCTTATCGATTCAATAATCTGCTTAGTTTGCATCATCGATAAAATAGACTCTTCTTTAACATGAATATTATTGGCATAAATAAGGTCTACAGTATCAGAAAATTTCTTATTTTTTTTGATAATATTGATACAAGTGTGAACCATAATACGTCTGATCCAGCTTTCCAATGGACCTTCGTTTCTGAACTGATGCAGCTGTGTAAAAACTTTTATAAATCCTTCCTGTAGCATATCCTCGGCATCATGGCGGCTTTTTGCATAACGATAACACACTCCAAGCATTTTAGGACTGTACTTATTGTATAAAACTTCCTGTGCTCCGGTGTTGTTTATTTTGCTTCCGGCAAGCATTTGCTCTTCGGTCATGTTATTTTAATAAGGATAAATTTAGGTAAAAATCTACTTATACTAGGATAATGGAGATCAAATAAAGCAATAACTTAAACACATTTGTGAAAAAAATTATCGTGCTCTTCTTTTCAAACTATCAGCAGGATAAACCAATTTAAAACTATCCCTCAGTTTTTCTACCCACAAAACCATCGCTATTTTTTGAGGATCAGTAATAATGGCCTCTCGGTGAATAATTGTATAGGAGCTTAATGGCATTTCATTTTCTTCTAATTGCTCTTTAATTTCCTGCAGTTTGTGAAATTGACGACGAATAGAATAAGATCCAAACACCGAAAAATTCAATTCGTCTTTTCCTTCATCAATATGATTATTCAGCCACAAACTCACTGGCTGAATTTTTGAATACCAGGGATAGTTTGTATGGTTACTATGACAATCATAACAACTTGTTTTTAAAATCTGATTTACATCTTCAGGAACATAATGTGTTAGTTCAATAGATTTCGAATTTGCTGTTGATAAATTATTATTTCTTCTGGGAACAAACTGAATGAGAATAAATAACATTAACAGTACTAAAAATATTCTGGTTATTATTTTTTTCATTTCTATTTATTTAGTTAGTTAAAATATTCCCACTCATTTCTTCCGGTATAGGCAAGTTCATAAAACTTAAAATTGTAGGAGCAAGGTCACCCAGTTTTCCAGGCTTTATTGTTCCAGTCCAGTTATTGTCAATAATAAATAATGGCACAGGATTTAGCGTATGTGCTGTATTGGGTGTGCCGTCCTCATTGATTTCGTAATCAGCATTACCATGGTCGGCAGTAAGAAAGATGGTATAGTTTTTTGATAATGCAGCAGCAACAACTTTTTCTACAGAATGATCAACGGTTTCAACAGCCTTAATAACGGCTTCCCATACACCAGTATGGCCTACCATATCTGCATTGGCAAAATTTAAACAAATAAAATCAGGGGAGGATTGAAGGATCTCATTGATTACTGCATCGGTCACTTCATTTGCACTCATTTCTGGTTGAAGATCGTAAGTAGCCACTTTTGGCGAAGGAATCATGATTCTTTTTTCTCCATCAAATGGTTTTTCTCTGCCTCCGCTAAAAAAGAAACTAACATGAGGATATTTTTCTGTCTCAGCAATTCGCAATTGTGACTTTCCTTGATTTGATAAAATTTCACCCAGTGTATTTTTAAGGTCATCATTTTCAAATACAACATGCACATTTTTAAAAGAATGATCGTATTGTGTCATTGTTGTATAATGAAGATTGAGTTTGTTCATTTGAAACTCAGGCATATCTTGTTGAGTAAGCACTTCAGTAATTTCTCTGCATCTGTCTGTTCTGAAGTTGAAGCAAATAACAGCATCGCCTTCAGTAATAGTTGTCTTTGGTAAATTTGTATTAATGATGGGTTTAATAAATTCGTCAGTAACATTATTATCGTAAGAATTTTTGATACTGGCAATCAAATCCGCTGAATTATTACCGGTTCCATGAACAAGTGCATCGTATGCCATTTTCACTCTTTCCCATCTTTTATCTCTGTCCATTGCATAATACCTACCTGTAATGGTTGCTATTTCCCCAACTGATAATTTTATATGATCAAGTAATTGTTTTATGAATTCAAGTCCGGATTTTGGATCTGTATCTCTTCCGTCAGTGAAAGCATGAACCAAAACATTTGAAAATTTTTCAGCAGCACACAAAGAAAGTATTGCTTTTAAGTGATTGATATGTGAATGAACTCCACCGTCGCTGACCAATCCAACTAAATGCAAGGTTTTGTTGTTGTTTTTTGCATATTGAATTCCTTCGAGCAAAATTTTGTTTTTTTGAAACTCTTGATTACGAATAGCTACATTGATTCTTTGTAGCTCCTGATATACAATTCTTCCTGCGCCAAGATTCAGATGTCCAACTTCACTGTTTCCCATTTGTCCTTCCGGTAATCCAACTTCTTCTCCACAGGTAATCAAAGTAGTATTCGGATATTTGGAATATAATGAACTCACAAAAGGCACATTTGAGTTTTGAATGGCGTCACTTTTCTTAAGTTTCCCAAGACCCCATCCGTCCATTATAATCAATGCAATTTTCTTGTCTTCCATACTGTAAAACTAAATCATTACGTTCAAAATAATACCAACTAAGATTTTGTAAAAAAATGATTAATTGGGCAATGAAAAGACACGAAAAGCGTTATTATCAGGTACACAGCTACTATATTAATCATTTTAGTTAATAAAGATCTTCATCATACATATCAATTATTGTCTAAATCTTTTAAAATGAGAAACTTAATAATACTTATTACAGCTTTCCTTTTTACCGTTTCGTTTACGGGTGCAAATGCTATAGAAGATATAATTGTGTCACTAAAATCGGGAAATTCAGGCCAACTTTCCACTTATTTCGATAATACCGTTGAAATAACACTTCCGGAAAAAAGCAATAGTTACAGTAAAAATCAGGCGGAAGTTATTATCAGGGATTTTTTTATTTTAAATCAGGTAAAGAATTTCGAAATATTACACAAAGGGGGGAATATTGGTTCTCAATATTGCATTGGCACCTTATTTACAAAAAATGGAATATTCAGAACTACAATTTATCTTAAACAGAAAGGAGATCGTCAAATGCTTCAGGAAATAAGATTCGAGTTAAATTGATATGTTTTTTAAATAAATAACAAGCGCTCTATGGGGCGCTTTTTTGTTTTCTATACGTAGATTTGCGGATATGAATAATGAAGTCCAGTTAAATGATTTAATCATTAATGCGCTGCAGGAGGATATTGGAGACGGAGACCACTCTACATTATCTTGTATTGATAAAAATGCAAGTGGAAAAGCGGTATTAAAAATAAAACAGGATTGTACTTTAGCAGGAGTTTCTGTTGCTGCCAAAATTTTCAACCTTGCTGATCCAACAATTTTTTTTAAGCCACTAAAAAACGACGGAGATCAGGTATTCAATGGAGAAACTGCATTTGAAGTTTTTGCACCAATACATACCATTCTTAAATGTGAACGGCTGGTGCTTAACACCATGCAAAGAATGAGTGGTATCGCAACTCTCACCAGCGAGTATATAAAAGCGTTATCGGGCTTCCATTCAAAACTTCTGGATACCAGAAAGACTACTCCTAATTTCAGACTACTGGAAAAAGAGGCCGTAAGAATTGGAGGCGGAACCAATCACCGATTTGGGTTGTATGATATGATTATGCTGAAGGATAATCATATCGATTATTGTGGCTCTATTGAAAAAGCTATTGAACTGGCATATCAGTATGTTCAAAATATAAAGCCCGGATTAAAAATTGAAGTAGAAACCAGAAACTTAGTGGATGTACAAAAGGTTGTTGCGACAGGAAAAATAGACAGAATTATGCTCGACAATTTCTCTCCTGAACAATTATCTGAAGCCGTAAAGATTATTAATAAAAGATTTGAAACGGAAGCAAGTGGAGGAATCACTTTAGCAAACATTGCTTCTTTCGCCGCCACCGGAGTTGATTTTATTTCCAGCGGATCTATCATTCATCAGGCAAGAAGCATTGACCTGAGCCTAAAAGCAGTGATTATTTAAAACTTATTGAATTGAAAAAGAAGACAAATTCCTCAGGTATTATTTATTCTACAGATCCGGATTTTAAGCCATTTGCAGAATCCAGCGAATCCATCAACACCGCCTTGCCTTCGGAGCAAAAGCTTTTAGTAAGAATGGAAACCAAGCACCGAGGAGGAAAAGTAGTGACATTGGTGGAAGGGTTTTCAGGCAGTCAGACAGACCGGGAAGAGCTGACCAAAAAGCTCAAAAATCATTGTGGTACAGGAGGTTCTGCAAAAGATGGCGAAATATTGGTCCAGGGAGACCATAGAGAAAAACTGCTCCAATGGCTTATTAAAAACGGATTTATACATTCGAAAAAAAGGTAAATTTTCTTGTTCTTTTTTTTTATTCAAATACGAATTTGTTATCAACCATCTTTGTTAACATCAGTTGTGAAAAAAAATAGAGAAAATAAAGCAAAATTTCTTTAACTTGTTACAAAAGTCCTTATATGAATTCTAAAATTTCCGCTGGAGTTACCATAAGTGTTGAAACTTTCTATCAACCAGAGTATAGTAATCCTATTAATCATGAATTCATGTTTGCTTATAAAATCACCATTGAAAATAAAAATAATTTCCCTGTAAAACTTTTAAGAAGACACTGGCACATTATTGACAGCAATGGAAGTATAAAAGATGTGGAGGGTGAGGGTGTAGTTGGAATTCAGCCTGTAATCTTACCAATGGGTTCTTATCAATATATCAGTGGTTGTAATTTACAAACTGAAATGGGCAAGATGAATGGTAATTATGTGTTAGAAAATATGAACAATAAAAAAACATTTAATGTTATTATTCCTTCTTTTCAGTTAGAGGCTCCTTTGAAAATGAATTAATTTTTCTTGTGATCAGTTTTAATATTTTATCCCAGCCAACCGTAAGTAATATTTAGTTTGGTAAAATCAGTATATGTCAAAATTAACGTTCAACAACAGCAACAATGAGTTTTATCAGAGTTTGAAATGGAGTGTAGATAATTATTTTAAAGAAAAAAATGTTTCAAGAACAGGAGACTATCGGTTATACATTAAAACCTTTTTGCTGATTGGGTCTGCTTTATTCATCTATTTAATTTTGATGAATTTTTCTTTAACCTTAAATCCATTATTAGCTATACTCTTGTGTTCAATTATGGGTTTCATTTTTGCCTGTATTGGATTTAGTGTAATGCATGATGCTAATCACGGGAGCTACAGCAATAATACCAGGCTCAATGATTTTATTGGTTTGATTGCATCAAATGGACTTGGGGCAAATGCTTACTTTTGGAAGCAAAAACACAATATTATTCATCATACTTACACCAATGTTGATGGGATAGATGACGATATTGCAAAGAGCCCGATTATTCGTCAGTGTGAAACTCAAAAATGGGTTCCGATGCATAGAATTCAACATCTTTATTTACCATTTATTTATTCGTTGTCTTCAATTTTCTGGATCTTTTTTATGGATTTTACGAAATATTTTGGAAGAAAAATTTACACTACAGATGCCTGGAAAATGACAATGAAAAATCATATTGTTTTTTGGGTTACTAAATTATATTACCTCAGTTTTTTTATTATCGTTCCAATTATGATTTGGGGCTGGGCAGGGTGGTTGATTGGTTTTTTCGTTACTAATGCCGCAATGGGAATTACTTTGTCTTTTGTTTTTCAATTGGCTCATGTAGTTGAAAATACTGAATTTGAACACATCGCTTTAGATACTACTAAACATATTGATACGGCATGGGCCGAACATCAAATCAGAACAACAGCTAATTTTGCTATGAGTAACAAAGTTATTTCCTGGTTTGTTGGAGGATTAAATTTTCAAATAGAACATCATTTGTTTCCCAAAGTTAGCCATGTGCATTATCCTGCAATAAGTAATATTGTTCAGGAAAAATGCAAAGAATTTAATTTGCCCTACAATCAATATTCAACTATGTATGAAGCAGTAGCCTCTCATTTCAGAGTTATGTATAGTTTAGGAAGACGTCCGGCAATAGAAAATATTCAGATGCAGGCCGCATAATTTTAAGGCTTGTATTTTGCTTTTTCTAGCAATACTTCATCATTCAATTCCATTAGTTCCTTTAATGTGGTTTTTGGATTTTTACTCATGTACTTTTTAACAATCTGCCAGCCTACAAAGGCCCCAATATTGCCCGGTGAAGATTCTCCTAATTCCTGTGTTTTCGGGCTTTCGCCAAGATAATTTTTGATAATATTGTAATCATTATTTTGCAACAGTTCGTTCTGAATAAATAAATTCCAAATCGAATTTTCATGCTGATAACATTCATTCAATTGCTTTTCTGTATAACCAATTAACAGGTATTCTTTTTTCTCCGGTAATAATTTTTGCAGAAAAAATAAAACTTTTCCTTTTTCTATCATTTGTGATGCCAATACTACATCTTCTTTTTTCTCCGGGTAAAGATCAATCACCATATTTTTCATGCAGTTTATAGAAATATATTCAGGTTCAAATCGATCTGTAATGTATTTGGGATAAGTTTCCTGT
The DNA here is from genome assembly GCA_943333125.1 of Chitinophaga pinensis. Classification (GTDB taxonomy): domain Bacteria; phylum Bacteroidota; class Bacteroidia; order Chitinophagales; family Chitinophagaceae; genus Ferruginibacter; species Ferruginibacter pinensis_D. The sequence continues at coordinate 7,340 of CALQSB010000001.1, forward strand.
AACCATGTTGATTGATAAAATGTTGCATTTTTTCCTAAATGATGCTGCAACCCCACAATAAAAGCATCTTCGGCAAGGATATCTCCATAACCATCCAGGGGACCAATATAAGTAATGATGGTTTCGGGCGCCTTATACTCAGGGAAATAATATTTTAATAGCTGTAGTCCTTTTTTGATTTCTTTTTCATAAGGAGAAAAATCTTCAAATATTTTTTCGGTGGTATCGTAAAGTGTGCGATATGCAGAAATAAACCCTTTTACATAGTTAGCAGTAGAGTCGGCACTCCACCTTGGATCGCAACTAAGTATGGTATTCATGAAATTTTCACCAAATGAGGGATAAGTAGCAATTAATGGATCTAACTGCTTATAGAGATTAGAACTATCTAGAGTAAATAGGGCTTTTTCAAATCTTTTTGTACTGAGCTTGATGGAAATATTTGATACATCCGGTGTATTGTCATTTGAATGGCATGAAAAAAATATAATTACCAGGGACAAACAGATAAATAAACGCATACAAATGATTTAACTTTACTGCGGATTAAATTAACCGCCTTGCGAAGTTAAATTAAACTCAATTATTACAGGAATTGAAAAATGGTTTATTAAAATAAAATGAAAATATTTCTGGCACAGCAAAATTATCATATTGGTAATTTTGAAAGCAATACCGATAAAATAATAGATGCAGTAAGAAAAGCAAAGTTGGAAAACGGCGATCTTATCGTATTCAGTGAATTATGTGTTTGCGGCTATCCTCCCAGAGATTTTTTATATTTTGATGATTTTATCAAAAAATCTATTCAGGCTATACATAAAATAAAAAAAGAAGCAATAGGAATTGCTGTGTTAATAGGTGCTCCTCAAAGAAATACTGTGTCCAAAGGCAAAGATTTATTTAATGCTGCTTATTTTTTAAATGATGGGGAAATTCAACAGGTTGTTCAAAAAACCTGTTTACCTACTTACGATGTTTTTGATGAAAACAGGTATTTCGAACCGGCTTCTGATTGGAATGTTATTCACTTTAAAGGAAAAAAAATCGCCATTACCATATGTGAAGACATTTGGAATCTTGGAGAAAATCCTCTGTATACAATTTGTCCTATGGATAAATTATTTATACAGCAGCCCGATTTTATGATTAATATTTCAGCTTCACCTTTTGATTATACTCATCAATCAGACAGAACAGAAGTAGTAAAATCTAATGTTGTTAAATATGGCATTCCGATGTTTTATTGTAATGCAGTGGGAAGTCAGACTGAAATAGTTTTTGATGGAAGTTCTTTAGTTTTTGACAAGAACGGAATCCTTTGTGGAAGCATGGCTTCTTTCAAAGAAGATCTGCAGGCGTTTATTTTAAATGCAGATGGGAGTATCAATTCGCCATATAAGCAAGAAACAAAAACTCAATTAGATCCTGCTGTTAACCAAACTGCATTAATTCCCGATTTGAATATTGAACTTATTTATGAAGCATTGATTTTAGGCATTAAAGATTACTTTTTCAAAATGGGATTTAAAAAAGCGATTATTGGTAGCAGTGGTGGAATTGATAGTGCAGTTACTCTTGCGCTTGCCGTTGAAGCTTTAGGTAATGAAAATGTAACGGCAGTGCTTATGCCTTCGCAGTTTTCCAGTAATCATTCTGTTTCTGATGCTGTTGCTTTAAGTAAAAATTTAAAAAATCCATATCATACTATTTCTATTCAAAAAATAAATGATGCCTTTCTAGAGGAACTCGCTCCTTTTTTTGAAGGAACAAATTCGGGTGTTGCTGAAGAAAATATTCAAAGCAGATCCAGAGGTAATCTATTAATGGCGATAGCTAACAAATTTGGCTTTGTATTACTCAATACTTCCAATAAAAGTGAATTGTCTACAGGATATGGAACATTATATGGCGACATGGCTGGCGGGCTCAGCGTATTGGGCGATTGTTACAAATTGCAGGTTTATGCACTTGCCAGATATATAAACAGAAATGATGAAGTAATTCCCAAAAATATTTTATTAAAAGAACCGAGTGCAGAGTTAAGACCTAATCAGAAAGACAGTGATAGTTTGCCAGACTATCAAATACTTGATTCCTTGCTTTATCAGTATATTGAATTAGCCAAAGGTCCTGAAGAAATCAAAGCAACAGGATTTAATGCTGATTTGGTAGATCGAGTTTTAAGAATGGTAAACATGAATGAATACAAAAGAAATCAGTTTTGTCCGATAATCAGAATTTCACCTAAGGCGTTTGGTGTAGGACGAAGAATGCCTATCGTTGGAAAATATCTTTCTTAAAAAATTAAGTGTCTTATCTTATACCTTATGCGTGCAACAGTTTATAAGTCAACAGGCAGTTGGTACATTGTAAAAAATGACCAGGGGCAACCTTTTAATGTGCGCATTAAAGGCAAGTTTAAAATTGACAACATAACTTCTACAAACCCTATCGCAGTAGGTGATATTGTGAATATTGAAAATGAAGATGATATTGAAAGTGCTATAATTACTGAAATAGCAGAAAGAAAAAATTACATCAACAGGGTTTCTCCTCACAACAAAAATCAGCATCATATTGTTGCTTCAAATCTTGATCAGTCTTTGTTGTTTGCCACAATAAAAGATCCCCGCACTTCACTGGGTTTCATGGACAGATTTTTGGTAACCTCAGAAGCTTATCAGGTGCCCGCTATCATTGTATTCAATAAAATAGATTTGTTGAATAAAAAAGATGAAGAGAAACTTAATCAGGTAAAAAAAATGTACGAAGATATTGGCTATCGGATTATAACAATTAGTTTACAAACACAGAAAGGCCTTGAAGAAGTTCAAGAGATATTGACGAATAAAACTACCTTACTCAGTGGGCATTCGGGCGTTGGTAAATCTACTTTTATAAATTATTTATTTCCAGAGTTGAATTTAAAAACCAGTGATGTTAGCGATTGGAGTGGAAAGGGAATGCATACTACTACGTTTGCCGAAATGTTTGATTTGCCATTTGGCGGAAGGATAATAGATACTCCTGGAATCAGAGAGCTGGGATTGTTTGATATGGAGAAACAGGAATTAGCGCATTTTTTTCCAGAGATGAAAGCGCTTATGCAGGAATGTCAGTTTAATGATTGCATTCACATCAATGAACCAGGATGTGCAATAAAAAATGCTGTTGCGCATTCACGAAACAGCATTTCTATGGAAAGGTATTTGAGTTACCTGAATATTTTAGATTCTATTGACAAAAAGGAGTATTGATGTTTTTTTATTTTTTAGAAAGCATTGCGTTCTAAAAAATGGGCTACTTCCATTACAACCTGATTGTCATTCTTCATTGTTTTTATTTGTTGAGGAAAGATACTTACCCCTTCAAAAATATTGTAATGAAGTGTTAGAAACTGATCTTTATATTTGAAATCCCAGTCAAGAGTTTCGCTATCATCAACCTGATTAAGAAAAATAACTTGAAGCTTTTCTGATAAGGTGTGGGCAATAGCATAAAATTTTGAAATTCCGCAGTTGTCATCAATGACGGCTTCTGTGCCTCCGGATTTAGTTTTTAGTTGGTACGACATAATTTAGGTTTTAATATAGGTTCGGTTAAATAATAAAAAACAATTTTTAATACTAATAAATCTTTCTTCCTCCTTTGAATTTTGATTTGTTAGCTGCTCTTATGGCTTTCTGATCACCGGAAGCGATACGCTCTGCTCCAATTGCGGCACCACTTGTAGGACATCCTGTTTTATGAGATCTGAAAATCGAACAACTATTCAAAAGAACTAAAATTGAAATTGCCAGTATAATATTTTTCATCAAATGAAGATAATAAGAGTTTTGAATTAAATCAATCAGAGAAATTAATTTTACAGATTCTTAAACCATTCACTGTACTTTACATAATTGCCAGCGATTCTGTTTATTTCTCCACTTATCATTGCCTCACTGATATTTTTTACTTTTTTTGCAGGAACACCGGCATAAATACTACCAGGCTCCACAATTGTATTTTCAAGTACTACAGCGCCTGCTGCGATAATGCTGTTGCTGCCAATCTGAACATTATCCATTATGATTGATCCCATTCCAATCAGCACATTTTGATGTATAACGCATCCATGTACTATTGCATTGTGTCCGATGCTAACATTATTTTCAATAATAGTGCCACATTTTTCAAAAGTACAGTGAATGATGGCTCCATCTTGAATATTAACACGGTTGCCGATTTTAATAAAATTCACATCGCCACGAATGACTGCATTGAACCAAACGCTGCATTCATCGCCCATTTCAACGTTTCCAACAATAGTTGCATTGGGAGCAATAAAACAATTTTCACCCCATTTGGGCGCAATCCCTTCCACTGGATATATAAACGACATAAATTAAATATTAAGGATAAAACAGCTTGTTTACGATTACAATCTTAGTTTGTTAACTTGCGTAAAAATACGATATTGATTCATTCATAACTGAAAATTCAATTCAAGAACATGAATAACAGAGAACTTTTTTTAAGGCATGTCGGACAAACATCAGGCGCGCCTTTATGCCTTAATATTGTAAAAGCAGTAGGAAGTAAAATGTGGGATAATAATGGCAAAGAATATATTGATCTCATCGCAGGAATCAGTGTTTGTAATATCGGACATCGTCATCCCAATGTTGTTGATGCCATAAAAAAGCAAGCCGATGAATATTTGCATATTATGGTTTATGGAGAGTTTGTTGAAAATCCTCAGGTGCATTATGCAACTCACCTCACCTCACATTTACCACAAAATTTGAATTCGGTTTTTTTTACAGCAAGTGGCAGTGAAGCCACAGAAGGTGCAATGAAACTGGCTAAAAGATTTACTGGAAGAACTTCAATGGTTTCATTTAAAAATTCATACCATGGAAGTACACAAGGCGCATTGAGCGTAATGGGCAGCGAATACTGGCAACAGGCATTTCGTCCGTTACTTCCAGGAATTGTTCAATTGAATTATAATTCATTTGATGATCTTGATGCCATCAATGAAAACACGGCCTGTGTCATTGCAGAAACCATTCAGGCAGAAGCTGGAGTGAATATGCCTGATATGAATTGGCTTAAAGCGTTGAGAGAAAAATGTACTACAACCGGAACTTTGCTAGTGCTTGATGAAATACAATGTGGCTTTGGCAGAAATGGAACGCTGTGGGCTTTTGAACAATTTGGTATTACACCCGACATTTTATTATTAGGAAAAGCATTAGGTGGCGGAATGCCTCTCGGTGCATTTGTTGCCGATAAAAAAATAATGGATTCGTTTACTAACAATCCCGTACTCGGTCATATCAATACATTTGGCGGTCATCCTGTTTCTTGTGCAGCTGGACTAGCGGCTTTCAAAGTTTTAATTGAAGAAGAAATAATTAATGGAGTTCATGAAAAAGAAAAACTATTTCATACTTTATTAGTACATGAAAAAATTTTAAAAATTAGCAGTAAAGGTTTAATGATAGCTGTTCATTTTGATTCATTTGAAACCAATAAAAAAATAATCGATTTATTAATAGAAAGAGGTGTGTTTACTGATTGGTTTTTATTTGCAGCTCACGCATTAAGAATAGCACCACCGCTAAATATTTCGGATGAGGATATTGAAATTGCTTGTAAAATTATCATTGAGGTACTTGATTCCTTAGCTAATTGAAGAAATTAAGATATTAAAAATCCAACCCCAAAGAAACATACATTACTGGTCTGGTATTAAAGAAGCCTTTCATCGGCCAGCCCACATCATATTTCACAAAATATCCCAGCAAAGTACTTCTGGCTCCAAATCCATATCCACCAACAAAAGGACCAACACCTTTTTCTTTAACCGTAACGGTAACTTGTCCGTTACTAAAGGTTGATTCTGGTCGTTTCATGTTTTTTACAGATCCAGTCCATGCAGTTCCCAGATCAATAAACTGCGTGAGTTGTAAATCTCTTAAAAATGCGTTGCTTACGGTTTTATCGAATAAGGTTGATAAAACAGGTAATCTGAATTCACTGTTAATTACAACGGCATTATTTCCGTTCGCCGCATTTTGAATATATCCACGCATATTTAATGCCAGACTCTGAAATGCATAATTTTGATTTGCATCAGGAACATTTGCAGTATTGAAATATCTTTCGCGTGTACTTCCAGGTTTTGTATTATTTCCAAACATCAGCCAGCCATCTACACCTCCCAGATAGTAAATGAATTTTTGTTTCCCCCAACTGAAATCCCCTGCAGCTCTTCCTGCCCATATAAAATTCTTGTAGATAGGATAGTAATAGCGGGCATCAAATCCAAAATTAAAAATGGCAGGACTTTTTACGCCATTATATATCTTGCCTACCTGACGATTCCAGTCAACAAATGCTTTATATCTTAATCCGTTCATGATGTTATTCGACTTGCTCAAACTATTGTCGTAAACATATTCCAGATGAGAAACCGAATAATAAGTCTCCTGATTTTCTAAGCTCGCACTGAGTTGATCGTAATTAGAAACAGCCAGATTATCGGTTCTTATTCCTGTTGTAATCCTGATGCTTTTTGTCACATCAAAAGGATAGCTGATGTTAAATTGATATAAATTGGTAAATAACTTTGCCGGGTAATCGCCATATACATTTCCCTGATTATCTACAAGCCGGGCAGAAGTACCTAGTGCATTTCTGTAATAAGTTGCTCCCCAGTCAATTCTCTTTTTTACATTCTGATAAGAAACCAGCCACTCATTATCTTTAAGATTTGTACCAATTTTAAAGCCTCCAAAAATTCTTTTATCTTCCATTAAATCAGAAGTGCCCATAGTAATCAATCCGTTCAATGGAGTATTGCTGCTAAGCATAATAGGACCAGAGCCGTTTCCGTAAGGCTGATATTTGTTAAACATTACTGCAGTATTGAAACCTACAGATCCAAAATCAACAGAAAATTTTATAGGCTTATAGTGGTATAGCTTGGCCCTACTTAGCATATCATTTTCGCCCTCATTTAAAGCAATGTTTTCAGAGAGGATACCAATATTGGTACTGTCTTTTTTCTCTTCACCGAATTCAGTTTGAAACGAATCATTTTGTTTGCCTGAATTTTCTGCGCTATTGGTAACTTTTGCAGATTTGATATTTGTTCTTTTGCTTTCCCTCATTAATTTTTTTCCGTATTCAGTGGGTTGAGCAGTGATGTTTCTTTTATTGAGCGTAAATTCATCAATTTTCAATTTGTATAAACTTTTCTGATCTCCCTGTCGGGTAACCTCACTCAGCATTCTGTCATCACCGGCTGTTCTGGTTTCAGCAAGATTGCTTTCATAATTGGATAATGGAAAAGTGTAGGAAGAATCAGCAGATACCGAAATAACAGCAATAGAATCAACTGCTGTTTTTTTCTGAACGCGAAGTGTACTGTCGATTTCTTTTGTGGTTGGATTAGTCAGAATATCTCCACCAATTAATACTAAAGTATCCAGTCCTAATTTCTTTGTTGTAAAAAAACCAGCATAACGGTTAGCTATGCCATTTTCATCACTCACAAAAGTAAAATGATTTACATTGTATTGAGCAGGGAATCGGGCATTGCCATATTTCAAATCTGTGAGTTGAGAAATTTGATTCAGTTCTGGTTTATCTCCGAAGTTGGTGATGAGAAAAATATTGTACCTGTTATTGCAGGGAAGTACAGTGTCATTTGAAACAGCACTTATAGAGGGTCTGTTGCTAGCGAAAATAATTCCAGTTTTATTGGGAAAGGATACAAATGCAGGATCCAGATTATCATAAATGTCATTGGTGATTTGTTTTACTTTTTCTTTTTCAAGATCAAAAGTATAAATATCCGTATGGCCATTCTTTACAGCAGAAAGTAAAATTGTTCTGCTGTCGAGCAAATATTTAATATCCTGAATCTGATCAAATTTATCGGTAAGATCTATATCCCATTTTTTTTGCATGGTCAGCACATCATAAATAAAAAGGTATAATCTTCCTTTCTCATTATATACTACTGAAATACGTGTTCCCTTGGGATCCCAGGCCATCATAGGATAGTTAGGGTTCATTTGATTTTCGTAAGTACGTACACCGTATTTTAATATTGTGGTGTTTTCATTATCATCATTTAAAATTACTCTGACAATTCCTTTTTTGAATTGAGTAACCACATAGGAATTATTTTTTTTGTTTGGATTTACATTGAACCGATAATAGTTTTCTCTTGAAGTGATATCAAACCCATCTACAAAATTTCCTTTTGGATAAGGTTTTCTATGGGTAATGTCTTTATCATATTTATCACTCTCGTATTGCATGAACTCTGCCGTTAATGCTTTGAAACTCTTTTTAGTGATCTGCATACTGGCCTTACCAACATTTTTGTAAGTTCTGGCCAGATAAAGAAAGAAAGTAACATTTTCTTTCTTGTATTTTTCTTCTATAAAATACCAGAAAGCATGTCCGGCCAAACTGGGATTATTAAAACTGAAGTTGGAGAATTTTTTATATTTACCGCTTAATAATTCGCTTTTCAATTCATCATCAAGTGAAGTGTTCCAATGTTCGCCGAGATATGCAATATATCCATTTGTAAACCAAACAGGTAAATCAAGCAAGGTTTGATTACTGGCCACTTCGCCCAAATCGGATCCAAACAATAAATTTTTTGTAATTACATCAGCTATGCCTTCCCGTATTTGTCTTTTTAAATCTGCATGATTGGCATCAAAATAAATCAGCATTTTATTGTTAACCAATTTTGTGGTGCTTCCTGCATTCATGATGTCTGATTCCAGACCAATATTTGTCTGCTGATAATCTTTAAAGTCATTAAATAAAATAATATTCACCCTTTTTTGTAAGCTGTATTCGGCAGCGGTTTCAATATCAGGCAATTCTTTTTCTGCAACTTGTAATGCATATTTGGCTAGTTCCTGACCACCTTTATAAAAATAAACATTGAAATTTTCGGTATGATAATATTGCCACTTGAATTTTTTGAATTGCACTCTGTTCTTTCCAAAAGTAACTGCGCTTACCTGAGATGACCCGGTTTGGAACTGAAGAATAAAAATGAATGAGATAAGAAATATTCTGCTGAACTTTGACATGCGCAAATATATATTAATGGGTACTAAATTAGTTGATAAACCTTAATCCTTAAAAAACAATTTAAAAGACAATGTTTCAAATTAAACTATTCGAATTTAGTCCTATTCAGGAGAATACCTACTTACTTTATAATGAGTTTAACGATTGTATAATAATTGATCCCGGTTGTTATTTTGACGAAGAAAAACAAACGATTAAAAATTTTATCAAATCAAATAATCTCAACGCTAAATATCTGATCAATACCCATTGCCACCTTGATCATGTTTTTGGCAATAAATTCGTAGCGGAGGAATTTAATCTCATCCCTCATATCCATCCTCTTGAAAAAAAATTACTGGATTACGCTCCTACAAGCGGTTTGATGTACAACTTGCCTTTCGATAATTATTCGGGGGAACTAAAATATATTGAAGAAGGAGCATCAATTAAGCTAGGCACAGATGAGCTTATTAGTCTGTTTACTCCAGGTCATAGTCCGGGAAGTTTAAGCTTTTATTGTAAAAAACAATCTTTTGTGATTTCCGGTGATGTGCTTTTTTATCAAAGCATTGGAAGAACCGATTTGCCCGGAGGTAATCTGGAAACTTTATTAACCAGTATAAGAAAACAATTATTTGTTTTGCCGGATGAAACGGAAGTTTACAGTGGCCACGGGCAAAAAACGAGTGTGGGTGAGGAAAAGAGATCAAATCCGTTTTTAAAGTCGTAAAAAACCAGACTTGTTTTATTGATTCTTTCAAGATCATTAGAAAAGTCTCCACATTTTCTGTTGATATACAAGCGGTGATATAAAAATCAGGCCCCTGGAAGTAAGTTTATGAAATAATGGATTGACATAACTCAATTAATACCCCATTTGTTCCTTTTGGATGCAAAAAACAAACCCATTTATTATCGGCTCCTTTTTTGGGCGCATCACTTAAAAGTACAAAACCTTCTAATGAGAGCCGTTTCATTTCGGATATAATGTCCTCTACTTCAAAAGCAATATGATGAAGGCCTTCTCCCTTTTTTTCAATGAATCTGGAAATAACGCCATCGGGAGTCATGCTTTCTAGCAACTCTATTTTTGTTTGCCCCGTTTGAAAAAATGCGGTTTTAACTTGTTCTGAATCAACTACTTCCGTTTTATAGCAAGGGCTGTTCAACAATTTTTCAAATAAAGGAATGGAGTTATTTAGTTCTTTCACAGCAATCCCGATATGTTCCACTTGCTTCATAAAATTTGATTTAAGAATGAAAAGATGTTTACGAAATGCGTTAAATCGATTTTCAAATTTCGTTATAGCTAGCAAAATAAAACCTTTTCCACTAATTTCGCGTTATATACACGTATTAATAAACTTATTATAATTTATGTTGAATCTGCCTATTTATTTAGACAATAACGCTACCACTCCAATGGATCCGAGAGTGTTAGAAACAATGACTCCTTATTTTTTGAATCATTTTGGAAATTCCGCAAGCAGAAATCATCCTTTTGGATGGGCTGCAGAAGAGGCGGTGGATTATGCCAGAGAGCAAGTTGCCAAATTGATTGGAGCTGATCCCAAAGAAATTATTTTTACTTCAGGAGCCACAGAAGCAGATAATCTGGGCATAAAAGGCATATTTGAAATGTATGCCAGTAAAGGAAATCATATCATCACCGCTACAACAGAACACAAAGCGGTACTTGATACCTGCAAGCATATTGAAAAACAAGGTGGAGAAGTTACTTATCTGGAAGTTAAACCTGATGGATTAATTGATTTAGCCGAATTGGAAGCTGCCATCAAACCCACAACAATTTTAATAGCCATAATGTATGCCAATAATGAAATTGGTACGGTTATGCCTATCAAAGAAATCAGTGCTATTGCCCGTAAACATGGTGTACTGGTTTTTACTGACGGTACTCAGGCAGTTGGAAAAATTCCGGTTGATGTAAATAAAGATGGCATCGACTTAATGGCTTTTACTGCACATAAAATGTATGGTCCAAAAGGCGTTGGTGCGTTGTATGTTCGCAGAAAAAATCCCAGAGTAAAAGTTACTGCACAAATAGATGGTGGTGGACACGAGCGAGGCATGCGCAGCGGAACAATAAATGTACCAGGTGTAGTTGGCTTTGGTAAGGCCTGCGAATTGTGCATGAATGAAATGGAATCAGACACGAAACGCATTGTAAAATTAAGAGACAAGCTGGAGGCTTCTTTAATAAAAATCGAAGAATCTTATGTTAATGGAAGCGTAACCCACCGTTTACCGCATGTTGCTAATATTTCTTTTAAACATGTAGAAGGAGAAGGGCTTTTGATGGGCTTTAATAAAAATATTGCTTTAAGTTCAGGATCTGCCTGCACTTCAGCTTCTCTTGAACCTTCTTACGTGTTAAAAGCATTGGGCTTAGGTGATGATCTGGCTCATAGCTCACTTCGTTTTGGATTGAGTAGATTTACCACAGAAGAAGAAATAGACTATACAATAAAAGCAATCACCGACACTGTTCTTAAATTAAGAGATATGAGTCCTCTTTGGGAAATGTATAAAGAAGGAATTGATTTAAATTCAATAGAGTGGGCGGCACACTAAAATTTAAAAAGCTTGCCCCGAAACCTCGGGGTGAAAATTAAAAAACCGATTTAGAATAAATAATTATCAAATTAATTAATTTTCAAATTTTCAAATTAATAACATGGCATATTCAGAAAAAGTAATCGATCATTATCAGAATCCAAAAAATGTTGGAACCTTGGACAAATCAAGTAAAAATGTTGGAACCGGACTTGTAGGTGCTCCTGAATGCGGTGATGTGATGAGATTACAAATTGAAGTGAATGGCGAAACAGGTATGATTACTGACGCTAAGTTCAAAACCTTTGGTTGCGGATCTGCAATTGCTTCTTCTTCATTGGCTACAGAATGGCTGAAAGGCAAAAGTGTTGATGAGGCGTTGAAGATAGATAACATGACTATTGTAGAGGAACTGAATCTTCCTCCTGTAAAAATTCACTGCTCTGTATTGGCTGAGGATGCTATTAAAGCTGCAATTAACGATTACAGAGAAAAAAATGGAATGGAAAAAATAAAGTTTGAAGAAAGTGTGGTTCACTAATCCTGTTTTAAAATGATAGCAACAGACAATAGTATATACATAAGCGACAAAGCAAAGCTAAAAGTTCATCAGTTGATGAAAGATGCTTCTGTGGATGGTGATGCGTCTTATTTTCTTCGTGTGGGCGTTGTAGGTGGTGGATGCAGCGGGTTAAGTTATAAGCTTGATTTTGATAATGAAATAAAACCAATGGATCAGGTGTTTGAAGATAAAGGCATAAAAATAGTAACTGATCTTAAGAGTTTTTTATATCTCGTTAACACAGAACTTGAATTCAGTGATGGATTAAATGGTAAAGGATTTTATTTCAATAATCCTAATGCCAGCAGGAGTTGCGGATGCGGTGACAGTTTTGCCGTTTAGACGGCCCCCCTCAATCCCCCAAGGGGGAAGTTGATTGTGTTTTGTTGGGTAGCCACGAATCCATGAATTGTTTTTTTACCGCATACAAAAGAGAAATATGAGTTTTCGCAGCGTTTAATTGCGTTACTCTTGTTTTACCCCAAGGTTTAGGTCAGACTATTTTATATTCATAATTTTTATTTTACTACTATACAGCTTATACCTTATATCTAGCTTATTTAGCCTATCCATCTTTTCCAACAAGTACAAACTCTAATAAAAAAGAAAGCCACCAAATTGGTGGCTTTTCTGTTATAGATAAATTATTTCGATTAAGGCTGAGCGAAAGTTGTTCTTCCTCCTCCAGTTGCAAATGTAGCCAGCATTCTTGTTTTCTGACCAGCAGAGAACATATACATACAAGCATCATCTGTGTAATCCATATAGTTCATTGTCATTTCGATTGGTGTACCTGTACAAGTTGATTTATGACCAGATGCAGGGCAACCATAATTAGCCGTGTTGTGAGTAGGAGTATCTCCAACTAAATCACTTCCGCAGGTAGCATCACCCCAGATGTGACGAAGATTTAACCAATGACCTACTTCATGAGTGGCTGTTCGTCCTTTGTTGTATGGAGCAGAAACTGTTCCTGTTGAACCAAAAGCATTGTTATCAATTACAACGCCATCAGTTGTTGAACTTCCTCCAGGGAATTGAGCATATCCTAAAATTCCTCCGCCTAAATTACAGCACCATAAATTCAAACTGGTTGTTGGACTTGTTGGATTCAAACCGCCGCTTGCTGTTTTTTTAACAGCATCATTAGTGGTCCAACTAGATTTTGTCGTTACTTTTCTGATTGTTTGGCTTAAAACAAAACGAATGTTGGTATTGCCGGAACGAACAGCCGTAAAAATTGAAGGAGTTAAATTGTAATCTGTATTTGTAGCAGCAAAATCTGCATTCAAAACTGCAATTTGAGAAGCGATTTGTGCATCAGAAATATTTTCTGCAGTTGTTTTGTATAAAACATTTACTACAACAGGGATTTCATAAACACCATTTACAAGCCTTGCCATATCAGGATTGCTGGCAAATCTTTCCGTAGCTTCTTCAATGGCTTGCATTCTGCCAACTAAAGAAGGATCTTCTTTTAATTGTCTCTCTAATACTTCATAGGAAGCGCAATGGCGGCCAAATGATGCAGGAGCATCAGCAACAACGTTATTCAGGTCAGTGCCGGTTTCATTGATAGAATTTTTCTGGCAACCAATAGCAAACATGGTTAAACCCATAAAGTACAATAGTGTTTTTTTCATAACATTCGTTTTAGTTAAAAATTAGAAATTGGAAGTTAACGATTTAATAAAATCTGCCAAAAAAAATTGTCGAAATAATTAAAAATAATTCACTCAAAAAGAAGCAAAGTTTAATTGTGGGTGATTATTTTGATAAATCAAGGACAATTTTAATTCTTTGGAGGTGCCATATTGATTGATATTTTTCATAAAATAGACAAGGCTTTTTCTTTGGTTTCTTTTTTAAGGGTTAAATTGCGGTACTTTAAAAATTATGTGGAGTATTTGCAAAAAAGAAATCAATCAGTTTTTCAGCAGTCTGACCGGCTATATAGCTGTAATCCTTTTTTTGCTGATCAATGGCATGTTCCTTTTTGTGTTACAAGACTCCAGCGTACTGGAATATGGCTATGCCACCCTCGATAAATTCTTCGACCTTGCTCCCTGGATTTTTCTTTTTTTGGTGCCAGCTGTTGCTATGCGTTCTTTTTCAGATGAATTCAGAACAGGGACTTTTGAAATTTTAAAAACCAAACCGCTGACTTCATTTCAAATTACTTTGGGTAAATATTTTTCTATTCTTATCGTTATTTTATTTTCATTGATTCCTACGTTTCTTTATGTTTATACTATTAAATCGTTAAGCTCTACCGGGGTCATTGATTCGGGTGGTATTATAGGAAGCTACATCGGACTTTTCTTGCTGAGTGCTGTATTTTCTGCGATCAGCCTTTGTTGTGGAAGTTTTACTTCCAATGCAATCGTTTCATTTTTATTAAGTGCCTTTGCCTGTTTATTACTTTACTTCGGATTTAATGCCATTAGTCATCTTGCCTTTTTTACAGGTCATGCAGATTATTATATCGAGATGTTTGGAATAGATTTTCATTACAAAAGTATAAGCAGGGGCGTACTCGATAGCAGAGATGTTATTTATTTTTTCAGTTTGATTATAATGTCTCTTTTTATCACCGAAAAAAAACTTCAGCAAAAATAATATGAAGTTTATTTCAAAAATATTAAACAGTCGATGGGGCATTTTTTTAATGCTTGCTTTTTTACTGGCTATAAATGTAGTTGCATCCTTATGGCACAGCAGGATTGATTTAACTGATGAGAAAAGATTCACCCTAAGCAAGGGAACCGAATTATTGCTTAATAACATCGATGAGCCAATAACCATAGATGTTTTTTTAAAAGGGAACTATCCAAGTGGGTTCAAAAAACTGGCTTCCGCTACAGAAGATTTGCTGAGGGAATTCAAAGAAGTAGCTGGTAATAAATTAAAATACCGGTTTATTTCGCCAGAAGATATCCTTGCAGGTACTACGGTTAGTTATGCCGACACACTTACCTCAATGGGTTTACTGCCCATTAATTTAACGGCACAAAAAAAAGATGGACAGGAGCAACAGAATGTTTTCCCAATTGCATTGCTGCATCAAAAAGACAAAATATTTCCTGTTGAAATTTATAAAGGAAAAACACCTATCGTAAACGTAAAGGAAGTAAATAATGCAGAAGCGCTTCTTGAATTCAACATAGCTAATGGAATTGCAAAGCTGAATCAAAAATCAAAAATAAAAATAGCCTATGCTATCGGAAATGGTGAGCCGATGGATTACAGTGTTTATGATCTTGCCGAACAAACGCTTAAACCTGATTTCGATTTATCGTTAATTGATATCAATCAACAACCCTTTATCAGTCCTGAATTTAAATCACTGATACTATTAAAACCTAAACTGTCATTTACAGAAACAGAAAAACTAAAGATTGATCAATATGTGATGAATGGCGGGAAGTTGCTTTTTTTTATTGACAGACTCAATGCAGAAATGGATAGTCTTCAGATAAAAAATGAAGTTGTTGCTTACGACCGCGATTTAAATTTAAACGATCTGCTTTTTAAATATGGAGTAAGGGTAAATCCAAATCTAATCATGGATTTACAATGCGATTATCTTCCTTTTGATATCAATGGTAATGGGCAATTCGAATTGCTTCCCTGGAATTATTTTCCTGTAATAGAATCAGCCGAAAATCACCCAATCAATAAAAATCTTGGATATGTTTCGGGCCGATTTGTAAATTCAATCGACATGGTGGAAGCGGAAGGAATTACAAAAACTGTTTTATTACACAGTTCTTTAAACTCCCGAATTATTGCTTCCCCGGCATTGATCAGCGGTAAAGAAAACAGTACCGCTCCTGAAGATAATAATTTTAAAACGGCTAATATTCCTATCGCTGTATTGCTGGAAGGAAAATTTAAGTCCTTGTTTTCAAACCGGCTTTCCAATGAAATGAATGATTCATTGAAAGCTCACCATATTGATTTTTTATCGTCTTGCCCAATTGAAAATAAAATGCTGGTTGTTTCAGATGGCGACATTTTAATGAATTCTGTGGTGAAAGGAAATCAACCTTTGCCAATGGGAATGAATCCTTACACGTATGGCTCACAACGTCAATTTCCTTTTGCTAATAAAGATTTTCTGTTGAACGCATTGGATTATCTGATTAATGAGAATAATCTTTCCGAAGCCAAAAGCAAAGATTACGCCATCCGATTTTTAGATCCTAAAAAAATTAATGCGCAAAAAAATTTCTGGCAATTGATGAATATTGTACTACCCATATTCATGGTCATTTTATTTGCTCTGGTTTTTCAATTCCTTCGTAAAAGAAAATATGCACGCTAATATTTAATATGGATAAGTCTCAGGTCATATATTTGGTTTTTGGTTTGGTGGTATTATTATCACTGATTATCGACCTTGGTATTTTCAGCAAGAAAAATCATTTGGTGAGCATTCAATCTGCAGCTTTACAAACTGTTTTCTGGGTTTTGATAGCTATGGGTTTTATGGTATTTATCTGGTTTGAATGCGGCCGTCAAACTGCCATCGAATATTTAAGTGCTTATTTAATGGAATGGAGCCTGAGTATTGACAATGTTTTTGTTTTTATCATCATATTTTCTGCGTTTAAAGTAAATGAAATTCACTACGGAAGAGTTTTGTTAATTGGTATTTTGATGGCCATTTTTCTGAGATTGCTTTTTATTACTGTTGGTGTTTCATTGGTTAATGAATTTCACTGGATATTATATTTATTCGGACTTTTTTTAGTGTACACTTCCTTTAAAATGTTTACAGCCACAGATGATCAGGAATTCAAACCTCAGGATTCAAAAGTGTACAAATTTTTAAATAAATATTTACCATTGGTTAACCATGATGGGAATGGAAGATTCATAATCAGAGAAAAGGGCAAGCCAATTTATACCACGTTGTTTGTAGTGGTAATTTTACTAGGTGCCATAGATTTTCTTTTTGCATTGGATTCTTTGCCTGTGGTGTTGGGGATTTCAAGAAGCAGAATCGTGGTTTATTCATCCAATATTTTTGCGGTGCTGGGATTAAGAAGTCTATTCTTTTTATTAAGATCTGCTATTTCTAAATTCGATTATCTTCAGCAAGGGATTTCATTTGTACTTTTTTTTATCGGAATAAAAATGCTTGCCGAACACTGGATTAATATTTGGCTCGAAAAACAGACTCAGGTATATTTATCTCTCTTAATAATAGTAATATCTATATTCGGTTCAATATTATATTCTGTAAAACATAAGAAAAAAGGAACACCCAAAGACATTGAATAAAGAAATTTAATTTTTGAATTATACCATTTCAAATATTGCCCTGGTTATTAATGCAAAAATATTGCAGCAACATAATGATGCTGTTATTGATAATATTCTTACAGACAGCCGACGTATTGCTTTCGCTTCTGGTGCATTGTTTTTTGCTATCAAAGGCCCAAGAAGAAATGGAAATACTTTTATTGCTGAGCTGTATCAGAAAGAAGTAAGAAACTTTATTGTTGATAACAGCTTTGATTTAAACGATTTAAATCGTTTTCCGGAAGCCAGTTTTATGCTTGTTGATGACGTCTTAATTGCTTTACAAGTTTTTGTAGCTAATCACAGAAATCAATTTCAACTTCCTGTTATTGGTATTACCGGAAGTAACGGAAAAACAATTATTAAAGAATGGCTTTTCCAGTTGCTGAACCATTCATTCGATATTGTTAGAAGTCCGAAAAGTTATAATTCACAAATTGGTGTTCCATTGAGTGTTTGGCAAATCAATGAAAATCATAACCTGGGTATATTCGAAGCCGGAATTTCAATGCCCGGTGAAATGGAAAAATTACAAAAAATAATCAGACCAAACATAGGTATTTTGTCATTTATCGGTGATGCACATGCAGAAGGTTTCATTAATACAGATCAAAAAATAAATGAAAAATTAAAATTATTTTCTGATGCTGATCTGCTCATTTATTGCAATGAAAACGAAGCGGTGAATAATGGGATCCAGTCATTCTTAAAGAATGAAAATAAATCACTCAGATTATTTAGCTGGAGCCGGACTTCCACAGCTGATTTGCAGATCACAAAAATTGATAAACAAGCCAGTGCGAGTTATTTGAGTTGTAATTATAAAGACACTTCATTTGTTTTTTCTATACCCTTTACTGATGAAGCGTCAATCTTTAATGCCATCACTTGTTGTGCTACAATGCTAAATCTGGGAATGGAAATTTCATTTATGGCAAATGCTATAAATGAATTGCGCCCTGTGGCTATGCGTCTGGAGTTGAAGCAGGGCATTAATCAATGCGTGGTAATCAATGACAGTTACAGTGCCGATATTGATTCATTAAATATTGCCCTTGATTTTTTAGCACAACAGGAATTCTATTCCAGGAAAACAATTATTCTGAGTGATATGCTTCAGTCTGATTTGTCAGATGAATTATTATACCCAAAAATGGCCTCATTAATTAAGCAGAAAAAAATAAGCCGTATAATCGGTATTGGTCCTAATATTTCTGCAAATGCCCATTCTTTTGAATGGCTTCCGGAAAAACATTTTTTCGCCACAACTCAGGAATTTATTGATGCTATTCCATCAATGAATTTCAATAACGAGGCTATTCTGCTTAAAGGAGCCCGGATTTTTGAGTTTGAAAAAATTGGTCAGATAATAGAGCAAAAACTTCACGATACTATTCTTGAAATTAATCTGAATGCATTAAGAAATAATTTAAAAATTTATCGCCACCAATTGCACAAAAACACAAAACTGATGGCGATGGTAAAAGCATTCAGTTATGGAAGCGGAAGTGTAGAAATTGCTAATTTACTGCAACAGGAAGGCGTAGAATACCTCGCTGTTGCCTATACCGATGAAGGGGTTGAACTTAGAAAAGGAGGAATTCGTTTACCTATCATGGTGATGAATACAACCGAAGTGGGTTTTGATAATCTAATACGTTATCAACTTGAACCAGAGATTTATTCATTCAAAATTTTTGATGCCTTTAAAAAATATTTATCGCATAAAAAAATAAATCAATTTCCTGTTCATATCAAGTTAGATACAGGCATGCACAGATTGGGATTCATGTCTCATGAAATAGATGATTTGTGCAACCAATTGAAAGATGAAAAATTATTTACCATCAAGTCGGTTTTTTCTCATCTTGTGGCCAGTGAAGATTCTGCTCAGGAAACATTTACCGTTCAGCAGGGAATCGATTTTGAATTCATGGCCAATAAAATAGCATCAACTGTTGGCTATACTTTTTTAAAACATCTTGCAAATACATCTGCTATTCATTTTTATCCTCATCTGCAATTTGATATGGTTCGTTTAGGAATCGGGCTTTATGGTGTGGATGAAAATTTCGCTCTTGAAAATGTAACCACATTAAAAACTACTATTGCACAAATAAAAAAAATAAAAAAAGGAGACACCGTTGGATATGGCAGAAAAGGTTTGACAGCTCATGATGCCGTAATTGCAACAGTTAGAATTGGATATGCCGATGGATATCCGAGAGCTTTTGGAAATGGCAATGGAAAGATGCTGGTTAATGGGCAAATGGCTCCGGTTATTGGTAACGTGTGTATGGATATGACCATGCTTGATATTACAGGCATAAATACTAATGAAGGAGATGAGGTTATTGTTTTTGGTGAGCAGCTTCCGGTTAAAAAAATCGCCCATTGGGCACATACCATACCGTATGAGATCCTCACCAACATTTCACAGCGGGTAAAAAGAGTTTATTTTGAAGAGTAGACAAAAGGATAACCCGGAATCATTTGGTTTCTGTATCATCTGAAATCAAACTTTTGAAACGTATTCATCGTCCCTTATCTTTGCTGAATTATATGAAAAAAATTCACGTCATTATCATAATCTTACTGGTGGTCATATCTGATCAGCTTTTGAAGTATTATGTCAAGACCCATTTCTATCTCAATACTTCAAGTCCGGTTTTTGGTAATTGGTTTCATTTATATTTTGTTGAAAATCCAGGAATGGCCTATGGATGGAAATTTGGTGGAAACTGGGGCAAACTGGCACTTACTGTTTTTAGAATGGGGGCAGTTGTTTTTGGCGTTTTTTATATGGGAAGAATAATCAGACAACGCTATCATAAAGGTTTTATTTTTTGTGCCGCTTTGATTTTTGCCGGGGCACTTGGTAATTTAATAGACAGTTGCTTCTATGGATTAATATTTAACAAAGGGATGATCTTTAATTCAATGATCAACGACTATATGGGTTACGACGGATTAGCAACTTTGTCCTCTAAAGGTTATGGTAAATTCCTTCATGGAAATGTGGTAGACATGCTTTATTTTCCAGTACTCAGAGGACATTTTCCTGCTTGGCTTCCAATTTGGGGAGGCGAAGATTTTGAGTTTTTTAGACCCATATTCAATCTGGCAGATGCGGCTATTAGTGGAGGTGTGATTACTATTCTTGTATTTCAGCGTAAATTTTTTAATCACAAAAAAGAAGAAGTAAAAGATAATCTGAATAATAAAGAAGAAATACCTGTTGTTGATACACAATTGTTATAATTGATTTAACTTAGCGTCTCTTCATTTGAGCAATAAAATAGCTTAAGCTTTTTTGAAGAGATACAATATCATTATTAAAATACTAAAACACTAATATGAAACTTTTCAGTGCTTTTATTGCGCTTTTTATTTCTTCCTTATTATTTGTTTCCTGTCAAAAACAATTAAGTTTTGATGAGTCTTCAGGCACATTAAAAATCGATTCGTTATCTCCAACTCCAAAATGTTTACCCAGTTCTGTAAATGGAACTTATATACTAGGTACCACTTTGAATTCATTAAATTATATTGATGTTCAAGTGGATGTAACGTTGCCAGGAAGTTTTGTAATTAAGACCGACACGATCAACCACTTTTCATTTTATGGAACGGGAGAATTTCCTACAACAGGTATCAACACAGCAAGATTGTATGGTTTTGGAACACCTGATAGTTTAGCAGGAATAAAACAATTTACCGTTTCTTATATTCATAATAACAGTGAGTGTCTTATTGATGTGGAAGTACAGGACAGTACTAGTTCTCCTAATGCGGTATACACTTTAGGTGGTGCCGGAACTAATTGTACCGGATTTACAACAGCAGGAACTTACATGCAAGGTTTGAGTACCAATTCCAGCAATACAGCTTCAATGGATGTAACTGTTACAACAGCCGGTGCTTATAATTTATCAACTCCAGTAGTTAATGGAGTTTCTTTTTCTGCTACAGGAGCATTTACTTTAGCTAACACAGGAGTAACCTTAATTGCAAGCGGAACGCCAATAAGTGCAGGCCCATTTACTTATTCTGTAACCGGGCTTGGTGGTACAACTTGTAGCTTTGTAATCACATTTGATCCATTATCATCTCCTGCAGTATTTACGCTTGGAGGTTCACCTGGAGGTTGTACAGGTGTTGTGCCATCTGGAAGTTATGATGTTGGTGTTGCTATGAATAGTTCTAACACGGCTACAATAGATGTTACCGTAACCACGCCGGGTAGTTATCAGATTTCTACCAATAATAATAATGGTGTAGTTTTTACAGCTTCAGGAGTGTTCACTGCAACAGGTCCACAACAGGTAATTTTATCTGCTTCAGGAACACCTACTGCCTCAGGACCTTTTGATTATAATGTTTCAAGTGCTGGTGGAAGCCCTTGTATACTTACCATTACTTACACTGCACCGGTTAATAATTTTATTACCTGCAGAATGAATGACGTCTTTACCACGTTTAATGTAAATTCAACCGCAGGATTAACTAATTCAGCAGGATCTTCTATTTTAAGTATTGATGGGGATTCTTCTACTTCTACTACATCCAGTATTAATTTATATATACAGAAAGATCAGGGAGGGGCGATATTACCAGCTACTTATAATGTAAATCAATTTGCTTCAGGAATCAGCGTTTCCAGTGATTATTATTTCAATTCCACGACTACTTATAGTGTAGCAACGGATCCTATGAATCAATCACAAACGCCTGGATTTACTATTACTATTTCAACCTTGACCTTAACTAGATGCACAGGAACATTTGAGGGGACATTGCTGGGACCAGCACCAACTTTTTTGCCAATAATTGTAACCCAAGGTACATTTGATGTGCCCAGGCAATAATCGATTTTTATATCATAGAAAAGCCGTTTCAATTGAAACGGCTTTTCTGTTTTTTATTAACACGGTCAGCTTTCAACGACTGTATCAACGATTAAATATTTCCTACCATATTTGCAGGAATCACCCATTGATCAAATTCTTCGGGAGTTAAATAATTTAATTTAACGGCCATCTCTTTCAAAGTGGTTCCTTCTTTATGTGCCTTCTGTGCAATTTCAGCAGCTTTGTAATAACCAATTTTAGTATTCAAAGCCGTTACCAGCATTAATGAATTATCGACATGTTTTTTGATATTGCTTTCAATAGGTTCAATACCTACCGCACATTTATCATTGAAAGAAACACAACCATCACCAATCAATCTGGCGCTGTGTAAAAAATTATAAATCATCACGGGTTTAAATACATTCAGTTCAAAATGTCCGTTACTGCCGCCAATACCAATGGTTACATCATTTCCCATGACCTGAGCCGCAATCATGGTCAGCGCCTCGCACTGTGTTGGATTTACTTTTCCAGGCATGATAGAAGATCCTGGTTCGTTATCCGGAATAAATAATTCACCAATACCACTTCTTGGACCAGATGAAAGCATTCGGATGTCATTGGCAATTTTCATTAAACTTACGGCTACCATTTTTAAAGCACCATGAGTTTCAACAATAGCATCATGAGCGGCTAATGCTTCGAATTTATTTTCGGCGGTAATAAAAGGCAATCCCGTTAAAGAAGCAATGTGCTTTGCTACATTTTCAGAATAGTTTTCAGGTGTGTTGATGCCTGTACCTACAGCGGTTCCGCCTAATGCCAATTCGCTAAGATGTGATAATGTATTTTTAATGGCTTTGATAGCATGATTTAACTGTGATACATAGCCGCTGAATTCCTGTCCAACTGTTAATGGCGTCGCATCCATGAAATGTGTTCTTCCAATTTTAACCACATGCATGAACTGCTTACTTTTTGCCGCTAAAGTATCTCTTAGTTTTTCGATACCCGGTAATGTAGTTTCAATCAATATTTTATAAGCTGCAATGTGCATCGCAGTGGGGAAGGTGTCATTACTGGATTGAGATTTATTTACATCATCGTTAGGATGAAGAAATTTTTCTTTGTCGTTGAGGCTTCCGCCTTTCAATACATGTCCTCTGTAGGCAACCACTTCATTTACATTCATATTACTTTGAGTGCCACTTCCTGTTTGCCATACCACTAATGGAAAGTAGTCATTAAGTTTTCCATCAATAATTTCATCGCAAACTTTTCCAATCAAATCAGTTTTTTCTTGCGTTAATACTCCGGCTTCGCAATTGGTAATAGCTGCAGCTTTTTTTAAATAGGCAAAGGCAGTGATAATTTCCTTAGGCATTTTATTGATGTCCTGAGCAATTTTAAAATTATCAATGCTTCTTTGAGTTTGAGCGCCATAGTAAGCATCTGAAGGAACGCTTACTTCGCCCATGGTGTCTTTTTCAATTCTGAATGGCATAATGTATTTTTTAATTTCCTTTAAAAATAGCTTTTCTTTTTTCCAGAAAAGCAGTAGTTCCTTCTTTCATATCTTCTGTGTTGAAGCAATCTCCGAAAGATTCTGCTTCTTTATCAAAACCAGATTTTCCATTGGTAAATGCACTGTCGCTTAGTACAGCAGTATTTACACAGTCAATAATTTTGCTGATGGCAATTGGTGCTTTGGATTGTATGATTTGCAAAATCTCTGTTGCCTTTATTAATAAATTTTCGGTAGAGGTTACATGATTTACCAGCTTTAATTGCAATGCTTCATTGGCATCAACCATTTGTGCGGTCATTTGCAATTCCATGCTTTTTCCTTTTCCTATTAATTGTGTTAATCGCTGTGTGCCACCATATCCCGGTATCAATCCGAGGTTTACTTCTGGCTGACCAAACTTAGCATTCTCACTGCATATTCTGAAATGACAGGCCATTGCCAGCTCACATCCGCCACCGAGCGCAAATCCATTTACAGCGGCAATTACAGGCTTCGGAGAATTTTCTATTTTTGAAAAAATAACCTGGCCTCGTTTTGAAAGCGCCATTGCTTCTGAATGCGTATAATTTGCAAACTCAGCAATATCGGCTCCTGCCACAAATGCCTTTGATCCGGAACCAGTAATAATCACCGACTTTATTTCTGAATTTCTGTACACTTCATCCATTGCACTATCGATATCTGTGAACACTTCTTTATTAAGCGCATTCATTTTATCTGGGCGATTAATGGTAATCGTGAAAATTCCATTTTCAATATGAGTTAAAATTGTGGTGTACATAACTATTAGATTAATTTAAAAATTTCTGTTTTCTTTTACCCAGGATTTTATATAGTCTGCAATTTCTGTTGTAGTTGTTCCTGGTGCAAATAATTGTCCAACACCCATCGTACTTAATTGCAGCATATCTTCTTCAGGAATAATACCGCCACCGGTGAGCAACACATCATTCATGTTTTTTTCTTTCATTAATGCAATTATTTTTGGAAATATAGTCATGTGGGCACCACTTAAAATACTCACTCCAATAGCGTCCACATCTTCCTGTAGTGCTGCATTTACAACCATTTCAGGGGTTTGTCTTAAGCCTGTGTAAATTACTTCCATACCGGCATCACGTAATGAAGTGGCGATTACTTTTGCACCTCGGTCATGACCATCCAAACCAACTTTTGCTACTAATACTCTGATAGGTCTTTGCATAATTAACTGTTTAATAATGTTAATGCATTTTTGATACGAAGTATTGTTTCTTCTTTTTCAATCAAATGAGCGATTTCGAAAACTGCCGGGCCAAATTTTCCTCCCACCAGCATGATACGCATGGGTAGTTGTAATTCTCCTGGTTTGATATTCATTTCTGCGGCCAGATTTTTAAATGCATTTTCTATATCTGCTGTTGTCCATGAAATCTCATCCATTTTTTTAGAGAAGGTTTCAAAGAAATTCGTTTTAGCTTCATTCCATTTTGGTTTGATAGTATCTAAATCTAATTTTTCAGGTGCCTGGAAAAAATATACAGCTTGTTCATAGAAGTCTGGAATCAATGCACATCTTTCTTTTACCAAATCAATGATTTTTTTCAAAAAGACTTCATCGTTGATAGTGATGTCTTTATTTTTGAACAAGTCATTTACTAATGGGAATAAATAATCTGCGGATGAATTTTTTATCCATTCGTGATTGAACCATTTTGCTTTTTCATAATCAAATTTAGCTCCACTTTTATGGACTCTTTCTATAGAAAAATCATTGATAAATTCTTCCATTGAAAACAACTCTTGTTCTTTACCACTATTCCATCCGAGCATGGCGAGTAAATTAATAAAAGCTTCAGGTAAAAATCCTTTCTCTTTAAATCCTTCAGTGAATTCATTATTTCTGGGATCGGTCCAGTTCATCGCATACACAGGAAATCCAAATTTGGCACCATCGCGCTTGCTCAATTTTCCATTGGGTCCCAATATTAATGGTAAGTGAGCCCATTGGGGCATTTTATTTAAGCCAAACAAATATTTCCAAAGCAGAATATGCACGGGAGCGCTGCTCAGCCATTCTTCACCTCTGAAGGCATGTGTAATTTTCATTAAATAATCATCCACTACAACTGCGAGATGATAGGTGGGCATGCCATCAGCTTTAAGCAGCACTTTGTCATCCACAACATTAGAATCAAAACTTACTTCATGATGTATCATGTCGTGAAAAGTGATGATTTCATTTTCTGGAATTTTTATACGAATGACGTAAGGCGTTTTCTCCTCGATTAATTTTTCAACTTCAGAAGAAAGTAAAGTCAGTGAATTTTTCATCTTCTTTCTGATTCGTGAATCATATTGAGGTGAAGAATTTTCTTCTGTTTTGAAATCCAATCGCATTTGTTCTAATTGCTGTGTTGTATCGAATGCATAATAAGCATGACCATCTTTAATGAGTTGTTCGGCATACTCACGATACATTTCTTTTCTTTCACTTTGGCGGTAAGGACCAAAAGCGCCTGGTTTTGCAGGGCTTTCATCAGGAATCATACCACACCATTCCAGGCAATCGTAGATATATTGTTCGGCACCTTCTACAAATCTTGTTTGATCGGTGTCTTCAATTCTTAGAATAAAATCACCACTATGTTTTCTGGCAAAAAGATAATTGTATAACACGGTACGGACTCCACCGAGATGTAATCCTCCGGTTGGACTTGGCGCAAATCTTACCCTCACTTTTCCAAAGCTGTTGTTCATCATAAAAGTCTATTTTTTGCGAATTTTGCTTCGCAGTGCAAAGATAAGTTTTGAGGGAGGTTTTGGGGAGAAATTTTTCTGCTGGTAAAGATTGTTCCAAAGGTTTAATAAGTTCAAGAAGTTCAAAAGGTTATCAAGCATTTCTTCTCGGCAATGTCTCCTGAAAGGGACGTTGCGTATCTGATTAGCGGAATATTTTGATCTAAAGGTTTCATGAGTTCAATAGGTTCAATAGTCGATAACCTTTTGAACAAATTGAACCTTTCAAACCTCTTGAACTACATTTTAATCGCTGCTTCCAACGCCAGCGTAATCATCGGATTCAAAGATTTTTCTCTTTCGTCGGCAGAAATTTGTTCATGAGTGGGAATCACATCAGAAATAGTAAGCAGTGTTGCTGCAGTTTTTCCTAAAGTTTGAGCATTTGCAAATAATGCAAAAGCTTCCATTTCTACAGCCATACATTTATGTTCGTCAACAATAGCAGGCATAGCAGGATTTTTTCTGTAAAAAATATCGCTGGAATGAATGGCGCCTGATCTTAAAGTTGTTTGTAATTCACGTGCTGTTTCATTGATGATATCAAATGCTTTTCCCTGATGTGAAATGCTGTTACCTTCAATATCAAAAGCATATTTGGCATAAGTGGATTCGCTGCAGGCGATATCCACATTGATGAGATCATATAATTTTATATCAGTATGATAAGAACCTGCAGTGCCGATTCTGATGATACATTCCACTCCATATTCATTAAACAATTCGTAAGAATATATGCCGATAGAAGGACAGCCCATCCCGCTGGCGCCGATGGTTATTTTCACATCTTTATAAGTACCAGTATAAAAAAATACGTTTCTTGTAGTGCTGACCAACTTAGGATCGGTGAGCCACTTTTCGGCTATATATTTTGCTCTCAAAGGATCTCCCGGCATTAAAACAACTGGGGCTATTTCTCCAAATTTTGCGCTGATATGAACACTCATTATATTTTTTTAATCGTGAAGATATTCAATTTTATTTAATGAATTTATTTAAGAGGAGGATAAAAAAATGCTGCATTCATTTTGAATGCAGCATCACTATATAAAAAAATATTTTAAGGAAGAGTAATGGTTCTTGTGCTATATCCATCAATTGAAATGGTAGCTAAATTATCACAAAGTCCATTTCCAAAATCCAGTGTGGCAAAATGAGTAGGCCCCTGAAATCTTATAGAACCCTGATCAACATGATCGCAACTCACTCTTTTGTGTAAAGGTATTTCAATAATGGCGTCACGGGTATTGCCAGAAGCGTTTGTAACCTGAGACGAGCCGGTAATGGTATATCCATCATCTAGTAAATAATGAGGGGTATTGCCGCCATCAGACTGAGTAATTTGTTTTAATCCGCTATGAAGCCAGAATCGTCCATCGGGTGCTGTGATTTTTCCATTTACTACCTGACGTGTCCAGCTTATTATATTGTTTGTTGTGGTATTTGTCCAGGTAATTATTCCTTCTTTGTGATAACCATTTACATAATATTGATCAAAGGTCATTACTGCTGTACTACCGGTTAATCTGAAAGAATCTGACAATAAGATGTGAATAATTCCGGAACGGGTTATATTGGAATTAGGGTTAGTGCATCCTGTTCCAAAATCTAAAGTAATGGTTTTTGGAAAGGCACCTTGAGAAACGACAACGCTGGCGCAACTATTAGTACCAGAATTAATCATAGGTGCTTTATTACCTGATAAGCCAGCAGTTTCAATTGTTTCTTCTAAAATATTATTGGCATCATCAGTTAAGCTTTCACTGATAGCTTGCTTTCCAGACAAATCGAAAGTGGTTTCAATTTCTCCATCACCAATCGTTTTGTCTTTTTTGCATGAAGAGAATCCGATTAAAGTAAATCCTGCGGCAATTACTAATAATAATTTTTTTGGTTGCATAATTTATAATTTTGTATTTAAGAAGACTGAAGATATAAATCATAGTTAATAAATAAAAGGAATCTATTGTTATATTTTGTTAAAACACCGAATTGGTTTTCATTATTTTTCAAAAAAAGAATTTGGAAAATAAAGACAAACGAGCGCAGGCTATATCTAACATTTGATGATGGTCCTCATCCGTTAATCACTTCATTTGTTTTAGACGAATTGAAAAAGCATCAGGCGAAGGCAACTTTTTTTTGTATTGGAGATAATGTTGTAAAATATCCGGAAGTTTACAAAAGAATTATTGATGAAGGGCATGCTGTAGGTAATCATACCTTCAATCATTTAAATGGTTGGAAGACAGATGATAAAATTTATTTAGACAATATAGATAAAGCGAAAAAAATTATTGACAGTGATTTGTTTAGGCCTCCTTATGGAAGAATAACAAGTTTTCAAATCAGGCAATTGGGCATGAACCGGTTTAAATTAAAAACAATCATGTGGACAGTATTAAGTGGAGATTTTGACAATAATATTTCTAAAGATGCTTGTAAAGAGAATGTAATACTAAATGCAGTCAATGGTTCGATTGTAGTATTTCATGACAGTGAGAAGGCAAATGAAAGAATGCGGTATGCACTTCCTGAAGTGTTGAATCACTTTTCTAAACAAGGATTTGTGTTCAATAAAATAACTAAAGAAATATTGTAAAAAAAAGAAAGGCCTGAGTAGAAACTCTGGCCCGTTTTTAATCCGTACCCTATGAAAACTGTAAACAAGATAAGTAGTTTAATGTGGTTTACCAATATATCTTTTTGAATATGTATAACACATTTTAAATGCGCTTGAATTACGACAAGTGCTATTATGGATTTTGACGTTTTAATTAAATAATCATGATTATAGATACCCATTGCCATCTTTATTTACCTGAGTTTGAAAAAGACATCAGTGAGGTAATAAAAAGAGCAGAAAATAATGGAATTACATCACTATATCTTCCGGCAATAGACAGTAGTACACATTCAAGTATGATTGATCTTGAAAACCGCTTTCCTGAGCGTTGCTTTTCAATGATGGGATTGCATCCCTGTTCAGTGAAGGAGGATTATCTTAATGAATTGATGATTGTTGAAAATTATTTGACAGAAAAAAAATTTTATGCGATTGGAGAATGTGGCCTTGATTTTTACTGGGATAAAACTTTTATTAAAGAACAGATTCATGCTTTGGAATTTCAGCTTGCCCTTTCAATTCAATACGAATTACCGATAATCCTTCATACCCGAAATGCAACACAGGAAACCATTGATGTAATCAGACCGCATTCATCTAAAAAATTAAAAGGAATATTTCATTGCTTTGGAGGCAGTGTGGAAGAGGCAAATCAGATTATTGAAATGGGATTTTATCTGGGAATAGGAGGTGTGATTACGTATAAAAATGCCGGATTGGATCGGGTGCTTGAACAGATAGACCTTAAGCACATGGTATTGGAAACAGATGCACCTTATTTAACACCGGTTCCCCATCGAGGAAAAAGAAATGAATCTTCCTATTTGAAAATAATTGCCGAAAAAATAGCAATGATTAAAAATTGTAGTTTTGAAGAAGTAGCAAAAACAACGAGTGAGAATGCGATAATGGTTTTCGGAAAATAACAAACACCAAACACCAAATTAAATAACATGAACATCAACGAGCTATACGAAATCTACTGCCAATATCCTTCGATACAAACAGATACGCGTAGACTAAAACAAGGAGACCTTTTTTTTGCCTTGAAAGGTGATAATTTCAATGGAAATGAATATGCACATGCCGCATTAGAAAAAGGAGCTTCCTATTGTGTAGTAGATGAGGTGATAGGTACTGAAGATAGTCGTTTATTGAAAGTGGACGATGTGCTTATTGCTTTACAGGCTTTAGCAAAGAAACACAGAACACAATTCAATATTCCTTTCATCGCCATAACAGGAAGTAATGGTAAAACAACAACTAAAGAACTGATTCATGTAGTGCTGTCTTCAACATATAAAACCTACACAACAGAAGGCAATTTGAATAATCATATTGGAATTCCACTCACCATCCTCAAAATAAAAAAAGATGCAGAAATGGCTGTAGTGGAAATGGGAGCCAATCATCTTAAAGAAATTGAAGGTTATTGCGCCTACACCATGCCTACTCATGGTTTAATTACGAACTGTGGAAAGGCTCATCTGGAAGGCTTTGGCGGTGAAGAGGGCGTGAGAAAAGGTAAGGGGGAATTGTTTGAGTATCTCAAATCCTCAAATGCAACTATGTTTGTGTTTAACGATTACGATTACCTGCAAAATATGAGCGAAGGTTATGATCATATCATCAGCTATGGAAGTGAAAATGAACATTCGGATTTTGTGGGCAAGATGATTGGAGATAAACAATTTCTGGAAGTATCAATAATAAAAGGTGCACATATCAGCAACATAAAAACACAGTTAGTAGGGGGATATAATTTACCTAATGTGCTTTCTGCTGTATGTATTGGTAAAACATTCAAAGTTTCCGACGAAAAAATAAAATCATCTTTAGAATCTTATACGCCTTCCAATAGCAGATCTCAATTAATAATAAAAGATACCCATACAATTATTCTTGATGCATATAACGCCAATCCAAGCAGCATGAAACTGGCAATTGAAAATTTCGCAGGAATGCCCGGGAAGAATAAAATTATGATGTTGGGAGGAATGATGGAGCTGGGCAAAGAAAGTCATCAGGAACATGTTAGTCTTATTCAATTGATTAAACAATATCAATGGCTTCATGTGGTGTTAGTAGGAGAGCAATTTAAAAATATTCATGGAGATTTTCATTATTTTAACACCTCCACTGAGGCCAGGGATTGGTTTATTACTCAGCATTTCTCCAATACAAATTTGTTAGTCAAAGGATCCCGTAGCATGCAAATGGAAAAGGTTTTAGAATGATTTTTAATTCAGCGTTATAGCACGTACATTTGCTGCCCGTAAAACGGAGAGTTGTCCGAGTGGCTGAAGGAGCACGCTTGGAAAGCGTGTATATGGGAAACTGTATCGAGGGTTCGAATCCCTCACTCTCCGCATCAAAAGGATGTTTCATGAAAATGAGCATCCTTTTTTTATGTTAATTTACCGCAGAGAACTTTAGGATATGAGTTTTCGCAGAGATTTTTGCCAAGGAGGCACTAAGTTACCCAGGCTATCTAGCTTATCTATCTTATCCAGGCTATCCAGCTTATCAAATTTATCCATTCCATTTTTACGCAACGTCCCTTGCAGGAGACATTGCTAAGAAGTAAAAAGTTTCACTAAGATTTATCCTCTATCCAGAATATCCAGCATCCCTCTGTACTAAACTCCTTTTCTCCTTTCTCCGCGGTGAATAAAAAAAACCTCCCATTTGGGAGGTCTCTTTTTATTAAAGCTATTTTATTTTTTTCGGGTATTTTGTTTGCGTTTTCCAAAAAGGTTACCTTCTTTAAATCCAGGTCCTTCTGGTGGTCCGAGATAACTTTGAGCACAACGGAAACCAACTGTAGAAGATCCTTGGTCTTCTTGCATATAACGACGTGCTCCAGGAGAAAGCCAGTAAGCTCTGTCGTTCCAGCTGCCGCCTTTTATTACTCTAGATTTATCATTGATTAATGTAGTTACTCCATATTGGTAAGAGGCACTGCTGGCAGAATCTCCATCAAGATAATTGATTACATTATTACGCTGATAATTGGTTCTGTTTTTAACTTCCTCATCAGAGATATCAACTTTCTTTAAATGACCAAGACTGTCTCTTTCAAATTCTCCGCTACTGTTTTTATAATATTTCTGAAATTTATTACCACGGAAATAGTTGAAATCCTGTCCATCAGTAGGAGTTAAAGGTCTGTAAACATCACCAACCCACTCGCTCACATTACCACTCATATTATACAATCCAAAAGCATTAGGATAGAAAGCTTTAATTGGACCTGCAATTGCAGCTCTGTCATTCAAGCCACCAGAAACACCCATGTTATCTCCACTGGTGCGTTTAAAGTTGGCTAAGAATTTTCCTTGCCATGTACCATGACGATTATCTCTTAACCCATTAATATTTTTACTCCAAGAATAAATTTGTTGATTAGAACGTAATTCTTCTCCACTTTTGGTTTCTTTTTTACGCGGAGATGGATTTTGGTCCAGTAAACCATAAGCAGCATATTCCCATTCTGCTTCTGTAGGTAAACGATATCCAATATTCAGAATACCATCTTCCATTCTAACCGTATTTCTTGTTTTATTATTGATATCTTTTAAATCAGATTTTTTAGGTTTTGTTCTTCCCTGAATCATATCGGGATTCATCAGATAAGCTTCGGTATTAAAAGAGCCATCAGCACCAGAACCTTTCATTTCTTTTTTAGCGGCATCTTTTTTTAGATAGCCTTTTTTCATCAGATTAAATTCGTTGACACGATCAGTTCTCCACATACAGAAATCATGAGATTGCTGCCAAGTTACGCCTACTACGGGATAATAATTATAAGATGGATAGCGGAAATAATACTCCACGTATGGTTCGTTATAAGCCAATTCTTCTCTCCAGCATAATGTATCTGGAAGGCATTTGGCCATTACAGCGGTATCCCCACTAAAGGTGTTATCTACCCAGTATAAATATTCTCTATAGTGCACATTGGCAACTTCAGTTTCATCTATAAAAAAGGAAGGAACGGTAACCCTGCGAGGAATATTATTCCAATCGCCCATTACATCTTCTTCTTTCGCGCCCATTACAAATGAGCCACCTTGTACAAATACTAAACCCGGACCAGCTTTTGGATACTTAACTTTAGAAACATGGAAATTACCCATGTTTTTATCGTCATAACTCCATCCAGTTACACCAGACGTTTCTTTCTTCTTGCCAAATACTCCACAGGAATTCAAAGTAATAGCAGATAATCCTAAAATAATTAGGGACTTTAATGAGATTGTTTTTTGCATGTGCATTCGTTTTGCAAATTGGTTAACGAAGGGTTTTCTTATTTATTGTATTAATTTGGGTTACAATCGATGCGAATATATAAACTTTCGCTTGATTCGAAATTAATTTTACCATTTTGTTAGTAAAAAATTAAAAACTAAAATTTTCATGCAACGATTTTTATAATTCATTTGTCATAACATTCCTTAATTCAACTTAATTCATAACTAAATGCAATATTTAGAAATGAATCTTCGTTTTGAAAAGTACAATCATTAATTAGCTTGTCAATTTTTTAATTTTTGACATTTTTTAAAAAAAATATTGGTGATTTCAATAAAACTATTATTTTTACAACTCAAACAAAATTAACACACACAGCTTATAGATAGAAACTCTACCTAACCAAGACAATAAAATCGCATGAAACAAGCAACTTTGAGACTAACTGCTCTAGTTATGTTATTAACGGGTTCAGTTACTGCAACCCAGGCACAATCAGATCCAATTAACGTAGTAACATCTGCCGTTCCTTTTTTAAGAATTTCTCCTGATGCACGCGCTGGCGGTATGGGTGATGTAGGTATCGCGACTGCTGCTGATGCCAATTCTGGATACTGGAATTTAGCAAAAACTCCATTCGCAAAAGATAAAATGAGCATAACTGCTTCTTATACTCCATGGTTGAGTGATTTGAAACTAAACGACGTTTATTTAGCTTCTTTGGCTGGATACTATCAATTAGATGAAACTCAGGCTATTTCTGCTTCTTTAAGATATTTCAGCTTAGGAAGTATTCAGTTTACTGATTTCAGTGGAAATGCATTACAATCATTTCGTCCTCGTGAGTTCGCATTTGATGCAGGATATTCAAGAAAACTTTCTAGTAAAATCGGATTGGGTGTAGCGCTTCGCTATATTAGTTCTGATCTTGCAGGTGGAAGTGTAAACGGAGTTACCTATAAAAAAGGTACTTCTGTAGCAGGTGATGTTCACTTCTTTTACAAAGGAACAAATGCAAGTGGCAACGGATTCGATTGGGGTGCTACTCTAACTAACTTAGGTTCTAAAATTTCTTATACAAGCGATGCTAGTCAGAAAGATTATATTCCTGCTAACTTCGGTATCGGTTGTGCTTATAATAAAACATTCGATGCTGATAGCAAAATCACTTTTGCTTTGGATATAAACAAATTAATGGTACCAACTCCTCCAAGTGCAACGGATTCTGCTTCTTTGGTTGATTATCGTTCTAAAGGTGTGGTATCAAGCTGGTTCAGCTCTTTCGGTGATGCCGGAAAAGATGAATTGAAAGAAGCTACTTTAGCAGTAGGTTCTGAATACTGGTACAAAGATCAGTTCGCATTCAGAGCTGGTTATTTCTTCGAAAATAAAATCAAAGGAGATCGTCGTTATTTCACTTTGGGCGCTGGCTTAAAGTATAACATGATGGGATTAAACTTCTCTTACTTGCTACCAACTGGTTCAGGGGTTAACCGTAATCCTCTTTCAAATACATTGCGTTTCAGCTTAGTGTATAACATGGATTCAAAAAAATAATTTCTGATAACTTTTATAAAAAGCGTTTCTTTAACCGGAAACGCTTTTTTATTTTTGCAAAACTCAATTTTTTAAAAAGTTTAAAAAGTTTCAAAGGTTCAATATGTTCAAAAGGTTAGTTCATCGGTAAAATACTAGCCAACCAAACAACATAACTTCTTAAACCTTTTGAACCTCTTAAACCTTTTGAATCTCTCAAACCTTTTGAACTTACAATTATGTCATACCGAATCGGCTCCGGCGTAGATTTTCATCAGTTAGCAGCAGGCAGAGACCTTTGGATTGGTGGTGTAAAAATTCCTCATCATAAAGGATCATTAGGACACAGCGATGCAGATGTGTTGCTGCATGCCATATGCGATGCAATGCTGGGAGCTTTGGCATTAGGCGATATCGGAAAACATTTTCCCGACACCAGCAGTGAATTTAAAAACATCGACAGCAAAATTTTACTCAAACGCAGTTTTGATTTGATTACCGAAATGGGTTACCAGGTTGTCAATATAGATAGTACATTATGCCTCGAGGCCCCCAAAATTTCGCCTTATGTTGAAGAAATGAGAAAGGCAATATCAACAGTGCTGGCAATTAATATTGCTGATGTTTCTATCAAAGCCACAACAACAGAAAAAATGGGATTTGTGGGCAGAGAAGAAGGTCTGGTGGCTTATGCAACAGTATTACTAAAACGCATAAACGAAAATTAAAAATGTCCGAAATAAAAATAAATGTCATCAATCACTCTGGAAATCCACTGCCTGAATACGCAACATTGGGTTCTTCAGGAATGGACATCAGAGCACATTTAAATGAACCGGTAACTTTAAAACCACTCGAAAGACAATTAATTCCTACAGGATTATATTTAGCATTACCTGAGCATTATGAAATTCAAATCAGACCAAGAAGTGGATTGGCATTTAAACAAGGGATTACTTGTTTAAACACACCCGGTACCATTGACAGCGATTACCGTGGTGAAATAAAAGTATTACTGATTAATCTGAGCAGCGAAGATCAAACTATTCATAAAGGAGACAGAATTGCACAATTAGTAGTTTCAAAAACTGAACGAGCTCATTTAAATCAAGTTGAAATATTAGATGAAACGGTAAGAGGTATAGGAGGGTTTGGACATACGGGAGTGAGGTGAGGATGGAAAGGCTGGATAAAGCTGGAGAAGTCTACATTCTAAGCATTGTCTCCTGAAAGGGACATTGCGTAATAAGTAAGCTAGATAAAGCTGGATAAAGCTGGAGAAGTCTACATTCTAAGCATTGTCTCCTGAAGGGACATTGCGTAATAAGTAAGCTAGATAAAGCTAGATAGGCTAGGTTTAAAAGGTGTAACATGTTTTTCTGAATTGGATAATACCTTTGAAACATTTGGAGCTTCTTAAGGCGCTTAAACATTTGAAAAATAATAATGAAAAAAATAATTACAGCAATTTTTGTTTTAACGGCTTTCACTTTCATCAGTTGCCGTTCGACCAGGAAAATAAATAAGGCTATTGAGCCAAAAGAGTTAACCGCTTCCCTCATTAATAAAGACATTGAAGATTCAATAAGAAGAGTTAAGGAAACATTGGATCAATTCAAATCTCAGAAAATAGATTTTAAAACTTTCAGTGCAAAAATAAAAGTAGAATCTTCCGGATCAAAGGGTAAGAATCCTGATATTACGGCAGTAATTAAAATAGTTAAAGATTCTGCCATTTGGATGTCGTTATCTGCAACCTTTTTAAATGTTGAAGTATACAGAGTGCTGATTAAAAAAGACAGTGTAATCCTAATCAACAAACAGGAAAAAGAAGTACAATACCGATCTTTAGATTACCTGCAGGAAGTAACACAGATTCCTTTTGATTATAAAACTTTACAGGATTTAATCATTGGTAATCCTATTTTTATAGGTGATAGTGTAATTTCTTTCAGAAAAGCAGAAAATAATATTCTTATATCAACCATTGATCAGTATTTTAAAAATCTTATCACATTAACAAGCGACACCAAAATAATGTTACACAGTAAAATGGACGATATAGAATTAGGTCGAAGCAGAACTGCTGACATTATTTATGATGGTTATGAAAATAACAATGGAATTAATTTTTCAACAAACAGAGAGATCTCTGCATCAGAAAAAACGAAGATTGAAGTAAAGCTCAATTATAAACAATATGAATTTAACAAAGAATTGTCGATAGTTTTCAATGTTCCTAAAAATTATAAACGCAAATAGTTTTTATTTGCCAGATTGAGAATAATATTTATAATTTGATCAGGGTTTGTATTTTTGCGTTACTCTTTAAATTCAATACATGATGAAATTCATTTTTTCTACGCTTACTTTTTTAATTCTGGCTTTGGTTGTGGTTGCACAGCCAAAATCAAGAGAAGAGCTGGAGAAACAAAGACAACAATTGAAAAGGGAGATAGAGGAGACTGAAAAATTATTGAACAACAACAAAACACAAACAAAGGAAAACCTTTTTCAATACAATCTGATTGCAAAAAAAGTAAATCTTCAAGACAGGGTAATTGACAATATAAATAAAGATCTGAACATGCTAGACAATAGCATGTTTATGATTTCAAAAGATGTTCGCAGGTACGATCTTTTATTAGATACGCTGAAACAGGAATATGCTAAAAGTATGGTCTATGCTTACAAAAACAGAAGCAGCTATGATTTTCTAAATTTCATTTTTTCTGCTGCTAATTTTAATGACGCCATTAAACGAATATCTTATCTAAAAAGTTATCGTACTTATCGGGAAATGCAGGGGGATAATATTTTGCGTACTCAGGAACTTAGAAAAAAAAGAATACAGGATTTAAATGGAACAAAAGAACAAAAGAACGAAGTGTTGCAGGTACAAAGCAAGGAGATGGCATTACTGGAAACTCAGCGAAAGGAAAAAGATAGAGTAATTGCAGAATTAAAAAAACAAGGAAAACAACTCAATAAACAAATCGCCGCCAAGCAGAAGCAAATGCAAAAAGTAAACAATGCTATTGCTGCTGCAATAAGGTTGGCTCAGGAAGAGGCACGCAAAGAAGCTATGGCAAAAGCCGCTGCGGAAAGAAAAAGATTAAAGGATGAAGCGGATAGAGCTGCAAAGGCAAATGGCGCCGATGTAAAAGGAGCAACTGTAAAAACAGGTGTTACCACTCCAGTAAAAACGGCTCCTGTTCCCAAAACAGAGAGCGTTTTGTTGAATTCTGAAAATACCGCCTTAAACACAAGTTTTGAAAAAAACAGAGGCTCTTTACCCTGGCCGTTAGATAGAGGTATTGTATTGATGCATTACGGCTCCAACAGTTTACCCAGTGGCACCATCATGGATGTAACTTCTGTAACCATATCATCAGAAATTGGCTCAATCGTTAAGGCTGTATTTGACGGAACGGTAACTGCAGTAAAGCCTATTGAAGACATGATTGTAGTTATCATTCAGCATGGACGTTATTTTACAACGTATAGTAATTTATCTGGTGTTACTGTTCAAAAAGGACAATCCATTAAAACCGGACAGTCACTGGGTCGTGTAGCCGCTAATTTTGATGGAGTAGGAGCAATAGATTTTTACATCAGTAATGAAACTAGCAATTATGACCCTGAGAAATGGCTCAAGCGGAAGTAGTATCTAGATATTAGATACTAGAACTCTCTCATACAATGCCTCATACTGTGGCACTATACTATCAATCCCAAATCGTTTCGCTTGTGCTAACGCATTTGCTTTAAATTGAAGATGAGTAGCGGGGTCAGAAAGTATGGCAATAGCATTTTTACTCATATCGTCGATGTCTCCCACATTGCTCATGTAGCCCGAAAAACCGTTGATGTTTATTTCCGGCAAACCGCCTGCATTGGTTGATATTACAGGTACTTCAGCTGCCATCGCTTCAAGAGCAGCCAATCCAAAACTTTCATATTCGCTGGGCAATAAAAATAAATCAGCAATGGGTAGAATGTCTTCAATTTGCTCTTGTTTGCCTAAAAATTTTATTTCAGCACATTCATTGCATGTTCGAGTGAAGGCTTCAATCTCAGGCCTTTCGGGTCCATCACCAATAAGCAGAAGTTTGGAGGGGATTTTTTTATTTACTTTTAAAAATATTTCAACAGTATCCATTACCCTTTTTAATTTTCTGAAATTCGATGCATGAACGATGATTTTTTCGTTGTTAGGGGCGATTGATTTTTTAAAGGCATCTATTGGTTTTTTATTGAATCTTTCAATGTCCACAAAATTGTGAATGACTTCAATAGGTTTTTTTATAGAAAAATATTTATAAGTTTCTTCTTTAAGATTATTGGAAACAGCAGTAAGTATGTCACTTTCTTCCATTGAAAAGGTAACAACAGGGCTGTAAGTTTTATCTCTTCCCACCAGTGTAATATCGGTGCCGTGTAACGTTGTAATGACTGGCAAGCGCTTGCCTTGCTTCAATAAAATTTGTTTGGCCATATAGGCTGCTGATGCATGAGGGATAGCATAATGTACATGCAACAAATCGATATCGTTGTTATTCACAACATCTACCATAGCACTTGCCAAAGCAGTTTCATAAGGTGGAAAATCAAACAAAGGGTAGGTAGGCACTCTTACCTCGTGATAAAAAATATTTGTATGAAAACCACTTAGTCTTACTGGTTGCTGGTAGGTGATGAAATGAATGTTGTGTCCTTTTTCGGCTAATACTTTTCCAAGCTCGGTTGCCAGAACGCCGGAGCCGCCAAAAGTGGGGTAACATACTATTGCAATATTCATGATTGATTGTTGAATGATTGTTTCGCAATTTAAGTTTTATGGTTAACTGTGCCAAAATGATGTTTGTTATTAAATTGTTTCAAGCAAGGAACGCAAGGGGGCAAAGTCGCAATGATTTTTCGCCACAAAGTTACGAAGGCACAAAGTAACACGAAGGCTGGGTTAGCCAAGAATGCACGAATTATTTTTCATGAGAAAATGATTATTTCATATCCGTGAAACTACATTTACATTTAATATTTTACATTCGATATTTTATATTTATTTTTGCCACAAAGGCTCGAAGGCACAAAGTAACACGAAGGTTGAGGTTGGAATTTTTAATACATGAGAAAATGAAAATTTGATTTCCTAAATCCAACTTTTACATTTAATATTTTACATTCAATTCTACTGCTTTTATCTAAGTTTGCTAATAATTCAAAAATTATGTTTTACAGAATCATTTGTGTTCTTTTATTTGTCGTTTCGTTTCAATCTGTCAATGCTCAGCAACAAGACTCCTTGTTCATCAGAAAGTTATTCAATGAAGTGATGACGAATGCCAATGCGTATGAAAATCTTCGTTTTTTATGTAAGAAAGTCGGCCCAAGATTGAGTGGCTCGGCTAATGCGGCAAAAGCGGTTATTGAAACATCCCGAATGCTAAGAGAAGCAGGAGCAGAAAAAGTTTATGAACAACCTTGCATGGTTCCTCATTGGGTTAGGGGCGGGAAAGAATCTGGTTATATTATGCTGGCAGGAGGAGAAAAGCACGTATTGAAATTATGTGCATTAGGCAATGCAATTAGCACTCCAGTATCTGGTATAAAAGCGGAAGTCGTGGAAGTAACTTCGATGAAACAAATAAGTGAATTAGGAGAAAAAAATATTAAAGGGAAAATCGTTTTTCTTAATATACCAATGAATCCTACTTATTTGTACACCTTCCATGCTTATGGAGAAAGTGGTGTAGCCAGATGGGACGGGCCTTCGCAGGCAGCAAAATATGGCGCTATTGGAACTATGGTTCGCTCACTGGCCAGTAACAATGACGACTACCCGCATACCGGAGTTATGAGTTATATCGATTCTTTTCCGAAAATTCCGGCCATCGCAATAAGTACCAATGATGCGGAATGGCTAAGTGCTCAACTCAAAATATCCAATAAGGTTTCTGCCTGGTTTAAAACATCTTGTGAAATGCTTGCTGATGTAGCCTCTGCAAATGTTATTGCTGAAATTAAAGGATCCGAATTTCCTGATCAAATTATAACTGTTGGAGGCCATCTGGATAGTTGGGATCTGGCTGAAGGCGCTCATGATGACGGCGCCGGATGTGTGCAGTCTATAGAAGTTTTAAGAACGATGAAGGCGATGGGATACAAACCTAAAAGAACAATAAGAATCGTTTTATTTATGAATGAAGAAAATGGCAGCAGAGGTGAAGAAGCCTATTTTAATGCCGCAAAGAAAAATAACGAAAAACATTTATTTGCTCTGGAAAGTGATGCAGGAGGTTTTAGTCCCAGTGGTTTTGGAACAGACATGACCAAAGATCAGTTTGCAAAAGTATTAACCTGGAAACATTATTTTGAAGAATATGACATCAATAAATTTTCGAATGATGGCAGTGGCTCAGATATTGGCTCACTCAAATCCTTAGGCACGGCATTGTCTGAACTGCGACCAGATAGTCAGCGGTATTTTGATGTTCATCATGCGGTTTCTGACGTTTTTGAAAATGTAAGCAGAAGAGAGTTGAATTTAGGCAGTTTTGCTATGGCTGCATTTGTATATCTGGTTGATCAGTATGGTTTCTAAATCAAATCAGGCTTGTATTAAAAAGATAACCGGTATTTTGTGAAGTTCCGGTTTTGTTTTTTTCCATTGTGCCACAGTTTTTGTTTCTATTTTTTCTTCCTTACCTGTGATATTAATTCCAATACAAATTTTTGTTTGTTCCTGACAGTGCTGCAGTAATGATTCCATCATTTGATTATTTCTATAAGGAGTTTCAATAAAAATTTTCGTGCTGTTATTTTTTAATGAATCGGTTTCCAGCGATTTTATTTTTTTTACTCGCTCTGCATGATCAATAGGAAGATAACCTACAAATTCAAATTGCTGTCCGTTCATTCCACTTGCCATCAATGCCAGTAATATAGAACTTGGACCTACCAAGGGCTTTATTCTGCAATTCAATTCCTGGGCAGTGGCAATCAGCGTTTGTCCGGGATCGGCAATTCCAGGGCATCCGGCTTCGCTGACAATGGCAATGTTCTTTCCTTGTTTGATTGCAGTTTTTAAATTATTGATTTGTTCTGTTTCTGCTTTATGAATGGTATGCCATTCGAAATCATCAATATTAATTGAGTTGTCCATTGACTTAAGAAATCTTCTTGTCGTTCTTTCATTTTCGGCAAAGATTACCTGACATTGTCTCAGCGCATCAATGATATAAAGAGGAATCGTTTCTTTTGCTTCTTCAGCTAAAAAACAGGGAACAAGATAAACAGTTGTCATTTATTAGATAATTACATTTTTTTCTTTAGCCCGGTGAAGGCTTAAAGTTGCAGCAATCACTGCATAACTAGGGGCAAATAACCATCCTATTACAGGTACAAAATGAAACAAATAAAATACCATTCCATTTCCAACGGCAAGTCCACGATGATGACTGATCAGATCTATACTTTCTGTAACACCTAAGTTATTTCTTTCACTGCTATAATCGAGCATCGAAAATCCCATATAATAACAATCAATAAAAAATACAATCAGTGGTGTAATCCATCCTATCAATGGAATGAGGGATAAAAAAAGTAAAGCAATCACATAAACAGTTTGCCAGGACATATTCCTCAATGCAATTCTAATTCCTCTTCTCATATCTTTTAACAACTGCGAAAAGCTAAAAGGAAATTCTTTACCGGTTAATATACTTTCTGTTTTTTCACTCAGATAAGCAAATACAGGAGATCCAATAATAAGAAACATGAATTTGAAAAAGGAAAAATAAAATATCAGTAATAACAAGTGAATAAAAATCTGACCGATAATAAAGAAGAAACTGAGCCAGGTATCCTGCATGTGATCCAGCCATTTTTTTACACCGAATTTTGTAAGCATCCAGGCAGTTGCAGCGTTACTCGAAATCCAGAAATAATATATACCGATAACAAATAAAATGGCATAAAATAGACCTGGAATCAAAATCCACTTCCACAATTTGTGCTTCTTGATAAATTGATGCGCTTCAAAATAAGCTTGTATGGAAATGATGATTTCTTTGAGCATTTTAAAAATTCTATTACTTCATCAGCGTAAATTTTAACTGATGAAAAGTTTTTAAACAAACAAATTATCAATGGGAATTTGATTAAAACGCAGGACAGGGAATGCCCTTATTGTCCGGCGGACGCTTGATGTAAATTACAGAAAACTCAGTACCACCTCTGCTTCCTGTTGCGGATTTCAACTCGCTGATATTGATATCATAACTGGCTCCAATTCTTAAACCCCCAATTTCCAAACCTAAGTAAGGAATAAGTGCATCATTTAAGCGCAACCAGGAACC
The DNA here is from genome assembly GCA_943333125.1 of Chitinophaga pinensis. GTDB lineage: Bacteria > Bacteroidota > Bacteroidia > Chitinophagales > Chitinophagaceae > Ferruginibacter > Ferruginibacter pinensis_D. The sequence continues at coordinate 50,826 of CALQSB010000001.1, forward strand.
GATAAAGATGTTAGTAGGTTTCTCGTCGCTGCCATTGGCATTAAGGGATAGATTTCCACCAACAACAGTTTCGCTGGCTTTATTTTGGAATTGCTGTATGATTGAAAGATTCATACCCACCACTTCTGAAATAGGAAATGAACCCCCTGCATGTACAGTTAAGCGACCAGTAAGATTCCAGTTTTTATCTTTAAAACTAACTTTTGGCCGATTGATGTGATACATTGATACGCCCAGATAATAATTATTTTCTCCATTGCTGGAACCAGAATATAACAGACCCGCGTTCAGGTCCAGATAGTTTTTGTTTCTTCCCGTAAGTGGATTTATTCCCAAATATTCTCCTGAAGTTCCTTGAGCGAAACCGTTCTGTTGAAGTTCGTCCTCAAAAGTCAGCTTAGTTACATCCAAACCAACAGTAGAATAAGTACCCTGAAAACCAGCCCCAATTGTATTGTAGCCACTTTCATCTAATGCTTTATGATAAGAAAGTGAAAGCGAACCATAATTCAGTTTTAAGGCGCCATTAGCACTGGCATCTGAAACTCCAGAAATTCCAACACCAAAAACATCCCCTTCAGGAATTTTATTTTTCATGATAGGAAAGTCTATGGAAGTACTGGTAGTAACATAAGCTTTTGGAATTGAAGGCCATTGATCTCTGTGATTGGCGGCTAATCTCCATATTCCATTGAACTTGCCAGTAAAGGCCGGATTTAGTGTAAGTGGAGAAGAAAAGAATTGAGAAAAATGCGGATCCTGTGCCTGAACACAAGATGAAATCATCACAAAAATAACAAGATGAACAAATTTCCTCATGAATTGAATTTATTGCTGGTAAAGATAATAAAATAGCATTAAAATTCAAGCTATAATTATAAAGATTTACACGAATTACTATTAGCGGTAATCTGTTGGATTATTGCTGAACCTTGGTTCCATAAGCTAAATCACCTGCATCACCCAATCCCGGAACGATATAACCTTTACTCGTTAGCTCTTTATCTATATCCCCACACCAGATATGAACATTAGGCTCTTCCTTTCTAACCAGATCGATGCCAATGGTACAGGCAATAGCGCAAACGATATGAAGTTCTTTGAAATTGCCTTCTGTTCTCAAATGCTCAATGGCTTTAACCAAAGAGGCTCCTGTGGCCAGCATAGGATCACTCAGAATGACAACTCTTCCTTCTATATCTGGGCAACTCATGTACTCAAGACTGATTTCAAAACTCCCATCGGCATGATGCTTTCTGTAAGCAGTCAAAAATGCATTATCTGCCTTGTCGAAATAATTCAACAAACCATTGTGCATAGCTATTCCGGCTCTTAAAATGGTACCTAATACAGGCTGTTCTTTTAATACCGTAACTTTTGCCTGTCCCATTGGAGTGGCAATAGTTTTTTCGGTTGATTCTAATTGTTTGCTGATTTCATAGGCAGCTACTTCGGCAATTCTTTCGAGATTTCTTCTGAACCGAAATCTGTCGGTTTGAACTTCAACGTTTCTTATTTCGCTAACCCAGTTGCTTACTAATGAGTGATGTTCACTTAGATTTTTAACCATCTTTTTTTATTTTCAGTTTAATTATTAACGATCTCGCTTTATTAATGATCCTATTTGCTTAAATTAACAAACAAATCTAAAATAAAATAAACGAGTCAAGCTATTTTTGTTGAATTGTTTTAAAAATCATTTATCATGAAGTCATTTCCTTATATATTTCTCTTGGCATTAATTGTAAATATTTCCTGTAAAAATAATAAAACGGGGAAAGAGTCCACAGATAATTATAAAACTAGCAAGCTTACTATTCAGGAAGTGGAAAGAAAAAATCCAGTTCGGTTTTTAATAGTTTCTGAAACAGACAAGCACAACATCATTGGACAAACAGTAATCAAAGGCGATATATCCAGTATGGCCACGCTGATTTCATACAAAGATGTGGCTATCAGGATATCATTTTTAAGTAAAACCGGAACGCTGCTGGAAGAAGATGAAGAAATGATTTATGAGGTGCTTAAACCTGGAACCCATGTTGATTTTAAATCAAAATATTTTGCACCCAAAGGGACAGCGCAAATCAACATGAAAATTACTGCAGCCAAAGCTTTAGATTAAGATACAAATTCGAAGCGGTCTCCATTGAATAAACCTTTGTCGCTTAATTTAAGATGAGGAATGACCAGTAAGGCCATGAATGATAGTGTCATAAAAGGAGCGCTTAATGTACTTCCCAGATTTAATTTAGTAAACAAATCTATTTCGGTGTAAGCCTTAGCAACTTCATAACCATTGTTGGTACTCATCAATCCGGCAACAGGCAATGGAAGTATTTTTTCGTTATTTTCATCAATAGCACTGACTCCGCCTCCACATCTGATTACTGCATTTACTGCTCTGCACAAACTTTCATCATCAGTTCCCACGGCTACGATATTATGACTGTCATGCGCAACCGAAGATGCAAGTGCTCCTTTTTTAAGGCCAATATTTTTTATAAATGCCTTCGCTACCGGAGCATTATAATAACGGTTCACCACAACTATTTTCAAAATGTCATTTTCAACATCGGAAACTATTTTTCCATCAATAACTTTTGGAGGAAATAATATTTTGTTTGTAATCAATTGACCATCCAATGCTTCAATAACCATTATTTCTTTTTCGCCATTAAATGGCATACTAAATTCAGCAACCATTTTTTCAGTACAATCAAATTGGTTAATAACAGCAGCTGTAGGAGCATTGATAAATGAAAGTCCATTTTCGGCTACAAGAATGCCATCAATGAAAGTTTTTACCACTTCAAAATTGACAAGATCTTTTACAATTATACAATCAGCGAAATCTCCAATATTCAATAAGCCAACATCCATTTTGTAATGCTCAACAGGATTAATACAAGCTGCTTTCAGCACTTTAAAAATATCTATACCTTTTTTTACGGCTCTTGCACAAAGTTGATTGATATGTCCTGCGGCAAGACTATCGGGATGTTTATCATCACTGCAAAACATCATCATATCCGAGTGGTCATGCATCAAATCAATTAATGCTTCAAAGTTTTTCGCCGCACTTCCTTCTCTGATCAGAATTTTCATTCCGTATTTTAATTTATCCATTGCTTCTTCGGCTGTAAAACATTCATGATCGGTGCTGATACCGGCATCAATATATTTTTTTGCGTCATTTCCTCTTAAGCCCGGGGCATGGCCATCAACAGGCTTATTGTATTTTTTTGCAGAGGCGATTTTTTTTAAAACTTCTGCATCATCGAATAAAACACCTGGAAAGTTCATCATTTCGCTGAGGTATTTTATTTCGGGCATTTGAAGTAAAACATCAATATCATCAGCATCAATTGCAGCGCCTGCCGTTTCAAAAATTGTTGCAGGCACACAACTTGGGGCACCGAAAGTGCATTTAAAAGGAACTGTATTGCCATTCTCAATCATATATTTTACGCCTTCCATCCCACAAACATTGGCTATTTCATGTGGATCGCTGATTGTGCCCACAGTGCCATGAACAACTGCTAGTTTTGCAAATTCTGAGGGAACCAGCATGGAGCTTTCGATGTGTACATGACTGTCTATAAATCCAGGGAGAATATAATGTGCTCCTTTTTTTTCTAAACCTTCATTGGTGATTTGGGTAATGCGGTTGTTTGATATTTCTAATGATCCCCAGAAAATATTTTTTTCTTTGATATCAACGATATTGCCTTGAATGGAAAATGTGGACATATAATTTTATTGTAGTTACAATGATAATAGATTTTATTGAATAACCAATTTGAACTTCGAATAATTATATTTGTGCATGCAATTGAAAGCGATAGCCTCAGGTTTTGTAAGTAAAATATCTTTTCTGAACAGATCATTCGGAAAGAAAAAATTCCGTCTGCTGGATATAGGAGCAGGGAATCATTCTGCATCAAAAATAAAAAACGTATTTCCGGATTGCGAATATCATGGAGTTGATTTGGAGCGCGACTATAACAACAGTGCATCTGATTTTGCCTTAATGTCTGGTTTTTATGAAATGGATCTTACCCGCTTAGATATGTCATCTATACCGGATAATTATTTTGATGGAATATGGATGGTTCATGTAATAGAACATTTGTATAATGGAGATGAAGTTATTTTAAAATTATTACCTAAGCTGGTCAGCGGAGGTTATTTATATATCGAATATCCAGGAATAAAAAGTACAAAGCTGCCATCAATGCATGGAAGTTTGAATTTCAAAGATGACCATACGCATGTTCGGGTATATTCTGTAAAAGAATTGACCGTTTTACTGGAGCAAAATAATTGCAAAGTTTTAAAAGGCGGCACCAGAAGAAACATTTGGTTTATCCTGTCAATGCCTTTCAGGATAATTGGTTTTTGGATGAGAGGAAAAAAATTGCAGGGAAATATTTTTTGGGATTTTCTGGGATTTGCGGAATATGTTTGGGTGAGAAAAAATTAATCCAGCAGATCAGGTCTTCTTTCTGCAGTGCGTTTCAATGCCTCGTTGTTTCGCCATTCTTCAATTAGTTTATGGTTGCCACTCATGAGTACATCGGGTACTTTCCAATCTCTGAATGTTTCAGGTCTAGAATAAACCGGTGGTGCCAGCAAATTGTCCTGAAAAGAATCTGTAAGTGCAGATGTTTCATCATTTAAAACCCCTGGTATTAAGCGGCCAATCGAATCAGTTAGTACCGCCGCAGCAAGTTCGCCGCCACTCAATACATAGTCGCCGATTGAGATTTCTTTGGTAATAAAGTGATCCCTGAAACGCTGATCTACTCCTTTATAATGTCCGCAAATTAAAAGTAAATTATTTTTTAAGGAGAGCAAATTGGCCATTTTTTGATTAAAGGTTTCGCCATCAGGAGTTAAAAAAATAATTTCATCATAATCGCATTTATTTTTAAGTGATTCAACAGCATTAACCAAAGGCTCAATCATCATTACCATTCCTGCACCACCTCCAAATGGATAATCATCAACTTGTGCTCTGGCGTAAGTAGTATATTCTCTTAAGTTGATGACATTAACTTTAAGCAAACCTTTGTCTTGCGCACGCTTCATGATGGAGTGGGAGAATGGACCACTGAGTAAATCCGGTACAACTGTGATGATGTCGATTTTCATTTTTAAAAGCCCCCTTAATCCCCCAAAGGGGGAAGTTTATTATGTTATGTTATGAAAGCCCCTTCATTTCTAGAAGGAGAAAGTATATTGCATTATGTTATCAAAACTCCCTCAATCACTCAAAGGGAGAAGTTAATTATGTTATGTTTTAAAATCCCTTCGATCCCCCGAAGAAGAAAGTTTATTATGTTATTAAAGCCCCACGATCATCCGAAGCGACTTTTATTTTGTTTTGTTATTTAACTGAATCCAATTTTATTAAACCTCTTAAGGTTTTTGTTTTTTTGTGTTATGTCATTAAAGTCAATGCTATCGCTTTAATTAACTCCCCCCTTTGGGGGATTTAGGGGGCATTTCCTTCCTCCAAAAATTCATCCAGATCTCTTTTGTTTTTCTTAGTAGGTCTGCCAATTTTGCTCATTCTTTTTCCAGTATTAAAAACAGCCGATTCGAATTTAATTCTTTCTATTTCTTCTACAGGAGTAATGTCAGTATAGTAATTAATGGCTTCAGCATATTTTACGCGATTATAAAGCTTATCAACTACTTTAATCAACCATTTTTTTTCTGAAGTTTTAATTTCATATTCATCACCAGCATTAACATTTCTTGAAGCCTTTACACTTTCCCCTTTGCATTTAATCTTTCCTTTATCACAAGCTTCAGCAGCCAGATTGCGTGTTTTATACAATCTGATTGCCCAGAGAAATTTATCTATTCTTAATTTTTCTTTTTCCATAAAAGAAGCTGCCTGGCAAAATTAAGTTTCTTTTTACAGCAAATACAGATTAATCATTTAGTATTTCCTAATTTTATCTTTAATAATCATTCAAAATAGCTATTCAAATTACAAAGGGTATGAAAAAATTCAACAAGATAATTCTGATTGTTTTCTTTTTTTCTTTACAGTTCTCTTTTGCCCAAACCGGAATAAACTGGACAAAAGACGGTCTTAATTATATGAAATTTGATGAAGGAAATTTAGTGAAGATTGACCCAAAGAAATCCGGACAAACGATTTTGGTAAAAAAAGAATTATTGATTCCTTTTGGTCAAAATGAATCATTGAATCCCCAATCTTATTTTTTTAACAGCGATAATACCAAGCTGCTGTTATTTGTGAATACAGCGAAAGTATGGCGATATAATACAAGAGGGGATTACTGGTTACTGGATTTAATTTCCACTAAATTGAAAAAATTAGGAAATGGGCTTTCGCCGCAATCAATGATGTTTGCAAAGTTTTCTCCTGATGGAAAAAATGTTGCTTATGTTAGTGAACATAATCTTTACTCCGAAGATATTTTGAATGGGAATATCAAGAAACTTACGTTGGATGGTAGCCGAAAAATGATTAACGGTACCTTTGATTGGGTATATGAGGAAGAGTTTGGTTGCAGAGATGGTTTCAGATGGTCGCCCGACAGCAAACAGATTGCATACTGGCAGGTTGATGCAAATAAAATCAGGGATTATTATATGTTGAATACTACTGACTCTGTGTATTCAAAAATCATTCCTGTTGAATATCCTAAAGTAGGGGAAGCCCCTTCTCCGGTAAAAATCGGAGTGGTGTCACTCGCTAATGGCGTAACCCGCTGGATGAAAATAGAAGGAGATCCCCGTCAAAATTATTTAACAAGAATGGAGTGGAGTGACGCCAATGAATTGATTGTTCAGCAACTAAACAGAAAACAACAAGAAAGTAAGTTGATGTTTTGCAATTCACTTGATGGTAGCGCAAGAACTTTCTGGGCCGAAAACAGTGATGCCTGGGTAGATATGAACACAGACAATCCAGTAGGATGGAATTGGGTAAATGAAAAAAAAGATTTTCTGTGGGTAAGTGAAAAAGATGGCTGGAGACATATCTATAAAATCAGCAAAGATGGTAAATCCACGGTGTTGCTTACTAAAGGAGATTACGATATCGGGCAGATTAATGCTATTGACGAAGTCAACAACTTCATTTATTTTTCCGCATCTCCAAATAATGCTACACAATTATATTTATATAGAGTTCACATAAACAATCTCTCTAAGCTTAACAAAGAAGATCCTGCTGAGTTAGTAAGTGGAAATAATCTTAAAGGAACACACCGGTATGAAATTTCTCCAAATTGCAAAATAGCTTTTCATAAATTTTCCAATTACAATACACCTGAAGTATCCGAGTGGGTTAGTTTACCTGAAAACAAAACTTTTAATGCTGAAAACAGCATAGCCAAAACAATAAAAATAAATTCAGATATCAATGTTGAGTATTTAAAAATACAAACTGTTGACAATATTGAATTGGACGCATGGATCAACAAGCCTAAAAATTTCAATCCGTTAAAAAAATATCCAATTGTTTTTTATGTGTACGGAGAACCTGCTGCTACAACAACAGACGACGTTTATGGCAATCATGATAACTTTTTATATAACGGCAGTATGAGTGACGACGGATATTTACAAGTTGCTTTAGACAACAGAGGAACTCCTTCATTAAAAGGAGCTGCATGGCGAAAATCTATTTACCGAAGAAATGGTCAGATCAACATTAGAGACATGGCGATGGGCATTAAAAAAATCCTGGAGTTTCCATTTATTGATAAAGAACGCGTGGCTGTTTGGGGATGGAGTGGAGGAGGTTCTTCCACATTACATCTTATGTTTCAGTTTCCAGAAATGTTTAAAACAGGGGTTTCAATTGCTCCTGTTTCCAACCTGCTTTACTATGATAATATTTATACAGAAAGATATATGGGATTACCCGAAGAAAATATGCAGGATTATATAAAAGGTTCTGCAATTACTTATGCTAATGGATTGAAAGGGAATTTACTTCTCATTCATGGAAGTGGCGACGATAATGTTCATTTCAGTAATGCTGAAGCATTGGTTAATGAGTTGGTGAAATTTAATAAACAATTTCAATTCATGGATTATCCAAACAGAACACACAGTATCAGTGAGGGTGAAGGAACTTTAAGGCACTTATCAAATTTGTATACAAACTTTATCAGAACCAATTGTCCTCCTGGAGCAAAATAATTAAATCTTTCCAGGATATTGATTTAATGCTTCTTCAAGAACATCCATTGCCTGATTAATGGATTCTTCATTTAACACATAGGCAAGCCTTACTTCATTTTTACCTAAGCCAGGAGTGCTGTAAAATCCTGTTGCAGGAGCCAGCATGATCGTTGCGCCATTATGAGAAAAAGATTCTAACAGCCACTGGCAAAATTTATCAGAATCGTCTATGGGTAAACGTGCCATAGCATAAAAAGCTCCGCCGGGATTAGGACAGAATACTCCTTTGATGGAATTAAGTCTGGTTACAATAGTATCTCTTCTGCGCTTATATTCAGCTTTAGTGGTGTCAAAATAATTATCAGGAAGATCTACAGCGGCTTCACCAAGTATTTGAGCAAAAGAAGGAGGACTTAATCTTGCCTGAGCAAATTTCATAGCGGTATCGAGCACTTCTTTATTTTTTGTTACAAATGCCCCTATTCTTCCGCCACAGGCACTATAGCGTTTGCTAATTGTATCCATTAATACAACATTGTTTTCTGCGCCTTTCAAATGCATGGCACTGGTATGTGTGCCTTCATAACAAAATTCTCTGTAGGCCTCATCAGCAAATAAAAACAGATTGTGCTTGATGATAATTTCTTTCAGCGTTTCCATTTCAGACGAACTATATAAATAACCGGTAGGATTGTTGGGATTACAAACTACAATAGCTTTTGTTCTAGGAGTAATTGCCTTCTCAAAGTCTTCAATTGGAGGAAGGGAAAACCCAGTTTCAATGCTGCTTTTGATGGGAATTACTTTTACATCAGCCTGAATAGCAAATCCATTATAATTTGCGTAAAAGGGTTCAGGAATAATAACTTCATCACCTGCATCCATACAGGCAATCAAGCCAAAAAGAATCGCTTCGCTTCCTCCTGTTGTGATAATTATATCGTTGTGGGTAACTTCAATATTATTCTTTGAATAATAATCCACAAGTTTTCTTCGGTAACTTTCATTGCCTGCGCTATGGCTATATTCTAGTACTTTGAAATCTGAATTTCTAACTGCATCCAAACAGGCTTTTGGAGTTTCTATATCGGGCTGTCCAATATTTAAATGGAATACTTTGATTCCTTTTTTCTTTGCTGCTTCTGCAAAAGGAACAAGTTTTCTTATTGGTGATGAAGGCATTTGATGCCCTCGTTTACTTATTGATAACATTTGGCAAAGATACATGATGATATGATTCCTAGAATGACCTTAAATTCAATAATTAGGATTCATAAAAACTTACATGGTGTTCTTTTAAAAAAGATTTAATCAAATTTACATGCAGACATTGTCCTAAATGAATAAAAGGATAATCAGAAATTTTTTTCGTTTTATTATTAATCATGATTTCTTTTTCTTCAAGATCAAAACCAAGATGAAGATGTTTAGTACTGTATTGCATTCCGTATACAATTCCATTTTCATCAAACAGAGGTCCACCACTTTGTCCACGTAATCCTGGTGTACTCATTTCAATTCCAAAAAGGCCATTTTGAGTATCTCCTAAAAATCTTGTTACCATGCCCTCAATTGGAAATCGGGGAGATACATTTATTCCTGATTTGGTCCATTCCAGCTCATCAGTTTCAGCATTAACCGCAAAATTGGTGAACTCTGGAAATGGAAAACCTAAACGGCAAAGAAATTTACCTTGTTTTAATTGAGTGTCATCTTTTAAAAATTTTGCACATTTTGCATATTGAATTTTTTCAAATCCATTGAATTTAATAATAGCCAGATCATGAACGGGGTGTACCGTGATGGTAAAACTGGACATCTTATCAACACAGTCCACATAATTTGTTTTTAATTGACTTGTAGTATTTTCATTAAGGTTGTATTTGAGTTCGAGCTTACTTAATAAATCAGCATTATTATTTATCTCTTTAAGTTCTTTTAAAAAAGACTGGTGACGGTTATTGATCTGATCTGCGGCTACAATCATTTCAGCCACATGTTTACAGGTTATAGCATAGCCATCTTCATTTACGAAGAATAATGTTGCTGAACCCGGCATTATTTGCTTGCTTCCGTAATTACGGACAATACTATGTATAGGTCTTGTGAAATCGGATACCGTTTCAATGGCAGTAGTAAACATAAGTACGGTTGTTTTTCTGATAAATAAAAACCCTGCAATATGCAGGGTTTTTATTTATTGTATTAAAATTAAATTATGGTTTTACGGGAGCAGTTACAGTTGTTGTAGTTAATTTTTTAGGAGAAACTTTTTTAGGTGGAGCAACTGTTGTAGAATTTGTTTTTACTGGAACAGGAGTGGTGTTTTTTCTTGCAGGAACAACAGATACCGCTTCTTCAGTAGTAGAAGGAACAGCAACAGGAGTAGTTGAAGCCTCTTCGTTTTTAATTACTTCACCTTTAATAGTAATGCTTTTCATGTCATCACAACCTGCAAATTTTACAGTAAGATGTTTTTCAAACATGCCTAAATTTTTTGCATTGTAAGTGGCTTTAATAGCGCCTTTTGAACCTGGAGCAATTTTGTCTTTTGTATAATCGCTTATTGTACATCCACAAGTAGGATTGGCTTGTTCAATTAATAAATCTTCTTTGCCAATATTTAATACTTCAAAAATTGCTGATGTAGGATTGTCTTGTTTGATTTTACCTAAGTCAATGGTTTCTGTTTTGATTTTTGCAACATCATCAGATTTTTTCTGAGCAAATAATCCAGTTGTTAATACTAAAGCTGTAAGTGATAGTAGTAATTTTTTCATTTTTTATTGTTTTTTTTTATTGAAAAATTTGATTGAATCAGTCTTTTAAGTCATTTAAAGCTGCGTTGGAAGGAGCGCTTGCTGATGGTGTTTTCCAAACTTCGCCTTTAATGGTCATTTGTTTTGTTTGATTTTCGTTATAGGTTATTGTAATAACTTTTGTAAATGGTCCTTCAGATGCTGCATTGTAGCCAACCTTTATTACACTTGATCCTCCAGCTTCTATATTCTTGTCTTTATCCCATTCTGGAGTTGTACATCCACAACTTGCCTGAACATTTACCAATTTCAAAGGTAAGGAACCTATATTGACAATTCCAAAATTATGATGAACTGGTTTTCCCTGAGGAATTTTGCCGAAATCAAAAACGTCTTCTTTAAGGACAAGTGAACTATCAGCAACTGAAGCAGCATTAACTTCGCTTACAATAGCCTGAGAATCATGTTGATGACCATCATGCTGTGCATAAATGGTCAAATTCAAGACACACAAATATGTAATAATTACAAGTTTTTTCATATAGCTATTCCCAAAATGCGATGATAAAGATACAAAAACCATTTACATATAGGTAATTTTAATGAAGGTTTGCAGTATTTTAACAAACTAATAATCTAATTCAGTAAGGTTAATCCCAAGGCTTCAAAATTCAATTTCTTTCTGTCATGGGCTAAGCTTAATTTAAATGTCATTTAAATGCCCGAAAATGTTATTTTTGGCATTCATAATAGTTTATGGAAACAATAAAAAATGAAATTAATGAGCAGGATAAGCTCAGCTTCGAAAACTTTAGAAATGAAGTACTAAGTGACTACAAATCTTGTTGTGTAAGCCGGGAAACCAGCCTTTTGGGAAGAAAGGAAGTGCTGACCGGTAAGGCTAAATTCGGAATTTTTGGAGATGGAAAAGAAGTAGCACAAATTGCCATGGCTAAGTTTTTCAAACCAGGAGATTTCAGATCAGGTTATTATCGTGACCAAACCTTTATGTTTTCCAGTGGACTTGCTACTCCAGAGCATTTTTTTTCTCAATTATATGCGGACTCAGATATTAATAACGATACATTTAGTGCAGGCAGACAAATGAACGCTCATTTCGCTACTAAATTGGTAGATGAAAAAGGAGATTGGCTCGAGTTATCCAAACTAAAAAATGTATCCAGCGATATTGCACCCACAGCTGGACAGATGGTCAGGGCCTTAGGACTTGCTTTCGCTTCCAAGACTTTCAGAAATGTAGAACAATTACATGCCTTAGATCATCTTAGTAATATGGGAAATGAAATTTGCTTTTGTACAATCGGAGATGCGTCAACCAGTGAAGGTCATTTTTGGGAAACGATGAATGCTGCAGGGGTACTTCAGGTTCCACTGGCTGTATTTGTATGGGATGATGGTTATGGCATTTCTGTTCCCAAAAAAATCCAAACCACCAAATCTTCAATCTCTGATGCTTTATCTGGTTTACAAAAATCAGAAGAAACAAATGGCATTGACATTTATAAATTAAAAGGCTGGGACTATGCAGGGATGTGTGAAGTGCTTGATATCGCCATTCAGAAAATAAGAGATACGCACACGCCGGCTTTATTTCATATAGAAGAATTAACGCAACCTCAAGGGCATTCTACTTCGGGTAGCCATGAAAGATATAAAGATGAAGAAAGACTTAACTGGGAAAAAGAATGGGATTGTCAGAAGAAAATGCGTGAATGGTTATTGAACAATGCTCTTGCTGAAGATGCGGAGTTGATATCGATAGAAGAAAATGCAGTAAAGTTTGTAAAAGAATGTAAACATAAGGCCTGGGAAAAATATCACCTTCCTTTAAAGCATCTGGTAAATCATTCAATCGAATTGTTAAACAAAGCAGCGCATTTAAATGCAGGGATCACTCCGATTATCACCGAACTTAAATTGATCCGTGAACCTATGAGAAGAGATGTTTTAAAAGCAGTTTCAAGAGTCAGTGAAATGCTGGAAAAGACAAATGATTCTATAGCAGCAGCAATCAGCAGTTACTATCATCAATTAAAACAAGAGGGAGATAAGATATTTGATACTCATCTATATAATGAAGGGCCTAAATCGGCACTGAATGTTCCGGCCGTAAATATTGAATATGATGCAGATGCGTCTGTTCTTAATGGTTACGAAGTTTTGAATAATTATTTTGATAAACTTTTTGCGCACAATCCTAAAGTAGCCGCTTTTGGAGAAGATCTTGGACAAATTGGAGATGTAAATCAGGGGTTTAATGGCTTACAGGAAAAGTATGGGGTTCACCGCATTTTTGATACTGGTATCAGAGAACTTACGATTATCGGACAAGGGATTGGAATGGCCTTGCGTGGACTCAGACCTATCGCAGAAATACAATACCTGGATTATCTTCTTTATGGATTGCAGCCTTTGAGTGATGATGTTTCAACTGTTCATTACAGATCTGCAGGTCAGCAAAGTTGCCCATTGATTGTGCGTACCAGAGGCCACAGACTTGAAGGGATTTGGCATAGCGGTTCTCCTATGGGTGTAATAATAAACGCACTCAGAGGTATGTATGTTTGTGTGCCCAGGAATATGACACAAGCCGTAGGAATGTATAATACGTTGCTTCAAGGGAATGATCCCGGGTTAGTTATTGAATGTTTAAATGGGTATCGCCTTAAAGAAAAATTGCCTTCAAATTTACTTAGTTATTCGGTAGCGTTAGGCACACCTGAAATCATAAAAGAAGGAGAGGATATAAGTATCGTAAGTTATGGATCTACATTAAGAATTGTACAGGAAGCTGCGGAGAGATTAATGGAAACCGGAATATCCTGCGAAGTGATTGACGTGCAAACGTTGTTGCCTTTCGATATCAATCATCTTATTTCTCTATCACTTAAAAAAACCAATAGAATTTTATTTGTCGATGAAGATGTGCCCGGTGGCGCAACCGCATATATGTATAACAAGGTTATGGAAGAACAAAATGGATATCGCCTGCTGGATGTAGCTCCAAGAACGTTGTCGGCAAAGGCTCATCGCCCGAGTTATGGCAGTGACGGAGATTATTTTTCAAAACCCAATACTGAAGATATTATCAGAGTCGTAAAAGAAATGATGGCAGAATAAATCATTACTACTTCAGATTATGATATACTTTTTGTACGTCATCATCCTGTTCTAATTTATCCACAAGCTTAAATACATCCTGAGCAGCTTCTTCACTAAGTTCAACTGTATTCGTGGGTATTCGTGTAAGCTCTGCAGTGATTACTTCTATTCCTTTTTCTTCCAGAGCTTTACTCATGTTTCCAAATTCGTTGTATGCAGTGCGAATAACAATATTTCCATCACTGTTTTCTCCTATTTCTTCCAAACCAAAATCAATCAATTCTAACTCCAGATCTTCAATTGCCAATCCGCCATTTTTAACAGTAAATTCTCCCATTCTGTTGAAACCGAAAGAAACGCTTCCGCTGGTTCCTAATGTGCCATTGCCTTTTGTGAAATGCATACGAACGTTGGCAACGGTTCGCGTTGGATTGTCCGTTGCTGTTTCTACAATAACAGCTACTCCATGAGGCGCATAGCCTTCGTAAGTAAGCTCTTCATAACTGGAAGTATCTTTACCCATGGCTCTTTTTATGGCAGCTTCTACTCTGTCTTTTGGCATATTACAAGCCTTTGCATTGAGGTAACATCGTCTCAACGCAGGATTGTTATCGGGATCAGGACCACTGTTTTTTACGGCAATGGCAATTTCTTTACCAATTCGAGTAAAATTTTTAGCCATTTTATCCCAACGGGCAAACATGGCGCTTTTACGTACTTCAAATATTCTTCCCATAATGAGTTTATTTAAATAAGTGGGAAGCAAATGTACGGAATTGATTTTTTTGTCAATTCTTAAAGATTTGATTTCTGAAATTTCACTGCATTATCTTCGCAAAATGGGAATATTATATACTTATCATCAATTGCTGTCTTTTGCAGAATCTATTTTTTTAAAAATAGGCTGCAGTGAATCCGATGCTAAAATTGCTGCCAAATCATTATTGATTGCAGATTTAAGGGGTGTCGATAGTCATGGTGTTGCACGCCTGAGTGGTTATGTTCGGCTTTGGGAAGTAAACAGGATAAATGCAAATCCATCCATAAAAATTATTCATGAAACGCCCAGCACCGGTGTGGTTGATGGGGATAGCGGCTTAGGACTTGTAGTTGCACCATTTGCTATGAATGTGGCTATTGAAAAAGCAAAGCAAGTTGGATCGGGATGGATAAGCGTTCAAAACAGTAATCATTTTGGTATTGCCGGACAGTTTGCGATGATGGCATTGGATCATGATATGATTGGTATAGCCATGACAAATGCTTCCGCTTTAGTTGCACCAACTTTTTCAAAAGAAAGAATGCTGGGAACCAATCCAATAGCTGTTGCAGTTCCAGCAGGTGCGGAGCCCGCTTTTGTTGCAGACTTTGCCACCACTACTGCCGCCAACGGAAAGCTGGAAATATTACAAAGAAAAAATGAGCAGGTTCCCGAGGGGTGGGTTCAGGATAAAGAGGGGTTATCGAGTAATGATGCACATGAATTAAAAAAAGGGGGTTCCTTACTTCCGCTTGGTGGCGACAGAGAACACAGCAGCCATAAAGGTTATATGCTTGGTTCAATAGTAGATATTTTTTCAGGAGTGCTAAGTGGCGCAAATTATGGGCCTTGGGTTCCTCCGTTTCCTGCTTATGTACCAATGCCTGAAAATTTGCCCGGAAAAGGGATTGGCCATTTCTTTGGTGCCATGCGTATTGATGCATTTGGACCGGCAGATGATTTTAAAAGAAATATGGATCAATGGATAAGGAGATTCAAATCTGCAGCGCCTGTCTCAACTGATCAGCCTGTTATTGTTCCTGGAGATCCCGAAAGAGAAATAGAAAAATTCCGCCTGGACAATGGAATTGAACTTTTAACTGATGTTGCAGAAGATTTGATTGCTCTGGGAAATAAATTTGCTGTCAATTTGTAAATACAGCTTGGTTTTTTAAAATATTTTCTCATAAACATAATAAAACCAACACGATAGCGTTTTAACTATGGTTTTTCATAGGATATTGGATTAATACGGACTGCGATTTCTATCGCGGTCCTTTTTCTTTAGAATAATGTCATCCCTTCGAGATTTGGCAGTCGCCTTTCTTAAACCCAGATTTTGCAGTTGAAATCTATTACAAGAAAAAAATGCTGCAAAGACAAGCGTTTGCTTGATATTTTGATCTCCACATAATTCATTATGCTTTCGTCCAAAATATTGGCTCAAACACCCGTCTTTATTGCCTTTTTTCCTTTCATCACGATTCCAACTGCAAAATCCGGGTTAAAATAAAAAAACTCCCTTAAGGGGGAGTCTTTTTCAAACATTATTTAAAAAAAGGATTAGATAATCATCATCGCGTCGCCATAACTAAAGAAACGATATTTGTCTTTTATTCCCTTTTTATAAGCTTCAGTCATCAAATCATAACCAGCAAATGCACAAGCCATAATCATCAGGCTTGTTTTCGGTAAATGAAAATTAGTTACCAAAGAATCTGCAATATTAAAATGATAAGGTGGATGAATGAAGTGATTGGTCCAGCCTTCTGATGGCTTCAATAATTTCTGTGCAGTATAAGAAGATTCCATAGCTCTCATTGTGGTGGTTCCAATAGAGCATATTCTGTGATTTCCTTCCTTGGCTTTATTAACAATTCCACAGGCCGTTTCATCAACTCTGTAATATTCTGCATCCATTTTATGTTTGCTGAGGTCTTCAACTTCAATTGGTCTGAAAGTGCCCAAGCCTGTATGAAGGGTTACTTCAGCAAAACGAATGCCTTGAATTTCCAAACGTTTGATAAGTTCCTTACTAAAATGCAATCCGGCTGTAGGCGCGGCAACAGCACCTTCATGTTTTGCATATACGGTTTGATATCTTTCTTTATCTTCTTCATCCGGTTTACGTTTGATGTATTTAGGCAAAGGTGTTTCACCTAAGAACTCCAGCATTTTTCTGAATTCTTCTTCAGAGTTTTCCCATAAAAATCTAATAGTACGGCCACGGCTAGTGGTATTGTCTATTACTTCAGCAACGAGTTCGTCATTTTCTCCAAAATAAAGTTTGTTTCCTACTCTTATTTTACGGGCAGGATCAACAATAACATCCCATAATTTATTCGGCTTACTCAATTCTCTGAGCAAAAAAACTTCAATCTTCGCACCAGTTTTTTCTTTTCTGCCATACATTCTTGCGGGAAATACTTTAGTGTTATTGACAACGAAAACGTCTTTATCGTCAAAATATTCCATGATGTCGGAAAACTGTCTGTTTTCAATCTGGCCAGAACTTCGGTGTATAACCATTAGACGGCTATCTTCTCTTTTTCTTGTTGGATTTTGTGCGATAAGATTGAGTGGAAGATCAAATCTGAACTGTGATAATTTCATGTGTGAATTTTTATGTGTTTTATTCACATGCCGCAAGGCTGCAAGAACGCAGAGCTAATATAAACCTCACCAACCGGGCAAGGCACATATCATGTTACGGCATGATTTTGAAATGCAAAGGTAGATGATTTTTTATTATTAGAAGAGAAAAAGGGGAATCATATCCAGCTTATCCCATCTCCTTTCTCCCTGGAATAGCCTCAATCAGTTGCTGGGTGTATTCATTTTTAGGATTTAAAAAAACGTCATCTGCGGATCCTTGTTCTATTATTTTCCCGCTTTTCATTACCATTATTCTGTCGCTGATATAATGTACAACAGAAAGATCATGAGAAATAAAAAGGGAAGTAAATTGATGAGCGGCTTTCAGTTCGTTTATCAAATTCAACACCTGAGCTTGAACACTTACATCAAGCGCTGAAACACTTTCATCAAAAACAAGTATAGAAGGTGATGAAGCCAGTGCCCTTGCAATACATATCCGTTGACGCTGTCCTCCACTGAATTGATGAGGATATCTGTTATAGTGATCGGGATTCAGACTGACCTGTTTCATCAGTTCCATTGAATTTTCTTTTCTTTCTTTTTGATTGCGAAATAATTGATGAACGTTCATAGGTTCGGTGATGGCGTCTCCTATAGTAAGTCTGGGATTTAATGATCCATAAGGATCCTGAAATACAATTTGCAGTTCTTTACCTATTCGTATTTTCTGTTTTTGATTGATATCTAAGCCCTTTATTAATATTTTACCTTCAGTCGGTTTTATCAATTTCAAAATAGCTCTGCCCAAAGTTGTTTTGCCACAACCGCTTTCTCCAACCAGGCCAACGGTTTCTTGTTTGAATACATCGAAACTAATATCGTCAATAGCTTTGTGAAAGGCTGTAGACTTACCCCAGAAATTATGTGCGGAAGGAAAATAAATTTTCAAAGATTGTATAGAAAGCACAGGGCTGGTATTATTTTCTTTGCTCATTAATTTACCATGAGTTTTCAAATCATTTATTATTACCTTTTCTGAAGGGATGAAATCGCTCAGCATTGGCAATTTATTTCCTTTACTATTTGAATTTGGTCTACATGAGAGCAAGGCTTTTGTGTAATTATTTTCTGGATGAGCAATGATTTCTTTTGCGATTCCTTTTTCAACAATATCTCCTTTATATAATACTATAATTTCATCCGCAACATCCGCAACCAATCCAAGATCATGTGTAATCAGCAGAACAGACATCTGATATTGAATTTGTAATTTCTTTAAAAGATTCATGATACTTTTTTGTACCCTTACATCTAATGCTGTGGTAGGTTCGTCTGCTACTAACAGTGATGGATTGCAGGAGATGGCCATTGCAATCATTACTCTTTGTTTTTGTCCGCCGCTGATCTGGTGAGGATAACGATTGTAAATCAATTCCGGATCTGGCAATTCCACTTCTTTAAACAGCTGAATCGTTTTTTCTCGGGCTTGTGTTTTTGAAATTTTCTTATGTTTCAATAAAGCCTCTGCAACTTGATTTCCGCATTTGATTAAAGGATTCAGGGAGGTCATTGGTTCCTGAAATATCATAGCAATTTTATTGCCTCTGATTGAAGTTATTTCTTTGGTATTGATGACATTCAGATCAATAGTATGTGTATTGTCATTTAAAAAAATATTTCCAGAAACTTTTGCCTCCTGGGGTAATAATTGTAATAAAGACAGAGCTGTTAATGATTTGCCGGATCCGCTTTCTCCAACTACTGCGGTTATTTTTCCTTTGTCAACATTAAATGATATTTTATTTACAGCAGTGGAAATTTCATCATGATGTTGAAATTGAATAACAAGGTCTTTTATTTCTAATAAAGGTTGCATTGTCTGAAGCCTATTTAATCAGAAGTAATAAATAGGTATTCAATATGATTGAAGTATTAAAATTTCAGATGTCTTACGGTAAGGCCGTTGTTGATTAATTGTTTTAGTGAATCTATTCCAACTTTAAGGTGTCGTTCAACATATTGAGCGGTTACAGAAATGTCACTGGCCTCGGTTTTTACTCCTTCAGGTACCATTGGCGAATCACTAACAAGTAACAACGCGCCGGTTGGGATTTTATTAAAAAAACCTACAGTGAAAATAGTTGCTGTTTCCATATCGATAGCGTAAGCTCTTACTTTTTGAAGATAATCTTTAAATGATTCATCATGCTCCCATACTCTTCTGTTGGTAGTGTAACAAACACCAGTCCAGTAATCGTATTCGTAATCTCTTATGGTTGTTGATATGGCTTTTTGTAATGCGAATGCAGGTAATGCAGGAACTTCAGGAGGGAAGTAATCGTTGCTGGTACCTTCACCTCTAATTGCTGCGATGGGTAAAATCAGATCTCCAATTTTATTTCTTTTTTTCAAGCCACCACATTTACCCAAAAATAAAACGGCTTTAGGATTTACAGCAGTAAGCAAATCCATTATAGTAGCACTTCCAGGGCTGCCCATTCCAAAATTAATTATGGTGATATTGTCGGCAGTTGCGCATTGCATTGGTTTGTCAATCCCTATTAACTCAACGTTGTTCCACTCAGCAAATAATTTTACATAATTTGAAAAATTGGTTAATAAAATATATTCACCAAAATTACTTAATTGCTGTCCGGTATATCTCGGCAACCAGTTAGCTACAATTTCTTCTTTTGTCTTCATGATAGAATTTATTATTAAATATACAAAAATAAGTCTTCAGTAGCGATGAAAAAACTTCACTTAGTATAAATAAACAAAAGTGTTTTTTATATTCATCTAAAAACATCAGACGTAATTTTATTTTAAAAAATACGTCATGAAAAAAATCATATGCTTCTCTTTCATTATTTACATTGTCCTTTTTATTTCTTCCTGTCAAAAATCAAATCTTTTTGATGTGGATTTGCAGTCTAATACTATACTTACCACAACAGAATTAGATGCCTTTATAAAACAACAGATTTTTATTCATCATCAATTTGAGTGGAAAATGGCAACTGATCAAATGATATGGAGTGCGCTTCAACATACAGACCATATTTTATCTGTTGGCTATACAAAAGATGGTGTAGTAAATATCGACCATCTTTTACCAAGCATTAATATAGCTGAAAAAGAATGGAAGCAAACAAAAGATCTCGTTATTTCCATGGTGTTGACTTCAGAAAAAAAACTCGATGAATCTGTTACAATAAAAAATATAATTCCATGGGATGAGCAGGTACTTCCTGTTATTGATATTTTGGTAAAAAATCCTGAAACAATAAAATTGCTGAGATCAAGTAAATATGTTCGTTATGCCGAACCTCTTGGCTATGAACCCCAGGAAGCTCAACTTGAATTTCAAAAAGATAATCATCCGAAAAATGCAACGGCAAGCAGTAGCGGATGTGGTTCTAATACTGCAACATTGGGTTTGGTTCAAAATGTGGATTATTCATTAATAACACCATCTTCAAAACAATCGTGGAATTATTTATATCACAATATTCCAAAGGCCTGGAGCAAAACAACAGGTGCAGGCGTTAAAGTTTTTTTCATAGATACAGGTTGTGAATTTGATCAGGAGAATTTAGGATCTGCGTTTAATCAAGGAAATTCTACAGGGAGAACTATAGAAAAAATGGTCACCTTGCCACAGTCTGCTTTTTTAGGTATTGCAACCGGACCCATAGAAACTGCAGATGATGGATGTGGGCACGGAACTGCAATGGCAGGCACTTGTGGAGCACCCCGTGGTACTGACGGCAATGCATGTGGGGTGGCTTATAATTGCAATCTTGTAACCTGCAGAGCGGCAGAAGATGTTTATCTGGATGACAGCAGAGAAGCAAAAGGAGCTGCAGATGCATTCACTAACGCAGCCAACAGAACAGATGTAAAAATTATCAGTATGAGTATGGGGCGCATCACCAGCAGTTCACAAATTAAAGATGCTATTGTTTATGCTTACGGAAAAGGTAAACTGATTTTTTGTGCAGCAGGAACTTCTTTCAGCTGGACCAGTGGGTGGGCGGGTGTTATTTTTCCTGCATCATTGTTACAAGTAAATGCAGTTACCGGAGTAAGAGACAATAGTTTTATAACAACTTGTACTGATTGCCATGATGGAACTGAAACGGATTTTACTATCGTCATGGAAAGATATATGGATTACAGAAAACCGCTAACCCTGGCGATGTCTGGAGATATTCCATCAACCATAGGAGGCTCATCAATATCAACAGCAACTGCTGCGGGAATAGCAGCATTGGTTTGGTCGAGATTTCCAACTTATTCAAGAGATCAGATTTTAAATAAACTCATTCAAACAAGTGCTAATTATCCAACACGAAATTCAAGATTAGGCTGGGGAAATTTAAATGCAGATGCGGCAACGAATTAGCCCCTTAAATCCCCCGAAGGGGGAAGTTAAAAAGCATTTGTGTTACTTTGTGGCAGATGAAAAATGTAAAATATTGAATGTAAAATATCGAATGTAAAAGTTGCATTTAGGAAATCAAATTTTCATTTTCTCATGAAAAAAACGCTGCGTAAACTCAGTAATCTCGTATTCTCTGCGGTTAAATCCATTCGTGAATTCGTGGCTAAACAACAAAACGCAATAAACTTCCCCCTTGGGGGATTGAGGGGGCTTTTATACCTTTACCATCAATGCAAGTTATCTATCCCGAAAAGAAGCCATTAATAAAATCAGAAAACGGTAAAGAATTTATCTTTTGCCTGATCAGAAAAAAATGGCTGGTTATTTCTCCTGAAGAGTGGGTGAGACAAAACTTTATTTTATACCTCACTGAAACATTGCAATTTCCTGCTTCATTGATTGCTGTTGAAAAACAACTCTTATTATCAGAAGTAAAAAAGCGGTTTGATATTGTTGTTTATGACAATAAGGCTCAACCCTTGATATTGGTGGAATGTAAAGAAATGAATGAAACACTCACCCAATCAGTTTTATATCAGGCACTGAATTATTTTAAAGAAATTCAATCCCGTTTTTTGGTCATTACAAACGGGAACCATACGATTGCGTATGAGAAGAATGGGGAAGCTTTTTTTGAGACAGACAAAATTGTTCAACAAGTTTAAGCCGTTCAAGAAGTTCAAAAAGTTGGCAGTAACCCACATAAAAAAAGCTCATGGTTTAATCCATGAGCTTTTTTTTTAAACTTTTTGAACGGCTTAAACCTCTTAAACCTTTCATTATGGGAAAATGCCCAATTCGCTATAGCTTGTTGCTACTTTGTTAATTGCACTAACATAAGCGGCTGTACGCATATCAGGAATTTCAGGATTATTTTTCCAGATTTCCATGATTTCTCTGGTAGCTGTAATCATTGTTTCTTCCAAACCGCTATGTACAAGATCCTGTTCTTCCGGACCATGCATTATAAATTCTCGGTTATCATCACCAACGCGTTTTCCAGTCAACTCTTCCAATTGCCCTAAAATACGGGTATTAAGGTTTTCGGTAAATCTTTTTTCCATACGGCCATAGCGAACATGGCTTAAATTTTTAAGCCATTCGAAATAACTAACGGTAACACCACCTGCATTCAGGTACATGTCGGGCACACAAAGAATACCTTTTTGAATAAATACATCATCAGCTTCGGGCGTACAAGGTCCGTTTGCTGCTTCACCAATAATTTTTGCTTTAACTCTTGGTGCATTTTCTCCATTGATTACATTTTCAAGCGCTGCGGGAATTAAAATATCGCAAGCCAGTTCCAGTGCATCTGAATTTTTGGCTAGATTGGTTGCTCCAGGGAAATTTAAAATGGTATTATTTTCCTTTTTGTGTTTCATTACATCCTCAATGTTCAGGCCATCTGCATTAAAGATTGCGCCATCTTGCTCAGATAAACCAATAACTTTTGCACCAGCTTCACTGAAAAATTTAGCGGAGTGATAGCCTACATTTCCAAGGCCCTGAACAACTACTGTTTTACCTTTTATTCCCATTGTTAGTCCAAGCTTTTTCATGATATCCTCCATGTTACATACTTCACGGATACCAAAGAAAACGCCTAAGCCCGTGGCTTCTGTTCTGCCCCGAACACCACCTTGAGTAACAGGTTTGCCAGTAACACAGCCAGCAGCATCGATATCTCCTGGTTTTAAAGAAGCATAAGTATCAACGATCCAGGCCATTTCTCTTGGTCCTGTGCCATAATCTGGTGCGGGAACATCAATGCCGGGGCCAATGAAATTCTTTTTTACCAACTCTGCAGTATAACGGCGAGTAATTTTCTCCAGTTCATATACCGAATATTTTTTCGGATTTATTTTTATTCCACCCTTGCCTCCGCCGAAAGGCACATTTACAATAGCACATTTGTAGGTCATTAATGAAGCAAGTGCCATCACTTCATCTTGATTTACTTCGTCACTGAAACGAATACCCCCTTTACAAGGAGATTTGTGCTGACTGTGCTGCACCCGATAGGCTTCGATAACTTCGATGTTGCCGTTATCAAGTTTTACAGGGAATCGCATTTGATAAACACTGTTGCAAGCCTTGATTTGTTCAAGGATACCAAGATCCCATTTAGTTAATCTGGCTGCTTTGTCGAAACTTTTTTCTACACTATGAAAAAAGCTGTAGTTCTGATTAGATGACATGTTGTAGGTTTTTATTTCAAAATATATAAAAGCTGTTATTTTCTGTTTTTATTTTCATTTTCAAATCTGCTTATTTTTCTGTCTAAAATAAATACATAAATGAAAAGTCCAATTAAGATCGTTAGACAAACGGCAACAACGGTATAAATCTTGCCATTGCTTCTCAGCAAATCCGCCATTTCTGGTTTATCCTGAGCAGAAGCAAAAAGCGAAGTCATTAATCCAATGAGGATCAAAATAAATTTATTCATTTATGATTGATTTGTCTTTTAATAATGAAAGCCGAATTTTCAAAGTGGCTATCCAGACGCCTAATAAAGTCCAGCCAATAATAGCAGGATAAAATATCATTCTCATTCTGGCATCCATATCATTTCGGTCTAGGGCAGGGTTTCCATTATCACCACCTGGTGCGCCAGGATGTAAACTACCAACCAGTCGGGGAATGATCCAGATACTAGGAAACAACATTGCAAAAGCAAAGATGTTATAAACAGCACTTATTCTTGCTCTTTTATCGATATCGGTAAATGATCCTCTTAGCACAAAATAGGCTCCGTAAATAAGTAAGGCAATTGCTGCGCCAATGAGTTTGGGTTCTTTCATTACACTTGCCATAGACTGGCCTTGATCAGTTACCCATGTTACATTTACCCAAAGCATTCCGGTAAGATATCCCAGAATACCAAACAGTCCTCCAACACGGGCAAAATTATCTGCAAAAATATCATTGCGATAATTGTATCCCCGAAGGTATTTAATGCTGTAAACAAAGCTTATTGTAAATAATATCATCATCCCAAACCACATACAAACATGGAAGTATAAATTTCTGATGGTTTCATTGAGTATAAACAAGTGTGGTACGTCCAGCAAAAAGCCACAGACAATAGTATAAACCAACAATACAAAGGATAATATTTTCCACCAGCTTTTATCCACTAATTCGAAGTTTTTTATTAAGTGGCGCAAAGTTATGGTAATCTGCGTCACGCATGATAATATAATTTTGATTAAATCTCAACTTTAATCTTTCCACAAATAAGGAAAAAGAACTATAGCCAATACCACCACTAACAGGTCCATTACCGATGTCATTCCAATGAGCTGCATTACTGCACCATCTCGAAAAACTTCAGCAAAGGCAGTTTTGCTCAATCGTATAATCAGCATCAGCTGTGGCAAAATCACCGGGAAGCCAAGAATGGCAATTAAAGCCGCATTTTGCTGAGCTTTTGCAGCTATCGCACTCATCAATGTAAAGACTAAGCTGATTCCTGTTCCACCCAAAAGTACAATGCCAATAAATTTTAATCCATTTTGTACAGGGTTATCCAAAAATAGAGAAAATAAAGCCAGACTAATCAGGCTCATCATCAGCATTAAAATTACATTGAATATTAATTTAGAAATAATGAACTCTACAGGCGAGCATATTGAATAGAAGTACAACATTCGACCGCGGCTTTCCTGTAAAAAACTTTTAGCCACAGCATTAACACATACGAAGAGTTGGATAACCCAAAACAAACTATTCCAAACCAGAGCATTCGGACTCTCTGACATAGATAAATAGATAACGAAGATTGTTGCAGCGATATATAATAATATGCCGTAGAAAGTGTGCTTTTGCCTGAACTCAAGTAAAATATCTTTTTTAAAAAGTGCTGATATCCGATGATTCATGCCTGCAAAGTAATGATTCTCAATAATAGATTGCTGATTTTTTTTCAACGTGGTTTTACACTAATAATTAAAAGAAAACTCTTCCATAATTTCTGTTTAAATCACCTCTGATTTCTATAGGGCATTTATAATTTTATGCTTCCTAAATTTAAAACATTTTATTATGAAAAAATTATTATTGGTTTTCGTGTCATGTACATTTTTAACTACGATTATGGCCCAGGAAAATAAGTTCTGGTCTGTTTACAAAGGCAATGGAAAAATTTCCACAGATAAATCTATAGCCCGACAATCGTTTCCAAAGGAATTCAAATTATTTGGGTTGAATAGTATTGCATTACAACAAGAATTATTTTCTATTGTCGGCAATCAGTCCTCCAATCATTCAACGGTCATTTCGCTTCCTAATGCTGATGGGCAAATTGAAGATTTTGAAGTGTTTGAGGCCTCTAATTTTGAACCGGAGTTGCAATCCCGTTTTCCGGAGATCAGAGCATTTTCGGGAAAGGGAATTACAGATAAATATGCAGTACTCAAACTAAGCATTTCGCCTCAGGGCATTCAAACAATGGTTTTCAGAACAGAAAAGGAAAATGAATTCATTGAGCCTTTTTCGCAGGACCATACTGTATATGCAGTTTATGTTTCTCAGAGAAAAAGCGGACAACTTCCATGGTCTTGCTCTACTTCGGATCAAAAAATATTTTCTGAAATCAATGGTGATGTATTAACTCGAGAAATTACTTCAAGGTCCGGAGGAGATTTAAAAACCATGCGATTGGCTCAATCTGTAACGGCAGAATATTCCAATTATTTTGGTGCAACAAGTGCTACTCGGGTTTCACTAGTTTTGTCGGCCATAAATGCAACGCTTACACGCTGTAATGGTGTTTATGAAAAAGATCTGGCATTACATCTTAATTTAATTTCGAACACTACTGCTGTTATTTATTATAATGCCTTAACAGATCCATATGATGATGCCGCTTCAGGAGCTAGTGGTACCTGGAATGCACAACTTCAATCAACTTTAACTTCAGTTATTGGCGAGGCTAATTATGATATCGGGCATTTATTTGGTGCTACCGGTGGCGGCGGAAGTGCAGGTTGTATTGGTTGTATATGCACAAATGGATCTAAGGGAAGTGGATTTACATCTCCTGCGGATGGAATTCCTCAGGGAGATAATTTTGATATTGATTATGTGGTGCATGAAGTGGGGCATCAATTGGGGGCCAATCATACCTTTTCGCATTCACTTGAAACTTTCGGAGTAAATAAAGAAATTGGATCGGGGATTACCATCATGGGTTATGCCGGTATCACCGATCAGGATGTGGCTCCACATTCGATAGACATTTATCATGAAGCATCGATTGCACAAATTCAGGCTAATCTGACCACTAAAACCTGTCCTGTTAAAACCAGTATTACCGCTAATAACGCAACTCCTGTTGTTGCTGCAGTTGCTAATTATACCATTCCAAAAAGCACTCCATTTGCTCTTACCGGATCAGCTACTGATGCCAATGGTGATGCACTTACTTATTGCTGGGAACAAAATAACAACTCAACAACATCAGGAACAGGCAGTGTAGCAAGTGCTACAAAATCCAATGGGCCTAACTGGATATCATTCAGACCAACTAGTTCTCCTGTTCGATATTTTCCTCAATTATCAACCATTTTAACAGGAGGATTATTAACAGGTCCTTTATCTGGCGGAGATGCAGGAACGAATACAGAAGCATTAAGTTCAGTAGCTAGAACATTGAACTTCAGATTAACAGTCAGGGATAACTGCCCTTACAGTTCTAGTGCGCCAGTTAAAGTGGGGCAAACTCAGTTTGCAGACATGATCGTTACGGTGAGTACAGCTTCGGGTCCATTTGCGATAACGGCTCCCAATACTGCAGTTTCTTATGCAGGAGGTTCTTCTCAGAATATTACCTGGAGCGTTGCCAGTACTACGGCTACGCCTGTCAGTTGTGCTAATGTAAAAATAACTTTATCTACAGATGGCGGACTGACATTCCCTACGGTGCTATCTGCAAGCAGTCCTAATGATGGAACCGAAACGCTCGTAATTCCAAATACGCCTACAACAACAGCAAGAATAAAAGTTGAGGCTGTTGGAAATATTTTCTTTGATATCTCAAATACTAATTTCACAATAACTTCAACGAGTAGTTGTAATGCACCCGGTGGATTAGCCGCATCATCAATAACAAATACTTCAGCAGCTTTGAGCTGGACTTCAGTGTCCGGAGCCTCGAGTTATGGGGTGGATTATAAAGCCAGTACATCCACAACCTGGATTGTACTTTCGGCTTCTAATACTTCAGCTTCTATCTCACTGAGTGGACTTTTAGCATCAACAATATATAATTTCAGAGTCAAAACTATTTGCTCCGCCTCTGCCAGTAGTGCATATACAACATCACAGTTTACAACAACAGCAGCAACTGTCTGCTCTACAATTTTGGCTTATGAGCCCAATCAAAAACTGTCAACAGCGGCCACCATTGCAGCTAATACAAATATTACAGCGGGGATTGCTGTTTTGAATGATACAGATTATTACAAAATAATTACAACAGGTACAAATAATATTACAGTTACCCTGAGTAATCTTCCTGCTGATTTCGATCTTTATTTTTATAACAACAGCGGAATACAATTAGGCAGCTCTCTCAATTCGGGTACAACAATTGAAACGATTACAACTTCTAATCTGGCAGCAGGAACTTATTATATCAGAGTGACGGGATTCAGCAGTGCTTTTAATTCATCAGTTTGCTATACATTAAATGCAACAGTAACAGCTTCAACGACGGCATGTCAAAGTACTTATGACAATACTACAAATGGAACGACAGCAGGTGCTACAGTTATTCCTTTTAATACTAATATTAACGGCTTGATTAGTCCAGCTGCTGATATAGATATTTATAAATTTTCAATCACAACTCCCGGAACTTTTACTGCAACATTATCAGGACTTCCTGCAGATTATGATTTGAATATATTAAACAGTTCGGGTACTTCTGTAGCATCTTCAGCAAATATTGGTACTACTGGAGAGGCCATTACTTATATTGCTGTTGCTGGAATTTACTATGTAAAAGTTGCCGGTTTCAATGGGGCAAACAATTCAAGTTTATGTTATACCCTTAAAGTGCAATTAGGAACTGCAAGCAAACAAAATAATCAGCTATTTACAAACATTAGTGCATCGATAGCCTTATATCCAAACCCTGCACAAAATGAACTCAACATTTTAAGTAAAGATGAGATTTCACCAAATTGCCATTTTGTGATTTTTGATTCAAAGGGAATGATTGTGCAAGAGCAAAAAATGAATAATAAGACTCAGGTCATTGATATTTCAAATCTTTCAAAAGGTGTGTATTTGTTTAAATTCAATAATGGAGGAAAAACCATAACAGAGAAATTTATTAAACAATAAAATTTTCTGTTTATAAAAAAAGCGTTCCGAATTAATGGAACGCTTTTTTTATATATTCAGATTAACTCAATCATTTTTTTGAGCGCAAATTCTACACCTGGGTTCATAAATATCTTTTTCTCCCAGCAAAACCTGTCCGCCTTCAGTTGTTTTCCGATAACTTATATTAGCAATGTTTCCGCATCTCATACAAATGGCATGAAGTTTTGTAATGTAATCTGCAACAGATAATAAATTAGGCATTTGTCCAAAAGGGTTACCTAAATAATCCATATCTAGGCCGGCAACAATAACTCTTATTCCTCTCAGAGCAAGTGTTTCGCAAACTTTAGTAATTTCTGAATCAAAAAACTGAGCTTCGTCAATACCAACAACATCAACATCCTGAGCTAATAGTAAGATAGCCTGAGAGCTTTCAACAGGAGTAGAAAGTATTGAATTGGTGTCATGGCTTACAATATTATTTTCATCATATCGGGTATCGATTTGAGGTTTGAATATTTCTACTTTAAGATTAGCGATTTTTACTCTTTTCAGTCTTCTGATGAGTTCTTCAGTTTTCCCACTGAACATACTTCCACAGATCACTTCAATCCAGCCTCTTTTTGTTCCTTTAAAATCGGGTTCTATAAACATTAAGTAATTTTTTAAAATTTGGTTTGTAACTTCATACTTTGATTTTGCAAAGATTAAGGTTTAAGTTTAACATGCAAAACAAAATTTTCAGTACTTAACACTATTTCATACTCAAACTTATTAATATGGAACGAGTGGGAACACTCTCTGACAGGCTTAAAGCACAGATTGACGAAAACGCAACGCTGGATGAACTTTTATTAACTGTTCAGATGCTTCTATCTGAGCTTCAGCATTTAAAGTCGGCAGATGATACAACTGTTGCAGATACATCAGTAGCCATGGATATTCCCAGTGGATTCGAAGAAAATGATAATCTCACAGAAGAGAAAGTTTTTTTAAATCTTCAGATTGATGAAGCTCAAGTTGAATCAGAATTGGAGCAAATCAGAAAAAGCGCAGAGTCAATAAACAGCTTCAGTATTAAAAACAAAAGACCCATTAGTTTTGATCCAATTGAGGATATACCAACAATGATTCACCAGAAAACGGTGGAGGTTACAGAAAAAAAGGAAATCAATGAAACAGCAGGCGACTCATTGAGTGATTCTTTGAATGAAAAGTTGAAACAATCAAAAAAAGAATTGAGTGACGCCCTGAAAGACACGCCTATTAAGGATTTGAAAAAAGCTATTGGAATTAATGACCGCTTTTTATATATCAAGGAGTTGTTCAATGGCGACGAGGCCATGTATGAAAGAAGTATTAAAACAATAAACGGTTTTTCTATTTATCCCGAAGCGGAGTACTGGATCAGAAGAGAATTAAAAACAAAATTAGGCTGGGAAGAAAATAATGAAACGGTAAAACAATTTGATCAGTTGGTTAAAAGGCGATTCTCGGTTATATAGTTCATGATCAAATTTGAAGCCCCTTTTCGAAGGGCTACATAATCTTTTGAAAGTTTACCTGCATGAATGATTAATTCTTCTTTGTTATAAAATAATTCCAATTGATTATTCAATTCAAGCGAATTTTTTATTGAAAAAGCGCCTCCGATTTTGATGAGGTCTATAGCCTCCTGAAATTTTTTATAGTTAGGCCCAATAATTACTGGTTTTCCGTAAACAGCAGCTTCAAGCAAATTGTGAATACCTGACTTATTAAATCCTCCGCCAACATAAGCCAGATTGCCATAATGATAAAGTTTAGAAAGCATTCCAACATTGTCAATTATCAGCACATTGCTATCTGTTTTTTTAGCAGAAATTTTTATCCACTCGGAGTAAAATACAGCCGTATTTAACTGTTCTTTTAGTTTAAGCAGTTTTGAAGCATTTATTTCGTGAGGAGCAATTATAAATTTAATTTGATTGTTTGTGCTGATAAAATCTGCAAGTAAACGTTCATCTTCAGGCCAGGTACTTCCGGCAATTATTGAAAAATGATGATCAATAAAATCGGCTATGCCGTTCACCTTGTTTTGGTTTTTAGCGATATCGGCAACTCTGTCGAATCGGGTATCGCCAGAAACGGACAAATTAGTTTTATGAATAGATTGGAGTAATTGAACAGACTCTTGATTTTGGACAAAAATATGGGTAAAGCAATTCAGCATTTCTCTCCAGAAATTTCCGTACCATTTAAAAAATGGTTGATTAGGTCTAAAGATTCCTGAAATCAGTAAGGTGGGGATTTTGTTTTTTTTAAGCGAACTGAGAAAATGAAACCAGTATTCATATTTTACCCAAATAACGAGCTCCGGGTTTATCGCTTTTATTAATCGTTCGGCATTTTTTTTTGTGTCTGAAGGCAGATAAATCACATAATCTGCACCTGCATAATTTTTTCTGATTTCAAATCCACTGGGGGAAAAAAAACTGAGTACAATTTGATGCTGAGGAAACTGCTTTCTGAAGGATTCTAGTACGGGGCGACCTTGTTCAAATTCACC
The DNA here is from genome assembly GCA_943333125.1 of Chitinophaga pinensis. Lineage (GTDB taxonomy): Bacteria > Bacteroidota > Bacteroidia > Chitinophagales > Chitinophagaceae > Ferruginibacter > Ferruginibacter pinensis_D. The sequence goes on from CALQSB010000001.1 coordinate 82,577, forward strand.
CAAACTAGCGCAATGCATCCATATTTTTTTTTGACTGGAAGAAAAAGTAGGGAATTCTTTTCTGCCGTTTATCCATAATCTTGCCTTTTCGTTCCAAAAAGAGGCCAGCTTTATGAAAAAAGTGTATAAAAAAATAAAAAAATCGTAAAAAAAAGAGTTCAAAATTTAAAATTATCTTCAAAAGTACAGCCAAAAGATGGTTAAATCAATTCGGGCTTTCATTATGGAATTTGAGGCTTAAAATCATATCTTTGCGCAGCCCAAACTATTGATTTATGAGGCCATTACAAATGGTGGATACAAAGACACAATATCTTAAAATAAAAGATAAAGTAGATAAAGCCGTAATTGGAGTTATGGAAAGCGCTCAATTTATTGGCGGAAAGGTGGTTAATGATTTTGCCGATCATTTGGCGCATTACCATGAAAGTAAGCATGTAATTACATGTGCTAATGGAACGGATGCCCTTCAGATTGCTATGATGGCTCTTGGTCTTAAGCCGGGAGATGAAGTAATTACCCCTTCATTTACATACATCGCTACCGTTGAAGTGGCTGCTTTACTTGGCATCAAACCGATTTTCGTTGATGTAGACAAACATAGTTTTTGTATTGATCCTACAGAAATCGAGAAATCGATAACCCCTAATACCAAAGCAATTGTACCTGTTCATCTATACGGACATGCAGCAGATATGGAAGCAATCATGTCTATTGCTCAACGCCACAATCTTTTTGTAATTGAAGACAATGCTCAGGGGATTGGAAATGATTATACCTTTTCTAATGGCGTTAAAAAGAAAACAGGTAGCATAGGGCATATTGGTTGTACTTCTTTTTATCCCTCAAAGAATCTCGGAGCGTTTGGAGATGGTGGCGCTATTTTTACAGACGATGATGTGCTGGCCGAAAAGCTAAAAATGATTGCTTCGCATGGTCAGAGCAAAAGATATTATCATGATGTGGTTGGATGTAATTCGAGATTAGATGCTATGCAGGCAGCAATTTTAGATATTAAACTTCAGCACCTTGATGAATATATTAACGCAAGAAGAAAAGCTGCAGATTTTTACGATAAAGCTTTTGCCGGACATCCAAAAATAGAAATACCTTTCAGAGCTGAAAATAATAATCATGTTTTTCATCAATACACATTGATTATTAATGATGCAGACCGAAATGCACTGAGTGAATTTTTGAAGGACAAAGGGATACCATCAATGATTTATTATCCGGTGCCTGCACATCGTCAGAAAATGTTTGATGCATTTGGAGGCAGTGAGTTTCAATTACCCGTTACCGATTGGCTTACAGAAAGAGTAATTTCATTGCCGATTCATACAGAGCTTGATGAGGAACAACAGCTATTTATTTCAAATCACCTTATTTATTTTCTAGATAAAATATCTTAAAATTATATTAATATGAATATAGCAGTTATAGGTACAGGATATGTTGGTTTGGTTACCGGAACTTGTTTTGCAGAAACCGGAAACATTGTACGATGTGTTGACATTGATACAAAAAAAGTAGAAAAATTATCAAATGGTCAAATCACCATTTTTGAACCAGGTCTTGAAAAATTGTTTTTAAGAAATCAAAAAGAAGGAAGACTTCATTTTACAACGTCTTTAAAAGAGGCAATAGAGTTTGCAGAAGTTATTTTTCTTGCATTACCAACTCCACCACATGAAGACGGAAGTGCAGACCTTTCTTACATTTTAAACGTAGCTTCTGAATTAGGCAAGTTAATTAAACCAACAGAATTCAAAGTCATTATCGACAAAAGCACTGTTCCTGTTGGTACTGCTGCCAAAGTACGAGCAAATATTTTGTCAACATCAAAAGATAATATTATTAATGCATTTGATGTAGTAAGTAATCCAGAATTTTTAAGAGAGGGGGTAGCTGTAGAAGATTTTATGAAGCCAGATAGAGTAGTGATTGGAACTACATCTGAAACTACTATGAAAATAATGAATGAATTATATGCACCATTCGTCAGACAAGGTAATCCAATAATTTTCATGGATGAAAACTCTGCTGAGCTAACAAAATATGCTGCAAATTCATTTCTTGCAGTAAAAATTTCATTCATGAATGAAATTGCACAATTATGCGAAAAAATGGGAGCAGATGTAGATATGGTAAGAAGAGGAATTGGCAGTGATGAAAGAATTGGAAAAAGATTTTTATTTCCTGGGATAGGTTATGGAGGAAGTTGTTTTCCTAAAGATGTAAAAGCGTTAGCAAAATCTTCGATTGAATTAAATTATGATTTTAAAATTCTTAATGCGGTGATGGAAGTAAATGAAATTCAAAAAGTACATCTTATCCCTAAAATAGAATCATATTTTAATGGAGATTTGAAAGGGAAACATTTTGCATTATGGGGATTGGCATTTAAACCTAATACTGATGATATCAGAGAAGCTCCGGCATTTTACATAATAGATGCACTTTTAGAAAGAGGCGCTACTGTAAGTGCGTTTGACCCTGAGGCCATGAGCAATTCAAGAGAAGTGTTAAATGATAAAATTCATTTTGCGGAAAATCAGTATGATGCTCTAAATAAAGCAGATGCATTGATAATAGCTACAGAATGGAATGAGTTCAGAACACCTGATTTTATAAAAATGTCGTCGCTTATGAAAAATAAAGTCATATTTGACGGCAGAAACTTATTTGATCTTCAACAAATGAAAAAACAATCTTTTCATTATACAAGTATAGGTAGAAAGTCTGTCAATTAAGAAGACGCGCACTTTAAATCAAAATTAATTTATAAGAAATGGCATCAAAAAGAATACTCATCACAGGAGCCGCCGGATTTTTGGGATCGCATTTATGCGATCGGTTCATTCGTGAAGGATTTACTGTTATTGGAATGGATAATCTGATTACAGGTGATTTAAAAAACATCGAGCATTTATTCAAGTTAGAACAATTTGAATTTTATCATCATGATGTATCCAAATTTATTCATGTTCCCGGAGAACTTGATTACATTTTGCATTTTGCTTCTCCTGCCAGTCCTATTGATTATTTAAAAATCCCCATTCAAACTTTAAAAGTAGGTTCTCTGGGCACTCATAACTGCCTTGGTTTGGCGTTAACAAAAAAAGCAAGAATTTTAGTGGCAAGTACCAGCGAAGTTTATGGGGATCCGCTAGTTCATCCTCAGACAGAAGAATATTGGGGAAATGTAAATCCTGTTGGGCCAAGAGGTGTTTATGATGAGGCAAAAAGATTTCAGGAGGCAATGACAATGGCTTATCACACTTTTCATAATGTTGAAACAAGAATCATACGAATTTTTAATACTTATGGTCCAAGAATGAGACTAAACGATGGCAGAGCTTTACCTGCTTTCATCGGGCAGGCTTTGAGAGGAGAAGATCTCACTGTATTTGGAGATGGTTCACAAACCAGAAGCTTCTGTTATGTTGATGATTTAATAGAAGGTATTTACAGATTACTAATGAGCGAAACATCTGATCCCGTTAACATCGGTAATCCTGATGAGATTTCGTTAAAGGACTTTGCCGAAGAAATAATTAAATTAACCGGTTCCAGTCAGAAAATAATTTATAAGCCTTTACCTGAAGATGATCCTAAGCAAAGAAGACCTGACATCACTCGTGCAAAAGAATTATTGAACTGGGAACCTAAAGTTAACAGAGAAGAAGGATTGAAAATTACTTACGATTACTTTAAAGGGTTTACTCATGAGGAGCTTTACAAACTTCCCAAAGAATTCGAAAGCAGAACATACTGATCGGTAAAAAATAATTAAAAGAAATAAAAATGTATAAAGATTTATTGAGCAAAGAAAAAACTTTAGCGGTTATAGGTCTGGGCTATGTTGGATTGCCTATTGCATTAGAGTTCGCAAAAAATGTCAAAGTAATTGGCTTTGATATTAATGCACAGCGAGTGGAAATGATGAGAAACAAAATTGACCCCAGTCAGGAACTGGAATCATCCGCTTTCGAAAATTGTGATATTGAATTTACAAATGATCTGGATGTATTGCGTAAAGCAAATTTCTTTATAGTTGCTGTGCCTACTCCAGTTGATGAGCATAACGTTCCTGATTTAATTCCAGTTCAAAGAGCCAGTGAAACTATTGGAAAAGTGATTAAAAAAGGTGATTATGTGGTTTTCGAAAGCACCGTTTATCCGGGTTGTACAGAAGAAGATTGTGTGCCCATCATTGAGAAATTTTCTGGATTAAAAATGGTGGTGGATTATAAAATCGGATATTCTCCAGAGCGCATTAACCCAGGAGATAAAGAACATACCATAACTTCAATTGTAAAAGTGGTAAGCGGATGCTGCGATGAAAGTTTAGATACCATTGCAAAAGTGTATGAGCTGGTGGTAAAGGCGGGAGTTCACAGAGCCTCTTCTATTAAAGTAGCCGAGGCTGCAAAAATTATAGAAAATACACAACGCGATTTGAACATTGCTTTGATGAATGAGCTGTCTATCATTTTTGATAAAATGAACATCAACACTTTTGAAGTACTTGAAGCAGCTGGTACAAAATGGAATTTTCTAAAGTTTCAGCCTGGATTAGTTGGTGGACATTGCATTGGCGTTGATCCCTATTACCTGACCTATAAGTCAAAAGAATTGGGTTATGACAGTCAGGTTATCCTTGCCGGCAGAGCTATAAATGATGGTATGGCTGGTTATGTAGCCAAAAAAGTATTGCAGCATATTATTCAAAGTAATGGCAACGTCAAGACCAGTAAGGTTTTGGTAATGGGTGCTACATTTAAAGAAAATGTGAGTGATATCAGAAATAGTAAAGTGGCAGATGTGGTTAAAGAATTAAAATCTTATTCACTGAATGTAGATGTTTCGGATCCACATGCCGACAGCGATGAACTGAAACATGAATATGGGTTTGAACTCACAAAAAATATTTCAAATGATTATGATGCGGTAATCGTTACCGTTCCTCATAATGAATATAAATCTCTAGATGAAGCTTACTTTGCTTCTATAACAAAAGAAAAAGCAATGATAGCCGATTTAAAAGGTGGTTACAGAGGAAAAATTAAAAACAGAACTTATTGGAGTTTATAGTATTCTCTTTTTTATAAAACATGACAGAAAATAATTTCAATACAAAGGACATCAGTAAAAGCAGCTTTCTTGTAACAGGGGGTGCCGGTTTCATTGGCAGTCATATTGCGGAGTATCTATTAAAAAATGGAGCGGCAAAAGTCAGAGTGCTTGATAATATGGTAAATGGTTTTGAAAAAAATCTGTCCATTTTAAAAAGCTATTCTGGATTTGAATTTATTAAAGGCGACATCAGGGATATAGATACTTGCATGAATGCCTGTGAAGGTATCGATTATGTTAGTCATCAGGCTGCACTGGGTTCTGTGCCACGTTCTATTAAAGAACCCGTTTATTTTAATGATGTCAATGTTGGAGGTTTTGTAAATATGCTGAAAGCGGCGGTTGATCATAAAGTTAAAAGCTTCGTCTATGCTTCCTCCTCTTCTGTGTATGGAGATGAACCTACTTTGCCAAAAGTAGAAAACAGAATCGGTAATTGCTTGTCGCCTTATGCGGCCACAAAAAAAACAAATGAATTATATGCTCAGGTTTTTGCTGATGTGTATGGCATAAAATTAATGGGCTTTCGTTACTTCAATATATTCGGTCCGCGTCAGGATCCTGATGGTCCTTATGCTGCCGTGATTCCTTTATTTGTAAAAGGTATCATTAATGAAACACCTGTATATATTAATGGCGATGGCGAACAAACTAGAGATTTTACTTTTGTAGATAATGCCGTTCAGATTAATATCAAAGGCATGCTGACAGAAAATGAGGATGCTTTCAATAAAGTGTATAATGTGGCTTGCGGTGAATATTATTCAGTGAATCATTTGTATCAGGCATGTGAAACTCAATTGCAAAGTGAGTGGAAGCCTGTGCACCGTGAACCAAGAGCAGGTGACATCAGAAATTCATTGGCGGATATTAGTCTGGCAAAAAATAATTTATCTTACCACCCTGTAAAACAATTTGAAGCAGGGTTGATAGATACAATTGAATTTTTCAAAAAAGTTTATTCCAAACAACATTCATAATGCCTTTTACAAAAACAGACTTTCCCGGATTATTTGTATTTGAACCGGTTGTTTTTAACGACAGCAGAGGATATTTTTTTGAAAGTTATAATGATAATGCTTGTAAAGTATTTGGCATTGAAACTGTTTTTGTACAAGACAATCAGGCGAAATCGGTTTATGGTGTGGTAAGAGGGATGCATTATCAGTTAAATCCATTTGCTCAAACTAAATTTATCCGTGCACTAAGTGGCAGTATTCTGGATGTTGTGGTAGATCTCCGTTCTGGTTCTCCAACTTTTGGAAAACATTTTTCAATAGAACTATCGGCAGAAAATAAAAAGCAATTATACATTCCACATGGTTTTGCGCATGGCTATTCCGTATTGAGTGAAACTGCTGAAGTTTTTTATAAATGTGATGCCTTTTATAACAAAGAAGCGGAAGCAGGAATTCAGTTTTATGATCCGCAATTAAATATCGACTGGAGAATTCCTGCCGATAAACAGATTATTTCAGATAAAGACAAACAACATCCTGATTTTCAAAATTGTAAAAATAATTTTGACTTTTAATCATTGAAACCAATACAATGCCGGTAAAAAACATTCTGGTTACAGGTGCAAATGGACAGTTGGGTAACGAATGCCAAACGCTTGCAAAAAAATTTACAGACACCAATTTCATTTTCACTGATGTTGCCGAATTGTCTATCACTGATCAATCGGCAATTGAATCAATATTTTCAAAAAATAATTTCGATTACTGCATAAATGCGGCTGCTTATACAGCAGTTGATGCTGCTGAAAATGATTTTGAAGCAGCTAATACTATCAATGCTACTGCGGTTGGGTATTTAGCAGCAGCCTGCAAAAAATATCATTGTCGTTTGATTCACATTTCAACAGATTATGTATTCGACGGAGAAAATCATAAAGGCTATAATGTAGAGGACCAAACATCGCCTGTTAATGTATATGGTGCCACTAAATTAAACGGCGAAAAATTAGCATTGGAATGGAATCCTAATTCTATAGTAATTCGTACTTCATGGGTGTATAGTTTTCATGGAAAGAATTTTGTAAAAACCATGATGAAATTAATGCAGGAAAAATCCGAAATCAGTGTAGTTGCAGATCAGATAGGAAAACCTACTTATGCAGCAGACTTAGCCGATGCGATTTTTAAAATTATTTTTTCGGGAAAAACATTTGAACCGGGAATTTATCACTATGCCAATCAGGGAATTATTTCCTGGCATGAATTTGCATTGGCAATAAAGGAGATTGGTGGTTATTCATGCGTGGTTAATCCTATTCCATCTTCAGCGTATCCTGTTCCTGCAAAACGTCCGCATTATTCAATTCTGCTTACAGATAAAATTGAACATACCTTTGGTATTCAAATTCCAAACTGGAAAGACAGCTTGCAAAAATGCATGATGTTGTTTCAGTAGAAAAAATTTTCCATTTATAAAATACCGATGAATTTATTTTCCATTAAAAGCCGAATCATTGTAACCTGCAGTAACCGACTTTCCCCATTTCTTCAGCAGGAAATTTCAGCAATTGGTTTTACTCCTATCAGAATATTCAAAACAGGAGTTGAACTGATGGGCGATTTACAGGATTGCATAAAATTAAATTTACATCTTCGGAGTGCAAGTCAGGTGCTTTTTTCAATTAAAGAATTTACTGCTTATAATGCTACTGATTTATATAAGGAACTCATGAATATAGAGTGGGAAAAAATAATTCCTGCAAAAGAATATTTTTCTATAACCAGTAATGTAACCAACGATACTATTACCAATAATTTATTTGCCAATGTAAAAGTAAAGGATGCTATTGCAGATCGTTTTCGTGAAAAAACAGGAGAGCGGCCTAATTCGGGACCAGAGTTAAATGCCGTGGTTGTGCATTTATACTGGAAAGAAAGTGTTGCAGAATTATTTTTAGACACCAGTGGAGAAACTTTATCTAAACATGGCTACAGAAAAATTCCCGGTAAAGCACCCATGCTGGAATCTCTGGCTGCTGCTAATTTACTGGCATTGAAGTGGGATAGGAAATCAGCTTTTATCAACCCCATGTGTGGTTCTGGAACTATTGCTATTGAAGCGGCGCTGCTGGCAACTAACCGGAAACCCGGATTGTATAGAAATAATTATTCGTTTATGCATTTATGTGACTATGAGGAAAGTTATTATGATAAATTTTATAAGGAGTTAGAATCTCAGGTCATTGATCATGCAGGAATAAAAATTATTGCTTCAGACATCAGTGAAGATGCCATTAATATTTCAAAAGTAAATGCAGGCATTGCTGGAGTAGAAGAAATGATTGATTTTGAATGCTGTGATTTTGCAGATACAACCATTCCTGAAAATACGGAAGGCGTAATTTATTTTAATCCTGAATATGGCGACAGACTCGGTGTAGAAATTGAATTGCAGGAAACATATTCACGAATGGGAGATTTTTTGAAACAGAAATGCAAAGGTTATTGGGGATATATTTTCACCGGAAATTTAGAACTCGCTAAAAAAATCGGATTGAAGCCCAAAAGAAGAATTGAATTTTACAATGGCAAAATTGATTGCCGATTGTTTGAGTATGAGTTGTATGCGGGGACGAGAACAGCCACACCCCTGCCACGGCAGGCAGGCCCAACCCCTCTTCAATAGAGAGGGGAGATGCACCCTCAATCCCCTTCAAGGGGGAAATGTACAAAATAAAAAACCGCCCTTCAGAAAGAAAGACGGTTTCAAAAAAAATAAAAAACATATTTTGAGATTTTCCTCCTCTTTATTGGAGAGGGGGGAGCCCCTCAATCCCCGCAAGGGGGAAATGTAAAACAAAATAAAAAAACGCCTTTCAGAAAGAAAGGCGTTTTCGAAATATAAAAACTTATTAGGAGGATTCTCCCCTCTCTATTGGAGAGGGGTTGGGGGTGAGGCTCTACATCCCCATTCTCTTCTTCAAATTTTCATCAATAGCATCCAAAAATTCTTCGGTATATAAATAATGATCTCCGTGAGAAACTTTATTACCATGAATACAAACCGCTAAGTCTTTTGTCATTTTTCCGCTTTCAACGGTTTCAATACAAACTGTTTCAAGTGCATTGCAGAAATCAATTAATGGTTGATTGCTGTCTAACTTTCCACGAAAGGCCAGGCCTCTTGTCCATGCAAATATTGAAGCAATGGGATTGGTGCTTGTTGGTTTTCCAGCTTGATGATCACGATAGTGGCGGGTTACCGTTCCATGAGCTGCTTCTGATTCCATAGTCTTTCCATCAGGAGTAACCAATACAGAGGTCATCAAACCTAAAGAACCAAAACCCTGAGCTACGGTATCACTTTGTACATCACCATCATAATTTTTACAAGCCCATACGAAATTACCATTCCATTTTAAAGCGCTGGCTACCATGTCATCAATCAAACGATGTTCGTAGGTAATGCCTGCAGTTTCGTAAGCAGCTTTAAATTCATTTTGATATACTTCTTCAAAGATGTCTTTAAATCTTCCGTCGTATTTTTTAAGAATAGTGTTTTTTGTAGATAAATACAATGGCCATTTTTTGCTTAGTGCCATGTTGAAACAACTGCGGGCAAAACCATAAATACTTTCATCAGTATTGTACATAGCCATTGCCACGCCATCTCCTTTGAAATTATACACTTCAAAAATCTGAGCCTCACCACCTCCTTCAGGAGTAAACGTCATGGTTAACTTTCCTTTTCCTTTAATAACGGTGTCAGTTGCACGATATTGATCACCAAAAGCATGACGACCAACAATAATTGGTGCAGTCCAGTTGGTTACCAAACGTGGGACATTCTGCATTACAATCGGCTCTCTGAAAACAGTACCATCCAAAATGTTACGAATCGTTCCGTTAGGACTCTTCCACATTTGTTTTAGGTTGAATTCTTTTACGCGAGCCTCATCAGGAGTAATGGTAGCACATTTAATGCCCACGCCGCAAGCTTTGATGGCATTAGCGGCATCTATAGTTACCTGGTCATCGGTTTTATCGCGATACTCCATACCCAAATCAAAATATTGAATAGGAACTTCCAGATAAGGAAGAATCAATTTGTCTTTAATGAATTTCCAGATGATACGAGTCATCTCATCACCATCTAATTCAACTACAGGATTGGTTACTTTTATTTTTGACATTTTTTCGAATTTGAGTGGCAAATTTAGGGTAAAGTTGGCATTTATTTTCATTGTTTGGTGTTTGGTCGCTACGCTTGTTTGGTGTTATTTATTTTAAGCCGAAACACCAAACACCAAACAATTGAACTACAAATTCCTCACCACTTCATCCCCATATTCACTGGTTTTCAATAAAGTTCCTTCTTTTAAAAGATTATAAAAGTCTATAGTGACTGTTTTATTTCTTATTGTTTTTCCAACCGCGTTGGTAATTAATTCAGCAGCATCTCTCCATCCCATATATTCCAGCATCATTACACCGCTTAAGATTAGGGAAGAAGGGTTCATGGTGTTGGTGTTTGCAAATCGGGGAGCGGTTCCATGAGTAGCTTCAAAAACAGCATGGCCAGTGATATAATTGATGTTTGCTCCCGGAGCAATTCCAATGCCTCCAACCTGAGCGGCCAATGCATCGCTGATATAATCGCCATTTAAATTAAGTGTGGCAATAACACTGTAATCTTGTGGAGCTAATAAAGCCTGCTGCAAAAAATTATCGGCTATAGCATCTTTTATGATTACTTTTCCGCCCATGCTGCTGATACGCATTTCTTCATTAGCAACCGCTTCGCCACTTTCTGCTTTTGTTTTTTCCCATTGATGCCAGGTGTACACATTTCCGGCAAATTCTCTTTCAGCCAGTTCATAGCCCCAGTTTTTAAAAGAACCTTCAGTGTATTTCATAATATTACCTTTATGAACAATGGTTACAGAGGGTAATTTATGTGCTATGGCATGTTGTATTGCAGATTTGATAAGTCTTTCACTGCCATCTTTACTCACCGGTTTAATTCCGAAAGAGGTAGTTTCGGGAAATCTTAGTTTTTTAACATGCATTTCGTTTACTAGAAAATCAAGAAGCATTTTTGCTTCAGGAGTTCCTGTCATGTATTCGATACCGGCATAGATATCTTCTGTGTTCTCTCTGAAAATAATCATGTTCACTTTTTCGGGATGCCACATAGGTGAGGGCGTACCTTCAAAATATTTCACGGGTCTCAGACATACATACAAATCGAGTTCCTGACGTAGGGCCACATTTAAACTTCTGATTCCACCGCCAACGGGGGTTGTTAATGGGCCTTTTATGGATATCATAAAAGATTTAAAAGCATTCATGGTTTCTTCAGGCATCCATTCTCCGGTCTTGTTAAAAGCTTCTTCACCAGCAAGTACTTTTAGCCAGTTTATTTTTCTATTACTGCCATAGGCTTTTTCTATGGCGGCATTAAAAACATGAACACTGGCTTTCCAGATGTCTGGTCCAATACCATCTCCTTCTATAAATGGAATCGTTGGTTGATCAGGCACATTCAATTTGCCATTTATTCCCATCGTTATTTTTTGTTGCATAACATTAATATTGAGGACAAAAATACCAATTGTTTTTTGATGTGCTTGTTTTATAAACACCTCAAAGCATAAGTGTTTCACACAAAAAATCCCGACTATTTTAGCCGGGATTTTTTGAATATAATGAGTTGAGTTATTTAATTACTCATAAATTAAAACTTCACAATTTTTTCTGATTTAATTCTTACTTCAGAAGCATCAATTAGATCGAGATAATAAATACCTGCAGGTAATTTAGAGATATCTAAATGAGCATTTAAAGTAACACCATCAGAAACAAATTCATTGTTGTAAACTCTTGAGCCTTTAGCATCAAAAATAATCACTTTGAATTTTGTTGAAATGCCACGTACTTTATCAGAATAATAGATTTCAAAAGATCCTTTGTTTGGATTAGGACTTACGAAAGCTGAAGCCAATGAACGAATGGTTAAATTTAAGGTAACAGTAGAATCGCAGTTTAAATAATTTTGTCCAACCCAAGTGTAAGTACCAGTGGAAGTATAAGTAGCACCGTTCCAAGTAAAGCTACCGGTTGTATCAATGGTAACCGTACTGCTTGATGTAGGTAATATTTCAACAGTGATTGTAGCACCCGTTCCACATTGTCCGTTATCTGGAACAAAAGTATATGTGGTAGTATTGGTGTTATTAACATCAGGAGTCCAGCTTCCTTGAATACCTTCTAATGAGGTAGTTGGAAGGCTAAATGTACTGCCGCTGCAAACTGGTGCAAGTGGTGTGAATGTAGTAGTAAGAATAGGGTTCACAGTAACGGTCATAGTTGTAATAGTTGCGCATTGACCGGCATCTGGAGTAAATGTATAAGCTGTTGTATTCATGTTATCAATTACAGGAGTCCATTGTCCAGTAATATTCTCATTTGAAGTAGTTGGCAATGTGAAACTACCACCTTCGCAAATCGGATTTACTTGTGTGAAAGTTGGAGTCTGGATTTGGGTAACAGTAACAGTCATGCTTGCTGTAGTATAACAAGCAGCAGTATTAGTAGGAGTAAATGTGTAAGGGGTTGTTGCCGCAGTATTAATAACAGGAGTCCATAAACCATCAATTCCGTTGTTTGAAGTTGTAGGTAAAGTAAATGAACCACCAGCACAAATACCCGCAACCTGATCAAAAGTAGGAGTGATGTTTGGATTAATAGTTAAATGTAAAGTGTCTGCGCTGCAGGCTCCATTTGTATGAATGTAAGTGCCACTTGTAGTATAAGTAGTTCCATTCCATAAAAATGATCCGCATGCAGTTTCAGTTGTTGCGTTGTTGACTGTAGGGAATACAGTAACAGTCATGGTTGCCGTATTTGCACAAAAGCCTAATCCTGGAGTAAATGTATAAGTTGTTGTATTTAAGTTATCAATTGCAGGATACCATGTTCCACCGATAGAATTATCAGATGTAGTAGGCAGTGTAAATGAACCGCCTGCGCAAATTGGAGGAACCTGCGTAAATGATGGTGTAACAGGATTTTCGCAACCAGAAAATACATTGATATCATCCAATCCAAATGCAGTGCCATATTTACTAACACCTTCAAATCCAAGTTGAACTAACTGTCCTGCATAAGCGGTTAAATCAATACTATCTTTTTTCCAGGCATATAATGTCAAACTTGCATCGGGTCTTTGGAATCCGCCTAGTCTTGTCCAGGTTAAACCTTTATCTGTAGATACAGAAACGTATAAACTATCTGCAAAAAGATTTGCACCACTTGAATAAGCACTGTCATGACTCATCCAGAAACTTACTTTAGCTGGGAAACCGGTTACCAACTGAACACATTTGCTGTACAATCTGCTTTCTGTACCATCTAATGCATTCCAGCTGTCAAATAAATAATATTTAGTACCCGGAGCTCTTGGGGTTAATGAATCTGTTGTAGGGTGAGAAGCATTTCCATATTTTCCTGTTTTTAACAACCATGATTGATCCAGGTTTATCATTTTAGCGTAAGGAAATACTGCTAAAGGAGTTGCTTCAGCATTTTCAATTAAAGGAAAAGCAGAAAGCACTTCAGAAGTATTTGTAGTAGCTTTCAAGGTATCATTGTTGGAATTTTCATCATTTGCCAATGTTACTTTAGCTGTATCATTATTTATACCCGCATTGTTTAAATTGATATTAGTAAATGAAATAGTTTCAGAAGCTCCTGGTAAAATTTCAGCAGCATTAGATAATGTACCATTGAACGTATTTGCACCGCTGATTTTTAAATTTACAGATGCAGCACCAGCAGCAATATTAGAAGTTCCAGAGTTAGTTACCACAATTCCTATATTTTGAGAAACACTGTAACAAGATACAGCAGGATTTTCAATAGCTGTTAATGCAGCGTCAACTGCATAAAAATGCGTTAAATCAATTGCTGGTCTGTAAGCTGTAGTGGCTAATGCGGCAGACAAAGTTGTTCCATTGTATCTTCTAGATGAAGCTACGGTTGGAACAGGAGTCGCTGCTTGATTGTTTGCAGTGTTGAATACGAAACCTGCATATAAACTGTTATCATTTCTTTCAATCAAAATCTGTAAGTTACTTCCTGCAGTTCTGGTAAATGAAGTAGTCAGGCTAATTGGATTAGCCCCAACTATAGATGGCGAAAAAGTACCATCATAAACTAAAGTATAGCCAGTGGTTGTATAATTACCAGCAGTAAAAGTAGTTGTTGCGGCTGGTACATTTTGCATCCATATTTTAAATGAAGTTATAGGCGTAGGACCTCCTATTGCAGATGCGTAGTAGCTGATTGAATTGATTGCGGTTCCCGCAGTTATGAAATTACCGGCACCGATTTCTGCATCGGTGTATATGGATTCATCAACATGATAATTACTTCCACCAATAACAACGTTACCACTTGTGCCATTTCCAGTAGTTCCGTTAAAAATAGTTACCGATTGGGCAATAGCACCAAAGGAACAAATAAAACTCATGAACAATAAAAAGTAAATTTTCTTCATAATAATTGTTTAAAGGTAAATTGATATTATATTATACTATTTTTAAAAATCAAGTGTAAAATTATTGTATTTATGAATACAATAATTTTTTTAAATTAATTTTCATTGGATTATTGAGTCCTTCTGACTCTGAATGAGCCGGAAATAACATAAGGGGTGTTAGTGGGAGCCCCTCCGAAAATAGTACCGCTGTAATTACCTGAAATGTATTCACCAACGATTCCGTATTCGGTTATGTTAACTGGAATAGGTGAGGTAATAATGGTAGAGTCTGAAATATCACTTGTATAATATCCCACCAAATTTTGAGTACTACCGCTAGCAATGCCGGATTGAGTGAAATAGAAAGAAATGTTTCTGTATGAGTTAGGATTACCGGGAACTATGGCATTCCCATGTACCTCGATTCTAGATTGGATTGTTTGAAGATTGACAAAACTAAATATGCTGTCAGTAGGTGCTGTGATGCTATAACTGACGCCATTGATAGTGTAGTTGATAAACTGTTGCGTGGAAACACCACATGCCTGCAAATTACCTACTGCATTGATTCCATTGTTGAGAGTATAAATCAAAGGGCTGCTTTGTTGCATGCTATTTCTGTCCTCACCAATAAAGGTTACTGATTCAGATCCGTTACAAATGATGGTAGAGAAATCGAAAGCACCTGCATTGTCCAATGCATAACGGTAATAAGAACTGTTTTTCAACATCATCACATATCCATTATTTACCGGTGCATTGCTGCAATCAGTGACGGTGCCAGTAACATTGGCAAGGTTGATTGAAGAGATGGGGATGGTGATAGTGCCCAATGAAATGTTGGTATTGGTTGTGCTGAATGTTTGAGTGTAAACAGGCGTTCCGCAAGAGAAATCGGTGAATACTTCAAGTTTAAGTGAGGTGTTGTTAGGAACAGCGCCGTGCACATAACCAGAAGAATCAGTCAACCCATATCCGGCATTGTAAGGATTGCTCACTTCCGAAATTTTCACCCATGCAAAGGCAACAGGAGCGCCATCGCCATCAACAACCGTGCAGTTGAATTGAACGTAATTGCTAGGTACATCGCAATTCCAGAAAGAGAAATGGCTTACACTTCCTACATAAGTATTGCCGGTTTTGGTAGCCGATCCTTCTTGTTTCCACAATCCCAGGTTTTCATCGAAATACCAAAGTGGGATAGTAGCCGGAGCGGTTCCGGCGATGGAGGCTGGTAATGGAAAGGTTATGGTTGCGCTTTGGCCAGTAGTGATGTTCAATACCTGACCTGCATCACCGGTCAATTCCACAGCAGCCATACCATATGTTTGCAACACTTTCAAAGCTCCGTCGCTGTCGATACCTCTCAAATCACCGGGCATGATTTGAGCCAGGTTGGGAGCGGTAGGGTTGAGCCAGTGTACAGAAACATTAACAGTGCCTGAATACGGTGTACTGTTGGATGAAGTGAAGTCGCTGATAGCATTGGAAGGGAAGTTGATAGACATTCCATTAGGTAAACTGACTACACCGCCTGAAGTCGCGTTAAATGAACCTGCCGTTGTTTTGGGAAGCAGCTGTATTCTAAAAAAAGCCGATTTTCCTTCTTCGGCTATAAAAGTTTTAATGCCTTTGAAGTAGCCGGGATAGGTCACAGAAACCATGGCGGCGTTTTTAATCACATTGTTCAGGCTGAAACTGAAGTAACCATATTCGTCGGTCATGATGGTAGCATTACCAAATTTAACGGTAGCGCCGCTGACTGCTTGGTTGTTTTCATCTGTAACAAAACCGGATACAGAGGCATTTACTTTTGTGGTAAGATCAGGAATCTGATCGGAAGGATTATTGATGCTTCCATCAACATTTTTCTGACAAGACCATAAAGAAAACAATGAAAAAAGAAGAACAATTAATTTCGATTTTTTAAGTAAAAATGCATTCATGTTGAAAATGGTTATTAATAATAAATAAAAATAGGGGGATAGATTCGATTGTTTAATCAAATGCCCTGCGAATATAGTTGTTTTAGGGAATTCAAAACATTGCTTTTTACTATTTTATACTTCCGTTCAACCAGCTTCCATCTAAGCTTACACCTTCAAATTTTTTGTAGAAGTTGATTGCAGGTTCGTTCCAGTCAAGTACCTGCCAGGTCATTCCTTTGAAATTCAATTCTTTACACACTTCAATCAATTGGTCGAACAGCATTTTTCCGATGCCTTTACCCCTCATTGGTTCCGTAACGATAATATCTTCGAGGTACATTCTTTGCCCTTTCCAGGTACTGTATCTGATATAATAAAGGGCGAATCCGACAATAGTTTTTGATTGATTTTCATGTGTAAGTTCGGCTACATAAGCCCACCAAACAGGATTGGGTCCAAATCCGCTGGATACAAAATGATCAAATGAAACGGTAACTTCTTCAGGAGCCTTTTCATACAAAGCCAGTTCTTTAATCAGTTCCATCATTTGGCTGCAATCTGCTTGCTCAGCTTTTCTTATGTTGATGTTCATTGAAAAATTTAATTAGTTATGATCAATCATCGTGTAAGTTACTCCGTAAGAGCCATCAGCGAAATAGCCTCCATTATTTGGCTGATATTCGCTGTGAAAAAACTTCCGATATACCATGCCAATGCCTTTTGAATATTTTTCTTGGCTGAAATTGACTTCGCTGTAGCTGCCGGGATCATCTGGAATTCCGATAATTTCGTCGCGCTGATTTACGGTAAGCGTATTATCGAGATTGAAACTGCCAACCACATCCGCTCCACCCACATTGCTGTATACATAATTCCAGTTATCGAGATATCTTAATAATGAATTTGCAGAGTACGTATCAATATATGAATTGCCTTTCCAGGTAACGCCATCTTTAATGGGCATCTGTAATTTTATATAACGGAGATTGTTTTCAATGAATTCTAAGTTATTACCGGTATTAACGGACATGAATGTAGCATCGGGAGCCCATGAATAATTTTCATCTTTTCTGATGAATCTGAAAATGCGATAGGCTGGCCTTCCCAGATTATCTGTAATCAAAGAATCGGTGAGGTATTTTACCTGATAAGATACTGTAGTATCGCGGGTTCCAAAAGAAAGATAAATTAATGAATCTAACTTGTAGGTAATGTATTTTCCTGTCTGTGAAGGATTATAATCAGCAATGGAAGCAGAAGAATAAGTTTCGGTCTTTTTGCAGGAGGATAAGTAAAAATTTAAAAGTAAAAAGTAAAAAACAAAAAGCCATTTGTTGATATTGAAATTATGTTTTTTCATTTTGTACTAGTTTAAAACAAACTTATGAAATCGAATTTTATTTTACAACGCAACGTCCCCTTCGGGAGACAATGCTGAGAATAAAAAAAGCTTTTACAATTTAATTCAAAAATCAGCAACCAACGCAACGTCCCCTTCGGGAGACATTGCTGAGAAACACCAAACGCCAAACAACTTCCCCCTTTAGGGGATTGAGGGGGCTATCCTCGTTGAATAATTCCTCCACCAATCACATCATCGCCTTCATAAAAAACGGCGCTTTGTCCGGGTGCCACACCTTTAACATCATCGTAAAATATAACTTTTACTCCATTTTCGGTAAGGGTTAGCTGACTTAATGCACCTTTATCTTTATAACGAATTTTGGTTACCGCATCCATACTTTCATCAGGGCCTTCATATTTAATCCAGTTGAGGTTTTTTACAAACATTTCTGTTTTGTTTAAATCTTCTTCTGCACCCAGAACTACAGTATTGGTTTCGGGGATTATTTCTGTAACGAAAGCTGGTGATCCTAAAGCAATATCGAGGCCTTTTCGTTGACCTACCGTATAGAAAGGATAACCTTTGTGTTTTCCTAAAATTTTCCCTGATTGATCAATAAAATTTCCGCCGTCTACTTTTTCTTCTAATCCTTCTACTCTTCGTTTTAAAAAACCTCTGTAATCATTATCGGGTACAAAGCAGATTTCGTAACTCTCATTTTTTTTCGCCAGCTCTGGATAACCGAAATCATGTGCCATTTGACGGATTTCTGTTTTATGATAAGTGCCCAAAGGCAAAAGCGTTCTTTTTAATAAATCCTGTTGCAATCCCCATAAAGCATAGCTCTGATCTTTAGTTTCATCTTTCCCTTTTCGTATAAAATACCTTCCATTGGTATGCTGATGAATTTGAGCGTAATGTCCGGTAGCAATAAAATCGCAACCCAAAGCATCAGCTCTCTTTAGAAGCGCACGCCACTTGATATGCGTATTGCACATTACACAAGGATTGGGCGTTCTTCCGGCAAGATATTCTTCAACAAAATTTTCGATTACAAAATCTCCGAATTCTTCTCTGATATCTAAAATAAAATGAGGGAAGCCATGTTCTACAGCAGCCATACGGGCATCGTTGAAACTATCGAGATTGCAACAGCCAGTTTCTTTTTTATTGGTTACGCCTACACTAGTGGCATAGTCCCACGTTTTCATGGTAATACCCACCACTTCATAGCCTTCTTTATGAAGCATCAAAGCCGCCACGGTACTGTCGATACCGCCGCTCATGGCCATTAATACTTTTCCTTTTTTACTCATGATGATTTCTCTGGGGCAAAGATACTAATAATGTTTATGGTTTGGGGTTTGGCGTTGTTTTGTTTATTATTGTTTTTATATATTTTTCAATAAATTTCAAAAAATTATTAAGTTGAATTATTTATTCCAATAAGCACAACACCAAACGCCAAACAAGCGCAGCGACCAAACGCCAAACATTTTAATTTTTTCCTTTTTCCTTTTGATTTTTGATTTATTTTGCACCCATGCAACAATACTTAGACTTATTAAAACACATCAAACAAAACGGGACTGATAAAAGCGATCGTACAGGCACTGGCACCAGAAGTTGTTTTGGTTATCAGATGAGATTTAATTTATCCGATGGTTTTCCAATGGTTACTACCAAAAAAACACATTTAAAAAGTATCATTTACGAATTGCTTTGGTTTTTGAAAGGCGAAACCAATATTGCTTATCTGAAAGAAAATAATGTTTCCATCTGGAATGAATGGGCTGACGAAAATGGCGATTTAGGTCCGGTTTATGGCAAGCAATGGCGCAGCTGGGAAGGTGCGGATGGTGTGGTTGTAGATCAGGTAAAAGAATTAATCCATACCATAAAGACTAACCCCGATAGCCGTCGCATGATTATCTCCGCATGGAATGTGTCTGATTTGCCAAAGATGAAACTGATGCCTTGTCATTGTTTGTTTCAGTTTTATGTGGCTGATGGTAAATTGAGTTGTCAGTTATACCAGCGCAGTGCCGATGTATTCCTCGGTGTTCCTTTTAATATTGCTTCTTATGCATTACTAACGATGATGATTGCCCAGGTTTGTGATTTACAATACGGAGATTTTGTTCATTCATTTGGCGATGTGCATTTATACAACAATCATTTCGAACAAGCTGATCTGCAATTAACACGTACTCCATTTCCATTACCGCAGATGAAAATCAATCCTGACGTAAAAGATATTTTTGGGTTTAAGTTTGAAGATTTTGAACTGGTGAATTATCAGAGCCATGCGGGGATTAAGGCGCCGGTTGCTGTATAGAAATGTAAAATGTAAAATATCCAATAGCCCGCCCCGAAACCTCGGGGTAAAATGTAAAAGTGGGTTTTGGGAAATAAAAATGTCAGTGTGTCAAGTAAAATAAATCTAACGAATTTCTAAAACTGCCTTCGTGAAACTTAGTGCCTAAGTGTCTTTGTGGCTGAGAAAAATGTAAAATGTAAAATGACTTGTCCCGAAAACTCGGGATCCAATGTAAAATAGCCTGCCCCGACACCTCGGGGTAAAAGTGGTATATCGGAAATAAAATTGTCAATATCTCTGCGAATAGCTCAACAGTTTAGGCAATAAAGCAGAATCCGAAACTGAAAGAATATTAACTATATAGAAATGTTATGGCAAATGATTTTTTAGACAGCGCGAAGAAACAACTTGAGTATTACAAAATGCTAGGAGAAAAAACATTTTCGCAGCTAACTGACGAACAACTTTTCAGACAATTAAATGAAGAAAGTAATAGTATTGCGACCATTGTAAAACATTTGTGGGGAAATATGCGTTCACGATGGACAGATTTTTTGACAACAGACGGAGAAAAAGAATGGCGACAAAGAGATGCTGAATTTGATAATGATATTGCTGACAGAGCTGAACTTTTAGAAAAATGGAATGAAGGTTGGACTTGTTTATTTAACGCAATAAATTCATTGACAGAAAACGATTTGACAAAGGAAATATTTATACGTAATCAAGGACACACAATAACAGAAGCTATAAACCGTCAACTTGCTCATTATCCCTATCACATTGGACAAATTGTGTTTATCGGAAAATTATTATGTAACGAAAATTGGACTTCACTTTCAATTCCAAAAGGAAACTCAAAAGAATATAACGCTGACAAGTTTGCTAAACCAAAACACAAACAACATTTTACTGACGAGTATAAAAATGAAAAAAAATAACTTACAACTATTTTAATTTAAATTGATTCTTTTTCGCCGTAGAAATGCTTGATGAGAATATGGCAATAAGTTGATTTACTTCCAAGAGTACGTTTTGTAATTTTTCATTTGTTATTATCGGCTTCTCTTTAATAATACGCAGGTTTATTCTTGTTTCTCTCAATTCTTTTAATGCAATTTTCATTTTATGAATAAAGTCAGCACGGCTTTCCGCTGCTTGAGCTTCGCCATATAATAGGGCAGGAGCGGTGCCACTTTTTGATAACTGATATTCAAGATTATTGGCTGAACGAGAATTCGGTAGTAAATCACAAATCTCCAAACATGAACAAGCCAATTTAACCAGCCTATCTTCAAGATTATATTTTAGAATAGTTTTTTCCATAAACAAAGAAATTACTGTTTTAAAATTCTACAAAGGATTAAATACTAATTTTCATTAAGAATAAAACGACTATTCGATGAGAAAAATCCCTCGGTTTTACATTGGATATTTTACATTTTACATTTTACATTTAATATTTAATCCATTACTCTCTAAATTTGCTCATGATTTCACTCGTCGTCGCCGCCTCCACCAACAACGCCATTGGTAAAAACAACCAACTGCTCTGGCATTTGCCTAATGATTTGAAGTTTTTTAAAAATACTACCTGGGGTGGTGTAGTGATCATGGGCAGAAAAACTTTTGAGTCTGTAAATAAACCATTGCCCGGAAGATTGAATATCGTGATTACATCAAATAAAGATTGGGCTGCAGAAAATGTGATAACTGCAAATAGTTTGGAAGATGCGCTGGAAAAAGCCACGGCCGCCCATTACAAAGAAATATTTATCATCGGTGGCGGAGAGATTTACAGACAAAGTCTTGCGATAGCTAATAGAATTTATTTAACCAGAGTTCATACCCAAATAGACGGTGATACTTTTTTTCCAGAATTAAATTCAGCGGAATGGAAACTGGAATCCGCCAATGAATGTAAATCAGATGAGAAAAATGCTTTTGATCATACGATTGAGGTGTGGGACAAAATTTGACAATTAGATGCCGACGAAGGTCTTTGACCGAGTCTTTAAAAGTAAATGGTTTTAAAGGTTTAATTAGTTCAAAAGGTTCAACATGTCCCGATCACCAACCTATTGAACTAATTAAACATTTTGAACCTTTTGAACAAAAAAACACAAATAATATAACGCCATTGCCTTCCCCCCTTCGGGGGAAATGAAGGGGGCTGCCAAACAAAATTTATTGTATTCCAAATTCACCATAGCTAAAAAGTATCTCCAATACCTGCTGACTTCTTCTAATGGAAAAGGCCACGGCATGCATTCGCCTTTTGTTTTTGATTTTATTGTAAATGTGTTGAATGATAAAACAGCACATTCAGAATATAAAAAAATCGAACACATCCGTAAGGAGTTATTGAAAAACAAAAACACAATTGAAGTAGAAGATTTCGGAGCGGGCTCGGGTATAATCAAAACCAATATTCGGCGAATTGATAAAATTGCAGCTTCATCTTTGAAGTCAAAAAAATATGCACAGCTTTTATATCGGGTAGTAAAATATTACCAACCCAAACAAATCGTTGAGATAGGAACTTCATTTGGAATTACCACTTCTTATCTGGCAACAGCCAATCTTGATTCAACTGTTTTTACACATGAAGGGGCGCCACAAATCGCTGATATTGCTACAGAAACATTCAGGAAATTATCTTTATCTAATGTCCAATTAAAAAAAGGTGATTTCGCCATAAGTTTACCGGCTACAATTTCGGCAATGAACACTATTGATTTTGCATTTATAGATGGCAATCATCGAAAAAAACCGACATGGGAATATTTTGAATTATTATTGACTAAATCAAATGAAAATTCAATATTTATATTTGATGATATTCACTGGAGTATAGAAATGGAGCAGGTTTGGAAGGAAATCACCCTACATCCTGCTGTAACTTTAAGTATTGATTTGTTTTTCATTGGAATTGTTTTTTTCAAAAAAGACTTCAAAGTAACACAGCATTTTAGCGTACAATTTTAATTTTTCATAACTTCGGCGCAATTTATAATACTATGATCATTGGTCTACTCAAAGAACCTGCTTTCGAAACTCGTACATCATTGCTTCCCGAACATGCTATCTTATTAAAAAAGATGAATGTTGAATTGATTATTGAATCCGGAGCCGGAGAAAAAGCATTTGCATCAGATGAAAAATATAAGGCAGAAGGAGCTACTGTGGGCAACAGGCAAGAAGTCTTAGAAAAAGCAACTGTTATTTTATCTATAAATACACTCTCTGAATCTGATGTACAATCTGCAAAAGGTAAAGTTTTGATTGGTTTCTTTCAATCTTTAGTGAATGCAAAATTGATTTCAAGCTGGGCTCAACAAAATTGCGTGGTGTTCAGTATGGATATGTTGCCTCGTACAACACGTGCACAAAGTATGGATGTGTTAAGCAGTCAGGCTAATATAGCCGGGTATAAGGCGGTGTTACTGGCAGCAAATTTATATCCCAAATATTTTCCAATGTTTATGACAGCGGCAGGAAGTATTCCTCCGGCTAAAATTCTAATATTAGGAGCAGGTGTTGCCGGACTTCAGGCTATTGCCACTTCAAAAAGATTGGGTGCTGTAATTGAGGTTTTTGATACCCGGCCTGCAGTAAAAGAAGAGGTAATGAGTTTGGGTGCGAAATTCATAGAAGTGGAAGGTGCTGCAGATGCGTCTAAAGCTGGGGGTTATGCTGTTGAACAATCAGAAGAATTTCAGCAAAGACAAAAAGCAAAAATTGCAGAAAGTGTGGCTAAGGCTGATATCATCATTACAACTGCACAAATTCCCGGTAGAAAAGCACCGATATTGATTACAAAAGATATGATTGATAAAATGAAAAGCGGTTCTGTAATTATTGATCTGGCTGCTGTAACAGGCGGTAATACTGAATATACAAAAGATGACGAAACCGTTTTTGTAAATGGAGTGATGATTGTTGGTAATTCTAAATTACCAGGATCAATGCCCAGCGATGCAAGTAAATTGTACGGGAAAAATATCCTCAACTTTCTTCAGTTGATTGTAAGTAAAGATGGTCAGCTGAATTTGAATTTTGAAGATGATCTGGTGCTTGGAACTTGTGTAGCGAAAGAAGGAACTGTGAGTAATGAGAGAGTGAAAAGTATAATTTGATAAAGCTGGATAAGCTGGATACTGAATACTAGATACTGGATAACACCAAACAACTTCCCCCTTGGGGGATTGAGGGGGCTTTAAAACAATAAACACTAAACATATTATGAACCAAATTTTAAACTTCATTACAGTAAACCAGGAAATCATATACATCGTTGTGCTGATGATATTTGTAGGAATTGAAGTGATTGGAAGAGTGCCGAGTGTTTTACATACGCCATTGATGAGTGGAGCCAACGCTATTCATGGTGTGGTTATTATTGGTGCTATCATTGTTATGGGGAAAGCAGAAGCCGATAATCACCTTGCCTTGATTTTAGGTTTTCTTGCCGTTGTATTGGGTATGATAAATGTGATGGGTGGATTTGTAGTCACCGACAGAATGTTAGAAATGTTCAAAAAGAAAAAATCAAATCATTAGAGTTTATTTAATTCAAGCGCTTTGAAATAGATTTGTTATTAATAAATAATCATTAGAAAGAAACCAATACATGAGCCAAAACATACTTACCCTTTGTTACTTAATTGGGTCTATTACATTCATACTCGGACTCAAGATGTTGTCCAATCCTGCCAGTGCAAGAAAAGGAAATTTACTTGCCGGAGCAGGGATGGCCATTGCTATTTTGGGCACTATTTTTTTATATAAAGATGTAGAGACCGGCGAATATCTTCACAATTATGAATGGATATTTGGAGCCTTGTTGATTGGTGGAATTGTGGGAACATTAGCGGCAAAGAAAGTTAAAATGACTTCCATGCCAGAAATGGTGAGTTTGTTTAATGGAATGGGAGGCGCTTGTGCGGCACTAATTTCTATTGAAGAATTCAATCATTTAAGTAAAGAAATTCAGACTAATCCTAATCCTGATTATATTCATTTCATACAACCCACAGTTTTAATAATTGTGGTTGGATTAATTATTGGGTCGGTTTCATTTGCCGGAAGTATGATTGCCTGGGGTAAATTAAATGGTAAAGTAAAAGATTTCAGTTTTACCGGACAGAATATATTGAATCTTCTGGTGTTGGCTTCAGCGATCGGATTAGCCGGGTATTTAGTCATGCATCCTGCGCACAGCATGATGTTATATATCATCTTAGGTTTATCCTTGATTTATGGCATTTTCTTTGTGATGCCTATTGGCGGTGCGGATATGCCTGTAGTGATTTCTTTGCTGAATTCATTTACGGGTGTGGCTGCAGCTTGTGGCGGTTTTCTTTATAATAATGAAGTAATGCTTACCGGTGGAATACTTGTAGGCGCGGCAGGAACACTCCTCACTATTCTCATGTGTAAAGCCATGAATCGCTCACTTAAAAATGTTTTAATTGGATCGTTTGGAGGTAATGCCGCTAAAGTGTCTGGCGAATCTTCAGACTTTGGACATTACAAAGAAATAAGTTTGAGTGATACGGCAATGATTATGAGTTATGCAAATAAAGTGATGATTGTTCCCGGCTATGGCTTAGCGGTAGCTCAGGCTCAGCATATTTGTCATGAGCTCGAAAAAATACTCACCGAAAAAGGAGTCGAGGTTAAATATGCCATTCATCCTGTTGCAGGTCGCATGCCAGGACATATGAATGTCTTACTCGCAGAAGCCGATGTTAGTTATGATCATCTGCTGGAAATGGAAGATGCCAATGAAGAATTCCCAACTACTGATGTTGTATTGGTATTAGGGGCTAATGACGTAGTGAATCCTGCTGCAAAAACAGATCCTGCTTCACCAATTTATGGAATGCCGATTCTTGATGTTGAGCTGGCAAAAAATATAGTGGTAAATAAAAGAAGTATGAAGCCTGGTTATGCAGGAATTGAAAATGAACTTTTCTTTAAACCAAAAACGTCTATGCTTTTTGGGGATGCTAAAAAAGTTTTACAGGATCTTTGTGCCGAAATAAAAAATATTTAAATGAGTGGCGTTATTTAAATCTGATTGCACCTTCATTATTTTTAATAACGGGTAAATAATTTATGGAACATCAGTTGCCACATTCTTTTCTCAGTTCCCTCGAAAAAAATTCGGACTTTGATATGGATGCTTTTGTAGAGGCCCATGAAAAATATATTCCGGTAACTTCTGTTCGGTTTAATCCTCAAAAAAAAACATATCATACAATTGCGCTGAATATAGCCGAACAAATACCCTGGAGCTCAGCAGGTTTTTATTTAACGGAACGCCCTTCTTTTACTCTTGATCCCTTAATTCATGCAGGAGCTTATTATGTTCAGGAAGCCAGCAGTATGTTTCTGGAAGAAGTGTTAAATCAAACGGTAGATTTAAATGTGTCATTAAAAGTTCTTGATTTATGTGCAGCTCCTGGAGGAAAATCTACATTAATACAATCTCTGATTTCCCGCAACAGTTTGCTGGTAAGTAATGAAGTGATTAAGACGAGAGTAAATATTCTTTCAGAAAATATTACAAAATGGGGCGCTTCAAATGTGGTGGTTACCAATAATGACCCTTCCGATTTTAAAAAATTACCGGAATATTTTGATTTGATTGTTGTTGATGCGCCTTGCAGTGGCAGTGGGCTTTTCAGAAAAGATCCTGATGCTATTGACCACTGGAGTATCGATAATGTAAATCTATGCAGTCAGCGACAACAGCGCATTCTGGCCGATATCATTGATTCACTGAAGCCCGGAGGGACTTTGATTTACTCAACCTGTTCCTATTCGATCGAAGAAGATGAACAGATTTCAAACTGGCTAATAAAAACTGCAGATTTTATTTCTTTGAAAATTAATACCGATCCTCATTGGAACATCGTGGAATCAAAAATTGGGAATAGTTATGGTTACCGCTTCTATCCTGATAAAATAAAAGGAGAAGGTTTTTTTATTTCAGCCTTCAGAAAATCCGGAGATTCCTCATCAGTAAAAAATGAGTTTTCAAAAATAAAAAATAAAAAATCAAATCTTCAACTTCTCAAATCATCAGCCTTCACTAAATGGATAATTGAAAATAATGAAATGGCTTTTTTGCAATGGAAAGATGATGTAATTGTTGTACCCGAAAGTATTCAATATGAACTGCCTGTATTACAATCAGTACTCTATATTAAGAAAGCAGGAGTAAATATTGGAAGTATGATCAGAGAGGAATTAATCCCATCGCATGAACTGGCAATGAGTACCTTAATCAGTAACAGTGTTCCATCCATAGAAGTAGATCTCGAAACGGCACTGAATTATTTAAGACATGAATCAATGAACAAATCCTTTTCTCAATCTGGCTGGCTGTTATTGAAATATGGAGGGTTGCCACTTGGGTTTATAAAAGCAATGTCCAACAGGATAAACAATTATTATCCACGCGAATGGCGCATTCTTAACAAGTAATAAATAATTTAACCAACTTATTTTCCCATATTTGCAATGGTATTTTTATCAGTGTATTATGATAATCGATTGTTTTAAAACAACAATTATTTTAATGACTTTAAAGTAAACAACAAATGAAAAAACTTTTCTTTATCCTTTTGCTAACGCCTTTGCTTTCTTTTGCACAAAAAACTTATACGGTTGGTCCAAAGGAAACGTTGTTTTCTATAGGAAGAGCTTTGAAAATTCATCCCCGCGAATTAGCCGAATACAATAATATTCCTTTTGAAGATGGAGTGAAGGTGGGACAGGTATTAAAAATTCCGGCAGTAAAAAAAATGGCGCCATTGCCAGATGTGGCACCTGCAACTACCCCTGTTACTCTTAAAGACCCCGTTGCCAAACCAGTATCAACCCCTGTCACAATAGCTCCTAAGCCTACAGCAGTACCTGTTACAGCAACAACTTCTAAGCCAATACCAGTAGCTGTTACTAAGCCAACACCAACACCAACAACAGTTACGACAACTGCTGTCAAACCTGCTCCAGCAACCTCATCCGTTACTACAGTTCCCGTTAAACCAGCATCAGTAGTTAAGCCAACCGAAAAATCAGTTACTCCTGCAGGAATGCAACCCATCTATCATAAAGTACAAAAAAAAGAAACTCTTTTTCAAATTTCTCAAACAGAAAAAGTCAGCATCGACGATATAAAAAAATGGAATAAGTTAACTGTTGATGGAGTTAATGAAGGCGTTAATCTTATTGTGGGATATAAAAATCACACTACAGATCCAATCGCCAAAAAAGAGACACCCATTAAACCTGCACCTCCTGTAGTTGCTGCTCCTACTGAAATTAAGCAGACTCCTGTAGTAACTTCAGTTGTAGTGGTAACGGAAAATGAAGCTAAGCCACAGCATTCTGGTTCTGTAATCATCAGAGATTTTCAGGGAGGTTATTTTAATACAGCCTATTCAAGTCAGAATTCCGGTAAATCATCATTGAAATCCGAAAACGGCACTGCTGCAGTCTTTAAAAGCACAAGCGGCTGGAATGATGGGAAATACTATTGCTTATATAATGCAGCTCCATCTGGAACAATTTTAAAAATCACCAACAAGGCCAATCAAAAAAGTATTTTTGCAAAAGTGCTGGATGTTATTCCTGATTTAAAACAAAATGATGGGCTGCTGATTAGATTAAGCAATGCTGCTGCAGATGAACTTGGAGCTAGTGCAGAAACCTTTGACGTTATTTTAAGTTATTAATCAGTATTATGAAAAAAATATGCCTTGTCTTTTTTGTATTTTATCATCTCTCCAGTGTTATAGCGCAAGATGATGTTAATCTGGATATTTCTCCAGACGCATCCGGAGTGAAAGCTATTTCAGGAAATTTATTTGTTGCAGGAAAAAAAAATAACGCAACCAAAATTAAAAATCAACAAAGAACGAATACCTGCTGGTCATTTTCTGCAACTTCATTAATAGAAAGTCAGACCATTAAAAATAATCTTGGCCCTTATGATTTGAGTGAAATGTTTACGGTCAGAAATTTGTATATCGAAAAAGCCCAAAATTATATTCTCCGTCAGGGACATGCTCAGTTTAGTGAAGGCGGGCTTGGGCATGACGTAATCAGATCTTATGCAACTTATGGAGCCGTTCCGGAAAGCGCATACAGTGGCAATGTTAAAGGAGAAAAATTAAACAATCATCTTATTTTAATAAAACAATTAAAGACCTATCTCGATAGTACATTAAAAACACAAGGTGCTCCATTGTCATCAAACTGGCTTCCCGGATTTAATCAGATACTTGACAGGCAAATGGGCGAATTGCCTCAGACGTTTATCTACAATAATAAAAAGTTCACTCCACAAACTTTTGCAAAGAATGCATTGAAGTTTAATGCGGATGATTATATCAACATCACGTCTTTCACTCATCATCCATTTTATGCACCTTTTATAATTGAAGTGCCCGATAATTTCAGCAATGGGTCTTATTATAATCTGCCTTTAAATGAAATGATTGATTTGGTAAAATCTGCTATTGAAAATGGATACAGTGTTTCATGGGATGCAGATTTAAGTAACAACGGGTTCAATTCGAAAACAGGTGTTGCGTTAAATATCAAAGACAATGACAGCATAATGCGGAGAGTTACTGATCCGGATAGCAAAGAAGAAAAATGGGATCAAAATATCAGACAGCAACTTTTTGAAAATCTGACTACTCAGGATGATCATCTCATGCATATTGTGGGTATTGAAAAATCAAAAGGCGGCAAAACATTTTTCATTGTAAAAAATTCATGGGGAGAATCAGGTCCTTATAAAGGATATATGCATGTATCTGAATCTTATTTTGCGATAAATACAATTAGTCTGGTGGTGCCGAAAGCTGCCGTGGGATTGGGGTTGAGGGAGAAGGTGAATGGGAAATGATATGTGTAATTAAGATGGATCAGGATAAAGCTAGATAGGCTGGATAAACATGCACAACATCAAACGCTAAACACTAAACGCCAAAAATCAAACGCCAAAAATTTATTGCAGCGAACTATCAGAATTTTTATTTTTACATTTTACATTTTGAAAATTCCATTCTACATTTAACGAAAATTCCATCATGATTGAATTTCTTTCTAAGCCATGGCCCTGGTATGTGGCAGGCATTTTATTTGGTATCGCTGTGCCTGCATTGTTATTAATTGGCAATAAAACATTTGGAGTTTCTTCTTCATTAAGACATATCTGTGCTGCTTGTTTACCAGAGCGGTTTACCTATTTTTCTTATAACTGGAAAAAAGAAACCTGGAATTTATTTTTTATAACGGGAATTATTTTGGGTGGTTTTATTGCAGGTTATTTTCTAAAAAATCTGGCACCACCCGAAATCGCAGCTCATACCAAACAAGTGCTTGCTCAACAAGGCATATCAGATTTCAACCACCTCTTTCCGGTTGAATTATTTAATTTCAAATCGCTGTTTACCTTCAAGGGTTTTATTTTGATGATTGTTGGTGGGTTTATGGTTGGGTTTGGTACGCGTTATGCAGGTGGTTGTACAAGTGGACATTCAATAATGGGATTGTCTAATTTGCAATGGCCATCACTGGTAGCTACAATCTGTTTTATGGTTGGTGGGTTTGTGGCTACTTGGTTTATTTTACCTTATTTACTTAATTAAATTTAAAGTTGTTCTTTTAAAATCAATTCAAAAATGAATAATCAAATTACATCAGACGAATTCAATCCTGATTATAAAGTTTCATCAGATTTCTCAATCATTAAAAATATTCCTTTTCTTCTTGTAGGTGTTGTTTTTGGAATTACACTGGTTAAAGCCGAAGTTGTAAGCTGGTTTAGAATTCAAGAGATGTTTCGTTTTGATTCATTTCACATGTATGGTGTAATAGGCACTGCTGTTGTTGTGGGAATGATTTCCGTTGCCATCATTAAACGTTTTAAAATGAAAACTATACAAGGCGAAGAAATTAAAATCGAGCCAAAGAAATTCAGTATCAGTCAAATCTTTGGTGGTTTGATTTTTGGTATTGGCTGGGCATTTACTGGCGCTTGTCCGGGGCCGCTATTTGCATTGGTTGGAAGCGGTTTTGCAATTCTTTTTGTTTCTTTGCTGAGCGCTATCATAGGAACGTTGGTATATGGAATATTTAAAGATAAGTTGCCACATTAAGATGAGGGAGGTTGTGTGATGGATAGAGCTGAATATTGTCTATTTCCGAATGCTGAATTCAGCAACAAAAAAATCATTCCTTAATAATAAAATCCAGCAAATAATACAAATCCTGTTCATTATTTTGGACAAGATTTATTTGACGCTATTTCAGACGAGACACAATAAACTTCTCCTATGGGGCTTGATTCGTGTCTTTGCTCCCTTGCGAGCTTTTCGTGAAATCCATTCCTGAATTCGTGGCAACCCCGGTAAACACAATCAACTTCCCCCTTGGGGGATTGAGGGGGCTAGGGCGGCCATCACCATTCTAATCTCTCCATATCCCAGATGCTCCGGTAGATTTTCTTTCAATTTTTTAGCGCTGGTATTCCCATGGATTTCTATAGCTGATCTGATTAGATTTATTTTTTCCGAAGTTATCAATGCATTTAATTCAATTTCTCCTGTCGCTATGAAATGACTTAAATGCTGTTCAACTGTACCGTTAGTGATGTTTCTTTCTAGGGAAATTTCATCAATAGTTTTTCCTTTTTTGAATAAGTCAAAACTTATTGACTTGGTATCTGGTTTAATTGAAGTTTTTGTTACAGCTGAAGGTTCAGATCTTTTCCTGGAAACTTTCGCTTTTGGTATTTTTGTTTCTATGCTAGATTCCATGTCGTTTACTTCGCAGTACTCGCAAATAATATCTAGGAATTCTTTTCCATATTGCCTGCTTTTTACCGGACCAAAACCTGAAATTAAATTCAACTGGGTAATAGTCTGAGGTAGATACAAGGCCATTTCTTCCAGTGTAGAAGATTTGGCAATTAAATAAACAGGCTGGTTTTTTTCTTTACAGATTTCATCTCTTTTTTTCTTTAGCATATTGTAAAGCTCGGGATGAGCGATATCTGTTTTGACTACTGTTGAATGGCCCGAGTAAATACTTATCTGAAGTGCTGTTTTTTTAAATGCTTTTTTAATTTGGAGATGTTCGTCAATTGCAAATCCATTTAAGTTTCCCTTTAGTATAATGCATTTGAAATTCATCTCATCATACAGTCGTTGTAAAATTTTGTATAAATCGTTTGCCAATGTTTTACTGTCTGTTTCTATGGCAAGATTTTCTATTCTGTTTTTTATTTTTCCAGCTTCAACCATAAAATGTTGTGCAGCAGCCTTAACTCTGGATTGCAGCATTTCATTTTTTTCAGGAAATATTTCAGCGCTAAGTAAATTATTTAATTGCAATTCAAATTTTTCTGCAGTTTGGTTGGTGTTGATCATTAATTGTTGAATGCCTTCAAATGCCGTAATGGCTTGAGTATTAAATGACTCTTTTTCTTTTAAAATAAAAGTATAAACATCTTTAGTATTATTGCATATTGAAACAAAATCAAAAAGCTCTTTTATCTGCTCAGATTGGTATTTTATTTTAGCATTTTTTAATAACTGTAATTGTAGGTCAACTGGCTTTTTTGAATTAGAAAAATCTACAATTCTTTGATCGCTTTTCAGACTTTGATTTGTGATTCGACTGCGTAAAACCATTCCTTCCAGATTGGTGCATCTGCTCAACGCAACATACACTTGCCCGGCAGTAAATGCATCAACCGCATCTATTACAGCTCTTTCAAATGTAAGCCCTTGGCTTTTATGAATCGTTATCGCCCAGGCCAGTCGCAATGGATATTGAGTGAAAGAACCGATTTCATTTTCTTCTACAAGATTGGTAGTCTTGTCAACTGAATATTTAATATTCTTCCATTTTTCTTTGGAAACTTCAATAAATAAATCATCGCCTTTACAACTGACCGTTATCTTATCTTCTTCTATTTTTTCAACGATGCCAATTTTTCCATTGAAATAACGTCTAATTTTTTCAGTGTCATTTTTGATAAACATAACTTGAGCACCAACTTTCAATTTTAGCGATAGATCTGCAGGAAATGATTTTTCATAAAACTCGCCTTCTATTGCTGCAGTAAATACATTTTCTTTTGAAGAAATTTCTTGCAGTGCTTTTGTATTGATGGCATCTGCTTTATGATTATGTGTAGTTAATGTGATGTAATTATCTGATTTCAAGGGCTCAAAATCAGGAATGTAGCGACGATGTAACAGTTCGTAACCTTCTTGATCCATTTCATTATTGCGAACCTGATTCAGCACATTAATAAAGGCAGGGTCGTTTTGTCGGTATATTTTCTCCAGTGTTACAAACATAGCTGGTTCGGATTCCATAACTTGGCTATTGAAAAAATACTGACTTTTATAATAGGGTGTCAGCAATTGCCATTCCTCATCTTTTACAACAGGAGGCAGCTGGTACATATCTCCAATAAATAACACCTGTACGCCTCCAAATGCTTTTGAATATTGATTTCTAACATGTCTTAATACGGTGTCTATCGCATCCAGTAAATCACATCTTACCATACTGATTTCATCGATAATCAGCAATTCAAGATTTCTCATCACTTCTCTTCTTTCAGAATTCAACTTCAACTTGCTTAATAAGCTGTTTTTGTCATTTACACTTTCATCTCCATTAAACATACGAGATGCCGGAATGAAAGGATTAAATGGCAATTGAAAAAAAGAGTGTATGGTTGTGCCACCTGCATTCATCGCCGCAACACCGGTAGGAGCAACAACAGCCGTGTTTTTTTTGATGTTTTCTTTGCAATATTTCAGAAAAGTAGTTTTTCCGGTACCAGCCTTTCCAGTAAGAAAAATATTGGTGTTGGTATATTGAACAAAATCGGAAGCGAGTTGAAAAGAATCGGAGTAATCCATGTGTTTGTATAAATCGATTGTTTCAAAATTACGAAAATGGGAAACCAAACAGTATGTTTTTTTAACGTTGCTAAAAGGTTGTTTTTCTGATAAAAGATTCAAGGGGTTCAAATGTTCTTTTTCAAAAGATATAGTCTTATCAAACATGTTGAACCTTTGTAACGGGTTGACTTTTTTGAACAATATCCATAAAAAAATCC
This sequence comes from Chitinophaga pinensis, assembly GCA_943333125.1. Lineage (GTDB taxonomy): Bacteria > Bacteroidota > Bacteroidia > Chitinophagales > Chitinophagaceae > Ferruginibacter > Ferruginibacter pinensis_D. The sequence continues at coordinate 116,980 of CALQSB010000001.1, forward strand.
TCCAACTTTCGTTGAAGGATTGAATATGGTTTAGATATAAAAATCGAAATTAAAAATCTCTGTTATATCCGCCGCCGCCACCGCTACGGTTTCCACCGCCGCCGTAACCACCGCCGCCGCCACGACTTCCGCCGCCACCGCCGTAACCACCACCGCCACGACTTCCGCCGCCACCGCCACGACTTCCGCCGTAACCACCGCCGCCACTTGGACGCTTCTTATATTCGCCTTCCTGACGTGGTTGTGATTCGTTTACGATTAATTTACGACCTTGAACTTCTGTTTCGTTAAGGTTTGCGATTGCAGTACGAGCTGCTTCATCGTCTTCCATTTCAACAAAACCAAAGCCTTTACTGCGGCCGTTCATTTTGTCTTTTAAGATTTTGCCACTAGTTACGGTACCGTACTGTGTAAATAGATTTGTTAAATCTTCGTCCGTCATAGACCAACTAAGATTTCCAACATAAATGTTCATTGTAAAAAACTGTTTAAAAAAATTAAAAAAAATTGAATGATATAAGTTATTACAACAAACTGAAAAAAACTTTTGAAGAGATTTCAGCCAATGAAAAAAACCTTAAACCATTTCTTCGATATAAAGATAAAGTAAACCTTTTGAAATATCAAGAAATTTGTTAAATTAAATTAACAACAAAAAAAAACCACCTAAAAGGTGGTTTTGATAAAATGGTAAGATGTAATATTATTCTGATACTACTTCAAATTCAACCTCAGTTTCGTTTCCGTTGCCGAAGTCTATTTTTGCTTTGTATGTACCTAATTCTTTTACTTCATCAAGTATTGAAATACGGCGGCGATCTATTTCGTATCCTTTTTGCTCTTTAATTGCACGTGCAATCTGAACTGAAGTTACACTACCGAATATTTTTCCACTTGTACCGGTTTTAGCACCAATTTTTAAAGCGCCATCTCTCAAAACTGCAATAACACTGTTGATTTCGGCCAATAATTTGGCTTCTTTCTTAGTTTGTTGCTTCAGTTTTTCGGTCAATTGCTTCAAATTGCTGGGGCTTGCTTCTACGGCCAATTTACTTGGAATAAGAAAGTTGCGACCATATCCGTTTTTTACGGTTACCAGTTCATTGGCTCCGCCAAGATTATTCACATCCTGAATTAAAATTACCTGCATTTTTTTGCATTTTTACCCAATCCTTTGTATCAGACTTTCTCCCGAATGCTCGGGATTAGGGTGGTGAAAAATATTATTTCAAAAGATCAGTTACATAAGGAAGTATCGCCATCTGACGAGCTTTCTTTACGGCTTCACTTACTTTACGCTGAAACTTTAAAGAGTTTCCGGTAAGACGACGAGGTAACAATTTGCCTTGTTCATTTAAAAACTTTTTCAAAAAATCGGCATCCTTATAATCAATATAACGGATTCCCATCTTCTTAAAGCGGCAATATTTCTTCGGACGCTTTTCGGCTTTAATTGCCGTTAAGTACTTAATTTCATTAGCTTTTGCCATGATTATGCCCCCGCTTTTTCGTTAGTAAAATGTTGTACACCACTTCTCTTTCTATCATTGTATCCGACGGCGTATTTATCGAGTACAGTAAACATGTGACGCATTGCGCTCTCGTCACGTAAAAGTTGAATTTTCAACTTTTCATTGAAGCTGGTTGGCGCGCTGTATTCCATAATCCAATAAAGACCGGTAGTCTTTTTGGCAATTGGATACGCCAGTGATTTTAGTCCCCAGGGATTCGTGTGCGTTACGCTGCCTCCGTTGTCTTTAACGAGTGCCTCGTATTTTTTCTGAGCGGCTTTAAAATCCTCTTCAGAAAGCACAGGGGTAAAAATCACCATCAATTCGTAGTTGCTCATTTTCCCTGATTTAAATTTTTAAAAAAATTGGTTAATCCCGATTTTATTTCGGGGGTGCGAAGTTAGGAAGTTTTGTTGGTAATTAAATGTTTTAAGGTTTGTTTTTTTGAGATATGAAGAGTAGGAGATAAGGCTAGATAGGCTGGATAAAGCTGGATAAATCTATAAACACACATTATTCAACCCTAAAAACAGGGTATCTCAGATGTGTTTTTTCGTAATAAACAGAATTTTTATAGATAAAATCAAGGATTTTGTGAGCATCTATTGCGAAATCCGGGTCGCTTTGTTTTTTGGCTTCAAGCGCAACTTTCAGGGAACTGTCTTTTTTTAATACCTCTGCAGCCAGATCCTCCCAGCGATAATCACTATACCCTTCTTTCTGTTGCAATATTCCATCAAAAAAATTCCAGGCAAAAAAACTGTCGTCGCCTGTAGGTTCCAGCATTTCTATTAAATATCTGTTGCCCGGCTGATTTAAGGGGATGTAATAATCTCCTTTATTAAACTTCATATCCGTTTGAGCAGCGCTGACATTAACTTCAAAATTTTTATGATGTTTTTCGTAGGCCTTAGGTAAAGATTGATAGGATTCAATCCGGTACACTGTAACCTTTATTGACGTGTCTTTTTTAATTGACTCCATTTGTACGTTATTTATTTTCAATCGCTCAATAACGTCCGGCCATCCTTGAGGAATAACATATCCTCTTGGCTTTAAAATGTTTTCAGTATCTGTAAAATGATTGTAATACGCTATGTTTTTAGTAAACGGCTTTGAATGGTTATAAAAATATTTCTTCTGACCCGTAGCTTCACTTATTGCAGAGTCTTTCTCATAGCCTTTAAAAATAATGCTGGAAGAACCGTCTTTTTTTAAGTTCCACTTCAATGCAAATTTTCTTCTGGTCAAGTCGCTTTCGTTGGCATTTTTTCTTTTCATGATAATTTCACGGGCATGCTGATGCGCTTCTTCAATAAAGGTCATCATAAGATCATAAGTAGATTTTACCCTCTCAGCATAGGGTTTCAGCATATGCGTTTCAGGTACAAATGAAAGGGTATTAAACAATGCCGTGTAACCAGATGAATATCTTGGAGGATCATAAAAAGCATCCATTCCCTCGTTCATATTTGAAGATTCGAAATCAACGTAAGGCACCAAATCCCAGCCTTTCTCACCCATGTTTTTATAAATAGCAGGCTCGAAAGTTTCATTTAACCATAAGCCTAGCTGTCCGCCAAGTTTGTCAAACTGCGTAGTGAGTAAAGTCATAGTATGCTGATAATCCGCGCCGTCACTTACATGGTTATCAATAAAAATATCCGGATTCAAATAATGGAATATCGTAGCAAAAGTTTTGGCTTCCCTGCTATCGCATTTTGTGAAATCTCTGTTTAAATCAAGGTTCTGAGAATTACCTCTGAAGCCATATTCTAAAGGACCATTTTGATTTACCCTGGTTGTGCTGTTTCTGTTCAGGCAACCACCAATATTATAAACAGGAATTATAGCCAGCACGATGTTGTTAGGAAGAAGATTTTTTTTTGCAATAATGTCCCTGGCTAGCATCATACAAGCATCGATGCCATCTGGTTCGCCTGCATGGATGCCATTGTTGATGAGGATAACGATTTTGTTTTGCTGATGCCAGCTTTCAGGATTAAATGTATGATCTCCACTAATTAAAACTAAATGCAATGGTTTTCCTGCGTCAGACATTCCCATTTCAACAAGTTTTAATGCTGTTGATTTTTTGTCAAGGTGCTGATACCATTTTATAATCTGTTCATAATTTGCAGATACGTTTTTATCTCCTGTTTCAAAAGGAGTTAACTGCGCTTTTATTTCAAAGCAAAAAAACAAGCCCGAAAAAATGATTAAGACAAATGCTCTCATAATGAGTACTAAATTTAAGGATCATTTTTCTTTATTTGGATACCTGATGTTAGCACAAAAAAAAACCTGCCGTTAAGCAGGTTCGGAATATTTTGAATCGAGTTCAATTATTTTTTCAGTGCGTTCACTTTCAAAGCTAATTTTCTTTTCAGATTAGAAGCTTTATTCTTGTGAATCGTACCACGCTTAGCCAGTTTGTCAATCATTGATGCCACTTTAGGTAACTGATCAGAAGCTGCTTTTGAGTTATCTATAGCTCTGATATCACGAATCGCATTACGGGTTGTTTTACCATAATAACGATTACGCTCATTACGTTTTGCGCTTTGACGGACGTCTTTCTTAGTTGCTGAGTGATTTGCCATTTATTCTTTTTTAGGGACGCAAAGATAATGAATAGCTTTTACAATCTTAACTTTTTTTGAATTATTTTCTTATTTCCGGGAACGATTGAGTTTGAAATTGTCCGATTTTTTTAAAATCAATGGCTTTATTTCTTAAGTTTTAGGCCGATATTTGCATCCAAATTATAGCTCACACCACTCAAATTCAATTATTGATACTCAAAATGAAGGATTTTCAATATATCACCAACGCCACACCTAATCACATTGAAAGTTTATATCAGGACTTTTTAAAAAACCCTGAAAGTATTGATGTTGATTTGCGTAAATTTTTTGAAGGATTTGATTTTGCAATGGCAACAATGCCCCAGCCTGTTAGTAATGGAAAGCCTATAGCTGGATTAAATAATAGTCAGCTGGAAAAAGAATTTTCTGTTTTTCAACTGATTCAGGCCTATAAAAGAAAAGCGCATCTTATCGCTAAAACAAATCCCATCAGAGAGCGAAGAAACAGAAACGCGAATCTTGAATTGTCTTATTTCGGATTAAGTGACGCTGATCTTACTATAGAATTTGAGTCTGGTAAATTTATTGGGTTAGGCAGAACCACACTGAGTAAAATACTGGAGCAATTACAAAAATCATATACGCATCACATTGGGCTTGAGTTTTCCTATATTAATGATACAGAAAAAATAGAATGGCTTACCCATGCACTGGAAAATACAGTTCACGAGCCTGTATCACTTACTCAGAAAAAAAGAATACTGCAGAAATTGAATGAGGGCGTCATGTTTGAAAAGTTCCTTCATACAAAATATATCGGGCAAAAAAGATTCAGCTTAGAGGGCGGCGAAACTACAATTGCAGCATTAGATGCAATCATCAATATTTCTGCTGAAAATAAAGTTCAGGAAGTAGTCATCGGTATGGCACACAGAGGCAGGCTCAATGTGTTGGCTAATGTTCTTGGAAAAACTTATGAAGAAATATTTAATGAATTTGAAGGGAACGCAACTCCCGATACTACTATGGGTAGCGGCGATGTAAAATATCACCTTGGATTCAGCAGCGATGTGAATACTCCTTCAGGAAATAAAATTCACCTTAAACTTTGTCCCAACCCTTCACATCTTGAAGCGGTTAATCCTGTTGTAATTGGCTATTCAAGAAGCAAGGCAGACGTCATGCATGATAGCAACTACGACAGTATTTTGCCAATTCTTATTCATGGTGATGCATCTGTTGCCGGCCAGGGAATTGTGTATGAAGTTTTGCAAATGAGTAATCTGAAAGGATACAATACTGGCGGTACCATACATTATGTCATTAATAATCAGATAGGCTTTACCACCGACTTTGACGACGCCAGAAGTTCAAATTATGCCACTTCAATAGCGGCATTAGTTCAGGCTCCTGTATTTCATGTAAATGGAGATGATCCGGAAGCGGTAGTTAAAGTTTCGGAGATAGCCACACGTTATCGCCAGAAATTTAATGCAGATATTTTTATCGATATGGTTTGTTACCGCAGACACGGCCATAACGAAGGCGATGAGCCGAAGTTTACACAACCGCAGCTTTATGCGTTGATTGATAAACATCTTAATCCAAGAGAAGTATATACTCAATTCTTAATTGAGAACGGAGAGCCGGACGCAAAGTCTTTGGCTAAAGAAATGGAGCAGCAGTTTCTGAAAGAATTACAGGAAAGGTTAGACGAAGTAAAACAAAATCCATTACCATACCAATATCAGAAGCCAGAACTTTGGTGGCAGAAACTTAGAAAAGCAACTTCGGAAGATTTTTTAAAATCACCGGATACGGCAATTAAAATGGAATCGCTTAATTCGATGTTTGATAGTCTTATGAAATGGCCGGCAGATTTTAAGCCATTAAAAAAAATAGAAAAATTACTTCAGGATAAAATAAAATTATTTCAGGATCAAAATAAAATAGACTGGGCTACCGCTGAACTTCTAGCTTATGCAAGCCTAGTAAATGATGGAAAAGATGTAAGAATGAGTGGCCAGGATGTGAAACGCGGCACATTCAGTCACCGCCATGCTATTTTATTTGATGAAAAAACCAATTCGGAATACAGCCGGTTACAGTCCTTCTCAAAAGAAACTTCGAAATTCAGGATTTATAATTCTTTATTGAGTGAATATGCAGTTTTGGGATTTGAATATGGGTACGCACTGGCTAACCCAAATACGTTGGTTTTATGGGAAGCTCAATTCGGAGACTTTTGCAACGGCGCTCAAATTATTATTGATCAGTTTATTTCTTCCGCAGAAACAAAATGGCAAATCATGAATGGTTTGGTAATGTTGCTTCCTCATGGATACGAAGGTCAGGGCCCCGAACACAGTAGTGCAAGACTAGAAAGATTTTTACAGCAATGTGCTGAATTAAATATGGTAGTTACCAATATTACTACTGCAGCCAATTTGTTTCACGCTTTACGCAGACAATTAACCTGGGAATTCAGAAAACCACTCATTAATTTTTCGCCTAAAGCCAATTTAAGACATCCTGGAAGCTATTCCGATTTGACTGATTTTACAACGGGGGGCTTTAAGGAGGTTATTGATGACAAATCAATCAGCGATGCTTCATTAGTGAAAAAAGTGTTGATGTGCAGTGGTAAAATATATTTTGACCTGGAAGAAAAACGTCAAAAAGAAAACAGAACCGATATCGCAATCGTCAGGATAGAACAATTTTATCCATTACCACAAAATCAATTGGATGCACTGTACAAAAAATATTCAAAAGCCATCTGGTACTGGATACAGGAGGAACCCTTAAATATGGGTGCAGCCACATATCTTAGAATGAATCTCAAAAATATTAATTTCTATATTTTCAGCAGAATGGCCAGTGCTGCTACAGCAACCGGTTATGCAAAAATCCATGCAAAAGAACAAGCCGAAATTTTAAATGCAGCATTCAATAAATAAAAATTTTCAAAGTCGGCAATATACAAAATAGCGTTTTATATGTTTCAAAATTTAAGTGAGAAGTTAGAAAGTGCTTTCAAAAATATTAAAGGTCAGGGGAGAATCACTGATCTGAATATAGCCAATACGTTAAAGGATATTCGACGTGCACTGGTAGATGCGGATGTGAATTACAAAATTGCCAAAGAGTTTACTGAAAAAGTAAAAGAAACGGCTTTAGGCACAAAAGTTTTGCTTGCTGTAAATCCCGGGCAGCAGATGGTGAAGATTGTTCAGGATGAACTTACTGATTTAATGGGTGGTGTTGCCTCTGATTTTAATACTTCAGGTAATCCGGCGATTATTTTAATTGCAGGGTTGCAGGGAAGCGGTAAAACTACTTTTAGTGGCAAGCTGGCTAATTATCTAAAAACCAAAAAAGGCAAATCTCCATTACTGGTTGCTGCGGATATTTATCGTCCGGCGGCGATTGATCAATTGGAAGTTTTAGGTGGACAAATTGGTGTTGATGTTTATTGTGAAAGAGAAAATAAAGATGCCGTTTCAATTGTTCAGAATGCCATTAAAGAAGCGAAATCAAAAAATAAAAATGTCATCATTATTGATACGGCCGGTCGTTTGGCAGTTGATGAAGTGATGATGACAGAGGTAGCTAACATTAAAGCGTCAGTTAATCCACAGGAAATATTGTTTGTGGTAGATAGCATGACTGGGCAGGATGCGGTGAACACAGCTGCAGCATTTAATGAAAGGCTGGATTTCAGTGGAGTTGTATTGACCAAATTGGATGGTGATACCAGAGGTGGTGCTGCTTTATCTATTAAATACACGGTTAACAAACCTATTAAGTTCAGTAGCAGTGGAGAGAAAATGGATACGCTGGACGTGTTTTATCCCGAAAGGATGGCTCAGCGAATCCTGGGAATGGGTGATATTGTAAGTCTGGTTGAAAAAGCTCAGGAACAATTTGATGAAGCGGAAGCCGCAAAGCTTGAAAAGAAAATCAGAAAAAATCAATTTGATTTCGAAGATTTTAAAACCCAGTTGCAGCAAATAAAGAAAATGGGTAATCTGAAAGATTTAATGGGAATGATTCCTGGAGTAGGCAAGCAAATAAAAGACCTTGATATTAATGACGATGCCTTTAAAGGAATAGAAGCGATGATTAACTCAATGACAATGCAGGAGCGTAGAAATCCTGATATTATCAATCCTAGCAGAAAGCAAAGAATTGCCAAAGGAAGCGGCAAGGATTTAAATGAACTTAATCAGTTTATCAAGCAATTTGATCAGATGAAAGATATGATGAAAATGATGAACAAGATGCCGATGGGCAGGATGCCTGGTATGGGGGGAATGGGGAAGAGGTAGGAGGGTGGCCCCCTCAATGCCCCGAAGGGGGAAGTTGATTGTGTTTTGAGAATTAGGAATTCATTTTTGTTTTAAGCTCACCATTTTTACTCTAAAAAACAGAAGGAAATGAAAAAAAACATTTTTATATTTTTTCTGTTAACTGTTTCTAAAGTGTTTGGACAAACCGAGACCGCACAAGACTTTGGGTTTAGACATCTTGTTTTCAAATACAAATCAGACAGTATTGATGTCTTAATAAAATCAAAAAAAGGCGAAGAAAATATGCCCAAACCTATTTTCTTTTTTTGCCAAGGAAGTTTGCCGATTCCATTGATTATATACGAAGGAAAAGACGTTTATGGCACTTTCCCGTTTAACCCAGACAGCCTATCCAACTATTATCATTTGGTCATTATCAGTAAACCGTACATACCACTTATTGCTGACGTTCGAATCCTGAAATCAGACTTTACATATGTTGACAGTACTGGAAAATTTCCTAAAGAATACATCGAAAGGAATTTATTAAGTTATTATGTTCCAAGAAATATTGCCATCATAAAATATTTACAACAACAATCGTGGGTTTCTAAAAATCGGCTTGTTGTTGCAGGTCATTCAGAAGGCAGTACAATTGGTGCAAAAATAGCAATCGAGTTGAAAAGCGTTACACATCTGATTTATTCAGGAGGTAATCCTATGGGTAGAATATTGTCTATCATTGAGCAAAGCAGGGCGAATGAAACTGATACAGATAGCACGAAATATGGAGAAAACGACATGGGCTATTGGACTGATGTTGTCGCAAACAGAAATGACATGAATGATTCACATGGAGACACTTACAAAGCAACATATGAATTTTCTGAACCAATGCTTACAAACCTAGAAAAACTCAAAATTCCTGTTTTGGTTTCTTATGGAACAAAGGATTGGAGTTCACCTTACAACGATTTTTTGCGAGTAGACATTATTCGTAAAAACAAAAACAATTTTAGGTTTAAAGCATATGTTGGGAAAGAACACAACTTTTTTCCAATGACAGAAGATAACAAACCCAATTACAATATCTTTAATTGGGACAAAGTAGCAAAAGACTGGTTGCAATGGCTAAACGAAGAATAAATAAGAATCCTTAATATAGGCATTAGATCAGGCTATAAAGAAAAATCCTCATAAACTCCTTTTTTTTCAAAAAATCCCCTTATCTTCGCCTCCCCGTTTTAATACGGGATTAAACCCTATTGTTCACAACCGAAAAAATTTCTATTTTTTATGGCTGTAAAAATGAGATTGCAAAGACATGGTTCTAAGAAAAGACCATTCTATTTCATTGTAGTTGCTGACGGACGCAGTCCTCGCGACGGTAAATTCATTCAAAAATTAGGTACGTACAATCCTTTGACGGTTCCTGCTACAGTGCAGGTAGATCGCCAGAAAGCATTGGATTGGCTTCAGAAAGGTGCTCAACCCACCGACACTGTTCGCCGTATTCTTTCTTTCAAAGGAGTATTGTTCTTAAAGCATTTACTTCGCGGAGTAAGCTTAGGCTTATTTGATGAGGCTACTGCGATGGAAAAATTTACAAAATGGAGCGTTGAACACGATGCCCATGTTGCAAATCGTCAAAGTGCTCATAAAAAAGCACGTATGGATCGTCGCAATGTACCTGTTGTAAGGAAAGTAGAATCTAAACCAGAAGAAACTCCTTCAGCAGAAGTAACACAAGAAGAAACACAAGAAGAAACCAAAGCAGAAGAATAATTATCTCTGTGCCGTAAATTCTTTCAAGTCCCGTTTAATGCGGGACTTTTTTAATTTTTCCTTTTATATTTATTATTAATTCGGAACAATGTCACAGTATTTTAAAATTGGAAAATTTGCAGCCAGCTTCGGCTTGGCAGGAGATTTAGTTTTACACCATAATCTTGGCAAGAAAACAACCTTGAAAGGACTTGAGGCTGTTTTTATTGAAGAAGGGGAAGATAATTTTATGCCTTATTTCATCGAAAAAACAGCTATTAAAAATGACGCCGAAACTTATATTAAACTGGAAGGGATAGATAATAAAGAAGTAGCCAGAAAACTTACCCCAAAAGAAGTATGGATGCTGGAGGCTGATTTTAAAAAATACTCAGAAAAATCATCACCTATTGCTTTATTGGGGTTTCATATTATTGAAGGAGAAAATGATCTTGGGACTATTATAGAAGTTATAGAACAACCACATCAGATTCTTTGTGCAATCATATACAATGGGAAAGAAGCGTTAATTCCTATACATGAAGGAAGCCTGATAAAAATCGACAAGAGAAATAAAAAAATTTTTGTTGACTTACCGGAAGGATTACTCGAAATCTATAGTTAAGGCATATTCAATTTTAACACCCAATTAAACGGTCAGCTATTTTTACTTAATTGCTGCATCAAAGCCCTGAATTCTTTTGGCATTTCAGCAGTAATTTCATGTCTGGTGTTTTTCTCATCGGTAAAAGTTAGCTTGTAAGAATGAAGCGCCAGTCTACTGATAATCGGCCTTTCTTCTTCATCGTGCTGACTTAATTTAAATTTCTTTTTAAAAGAAGACAGTAAGACAGGTTTGCCATCTCCGTATATGGGGTCACAGGCTAAAGGAATTCCAATGTTTTTTGAATGCACCCTGATTTGGTGTGTCCTTCCTGTATGTAATTGAAAAGAAACCAAAGAATATTGTTTGTAAGTTTCAAGTACTTCGTATCCTGTAGTTGAAGGTTTTCCATTTCGGTGAATCACCATGGTCCCTTTTTGTAGAAGATGTTCCGAAATTGGCGCATCGATTAAACCGGTTTTTTCCGGAGGAGTTCCAACGACGACTCCCAGATAATATTTTTCAATTTTTCTTTCTTCAAAAAGCCTCGAGAAAAACTTATGTGAGACTTCTGTTTTTGCAAATAATATCAAACCGCTGGTGTCTTTATCTAGTCGGTGAACAGTAAAAATATTGCCGTATTTCTCAATCAGAATTTCTTTCAGTGACTTTTCGGTTTGTCCTCTATCGGGAATACTAAGCATACCAGTTGGTTTGCTTACAGCAACAAATTCATCATTCTCAAAAACTATTTGTAATTGATTTTTGGCCACAGGATTTTAACTGTTTAGATTTTCTTTTTGGAAGCGTTTAGATATTTCAATAAACGTATTTCTTTTTCACTCAGGATTCTCCATTTTCCACGCTCAACATTTTTCTTGGTAAGTCCTGCATACATAACCCGATCAAGCCCTTTGACATCGTATTTCAGGTGCTCAAAAATACGTCTTACAATTCTGTTTCTTCCGCTGTGAATTTCGATACCAATAATAGATTTGTCTTTGGAATCGGCATAAGCCAGACTATCAACATTCACCGGTCCGTCTTCCAGAATCAAGCCTTTTAAGATTTTTTCAAAATCGCCTTTAGTTAATATTTTGTCCAGTTTAACTTCATAGATTTTTTTTATTTCAAAACTGGGATGTGATAATTTTTGAGTAAGATCTCCGTCATTAGTCAGTAATAATACTCCTGAAGTATTTCTATCTAATCGGCCAATAGGATAAACTCTTTCAGTTGTTGCATTTTTAATAAGTTGCAAAACTGTTTTTCTACCTTGAGGGTCATCAGTTGTAGTAATGTAATCCTTAGGTTTATTCAAAAGAATGTATTGTAGATTTTTGGTTACGAAAAGCTTTTTATTGTTGTAAAAAACCACATCCGTTGGTTCCACTTTATAACCGGGTTCAGTCAAAACTTTATCATTAACTTTTACTTTGCCTTCTGTAATCAGCATCACCGCATCTCTTCTTGAACAAACACCACAATGGGCCATGTATTTATTCAAAGGCATTGCCGATTGGTCGGATTTATTTTCTGTTTTTTTTGAAGGAGTAGTTGTTGTAGTTTTTGATTTGACCGAAGCAGGCTTTGCGGCAGGAGCTACATTATTTTCAATGTTTCTTTTTGCAATCCTGGCTTGATATTTTTCTTCTTTTACTTTGTCGAAATAAGCAGCTCTTTCTTTTTTAACCTTTTTCTTTTCCTGGCGATGGGATTCCTTTACCGCGCTGTTTTTCTTTTTGACTACAAATTTCTGGAATGAAGACTGACTCATGATTTTTAATTTTATGCTGTTTTTCAACAGTAATGAAGCTCAAATGTACAATTTAAAAGCGACGATTTTTAGTTTAAATGATTATAAAGCCAATCCCCGTTGATATGATTGAGTAAAAAAAAGCGTTTTATAAAATCACGCTTGCATTTAATTTGCAGATTAAATACTACTGTTCAATTGCTGATTTGTCTTTATAGTGGTTTATTCCAGTCATTTGCTTTTTACCACTTTCAAGTAATTCTTTATTGAAGCGTTACAAATTTCAAAAAAGAAATTATTTCCAATTACGAAACAACTTTGTCTTTATTTGCCAGCTGTCCACAAGCGGCATCGATATCTTTTCCCCGGCTTCTTCTTACCCTCACATTCACACGATGTTGAGCAAGATGATCAGTAAATGCCTGTGTTTTTTCTTCCTCAGGCTTAATAAAGGTGGCGCCGAAAATAGGATTGTATTCAATAACATTTATCAGGTGAGTAGGAACTTTTCTGTATATTTTGATAAGGTTGTCAGCATCTTCGATACTGTCATTTTTATCTTTGAATAAAATGTATTCTAATGTAATATCGTTTTTTGTTTTGTCGTAGAAGTAATTTAATGCCTCGATGAGCAAATCAATTGTATTGCTTTCATTGATGGGCATAATTTCATCCCTCTTCTTATCTGTTGGAGCATGTAAAGAAAGAGCAAGATTAAATCGAACCTGATCATCTCCCAGCTGTTTGATCATTTTTGCCACACCTGCAGTTGAAACCGTAATTCTTTTTGGACTGATATTCATACTGTCTGAGGCGGTAATACGATCTATGGATTTTAAAACATTTTTATAATTTAAAAGGGGTTCACCCATTCCCATATAAACGATGTTGCTGAGTTTTTTCTGATACGTTTTTTCGCTCTGCTCATTTAATAAAGCAACCTGATCATAGATTTCTTCAAAATGAAGATTCCTTTTACGGTCCATTTTTCCTGTGGCACAAAATTTACAGGTCAGGCTGCATCCAATTTGGGAAGAAACACAAGCGGTATTTCTTTTTTCTGTAGGTATGAGTACTCCTTCAATCAGGTGATTGTCAAATGTCCTGAATCTGGATTTTAGTGTCCCGTCATCGCTGATCTGAGTTACATCAACTTTGATTGCATTTAATGAAAAATCTGCGGTGAGTTTATTTCTAAGCTCTAGAGAAAGATTGCTCATCTCGTTGAAATCTCGTGCATTTTTTTTCCAAAGCCATTCGTAAGCCTGAATAGCACGGAATTTCTTATCACCAATTGATTCGAAGTACTCCTTCAAATCAGGCAAGGTTAACTCTCTGATATTTCTGCTGGTTGCCATGACGCAAAGATAAACAACCTAAATTTGATAAAGAGGTATTCAAATACTAACTTCACGAAAGCTTTTAAATTTGTATAATAAAAGCATTGAAATTTATCAGAATTTCTTTTTTTTATAAAAAAAATAGTCATGGAAACAGTTTATGTTGTTGATTCAGTGAGAACTCCGATTGGTAAATACGGAGGGGCGCTCTCTGGCATCAGGCCCGATGATTTATTGGCAATTGTAATCAAGGCGCTGATTGGCAGAAATAAGAATATAGACATTAATGCAATTGAAGATGTAATTGCAGGGGCCGCAAATCAAAGCGGAGAGGACAATAGAAATGTTGCCAGAATGGCTGCTTTATTGGCCGGGTTGCCAACTACGGTTGCAGGAAATACGGTCAATAGGCTTTGTGCAAGTGGTTTACAGGCAATTATGGACAGCGCAAGAACCATTGCTTGTGGCGATGCACAATTAATGATAGCGTGTGGGGTTGAAAATATGAGCAGAGCACCATTTGTTATGCCCAAAGCAACAAGTGCCTTCGATAGAAATACACAGATTTTTGATACTACAATGGGATGGCGTTTTATAAATAAGAAACTGTCAGAACTTTATTTTCCTTATTCAATGGGGGAGACCGCTGAAAATATTGCTAAACAATGGAATATTAGTCGACATGCTCAGGATGAATTTGCAATGTCAAGTCAGCAAAAATTTGCACTTGCACAAAAAGCCGAAAAATTCAAAGATGAAATTATTCCGGTTCAGATTCAAATTGGAAAAGATAGTTTTGATTTTGAACAAGATGAGCATCCCCGATTGACATCATTAGATAAACTGGCTCAATTGAAGCCCGCCTTTATTAAAGATGGAACGGTAACCGCAGGAAACAGCAGCGGCATTAATGATGGCGCTGCTGCAATGTTACTCGCAAGTGAGGCCGCAGTTAGAAAATTTGCATTAAAGCCCATAGCCAAAATTAAAAGTATGGCAGTAGCTGGAGTTGAACCAGCTGTTATGGGAATCGGGCCTTTGCCCGCAACTCAAAAGGCACTCAAGAGAGCCGGTATTTCTGTTTCCGATTTAGATCTGATTGAATTAAATGAAGCATTTGCTTCTCAGAGTATTGCCTGTATTCATGATTTAGGTCTCGATCTTGAAAAGGTAAATGTAAATGGAGGCGCTATTGCCCTGGGGCATCCATTGGGTTGCAGCGGTGTTAGAATTTCTACAACGCTTTTGCATGAAATGGCAAGAAGAAAAAGTAAATATGGATTGGCGACAATGTGCGTTGGTGTAGGGCAGGGAGCAGCAATTATTTTCGAGGGAGTCTGATTTAATTATGTGGAATTTTAAGTGTGGAATGTGGAATGAAATAAATAATAAGTTCAATAGCCTAGCCTCCTCCCCAACCCCTTTCCAAAGGAGATAGGAGCAATTAAAATAG
Source organism: Chitinophaga pinensis (assembly GCA_943333125.1). Classification (GTDB taxonomy): domain Bacteria; phylum Bacteroidota; class Bacteroidia; order Chitinophagales; family Chitinophagaceae; genus Ferruginibacter; species Ferruginibacter pinensis_D. Next base: position 132,288 of record CALQSB010000001.1, read on the forward strand.
TCTACCAAAAACAAATACAGCCAAACAACTTCCCCCTTCGGGGGATCGAGGGGGCTCTTACTTCAAGTATTCCACCAATTCTCCAAAACCAATATTTTCCTGAGCCCCGGTCTTTAAATTCTTTACAACTGCATTTTTTTCTTCGATTTCTTTGCTTCCAATGATTATCGCAAAATTGATATTTTTCTTATCGGCATATTTGAACTGCTTTTCCATTTTTGTAAACTCATGAAACATTTCACAGGAAATACCGTTGTCGCGTACCTGCTGCATGATTTTATAGGCAAACAGGCTTTCTTTTTCTCCCATATTAAAAAATATGGCCTGAATTCCAGACTGAAGATTTTCCGGAAATAATTTTAATTCTTCCATCACATCATAAATCCTGTCAACACCAAAGCTGATGCCAACACCAGGTACATTTGGAACCCCAAATAATTCCGTAAGATTATCATATCTGCCACCGCCACCTATACTTCCCATTTGTACATTTAATGGAGCCTTTACTTCAAAAATAATCCCCGTATAGTAATTCAATCCTCGGGCTAAAGTAAAGTCGATGTCAATATTATATTTTTCGCAGTGATTTAAAACAAAAGCAAGTTCTGATTTCCCTTCTGATGCACTGGTATTGTCAAGTAGTTCAGTTATTTTATTCAGCTTTTCGGTATTGCTGCCACTGATGTTGAGATAATTTTCGATGAGTCCAATTTGTGTGCTGTTCAGCCCTCGTTGCTCCAGTTCCGCTTTTACTTTTTCTATGCCAATCTTATCTAGTTTATCAATAGCAATGGTAATATCTGTCAATAATTCACTACTGCCACACATTTCTGCAAGCGATGAAAGTATTTTTCTGCTGTTGATTTTAAGTATATAATTCCCGAGTCCAAGCTTTGCGAAAACAGAATGATATACACCCGCCAGTTCCACTTCATTAATCAAATTACTGCTTCCAACCACATCGGCATCGCATTGAGTAAACTCTCTGTACCTTCCTTTCTGAGGACGGTCGGCACGCCATACTTGCTGAATCTGATATCGTTTGTAAGGGAACGTTAGTTGTCCGTAATTCATGGCTACAAATCGGGCAAATGGAATTGTAAGATCGTATTTAAGCGCCCTTTCAGTAAGTAATGAACTGCTTTTGCCTTGTGTTGCCTTCTCGAATCCATCCTTGGCTTTTTCTGCATTTTTGGGATCATTTAAGCCGTTATTGAGTACTTTAAAAATCAATCGGTCACCTTCTTCTCCATACTTCCCCATCAATGTGTCCAGGTTTTCCATTGCAGGAGTTTCCAGTGGCTCAAAACCATAGTTCTCAAAAACATTTTTAATAGTGTTGAAAATGTGATTTCTTTTTCTGATGGTCTCTGCAGAAAAATCTCTCATTCCCTGTGGTAAACTTGGTTTTGTCATTATAACGTTTATGTTTGCTTGTGTTTATTTAAATAATTTTCGATAATTAAATCGCAAGTGGTGTCGATTAAATCATACACTTCAATAAATCCGTCTTCACCACTATACCATGGATCCGGAACATCCAATGAACCTTCTGGTTGCATTATTTCCAGAAACAAAGATGTCTTATTTTTATCGAATTCTGTTCCTGCAATCCTCTTCATATCATCGAGCACATCCTCAGCCATAGCGTAAATAAAATCAAATTCTCTGAAATCGTCTTTTGTTATTTTTCTGGATTGTTGATTACTGATGTCAATGCCATTAGATAAAGCTAGTTTTTGACAGATATGGTGAGGTCTTTCATCATTGTGATATCCATTTGTGCCGGCACTATCTATTTTCCAGTTCAGTCCTGCTTTGGTTGCCTTATGTTGTAAAAGGCCTTCTGCCAGAGGGCTTCTGCAAATATTTCCCAAACATACCATAAGAATTTTCATGACGCAAAGATAATTATAAGCACATTCATTATGGAATATTTAGCAGGCCATCATCTAAAATTTCAGGAACACTATTTTTTCATTTTTAAATCAATCATCATGGAAGCAGAAAAAATTCTACAAGCTGATTTGCTTGATATTCTTTTTGAAAACAGAAACAAAACTTATGGTGCCTATACACTCCGCCGCGATTATTCTAATAGATTATACAAGGCATTGGGTTTAATTTTTTCAGGAATTCTGTTGCTTTCCTTATTAATTGCCTCTACAGAAAAGAAAAAGAAATTCTTGACAGTCCCATCAATAGAAACGGTACTTTATAAATTAACTACTCCACCAAAAGAATCACCTAAGCCAGAAATGCCAAAACAATCAAAGCCAGAAATAAAAAAATCAAATTCTCAGCTTTTCGTTTCCAAATTGAAAATTATAGACAGCAATGAAGTCTCAACAAGGCTGAGTAAAAATCTCGACAGCAGCCTAATATCTAATGTCAATCAAATAGGAATAATAGGCGTAACGCCATTGATTAAATGCCCGACATGCAACGTTGACAGCAATTTTGTTAACCCAAAAGATATAACCGCTCCAGACAAAAAAATGCCAAGACTTACGGCAGAAGTGATGCCTGCTTTTCCAGGTGGCATGGATGCTTTAAGAAAATTTTTGGAAAGAAACCTAAACAATCCTGCTGAACTTAATCCTGGAGAAATTGTAGTTGTAAAAGTTCAGTTTATTGTTGGATTTGATGGTAAATTAAAAGGCTTTACTGTAACAGAAGATGGCGGAGAGGTTTTTAATGAAGAGGTTATCCGGGTTTTGAAAAAAATGCCTCAATGGATTCCTGGAAAATCTCAGGGTGAAAATGTGTCGGTTTATTACTCAATACCCGTAAAATTTATCGCTCAGGAACAATAGCCGTATTTCTTTATTAAATTGCATCCGTAACAAATGCATCAGCAAGAAATGCCACAAGAAGAAACAGAAGAGGAAAAATTAACTACCCGTGAAAAGGGAATAATCAGAATGAGGTCTATCATGGACTATGGAATGGGCTTGTTGTGGACTTCCATGGGTTTCTTTATGATATTTATTAAACATTTCAATACTGATCTTGCCATACGTTATGATGAATCAACATTGAAAACTTTTGGATCAGTTTGCGTTATTTATGGAATTTTCAGAATTTATCGCGGCTACAAAAAAAATTACCTAAAAGAAAGATGATCCGTTTGAAACTAAACTCCTTTTTTTTATTTTTTATCCTTTTACTTTTTGCAGGCTGCAAAGATTCTGCGATGAAAAAAGGAGCAACAGATACACCGCAATCAGGTACTATATATATCAGTGTAGATGAATCTTTCAGACCTGTTATGGAAGACCAGATAAAAATGTACGAAGCTTCTTATCCCAATACACATATAATAGCAACTTATAAATCTGAAGCTGATTGTTTCAGAGATTTTTTTAAAGACTCATTAAATCGTCTGGTCATAGTTGGAAGAGGCCTAACCAGAAAGGAAGAAAAGTTTATGATTGACTCCTTAGGTTACAATCCCGGGTGTAATGCAGTAGCATCCGATGCCGTTGCAATTATTGTAAATTCAAAAAATACAGATACACTTTTTACACTATCCTCATTAAATCAAAATCTTTCGGGGAGAGGAGATAGAAAACTTACCATGGTTTTTGATGGATTAAACGCTACTAGTACAGTGCGATTTATTAAGGATTCCATTTTAAAAGGGCAGCCTTATGACAGTTCAGTAGTAAGAGCAACAAAAAATAGTAGTGAAGTAATGAATTATGTAGCTACCCATGAAAATGCAATCGGATTGGTTGGCATCAGCTGGATTGGGAATCCGGAAGATAGTGCTCAGGTTAAATTATTGAAAACAGTCAAAATTGCGTACATAAGATGCGATATTTGTGAAAACGCTCCCTTTGTAAAACCATTGCAAGAGTCTATGATTACAAGAAGATATCCTTTGGTAAGAAGTCTTTATTACATCAATAAAGAAAATTATGAAGGGCTAGGAACGGGATTTACTTCTTTTTTGAAGTTTGAAAGGGGACAGTTGATTTTTAAAAGAGCTTATTTAGGACCTGTTATGGATTTTGAAGTAAGAAATGTGCAGATAAATAAGTCTTTACCAAAAAATTAAGCAAACCATTAACGGTTTCTTAATTATTTTTATATAGTTTAATAGTCTTAAAATTAAAAATTTGAAAATGAATATGTCTAAAATGGGAGCTGTTTTGCTGGCCTTACTATTGGTTAATAATCTTTTTGCTCAAACGTTGGATGAAGGAAAGAAATTTTTATACTATGAGCGTTTTAATAGTGCAAAAGATGTTTTTCAGAAAATCTTAAAAGTTGAGCCTAACAATGAAGAAGTTATTTATTATCTAGGTCAGTCTATGATTTTGCCAGACGACGTCTCGCCTAAAGATATTGCAGAGGTTAAGGCTATGTATCAATCAAAACTCTCTATTTCAAACAGTCAGCTTTTAATGGCGGGAATTGGTCACATAGAATTACTTGAAGGGAAAATTCAGGATGCTAGAAATCATTTTGAAGCAGCTATTTCATTAAGCCAGGGAAAAAATATTGCCGTACTCAATGCCATAGGATTTGCGAATGGTAATCCTGATTCAAAAAATGGAGATGCCAATTATGCAATAGATAAGTTGAAGCAGGCAACGCTAATAAAGAAATTCAATGATCCTGAAGTTTTGGTTAATCTTGGCGATGCTTACCGAAAAAATGATGATGGTGGAAATGCAATACAGTCTTATCAGGCAGCATTGGCCTTGAATCCCAAATATGCCAGAGCTAATTACAGAATTGGAAAATTGTATCAGTCACAGGGAAAAGGTCAGGAACCTATTTTTATGGAGCACTTCAATAACGCCATTGCAAACGACCCAATATATGCTCCGGTTTACTCCAATTTATTTAATTATTATTACGAAACAAATGTGGTAAAAGCGGCTGATTATTTTGAAAAATGGCTGGCTAATTCTGATGAGGATTACAAATCATGTTATTACAAAGCCGCACTTAAATATTCTCAAGGTTATTTTCTTGAAGCTATTTCGAAATCTGATGAGTGTATTGCTGCAGAAGGAAGCAATCCTTATCCTAACCTTTTCGGTTTGAAGGCCAATGCATACAACAGATTAAAAGATTCGGTTAAGGCCATAGAAAATTATACTGAATATTTTAAACGTCAAACTCCAGAAAAAATAACTTCAGGAGATTATGTTGAGTATGCAAAAAATCTTTTAAAAATCCCTGGAAATGAAGCTCAGGCTGGATTATTCATTCAAAAGGCAGTTGACATGGATTCGGTAGAAGTAAATAAAGTGCTATATATCAAAAGTATCGCGCAGGTTTATGAGGCATCAAAAAATTACGCAAGTGCTGCAGAGTGGTATAAAAAAATCCTGTCCATCAAAAAAAATCCGGGTAAAGTAGATTTGTACAATACAGGTTATAACTATTACAAAGGAGCCGCTTATGATTCTGCTCTAGTCTTCTTTAATGCCTACTCTCAAAAATTTCCTGAAGATATTTTCGGATTTTACATGACAGGCAAAACAAGCTGGATAATTGATAGTACTTTACAACTCGGTTTGGCAAACGCTTCTTTTGAAAAGACAATACAGATAGGGCTGACAGATACCATAAAAAACAAGTCTCAACTTATTTATAGTTACAAATACCTCGCAGCTTATCAAGCCAATATCAAAAAAGACAAAGCTCTAGCGATTTCATATTACGACAAGATATTATCACTTGATCCCAACGATGCGGAAGCGGCATCCAATAAAACAATTTTATTAACACCTTCTAAAGCCGCCCCTCAAAAACCAAAAGAAGTTCCCAAAAAACCATAGTTATCTCTTAATTCAACAATATTTGAATAAAAAATTATCAATTAAAGCCCGATATTAAAAAATGTCGGGTTTTTATTTTTTTTCGGCATTGGAAATTAGTGCAGCTATCTTATTTTTGCATACCAAATTTCAAGCAATAGAATATGCCCTTTACTTTACTTCAGGCAGAAATCAATACCGCAGCCGACTACTTGCCCATAGTTATTCAGGTGATTTTTGCTTTAGGGCTGGTTTTTACAATTATCTGGGGATCCGATTTACTTGGACCTAAAAGAAAGACTTCTGATAAATTACAGAATTTTGAAAGTGGAATCGAAATAAAAGAAAACGCCCGTCAGCCTATGGCTATCAAGTATTTTCTGGTTGCCATTTTATTTGTATTATTTGATGTGGAAGTTATTTTTTTCTATCCTTATGCTGTTAATTTCCGTGCTTTGGGATGGGATGGATTTATCGCAGTTGTTCTATTTGTAGCCTCATTTCTTACAGGCTTTATTTATATATTCAAGAAAGGTGCAATGAAATGGGAGGAATAAATCATGTTCAATTTTCAAGCTTAGGACGTAATAACCTTAAACCTTGAACATTAAACTTTTAAACTATTAAACATGGCTCGTCCAGTACAATTTAATAACACAATAAAATTTGAAGGCATTCCCGAAGGCTATATGGGCGAAGGCTATATGGCAACAAACTTTGAAAAAGTGGTGAGCCTTGCCCGGAAGAATTCTATCTGGCCCTTACCTTTTGCTACCAGTTGTTGTGGAATTGAATTTATGGCTACAATGGCCAGTCATTATGATTTAGCTCGTTTTGGTTCGGAAAGAGTAGGATTTTCTCCACGCCAATGTGATTTATTGATGGTGATGGGAACAATTGCAAAGAAAATGGGGCCTGTTCTGAAACAAGTTTATGTACAAATGGCAGAGCCTCGCTGGGTGATTGCTGTTGGTGCCTGTGCTAGCAGCGGTGGTATTTTCGACACTTATTCTGTGTTGCAGGGAATTGATCAGGTTATTCCAGTGGATGTTTATGTACCAGGTTGCCCTCCAAGACCAGAAGCTATTCTTGATGGGTTTATGAAAATTCAGGATTTGGTAAATGCAGAAGGATTAAGAAGAAGACACAGTGATCAGTATAAAGATTTGATGGGGAGTTATGGGATACAATAGTGATGTTTAAAAGGTTCAATAGGTTTAATAGGTTCAATAGGTTCAATAGGTTTTCGAAATAACATTTTGAACATTTCAAACCTCTGAAACAATAAAATTTATGTTAACAAACGAAATCATACAACTAAAACTTACAGAAAAATTCTGTGATGTATTAACCGATTGGCAGGAGCCTTATGGTATGCTGACTTTTACTGCACCAAAAGAAATAAATCTCAAAGTATTACAGTTTTTGTTTGATGATGCGGAATTGAAATTTACTTTTTTAACTGACCTGCAGGCGGTTCATTATCCTGATCACAAAGGGGCGGAATTGGCTGTGGTATATCACTTACATAACTGGACCGATAATGTCCGTATCAGATTCAAAGTTTTTACAGATATCATTCAGCCGGATGTTTACAGTGCAACTGCATTGTATCAATCAGCTAATTTTATGGAAAGAGAAACCTATGATTTCTACGGTGTAAATTTTGTCGGACATCCTAATCTGATCAGAATTTTGAACGTGGATGAGATGGATTATTTTCCAATGAGAAAAGAATATCCATTGGAAGATCAGACAAGAATTGATAAAGATGATGAGATGTTTGGAAGGGGGTAGGAGAATACAGAATACTAGATTCTGGATACTAGATACTGGATGTAGGTCATAATCTAGAATCTAGGATCAAGAATCAAGATTCCAGCATCTGAAAATAAAATAACAATCGAATTAATACGCAGCATGAGCGAACACATACTTTTACCGGAAGGAAGCATTGAAAAGCAGACCACAACACTAAACTTGGGGCCAACGCATCCTGCAACTCATGGTGTGTTTCAGAATATTTTGGAACTAGACGGGGAGCGTATCATGAAAGCAACTTCTACAGTTGGCTATATTCATCGTGCATTTGAAAAAATTGCAGAAAGAAGACCATTATATCAGATTACACCGCTTACAGACAGATTGAATTATTGCTCATCTCCAATTAATAATATGGGATGGCATTTGACCTGTGAGAAACTATTGGCTGTTTCCACTCCAAAGCGTGTAGATTATCTGCGAATCATAATTATGGAACTTGCCCGGATTTCAGATCATCTGATTTGTAATTCTATTGTTGGTGTAGATAGTGGCGCTTATTCAGGCTTTCTATATGTTATGCAATTCAGAGAATTGATTTACGAAATTTATGAGGAAGTTTGCGGATCAAGACTAACGACTAACATTGGCCGAATTGGTGGTTTTGAAAGAAATTTCACTAATGCTGCATTTGAAAAACTTGAAAAATTTCTGGACGAAAAAACAGGTTATCCTGCTCAATTAAAAGAGTTTGAAAACCTATTCAGCAGAAACAGAATCTTTATGGATCGTACTATCGGGTGTGGTCCCATCACTGCCGAACGTGCCATGAATTATGGTTTTACAGGTCCGAACCTTCGTGCAGCCGGTGTTGATTACGATGTAAGAGTACATTCGCCTTATTCAAGTTATCAGGATTTTGATTTTACTGTTCCAGTTGGAAATACAGGAGATTGTTATGATCGTTTTTTGGTGCGGAATGAAGAAATGTGGCAAAGTTTGAGCATCGTCAATCAGGCATATAAAAAAGTTCAGGAATTCAAAGGTGCTGAGGCAGATGTTTTTCATGCTGATGTTCCTGCTTATTATCTTCCAGAAAAGAAAGATGTGTATACAAAAATGGAAGCATTGATTTACCATTTTAAAATTGTAATGGGGGAAACAGAAATGCCGGTTGGAGAAGTATATCATTCCGTTGAAGGGGCTAATGGCGAACTGGGATTTTATCTGATTAGCGATGGCGGACGTACACCATACAGATTACATTTTCGTCGACCTTGCTTTATTTATTATCAGGCTTATCCTGAATTAATTAAAGGTGGAATGTTGAGTGATGCGGTGATAACGATGAGTAGTTTGAATTTGATTGCGGGGGAACTGGATGCTTAATAGTATTAAAAATTAAAAATTCAAAAATCAAAATTTGACTATTGAGTTTTAACTTTTGAATTAAAAGAATAATGATACAGTTTAAAGAAACAAGCCTTAAAAAAGTAGCAGAGATTATCGCTCGTTATCCGGAGGGTAAACAAAAGAGTGCGCTCTTGCCTGTTTTGCATTTGGCTCAGGTGGAGTTTGGTGGCTGGTTGGATGTTCCTGTAATGGACTATGTGGCCACTTTGTTGAAAATTGAACCTATTGAAGTTTATGAAGTAGCCAGCTTTTACAGCATGTACAATTTAAAACCTGTTGGGAAATTTTTATTTGAAGTTTGTCAAACAGGCCCCTGCATGTTAAATGGCAGCGATAATATTATTGATTACATCAAACAGAAATTAAATATCGGTGTTGGTGAAACTACAACTGATGGGATGTTTACATTGAAAACTGTAGAATGTTTGGGTGCATGTGGATATGCACCTATGATGCAGTTTGGTAAAACATACCGCGAACATTTAACCAAAGAAAAAGTTGACGCAATTATAGAAGAGTGCAGAGCAAAAGCTAATTAATTACAATGGCAAGAAAATTATTACTTGAAAAAGCGCATGTAGAAGGCATCAGGCATTATGATGTATATCGTCGTGAAGGCGGTTATCGCAGTGTAGAAAAAGCTTTGAAAATGCAACCTGCCGATATCGTTGAAGAAGTAAAGAAAAGCGGATTGAGAGGCAGGGGTGGCGCAGGATTTCCCACCGGAATGAAGTGGAGTTTTCTTGCAAAACCTGATGGCATTCCCCGCTATCTGGTATGTAACGCTGATGAAAGCGAGCCCGGTACATTTAAAGACAGATATTTAATGGAATTCATTCCTCATATTTTAATTGAAGGAATGATCGTTTCATCTTACGCGTTAGGAAGTAATAGCAGTTATATTTATATCAGAGGTGAATACGATTGGATTACAGATATTCTTGAAGCCGCCATTACAGAAGCCAAACAAAACGGATGGTTAGGTAAAAATATACAAGGCTCTGGTTTTGATATGGAACTTTATGTTCAAAGAGGAGCAGGTGCTTATATATGCGGAGAAGAAACGGCATTGCTTGAATCATTGGAAGGGAAAAGAGGCAATCCAAGAATTAAACCACCATTTCCTGCAATAAAAGGTTTGTGGGGTTGTCCAACAGTAGTCAATAATGTAGAAACATTGGCAGCTGTTGTTCCTATAATTAACGAAGGGGGTGATGAGTATGCTAAAATTGGTGTAGGCCGTTCAACCGGAACTAAATTAATTTCTGCCTGCGGAAATATCAATAAACCTGGTATTTATGAAATTGATATGACTATCTCTGTAGAAGAATTTATTTACAGTGATGAATATTGTGGAGGTATTCCAAACGGAAAAAAAATAAAAGCTTGTATTCCAGGCGGTTCTTCTGTGCCCATTCTTCCGGCTAATTTATTACTGACAACTGCAAAAGGTGAAAAGCGTTTAATGAACTACGAGAGTTTGAGTGATGGTGGTTTTGCAACAGGAAGTATGATGGGTTCTGGAGGATTTATAGTATTGGATGAAGATCAGTGTGTTGTTCGTCATACCTATTCTTTGGCGAGATTTTATCGTCATGAAAGTTGCGGTCAGTGTAGCCCTTGTCGTGAGGGTACAGGCTGGATGGAGAAGATTTTATTGAATATAGAAAAAGGCAAAGGGAAAATGAGTGATATTGATTTGCTTTGGGATATTCAGAGTAAGATAGAAGGAAACACGATATGTCCGTTAGGAGATGCTGCAGCATGGCCGGTAGCAGCAGCTATCAGACATTTCCGTGATGAATTTGAATGGCATGTGAACAATCCGGAGAAATGTCTTACAGAGAATTTTGGACTGAGACATTATGCGGATCCAATACATGTGCCTACAAATTAAAAATTAAAAAGTAAAAATTAAAAAACGTGGAGTAGGATTGGATTGAGGAGAATTTGATAGAAGAAGGGTACAAACCTAATAATATCAAACATAGTGTTTTTGCTTTTCAAAAAGGAAGAAATAAATAAATTGATTATTGAAGCAGCAGAAATTTCGAGTATGACCGCTTCAATTATCTTAAAATCAAAATAAGTGAATTGATTTTTGACTTTTGACTTTTTAATATGTCCGACGAAATAAAAAATATAAAAGTAACCATTGACAACATCACCATTGATGTGGCTCCAGGTACAACCATCTTAAATGCTGCGAGGCAGATAGGAGGTGATGTAACTCCGCCTGCGATGTGTTATTACAGCAAATTGGAAGGCAGTGGCGGTAAATGCCGTACCTGTCTGGTTGAAGTAGCTGCAGGATCTGCAGCTGATCCAAGACCTATGCCTAAGCTGGTAGCAAGTTGCAGAACAACTGTCATGGATGGAATGGTCGTTAAAAATATGACCAGTGAAAAAGTGCCTGATGCCAGAGCCGGTGTTGTAGAATTTTTATTACTCAATCATCCTTTGGATTGTCCGATTTGTGATCAGGCTGGAGAATGTCATTTACAGGATCTGGGTTATGATCACGGCAAAGAAGGAACCCGCTACCAGTTTGCCCGTCGTACTTTCAAAAAAGAAGATATTGGTCCGTATATACAATTACACATGACAAGATGTATTCTTTGTTATCGTTGTACTTATGTAGCAGATCAGCTTACCAACAAGCGTGTACACGGTATCGTTGACAGAGGTGATCATGCAGCGATTTCTACCTATATTTCAAAAGCTATCGAAAATGATTTCTCCGGAAATATGATTGATGTTTGTCCTGTTGGTGCTTTAACTGATAAAACTTTCCGTTTCAAAAACAGAGTTTGGTTTACCAAGCCCGTTGATGCACATAGAAATTGTACTACACCTGGATGTTGCGGAAAAGCTACATTGTGGTTAAGAGGCGATGAAGTATTCAGAGTTACTGCCCGTAAAGACGAATGGGGTGAAGTGCAGAGTTATGATGGTAAACCTGGGTGGATTTGCAACACCTGCAGATTTGAAACCAAGAAAACAGAAAGCTGGAAGATTGAAGGAGTTACTACCATCAGTCGCCATTCTGTAATTGGTGCTAATAAATACAAAACACTCGAAATGCCGAATGAAACAGTGAAAAGGGTAATGAAAGGAGTCGAGCCAAAATTATTAATGGATATTCATAGTATAAGCAATGTAAACAATCCTGATATTCATTTGAGTGATATAAAAGGACCAGCTCATTCAGGTGATTTTAAAAAATAAAATGATGTTATTATCAATTGACCTTGGATTGGTTATAGAAAAATTAGTTTTAATTGTAGTGGTAATCTCCGCTTCATTAGTGATTGCGATGTACACCACATTCGCTGAAAGAAAAGTAGCCGCCATTTTGCAAGACAGAAGAGGACCTAATCGTGCCGGACCTTTTGGTTTATTACAACCATTGGCAGATGGTTTGAAATTGTTTTTTAAAGAAGAAATTATTCCTGCCTTTTCATCAAAGTTTTTATTTATAATGGGTCCTGCTTTGGCTATGCTTACAGCAATGATGACCAGTGCGGTAATACCCTGGGGCGACAAAGTGGAATTATTTGGCAGACACATCAGCCTTCAGATTACCGATGTAAATGTTGGCGTGCTTTATGTATTTGGTGTGGTGAGTCTGGGCGTTTATGGTATCATGATAGGTTCTTGGGCAAGCAATAATAAATTTTCTTTATTGGGTGGATTAAGAGCAGCCTCGCAAATTATAAGTTATGAACTAGCCATGGGAATTTCAATGATTGCATTGCTGATGGTTACTGGCACACTTAGCTTAAAAGAAATGGTGGTACAACAACAAGTCGGCCATTGGAATATTATTAATCAACCATTGGGATTTTTGATATTTTTAGTTTGTGCTTTTGCAGAATGTAACAGAACCCCTTTTGATTTGCCAGAAGCAGAAAATGAATTAATCGGAGGTTATCATACAGAATATTCTTCGATGAAACTGGGTTTTTATCTTTTTGCTGAGTATATCAATATGTTTATCAGTAGTGTAATTATGGCTACCTTATTCTTTGGTGGCTACGACATGCCATTTGTAAATGAATCATTACTTTCACCAAATGTTGCGGCATTAATTGGCGTTGCTGCACTTATGGCAAAAGTGAGTTGTTTTATATTTCTATTTATGTGGGTGAGATGGACAATCCCAAGATTCAGATATGATCAACTGATGCATTTGGGCTGGAGAATTTTAATACCATTGGCATTATTTAATATGTTGCTGACTGGTGGCGTTATTTTATATTTTCATAAATAAGTTTTTAATTTTTAACTATAAATGCAAGCATTAACAAACAAAGCAAAACAAGTTTCCAGAAAGCCAATGAGTTTTATGGAGAAAATGTATCTGCCTGCAATATTTAAAGGGATGATGATTACTTTCATGCATATCTTTAAAAAGAAACCTACCATCAATTACCCGGAGAAAAAAAGGCCATTCAGTCCTGTTTTCAGAGGAATGCAAATTCTGAATCGTGATGAAGAAGGTCGTGAAAATTGCACCGCTTGTGGATTGTGTGCTGTGGCTTGTCCGGCTGAAGCTATTACAATGGAAGCAGCGGAAAGACAAACTGGAGAAGAGAATTTATATAAGGAGGAAAAATATGCAGCTAAATACGAGATTAATATGCTTCGTTGTATTTTCTGTGGTTTATGTGAAGAGGCTTGTCCAAAGGATGCTATTTATCTGAGTGAAACATTCACGCCTGCAGATTACCAGCGTAAGCAGTTTATCTATGGAAAAAATGACTTATTAATTCCGCACCCAAAAGAAAATCCTGAAGCATACAAAAAAGCTTTGGGCAACAGAGCAAATAAAGAAATGGTTAATTAAATTATAATGAATATTACAACCTTGGTTTTTATTTTGTTATCGGTGATGTCAGTAGGCAGTGCCATAATGATGATATCCAGCAAAAGCCCCGTGCATAGTGTACTTTGGCTTATTGTTGTTTTTTTTGCGATATCCGGCCATTATATTTTACTGAACGCGCAATTCCTGGCTATAGTAAATATTATCGTTTATGCAGGTGCAATAATGGTGTTGTTTTTATTTGTCGTGATGCTTATGAATTTGAATGCAGAAACAGAACCTATTAAAAACTATCGATTACAGTTAGTCGGAATAATATCCGGAGGAGCACTTTTATTAGTTATTGTTTCGGCAGTTATGAAAATTGATACAGAGCAATTAGTGGAAATGAAAGTTGGAGATGCAGGTTTGATAAAAGTGCTCGGAATGAATTTATTTAAAAATTACATTTTGCCTTTCGAAATAAGCAGTGTGCTATTTTTAAGCGCAATGATTGGTGCTGTAGTAATTGGCAAAAAAGATGATGAAGTAGTCAATAAACCTGAAAATTAAATTATGGACATTAAAGCATACATTATTTTATCGCTGGTTTTGTTTACCATTGGCATCATTGGCGTTTTGGTGCGCCGAAATGCTATAATTATTTTTATGTGTGTAGAGTTGATGTTGAATGCCGTGAACCTTCTTTTGGTTGCATTTTCAAAAATGCATGCGTTGTCCAGCGCAGTGAAAGCATCCCCGGGTTATGCGAGCGATGCCCAGATTTTTGTTTTCTTTATTATGGTGGTAGCTGCAGCTGAAGTTAGCGTGGGATTGGCAATAATTGTAATGATGTATAGAAATGTACATACTGTTGATGTGAATTTTTTGAACAGGTTAAAAAACTAAAATTAATAATTGAAATAAGTTTTAGGATTTATTTCTTTTTCATTGCTTATGAATAATATAATAAAATTAGTTTGGCTTATTCCAGTATTGCCTTTAATTGGTTTTCTGATTAATGGACTTGGACGCAAAGCTTTATCTAAGACATTGTCTGGATACATTGGAAGTGCAGTTGTACTGGGTTCGTTTGTACTGAGTTTTCTGGTTTTTTTACAGGTTAAAAACGGAGCATCAGCCACTGTGCATTTTTTTAATTTCATAGACCTGAGTACTTTTAAAATTGCTTTTGATTTTAAAATAGATCAACTTTCTACTTTATTTCTATTAATAATAACTGGTGTTGGATTTCTGATTCATGTGTATTCAACGGCTTATATGCATGATGAAGAAGGAATGAATTTCGCAAAGTATTTTGCCTATTTGAATCTTTTTGTTTTCTCAATGTTGTTGTTGGTAATGGGCGGAAATTTCGTAATCATGTTTATTGGATGGGAGGGTGTTGGGCTTTGTTCATATTTATTAATTGGATATTGGTATAGAAATACCAATTATACGGATGCTGCTAACAAGGCATTTATCATGAACAGGATTGGAGATCTTGGATTTCTATTGGCGTTGTTCTGGTTGATATCTAAATTGGGTACAGTTCAATACGATGATATCTTTACAACAGCAAGTCTGGCAAAACTTTCGGCTAAGGATATCACAGGAATTACTTTATTGCTTTTTGTTGGAGCCACCGGAAAGAGTGCTCAAATTCCTTTATTTACCTGGTTGCCTGATGCGATGGCGGGACCTACACCCGTAAGTGCATTGATACATGCGGCAACAATGGTAACTGCAGGTATTTACATGATCGCGAGAAGTAACGCATTATTCTCATTGGCGCATCAAACTCAAACGATTATTAGTATAGTAGGTTTGGCTACTGCTCTATTGGCGGCTTCCATTGCTATTAAACAAAATGATATTAAAAAAGTGCTGGCATACTCAACCGTTAGCCAGCTTGGATTTATGTTTGTGGCATTAGGTACTGGAAATTATGTTGCCGCCGTATTTCACGTGTTAACACATGCTTTTTTCAAAGCATTAATGTTTCTTGGAAGTGGTTCTGTCATTCATGCAATGGGAGGAGAACAAGATATCAGAAAAATGGGAGGCCTGCATAAGCACATGAAAATTACCAGTATTACTTTTCTAATTGGGTGCCTCGCAATTTCTGGAATTCCAGGATTTTCAGGCTTTTTCTCAAAAGATGAGATTCTTGCCGGAGCTTATGGTCACAGTACTTTATTGTATTCTATTACGTTGTTTGCAGCTCTGCTTACTGCATTTTATATGTTCAGGTTGTATATTATCACATTTACTGGAAAATTTCGGGGCACTCACGATCAGGAACATCACTTGCACGAAAGTCCAAAAGCAATGACTATACCATTGATTATACTCGGCATTTTAAGTGTGATTGGTGGTTATGTTGGAGTCCCCGAAGTATTGGGAGGGCATCATGAACTGGCCGCTTATCTCTCACCGGTAGTGAAGTCAGCGGAGCATCATTTGTCTCATAATACAGAGTTTATGCTCATGGGCTTGTCAACAATACTGGTGGTAATATCTATTTCATTCGCATGGGCAAGGTTTAGAAATTATTCAATTGAAGGAGAAGCAAAGGGATTGGGAAGTCTGCTGGAAAACAAATGGTATGTTGATGAAATTTATCAGAAGATTATCCTGAATCCACTAAAATCAATTTCGGCATTTTTTAATAATATTATTGAATCCAAATTAATCGACGGAGCTGTAAATGGAGTTGGAAAAATGATTAATTATGGAAGCCGTCAGCTGCGCTGGTTACAGAGCGGGCAGGTAGGAGGGTATGTGCTGCTTATGGTTATTGGAATGCTGATATTATTTTTCATACAATTATTTTTATAAAAAAATTAAACCACTTTGGGTAATTACATTACGTTTCCTGACTTATTAACCTGGCTGCCAATGCTTGCAGGGTTGTTCTGTTTTTTTGTTGTAAACCAAAAAAAGGCAAAGTCTACTGCGATTATTTTTTCATTGCTTATCATGGGAGTTTCCATTGCAACATTGTTTTTTACAAATGATGCAAAATATCTTTCATACAACAATGTGAATTATTTCTGGTTGAAATACCTGGGAGCTAATTATTTTATTGGTATTGATGGCATGGGAAGAATGCTGACACTGCTTACGGCGATAGGATTTCCTTTGATTCTCTTGTCAACTGTAAATCAGGAACAACAAAACCCCAAAGCTTTTTATGGGTTGATGATGTTTACGCAAGCCGGGCTTATGGGCGTTTTTATGGCTTTTGATGCCTTGACTTTTTATTTCTACTGGGAACTGGCTTTGGTTCCTGTATATTTTCTTTGCAGTAAATGGGGCGGAGAAAGAAGAATTCAGGCGACTTTTAAATTTTTCGTGTACACCTTCGCGGGATCTTTGTTGATGCTCATTGCTATCATATATGTATACATGCATACTAGTTCAAGAGCTATTGAAGAAGGGGTTATGATTCCTCATTCTTTTTCTCTTACTGCTTTTTATAATGCGCAATTATCTGTTACAGAACAAAACTGGCTTTTTGTATTGTTTTTCATAGCCTTTGCAATCAAGATGCCGATTTTTCCATTTCATACATGGCAGCCTGATGCATACGATCAATCACCAACATCAGTAACGATGGTACTTAGTGGCCTTATGGTTAAGATGGGTTTGTTTGGGGTACTCAGATGGTTGATTCCGGTTTTTCCTGCAGCTTCTGTACATTATAAAAACATTATTATTATTTTATCAGTAATTGGAATTGTATACGCTAGTTGCATTGCTATGATGCAGGACAATATAAAAAGACTGGTTGCTTATTCTTCTATAGCCCATATCGGTTTAATGTGCGCTGCTATTTTCTCTATGAATGTAATCAGCATCCAAGGTGTTTTATTGCAGATGTTCGACCATGGTATAAATATTATTGGCATGTGGGTGGTCGTACAAATTATCGAGCGCAAAACAGGTGTAAAAAAGATTTCTCAGTTAAGCGGACTCGCAGCTTCAGCACCAGTGCTAACTATTTTATTTATCATTATTGCTTTGGCAAATATTGCATTGCCTTTAACGAATTCCTTTACCGGAGAATTATTAATGTTTACTGGCTTGTTTCAAACTAGTATATGGTTTGCAGCAATCGCAGGAATTGGAATAATTTTATCGGCGGTGTACACACTCAATATGATTCAGAAAGTATTTTACGGCAGTGTTAACAAGATTACTACAGAAGTAAAAGATATCTCATTGCAAGAAAAACTGATTCTTTTTTTTATTGTGGGGATTATATTTTTTATCGGAATTTATCCGCAACCATTAATTGACTTAACTAAAGAATCTGTAACTAATATTTTGTTCAGATTAAAATAGAACTTTAGAAATTATTAGAATAAAATTATGAATGCATTAATATTATCAGCAATCTGGGGTTTAGTTATGATGTTTTGCGGTGTGTTTGTAAAGAGCAAATCCATCCCCAAATACATAGCTGTTTTAGGCCTGTCAATTGTTTTAATTTCCAGCATGATTGAACTGCTGACCAAAAAATCTTTTTTCCATTTTGGTTACAACAATATGCTTAATACAGAAGGGTTTAACCTCAGTTTTATTGTTATAATTTTATTTTGTACACTAATTTATTTTTTACTTACCGGATCTGAGATTGAAAAAGTAGGCGCTCATGTTGGAGAATATTTCGCCTTAATATTTTTTGTGCTTTGTGGCATTTCAATCGTTGCCACATTCAATACATTATTGATGTTGTTTATTGGAATTGAAATTATTTCTATTCCACTTTACATTCTTACTGGTAGCGACAAACGAAATCTCAAAAGTAACGAAGCCGCACTTAAATATTTTTTAATGGGAGCTTTTTCCACTGGAATAATGCTGATGGGAATTGCTTTTATTTATGGGGGTAATCCCAATGCGTCATTTTATATTGATAAAATTGAAATGGGTATAGGGCACATGCCGGTGTTGATTGCAGTAGGATTGTTGTTCGTTTTGGTATCCATGTCTTTTAAAGTTTCGGCTGCCCCATTTCATTTCTGGACACCTGATGTGTATGATGGAGCCCCTACAGTTTTTACTTCTTTCATGAGTTCCGTTGTAAAAGTAGCCGGCTTTTTTGCGTTTTTAAGATTATTCGAACATGCATTTGGAATAGTACAAGATCAATGGCAGGTATTGATTGTATTTATCACAGTGGCTACACTTTTAATTGGTAATGTAACTGCAGTTTTTCAGCAAAGTGTAAAACGCATGCTGGCATACTCTAGTATTGCCCAGGCCGGATTTATGTTATTGGCAATATTTGCCCTAAATGATAAAGCAAAAGAAGGAATTCTTTTATATGCTGCGGCTTACAGTCTGGCTTCAATAGGATTGTTTGGTGTACTTACAAAAATGGAAGATTATACTATCGATGGATTTAACGGCCTTGCAAAAGAACAGCCTGTTCTTGGGTTGGCAGCTACCATATTTTTGTTGTCGCTTACTGGTATTCCTTTAACAGCAGGGTTTCAAAGCAAATTTTTTATGTTAATGGCGGCTATTCAAAATGGACATCATTTCTGGATTGTAATTGTTGCTGTACTTTTCGCAGCAATAAGTGCATATTATTATTTCAGAGTAATACAGGCAATCTATTTTAAGGAAGCCACCAAAACTATTATTTTGCCCCATTCAATAAATATTCCTTTTAAGATCATGTTAATAGTGATTGCTGCACTGATATTAATCATTGGAGTTTATCCTGAGCTTGTAATCGGCTGGATGTATCGTTAATTTAATTTCTATTCCGCGGATAAAAAAATAATAAGTATTCTCTTTGATTAACTTTGATGTAATTTTAAAGATATGACTTACGCAGATTCATTAGCACTTTCATGGAAGAATATAAAAGGCAATAAATTACGTACAGCTATCACTGTAATCATCATTGCACTGGGTATTTTTGCACTTATATTGATTATCACTGCTATTCAGGCTGCCAGCAATAGTTTAACAACTAGCTTCTCTACAATGGGGTCAAATGCATTCAGCATCAGATACCGCGAACGTAACTTCAGCTTTGGCCACCGGGGAAGGGCAGACGCTACTAAGACAAATAAAAAAAAGCTGAACGAAAGAAAATCATCTATGGGTATTCCAATCAGTTTAGATGAAGCAAAATTATTCAGAGACCGTTTTTTATTTCCAGGATCAAAAGTTAGTGTAGCATTAAGGGGGCCAGCAAATGTCGTTGTAAATACAAACAGATATAAAACAAACCCTGATGTAAACGTTTTTGGCGGAGATGAAAACTATCTTGATTTGAATGGCTACAAAATTGCTTACGGAAGAAATTTTACAAAGCCAGAAATCGAATCAGGTATAAACCTATGCATGATAGGGAGTGGTGTTGTTTCTAAATTATTCGCCGAAAACAACGCAAAGGCAATAGATGCATTGATTAGTGTTGATCATATTCCTTATCGGGTGATAGCCGTTTTGGAAGATAAGGGATCGAGTGCTTTTTTTAATACCAGCAAGGTTGTTATTACCCCATATAATAATGTGAGAAGAACTTTTGCATCTCAAAACAGTAATTATAATATTGCGGTCATGGTTGATGACTTAAAAAAAATGGATTTCGCCATTGGAGAGGCCACTGCTGTTTTTCGACCTGTTCGGAAGCTTTCGGTTAAAGATGCTGATAATTTTTATATTGATAAAAGTGACAGCATAGCGGAATCTTTGTTAACCAATCTTGGTTTTCTGGAAAAAGGAACCATTGGGATTGCCTTTATTACGCTCATTGGTGCAGCCATTGGACTAATGAACATAATGTTGGTTGCTGTAAATGAAAGAACCAAAGAAATCGGGTTGTCTAAAGCACTTGGGGCAACTAAGGCTTCTATCAGAAGTCAGTTCCTTTTTGAATCAGTATTAATCAGCTTGATGGGGGCAATTGCAGGTATCGTTTCTGGCGTTTTGCTTGGCAATCTAGTCGCCGTTTTATTACACACCGGTTTTGTAATTCCATGGGGCTGGGTTATTGCAGGAGTTGTAGTTTGTTTCGCTGTAGGTCTTCTGGCCGGCTTATATCCTGCTTATAAAGCGTCCAAGCTTGACCCTATAGTAGCACTACGTTACGAATAATAATCCATAAAAAAAATAGGGTATTAAAATTAAATAATTGAAAAATTAATGACTTCTTGTTGTGTCATTAATTTATTTTACTAACTTGTCGCCTCATTAGTTTAATGCATGATTTTTATCATGGCTTTTTTGTAATAAAAAGTTATCAGAGCAACTATTTAAAAATTTAATCAAAAAACTTAAAACCAGATTGTTATGGCAGAAACAAAATCAACTGCAAATTCGGCACAGAAATCCAACAACATGATTTCATTATTAGCACCTGTGGCGTGCTTGTTGGCAGGCTACATTATTTGGAGATTTGTAATTGGAAGCGGCTCCAACTTTAATGGAGGATCCGAGAACGGCGGTTTCTGGCCCGATAGAGAAGGACCAAAAACAGCGTTAAGTAAAATGTACCTCGGAGGTATTATTGTACCTATTCTTATTGGCACTTTTTTGACAATGATAACATTTGTTGTGGAAAGATTCATGACTATATCAAAAGCTTCAGGAACTGGAAATAATAATGATTTTGTTCGTAAAGTTCAATACCATCTTGCAAATAAAAATATCGATGCAGCAATGGCAGAGTGCGATAAACAAAAAGGCTCTGTTGGTAATGTCATGAAATCTGGATTACATCGTTACAAAGAAATGGTAAATAATTCTCAGTTGAGTACAGATCAAAAGGTATTAGCTATTCAAAAAGAAGTTGAAGAAGCTACCTCACTTGAGTTACCTATGCTGGAGAAAAATCTGGTATTTTTATCAACGATTGCATCTATCGCAACACTTATGGGATTGTTAGGAACAGTATTAGGTATGATACGTTCTTTCTCTGCACTAGGAGAAGACAGTGGCGGAGGAGCGGCAGCAAGTAAACTTTCCGTAGGTATTTCTGAGGCTCTTTATAATACTGCTTTAGGAATTGGTACATCTGCATTTGCTATTATTTTCTATAATATTTTCACTACAAAGATTGACGCAATTACTTATGGTATTGATGAATCTGGATTTACTTTAACTCAATCATTTGCTTCACTCTACAAATAAATTGTGGAAGAAGTTAATCAATGCATCTAAAAGCAAATTCAAAAATAATCAAGAATGCCTAAAGTTAAAATACCACGAAAAAGCACGATAATCGATATGACGGCAATGTGCGATGTGGCCTTTTTGTTATTGTCTTTCTTTATTTTGGCAACCAAACAAAAGCCACCTGAGGCACTTTCGGTTTCACCACCTAATTCAGTATCTGCTAAAGCGGCTCCAGATAAATCGATCCTTATAACCTTAACAAAAGATGGCAGAGCATTTTTAATGTTGGGTGATGATACCAAGAAGACTGATATTTTAAACAATATTAATCTAACAAAAGGACTTAACCTGTCTCCCGCAGAATTAAAGAAATGGACTAAGTCTGCATTTATTGGGCTTCCATTTAATCAAATAAAATCATCATTAACAGCAGCAGAAGAAATGCCAGCCGATAAAATGTCTGGAATTCCAATTGATAGTACAAATAATGAATTAGTAGATTGGCTGCGAAGTGTTAACAATGTATACGCAGGAACAGATCAGCGGAAACTTCAGGAGATGCTTTTAGTGAAAGGAGATAATGCCGCTCTTTATCCTGGTTTCAAAAATGTAAAAGAAGCGTTTAAGAAAAACGAAATTTATAAATTCAGAATTGTTACTAACGGAGAAGCCGTTCCAGTTGGGTCTGAACTATATTTAAATCCACCTAAATCAAATTAATTAACTAAATAAACATACCGATATGGCGGAAATGGATACCTCGTCGGGTGGCGGACATCATAAAAAAGGCCCCGGCGTCAAAAAAGGAAAAAAATTATCAACCAGAGTGGATTTAACTCCAATGGTTGACTTGGGATTTCTGCTCATTACGTTTTTCGTTTTTACTACAACTATGAGCCAGTCTACAGCCATGAATATGAATGAGCCTAAGGACGATTCAACACAAATATTAAAAGTCAAAAACTCAGGAGCCATGACCATCCTGTTGGGTAAAGGAGAACAGGTTTATTATTATTACGGCCAATTGGAAGCGGATAAATTAAGTGAACAATTTAAGAGTACTAATTTTAAAGAAATCAGAAATTTGATTGTTGCAAAAAAGAAAGCTACTAAAATAGATGATTTAATGTATATCATTAAATCTGATAAAAATTCTACTTTTAAAAATGCCATCGATATTCTGGACGAGATGAGTATATGTGCCGTACCTCCAGGTCACTATGCAGAAGTAGACATGACAGCAACAGAAGAGCTTCTTATTAGTAAAACAGAAGAGGCAAACGGAATAAAATAATTTCAGTTTTATTGAATGAAATATTTCAATAAGGCTAAAAAAGCAAAAAGAATTTTATGGACATAAATAAAATTTTAAGTTCTGATGTACTCGATATCATTTTCGAAGACAGAAATAAAGCATACGGTGCTTATGAATTAAGAAAAACCTACAACACAAGGTTGAAAAAAGCATTAATGTTTACAGGTTCTTTACTGTTGTTAATTTTTGTAAGTACTGTTTTAGCTAATGTATTAGATAAGTATAAGAGCAAAAGCACTATTGATGTTATCGATACAGAGATGGCTCAGGTGAAAGATGAACCACCACCGCCACCACCGCCACCGCCAACTCCACCACCACCGCCTGAGGTTAATCAGGTGAAATTTACACCACCCAAGATTGTAAAGGATGAAGAGGTGGCTCCTGAAGAAAAAATTGAAGAAATCAAAGAAGACCAGGTAATCAGTACAAAAACGGTTGAGAGCGATAATAAAGATCAGATTGTTCCCGTTGAAGACAATTCTAAAGCAGTGGAGATGCCAAAAGAAGATGATGAGAACAAAGTATTCACCAAAGTAGAAGTAGATGCATCTTATGTTGGTGGCGAATCAGCATGGAGAAGATATCTTTCCAATAATTTAGATGCTGGTGTACCCGGAGAAAATGGAGCGCCTCCCGGAACTTACACAGTAATTGTAAGATTTATTGTAGCAAAAGATGGCAGTGTAAGTGATGTTCAAGCTGAAACTTCTCATGGTTTTGGTATGGAACAGGAGTCAGTTCGTGCTATTAAAAAATCTGGTAAATGGACACCCGCTATTCAAAATGGTCGTAACGTAACAGCTTATAAGCGCCAGCCGATTACATGGGTGGTGCAGGAATAAATTTCAAATATTTTTGAAGAAACCTCTCGTCAAAACGGGAGGTTTTTTTATGTGTTTGATTTCCATATAATCCCTAGCCATGGCCTTAAGGCCATGGCTAGGGATTATATGGAAATTCCATTTGGATTTTGAATGATTCATTTAATACTTGAATCATTAATATCTTTGTTTTATGAATAACAAACTATCGGGTTGGGATGATACTATTGTGGCGTTGGCTACTGCACCGGGTGTTGCGGCTATCGGCGTTATCAGAATAAGTGGGTTTAATACATTCTCAATCGTTTCGAAATTATTTCCTTCCAAAAATTTATCAGTACAACCATCTCATACTATTCATGTTGGATTGTTGAAAGATGGCAATGAAGTGATTGATGAAGTTGTATTGTCATTGTTCAAAGGGCCCAAAAGTTACACAGGAGAAGATACGATAGAAATCAGCGGCCATGGTAGTCCGTTTGTACAAGAACAAATCATCAATGTTTGTATAAAATACGGCGCTAGAATAGCAAAGCCAGGAGAATTTACACAACGTGCATTTTTGAATGGCAAATTGGATTTAACACAAGCAGAGTCCGTTGCTGATTTGATTGCAGCTAATACAAAGGCTTCGCAAAAAACAGCATTAAATAATATCAGGGGAGGGTTTTCAAACGAACTGCAACAAATGCGAGAGCAACTCATTCAATTTGCGTCATTGATAGAATTAGAATTGGATTTTGCTACAGAAGATGTGGAATTTGCAGACCGAAATAAATTCTATAGTTTAATAGAGCAGATAAGAAAAACTACTGATAAATTAATATTGTCATTTCGGTTGGGGAATGTAATAAAGAATGGAGTTAGTGTAGCTATTATTGGAAAACCCAATGCAGGTAAATCTACTTTATTAAACTGTTTATTGAATGAAGACCGGGCTATAGTAAGTGAAATAGCCGGCACCACAAGAGATACTATCGAAGAAACAATTAATATTAATGGAATAATTTTCAGGCTGATAGACACTGCAGGTATCCGAAGCCGTGGGAAAGACATTATTGAAAATATTGGGATAGAAAAAAGTTTGGAAAAAATGCATTCCGCAGATCTGGTGCTATATATATATGATGCAAATACGATGCTTAAAGATGAATTATTGCAACAGGAAAAAATATTCAAGGATGCAGGAATTAAATATTTTTTAATAGCTAACAAGTCTGATTTAATTGAACTGAAAGCTGTTGAATTTTCTAATGCATCTATTCTGCAGATTTCCGCAAAACAACATTTGGGAATAGATCTCCTCAAAGAAAAATTATATCAAAACACTGTAGATAATTCTGTAAATACAGATCACACTATTGTTACTAATGCAAGACATCTGGAAGCGCTTCTGCAGATAAAGATTTCATTAGACTCAATTAAAGTGGGATTAGACAGCAAGCTCTCTGGGGATTTATTGGCAATAGAAATTCGTACATGCTTGTTTCATCTTGGAGAAATAACAGGGGAGATTACAAATGAAGACAAGCTGGATTATATATTTAGTAAGTTTTGTATCGGAAAATAGTGTAACTAATAGACTGTCAATTAATTATATCGTTATTTTGCTCCAAATTTCCCCGATTTTTAAAGCATATTTTTATTCTGAAATTGTTTTTTCCTTAAATAAAAAAGTCAAGTTAAATGTATAAAAAACTTGACAAAAAAATTAATAACTCCTATCTTTGTGAAAATGAAGATTTCAGAAAATATATCACTTCAGCTGGAAAAGATTCCTGATGATCGGGTATTTGGGTATGCCGATTTAAAGATTAGTGAAAATCAATTTCTATCTGCCGCAAAAGCAATTGAGCGTTTACAAAAGAAAGGTATAATTCAAAAGCTTTCCAAGGGTAAATTTTATAAGCCTAAAAAAACTGTCTTTGGTATTTTAAAACCTAACCAAGAGGAATTGCTTAAATCATATCTCTTTGATGGTAAAAAACGAATCGCTTATATTACTGGAAACTATTTATTCAATCAATTAGGGTTAACTACTCAGGTGG
>CALQSB010000002.1 GCA_943333125.1 Chitinophaga pinensis
TATTTTACTCAACAGTCTGACAATTCAAAGTGGAATAAAAATATATCATAATTCTATTAATTTAGGAAGTGTTACTGGATTTACAAATACACTAAATAAAGAAGGCGCAATTTCAATTTGTATCAGATTACGTTCCGGATCTTTTGCAGATATCAGAAATAATATTTTAGTAAATAATTTAGGGCTGAAATCTAACAATGGTTTTGCCGCCATTGGAATTATGGCTTCTACCAATGCCGCACAATTTGATCAGTTGAATTATAACGATTATTCGGTTAGTCCAACTGGAATTGGTTCTAAACTAATTGGTTTTATATATAATACAGACTTTCGGTCATCAACGTTATCATCTTGGAAAGCGTCAACAGGAAAAGATCTGAACTCAGTTTGTATTGTTCCTCAATTTATTTCTCCAACAGATTTACATTTATCGACATCTGCGAACAATGATTTAAATAATCTGGGAACACCGCTAACGGATCCGCAAAATGATATTGATAATGCCACCAGAAATCTTACCAAACCCGATATTGGATGTGATGAATATATACCGGATCATACTGCCAATTGGATTGGTAAATATTCAGGTGATTGGGATTATCCAGAAAACTGGGAAGCCAATCTGGTGGCTAACGAAACCACCGATCTTAAATTAATCGAGGGATATCCCAATTTTCCAATTGTAAATAGCCTGTGTAAAGTGCGTAATCTTTATTTAAGTGGATTAAGCAATAGGGCAATCATAACGCTAGATACTAACGCTGTATTTCAGGTGTATGGATCAATTACAAAATCAAGTGGTATTATAGATGGGAGAAAAGGCAGTTTTGGTTGTTATGGAAATGTTGCTCAGGTTATTCCTGATTCAATATTCCAAAATAACAGATTGCTTAATCTTATTATCGGAAACAATAGTACATCTGGAGTTTCGCTGGGCGGGCCATTGGATATTTATCGTTCCCTTAGTTTTTCTGTAGAAGGAATAAAATTAATTACCAACGATAACCTTACTTTTAAATCAACAGCCACAGAAACAGCATGGATTGGAAATCTTACAGGTAAAATAATTACTGGAAATGTAAGTGTAGAAAGATTCATACCTTCTGGCATCAGTCATACAAAATCATGGCAATTTGTTTCGGTGCCATTGAGTGGCAATCAAACTATAAATCAAGCTTGGCAGGATACCGCTGTTTTGTTAAATCAAAATCGCTATCCTGGATACGGAACGATCATCACGAGTAATAATGGAGGCAGCAATTCAGGAGCAACAAGTCTTGGATTTGATATTTATACGCCTGCAGGAGGAACAATGAAAACTTACAGTTCAACAGATTCTTCGTGGATAGGAGTGCCCAGCGCTTTTGTTCCAATTGCCAATAAAAAAGGGTACTTCGTTTTTGTAAGAGGAGACCGGTCTGTGACTACATCTACTGCAACCTCTGTTCCAACTGTGCTTAGAGCAAAAGGTAAATTATATACGGCTTCAGCTGGAGAGTTGCCTCCTTCTTCAATAATTTCAGCCAATAAATTTGAAAGTATAGGAAATCCTTTTGCTTCGGCTATAGATTTTCGTTATATCACTCGTCGTCTTGATGGGTCAATAGACAATTCATTTTATGTATGGGATCCATTACTGGCAGGAACAAATAATCTGGGTGGATATCAAACAATCAGCAGCGTAAATGGTTACAGGCCTATTCCTGGTGGAACAGCAAATTACAGCGGATTGATTCCCTGCACTAAAATTCAATCCGGTCAGGCGTTCTTTATGCATTCAACGGGAGTTAATTCCGGAGGAGCTGTTTCTTTCTCTGAAGAGGCCAAAATAGCCGGAACTCAAAATGCGTTCAGAAATGAGGATTTCAATACTTCATCTCCATCACTTCAGGCTTTTCTCTTTACCGCATCAGGAATTAATAACAGACTGGCCGACGGAAATTTTATCGCTTTTGATTCGGCTTATACCAACGATTACAATAGTGAAGATGCTTTGAAAATAATGAATTCCGGTGAGAATTTCGGGATTAAATTAAACAACAATATTGTTTCTTTAGAATCAAGAAAATCACCAGTAATTAATGACACGATCTTTTATACTGTAGGGAATTTAAAGAAGCAGGCATATCAGTTAAGGTTAATTGCTTTTAATTTGAATCCTGTAAATACAATGCCATTTTTGGTTGACAGATATACCCACAACGAATTTATGTTAGTGCATAATGATACCAGTTATTTTAATTTTGTGGTGAATGATGAGCTGTCTTCATCAGCAGCTGATCGTTTCTTTGTGATGTTCAAACCAATGAATGCCCTGTCTGTTGATTTCGTGAATGTTAATGCGGTGAATTTAAAATTACATACGAATAAAATTATCTGGCAAGTGGCGCAGCAAAAAAATATCATAAGTTATGATATTGAAAGAAGTATAAATGGCCTGAATTTTAATTTAATAAAATCAATCACCAACAATCAGCCTTTTATCGAAGCCGTTACTTACCAATATTTAGATGATTGCGCTTTTGAGAATAATAATTATTATAGAATAAAAGCAATCGAATTGGGTGGAAATATTATTTACAGTAAAATTGTAAATGTCAATACTCAGCCTGATGAAAGTTTATTTTCAGTATATCCAAACCCGGTTACTGAAAAAACAATTCACCTTTTTTATAAAGCAAAAACAATTAATCCAAAGAGATTTAACTGCAAATTGATAAACACAAATGGACAAGTTTTATTAAATGAAAATTTGATTTTTTCTGATCAAAATAATGAAATCAAAATAAAATTAAACGACAATATAGCTTCTGGGATTTATAAATTGTTATTGTGTTCTGATGCTGAAATTATTACTATACAACAACTGCTGATTAAATGATCGGTTTTAATTTTATCTTGATTTTCTTAAATCGCTAACAATCATTGATTTACGAAACACATTAGTTATAAACAAATTTGATTTCTTCTGATTTCAATTAGTTTGATTTTGTATATTTATCAGATGTTTTATTTTCATTTGTGCTTATGTTTAATTGAAAATATTAAAAAATAATTGAGGGGCATTTTATCAAAACATTATCTTTTTTATAGAATGTTAATAGTATTAAAATAAGTGGCTTAACTAATTTGTTCTGATACAAATACCTTATAATTTAGAAATCTATAAAGATGAATAAATGATTACCCAACTGACTCATTTTTTTAAAATAAGGTTCAACATTGCATTAGCTGTTTTGTTTTTCTTTTTTATTGGGGTTATTAATAATGCAACTGCTCAGGTTTCGGTTACAGCAACTTTAGGTACCGTAGGTCCTACATCATACTTAACTTTAAGTCAAGCCTTTTCAGCTATAAATTCAGGTACTCATAAAGGCGCAATCATTATTACCATTACGGGTACTGTAAACGAAACGGCAGTTACCTCTTTATTAAACGGAGTAACAGCTCCGGCTTCATATTCTTCAATTTCAATAAAACCATCAGGAGATGCCAGTATATTAATGGCAACACCTGTAGCCAACAGAGCTATAATAGAATTACAAGGAGCAGACAATGTAACTATTGATGGAGATGACCTTGCAACTGCCGGAATAAGAAACCTAACGGTGGCCTATACTTCTACTGCAGCAACAGCAGCTGCTGTAATCAGAGTAAGCTCAAATTCTGCTACAGGCACTGATGGGGCAAGTAATAACACAATAAAAAATTGCATCTTAACAGGTAATAGGGTAGCCGGTGGTACAACCGCAACTTATGGAATTAATATGTCTAATTATTCAGCCACAAGTTTAGGTAGTGGTGGGGCCAGCAGTATTAATAATACATTCGAAAATAACCTAATTACCAGAGTATATCATGGCATTTGGGCATCGGGAGTAGCTACCTATTATAACACAGGGTTACGCATAAGAAACAATATTTTGGGTGATGGAACTCAGGCAGGTAATATTGGTACAAGAGGTATATTGATTAGTAATTCAGCAATTGCAGCTGATGCAACATCTGCAATTATTAGTGGTAATGATATACAAGGTGGAGATCCAACTGGAGCCGGGTATAGTGCAACAGTAGCCGGAATTGAAATTGGTACTCAAAATACAGGGATTCAGATTTACAATAATAATATTCATGATATCAGACAGCCATCTGTAAGTGGCTTTGGTGCCCTA
Source organism: Chitinophaga pinensis (assembly GCA_943333125.1). GTDB lineage: Bacteria > Bacteroidota > Bacteroidia > Chitinophagales > Chitinophagaceae > Ferruginibacter > Ferruginibacter pinensis_D. The sequence goes on from CALQSB010000002.1 coordinate 4,173, forward strand.
GGTATTTATGTTACTGGGTCTGCCGGAAATACAAGCGCAAATATTTATAATAATGTGATTCGTGATATGGTGGCTAGTTTTTATACAACAAGCGCAACATTAGCGTCTTCAACTTATGGAATTTTATTTACTGCTGGGGCAACTAATTATGCCATTGATCACAATACTATAGTATTAAAAACAAGTCCTACCACTGGCTTATTAACTACAACGGCAATTTCAGCTTGTATAAACATGTCGGTTGCAGGTGTAACATTATCTTCTTTTAGAAATAATATCATAGTAAATACCATTTCAACTACTGCATCTTATGGTCTTTATTGCGCGGCAACTACTAATATTCCCGCAATTAATTTAATCAACAACAATAATTATTATGTAGCTACAGGTGCCGTTGGCTTCTATAGCGCTGCAGCACAAACTACATTATCTTCCTGGAAAACGGCAACAGGAAAAGATGCCAATGCACAAAATATAAATCCAACTTTTGTTTCAGCAACAGATATGCATATTAGTCCATCTCCTGGAACGCTTCTCGAATCAGGCGGCATAGCAATTGCAACTATTACTACTGACTATGATGGACAAACGAGGCCTGGTCCTGTTGGTTCAGTAAATGGTGGTGGCACTGCTCCGGATATTGGTGCTGATGAATTTGATGGTTTTATTCCAGGTTGCTCCTCAGTACCTGGAACACTTTCAACAGGAGTGATTTCATCAACAACAGCTGTTATTAATTGGAACGCCGCTGCAATAGCTCCCGGAAGTGGATATGAATATTATTACAGCACTTCTTCCACAGCACCTACAACAACAATTACTGGAACAGTTGCTGCCGGAGTTACTTCGGTTTCATTAAGTGGGTTAACAGCAAATACTACTTATTATTTTTGGGTGAGATCAAAATGCGATGCAACATTTAGTTCGGGTTGGACTGGACCTATTTCATTTACAACAACATGTGTTCCTGTTTCACTTAATATCACTCAGGGATTCAATGCATTGACGATTCCATCATGCTGGTCTCAACAATATGTTTCAGGAACATCTAATTTGAGTTATCCTACAGGAAGTGCCTTACCCGCTACTACTCCTCAGGAAGGAACTAATTATGTGTATTGGAGTTCAAGTACTTTTGCTTCTGGCAATCAAACAAGATTAGTTTCTCCTCCCATATTTACAACTGGTGTGCCTAGTGTGGATGTTCAATTTCAATGGTTTCATGATAATACCAATTATACAACAGCAGGCTATGCCGACGAAGGCGTTTATGTGGAGTATTCCACTAACGGAACTTCATGGACGATAGTAGGGGCGGAGATTACCAGACTAGGTGGTGTAAATGGCTGGAATTTAAAAACAATCACATTGCCTGCAGGCGCAGCAAATCAGCCCTTACTTTATGTTGGGTTTAGATTTGTATCAAGATTTGGATACAACTGTTCGATGGATGCGGTGGATATTCATCCAACTCCTGCATGTTCTGCTCAGCCTTCGTTATTAAGTACTTCATCTATTACTTCAACAACTGCTACGATCAGCTGGACAGCAGCATCGCCGGTTCCTGCATTAGGTTACGAGTATTATTACAGTACTTCTTCAATAACTCCTACAACTACAATTTCGGGATCAGTGGCTAATACCATTTTAAGTGCTTCACTTTCTGGATTAACAGTCGGTACTACATACTATTTCTGGGTACGATCAAGATGCGATGCAACAACCACTTCGTTATGGGCTGGGGCGTCCAGTTTTACAACCAGTTCTCCATGTACATCTGCTCCTTCTGTTCTAATTTCAAGTGCTATTGCATCAACAACGGCTACGATTAGCTGGACGGCTGCAAGTCCTGCACCTGTATCTGGGTATGAATATTTTGTAAGTACTTCAGCTACTGCACCTTTAGCTTCGGCTACTCCAACTGGTAACGTTGCTGCTGGTGTTTTATCGGCTTCCCTTATAGGATTAACGCCAAATATCACTTATTATTTTTGGGTAAGATCATTATGTAGCACGGGTAATGCTTCAGCCTGGACGGCATCTGCAAATTTTACTACATCATGTGGCTCTTCTTTTGTAACAACTGTTGCTTCAGTGAATGAGACTTTTAATACCACATCACCAACAATTACTTGTTGGCTGACTCAGGCAAATATATCAGGAACTGCTGCTGCTCCCTTATTGGCCACAGTAGGAACAAATCCTACAACATCTCCACAGGAGGGCGATAGAATGATTTATTTTAATTCATTCAGCATCAGTTCGGGTGGTCAATCCAGATTGATTTCCATGCCACTGAACACATCAGGTGCAACAAGCGTTGATGTTGATTTTTATTGGAGAAATGAAAATAATACATCATACACTTCTACTACTGAAGGAGTGCAAGTACAGTACTCAACAAATGGTGGAAGTACCTGGACTAACATAGGTTCTTTTATATCCAGACATGATGGAACACTTACAGCAGGGACTGCTCAATGGAAATTGAAAAACATCAGCATTGGCGCTGCGGGTGTAGGAACCAATATAAGAGTCGGGTTTTTATTTACATCTCAATTTGGAGACAATTGTTTTTTAGATAATGTAACTGTAAAACAAACCCCCGCTTGTGCCCAACAACCTTCAGCACTTAATGCTTCGGCTATTACAGCTACAAGTGCCACGATTGGTTGGACTGCCGCCAGCCCGGCACCTGCTTCAGGTTACGAATACTATCTTAGTACAAGTTCGGTTGCTCCTACATCGGCTACAGCCCCAACAAATAGCGTAGGCGCTAGTGTTACCACCGCATCTCTTTCAATTCTTAGTTCAAATACAACTTATTACGTTTGGGTAAGGTCGAATTGTAACGCAACGGATAAGTCTACATGGGTTGGACCAATTAACTTTACAACATTACTGGCTTGCGCTCAGCAGCCTTCCGCATTGACTTCTTCATTGATTACTTCAACAGGGGCAAGAATCAGCTGGACTGCCGCTAGTCCCGCACCTTCATCCGGTTACGAATATTATCTCAGTACATCTTCAGTAGCACCAGCATTCAGCGCTGCCGCAACAGGTAGTGTAGGTGCAGGCGTTACCATCGTAAATCTGACAGGATTGACACCGAACACCACATATTATGTTTGGATAAGATCAAATTGTAACGGAACAGATAAATCATTATGGGTTGGTTATGTTAGTTTTTTCACTGGATATTGTCCTTCTACTTCATCCGGAATCAGCTATTACATCAATTCATTGATTACTTCCGCAGGCGTAGCCAACATAAACAATGTTACTAATGCCATTTCAGCTAGTGGTTACGGAAATTTTTTATCGCAAATTGCCAGTAATTATCAGGGAACGCCTACTAATTTTTCTTTAAACTGGAATACTACTGGGGGTGTTGGAATTGGATTATGGATAGACTGGAACAATGATTTAGATTTTGCAGATGCCAATGAAGCTGTATATGTTAGCAGTGCGTATAATTTTACAACTTCATACAGCGGCGTTATTAATATTCCTGTTGGTGTAGCTGTTGGCAGTTACAGAATGCGCGTAAAAATTGATTATAATTCTACTGCTCCTAACAGTTGTGGTTCTATATCAGGAGGCGAAACCGAAGATTATACATTTAATGTGCTGGCATCAACTGCATGCTCAGGTACACCAGCCCCTGGAAACACAAACGCTAGTCCTGCAATAGTTGTAGTTGGGGGTTCTTCTTTATTGAGTCTGCAAAATTCAACTACAGGTGTTGGGGTAACTTATCAGTGGCAGTCCTCATCTGATAATACAACATGGACAAATATTACAGGAGCAACATCATCAACATATACGGCTACTGTAAGTGCGAATACTTATTTCCGCTGCATAGTTACCTGCTCTGGTTTAAATGGCACATCAGCTTCAAAGCTTGTTAGTGTTACTTATTGTACTTCTACATCAACTGGAACTACTTATTTTATCAATGGATTTACAACAACAGGTGGTGTTACCAATATTGCTAATATAACCAACGCTATTTCGGCTAATGGTTACGGTGATTTTACGACATTGTCTGCAAGTCAGTTTCAGGGAGGTACGGTAAATTTCAATACAGACGTTTCAGCAGGAGGAGATTATGGTTTGGCTATTTATATAGACTGGAATAATGATTATGATTTTGCAGATGCAGGAGAAAAAGTATATACTTCGAATGCGTATTTATTGACACCAATAACCGGATCGTTTGTTGTGCCTGCAGGGCAAGCAATCAGAGGTTACAGAATGCGTGTAGTAGCAAATTATCTTTCTACAGCACCTGCTGCATGTAATAGCATGAGCAGTGGCGAAACAGAAGATTATACTTTTAATGTATTAGCTTCTGCTGCATGTACAGGAACTCCCGCTCCTGGAAATACTATTGCCAGCCCTGCATCAGTTGCAGTTGGTGGTACTACAATTTTAAGTTTACAAAATGCAACTGCCGGTTCAGGGGTGAATTATCAATGGCAATCTTCAACAAATAATTCGACCTGGATTAATATTACCGGAGCTACCAATGCTACTTATTCCGTTACACTCAATATCAGTACATATTATCGTTGCATAGTTACATGTGGGGCTACGCCTGGACCATCTGCTTCGGTATTGGTTACAGTAACATATTGTAATTCTACTTCTACAGGAACTATTTATTTTATTAATAGTTTCACTACAACCGGTGCTGTTACCAATATTAATAATGTAACCAATGCAATATCTGCAAATGGATACGGTAATTTCACTGCTCAGTCTGCAAGTCAATATCAGGGTTCTGCGGTAAGCTTCAATACTGGAGTTTCGGCAGGAGGAGATTATGGGTTAGCCATTTTTATTGATTGGAATAATGATCTTGATTTTGCAGATGCCGGGGAAAATGTATTTACTACAACTGCTTATCTGTTCACTCCAATTCCAGGGAGTTTTACAGTGCCTTTGGCTCAGGCTGTTGGTAACTATCGCATGCGGGTAGTGGCAAATTATTTATCAACCGCCCCTTCGGCATGTAACTCAATGTCCAGCGGCGAAACAGAAGATTATACTTTTTCTGTTCTGGCATTATCCCCTTGTACAGGCACTCCTGATCCAGGTGCAACCATTGCCAGTCCTGCCTCTGTTGCTGTTGGCGGAACCACTTTATTGAGTTTGCAAAATGTTATTATTGGTTCTGGGATTACTTATCAGTGGCAATCATCTCCCGATAATGCAACATGGACAAATATTACAGGAGCAACAAGATCAACATATACTGCAACAGTAAACTCAATTACTTATTTTCAATGCATCGTTACTTGTTCAGGTAATAACGGAACTTCAACTCCTGTATTGGTTTCGATTACTTATTGCACATCTACTTCCACAGGAACAACCTATTTTATTAATGGGTTTACTACAACAGGGGGGATTTTAAATATCAATAATCAAACTAATGCTATTTCTGCTAACGGTTATGGTAATTTCACCGCTCAGTCTGCAAGCCAGTTTCCTTCTGCGACATTAAATTTCAGTACAGCAGTTTCTGCTGGAGGTAGTTATGGTCTAGCTATTTTTGTTGACTGGAATAATGACTTTGATTTTGCAGACGCCGGAGAAACAGTATACGCAACCAATTCTTATTTATTTACTCCTATAGCAGGAAGTTTTGTGGTTCCTGCATTACAAACTGCGGGGAACTATCGCATGAGGGTAGTGGTAAATTATTTTTCAACCACTCCTGCGGCATGTAATGCAATGGCTTCAGGAGAAACTGAAGATTATACACTTGCTGTGTTGGCTTTATCTCCTTGCGCAGGAACTCCGGTTGGAGGTAGCGCTTCTTCGATTCCTTCTACAGGTTCGGTAAGCACGGCCTTTAGTTTAAATATAACAGGAAGTACTGCAGCTTCCGGAATTACTTATCAATGGCAATCTTCTCCTGATGGTACAACCAGCTGGACTGACATTCCAGGCGCTACATCAGTGCCGGCTACAGTAACTTCGGTAGCTACGATTACTACTACTTATTACAGATTGAAAGTAACCTGTACTAATGGTGGCGCTTTTGCTTATTCTTCAACAACTACTTTTATTACCAGTTATTGTTTGCCAACTTATACTGCAGCTTGCTCATCAAATGATTATGTAAATAATTTTACACTGAACACTATTTCGAACTTAAATTCAGGTTGTAATGCAAATGCCAATAATTATATTCTTTATCCCACAACTTCTTTTACCACAACTTTAGTTCAGGGAGTAACTTATAATGCAACAGTGGGTATTGGCAGAGGCGGCAGTGGTAATGTGGCCATTTGGCTTGATTTTAATAACAATGCCGTTTTTGAGCCTTCTGAAAGATTTTCAAATACCGTATTGATTCCTTTATCGGGTACCGTTACTATACCAATTTTGATTCCGGTAAGTTTAACAGGTAACATTAGGCTTCGGGTGCGAGAGGTATATAATGCAACTACTGTTGTGGCATTAGATCCATGTGCTAATTATTCTTACGGTGAAACAGAAGATTATATTGTAAATATTATAGCTAATACCCCTTGCACAGGTACCCCTGTTCCAGGGAATACGATATCTAATGTAACCAGTTTGTGTGAAGGCGGATCAGTTAATTTCTCATTACAGAATTTGCTTGTTAATGCTGGAATTAGTTTTCAATGGCAATCATCAACTGATAATATTACTTATTCAAATGTTGCTGGTGGTACTGGCGCAAATACGGCTAATTATAGTGCAGCTATTGCTTCAACAACCTGGTATAGATGTGCGGTAACTTGCGCAGGGAATATCGGTTATTCAACTCCTATTCAGATAACTACAATCGTATGTACCACAATGCCACTGAATCGTTCAACAACCATTTCTACCTGTGCTTCAAATTTTTATGACACCGGAGGTATTTTGGGTAATTATACGAATAATGAATTAGACACACTTATTATACTTCCTTCAACATTAGGTTCATTAATTCGATTGACATTCAATGAATTTGATATTGAGCCTGGGTATGATTTCATGAGAATATACAATGGCTCAACCGTTAATGCTCCTTTAATCGGTGTCTATTCAGCAGCAACTCCTGGTGTAATCACCTCTTCGGCTGCAAATGGTGCCTTAACAATTGTATTTACATCTGATGGATCTGTCGCTTATACTGGCTGGGATGCAACGGTATCCTGTTATGTGCCTCCGCCTTGTACCGGCACTCCTATACCTGGGGCTACATTAAATTCCAATGTACTAGTTTGTATTCCTGGTTATACTTCTGTTTTATCATTACAAAATGCTATTGCAGGATCTGGGGTTGTTTATCAATGGCAATCAGCACCGGATGCAGCAGGTGTGCCAGGCGCATTTACAAATATTGTATTAAATGCAAGTTCACCTACTTACACTTATGCACCTACGGTAGCAACGGTATTGTGGTTCAAGTGTATTGTAACCTGCTCTGGAAGTTCGGGTATATCTGTTCCTGTGCAGGTAACTTCTTCGGCATGTACTATAGTAAATATGCCGGTTAATGATTCAATAGTCACCTGTAGTGCATTGTTTTTTGATAGTGGGGGAAGCGGAGGTTCAACTTCTGCTACTAACATAGCAGGTAATTATACCGATGGAGAAACCAGAAGACTAACAATAAAGCCCGCAACAGTTGGTGCTAAAATCAGAGTGAGCTTTAATTCATTTGCAGTAGAAACCTGCTGTGATAATTTAAAAATTTATGATGGTAATAGCGCAGCCTCTTTACTGTTAGGTTCATTTACTTCTAACCCGGGTGTCATTACTTCTACTGCATCAGATGGTTCACTGACCTTTGTTTTTACGTCAGATGGAATAACTAACAGAGCGGGATGGGATGCCACAGTATCTTGTTTTGTACCACCTCCTTGTGCAGGAACTCCAGTAGCAGGAGCTGCTACTACATTCCCTTCTACAGGTTCTGCGGGCACTAACTTTACATTAAATGCAACAGGAGTTTCTGCGAATTCAGGATTGATCTATCAATGGCAAACTTCTCCAGATGCAACAAACTGGACTAATGTTCCTGGTGCCACTACATTACCATCAACTATACCCGCACCTGGTGTTTCGGGTGTTATCTCAACTACTTATTATAGATTGATGGTAACTTGTACTAATTCTGGTCAGTCTTCTTATTCTACAACAGCTTCATTTATTACAGCTGATTATTGTACACCAACTTCAACAACCGCGAATTCTTATTATATAAATAAAATCAGTTTTCTGGGTACGATTCAGGACATAACTAATACTTCTACTTATTCTTCAATCAGCCCTGGTTTTCAGGATTTCTCCGGATTGCCATTAAAATCTATACAGGCTCAGGGAGAAGGTATTAATTTGTATATACAGTGTAATGATCTCAGTTATATGATTGCCTGGGTGGATTGGAATAATTCAGGGGCATTTGAACCATCAGAACAGGTGTACTCTTCAGGGGCAATCAGGGCGTATACCACAACTTTTGGATTTGTAATTCCATTGTCTACTTCACCAGGCAATTATAGAATCAGAATAAGGTCAACCGCCACATCTTCGTTATTTGATGCCTGTGCTAATCTTGCTAATGGAGAAGCTGAGGATTACCTTTTTACCGTTGTGGCTACTTGCCCAATCAATATTACCAGCGTTACCAGTGGTCAGGTTTGTGGAAGCGGTCCTGTTAATTTATCAGTAACAGCTACTCCAGGAGCTACTCAATACAATTGGTATGCAGTATCGTCAGGAGGTATTCCTATCGCAAATACAAATGACCCCAACTGGACTACACCATCGATATTTAGAAACACCATTTATTATGTAACAGCAAGTAATGGTACCTGTGAATCAATCATCAGAACAGCAATAAAAGCTAATCTGGCAACCATACCTATACTGTCTTTCTTGCCCAATAATCCAATAATTTGTGGAGAAGGTGCTGTACTTAAATTGAATGCCACTGGAGATATAGAGGAAGTTGTTTTAGTAAATGAAAATTTCGAAAGTGGCTTAGGCGCTTTTACTGTAAATAATATTATTAATAATTCATTTACACCAAATACTCAGTGGACTTCAAAAACGAGTACTTATGTTCCTACTAATACCGCTGTTTGGAGGCCTGCTGTTTCTTCTGGAGTGGGAATCAATAAATTCGCCTTTTCTACTTCTGATTTCAGTGGTGCAAGTGTGAATACCGCATTAGTTTCTCCTCAAGTAAATACTACAGGATTTACAGATTTATTCATGGATTTCAGCATTTATTATTCTCACTATCTGGCTGATGGAAATGTATCAGGAACGGATAGTGTTTTAATTGAGGCTTCGACCAACGGTGGGACTTCATGGGCCAGGGTTGATTATTATATTGATGATCAGGGTATAGGTACGCGTTTTAGTGATAATTCAATAAATCTATCCGCTTATATTAATTACCCTAGTCTATTAATTCGATTCAGATACAACGCATATTGGTCTGATGGAATTGCAATAGATGATGTTAGGCTTGTAGGCTATAAGCCACTAACCAGTACATTTAGCTGGAGCCCTATAAATCAAAATAATTTATTTACAGATTCTACGGGATTGGTTCCTTATACTGGAGGTTCTATTCCTAATGTTTATATAAGGCCAACATTGGGTCAGTTGGATACAGCAGTCAGTCTTACTTTCACAGCTACGGCTACACTATCTAATGGATGTTCTGCTTCTGCGCCTGTAACCATTTCAATTATTCCCAGTCAATGGACCGGAACTGCCGGAACCAATTGGAATGATGTCAACAACTGGTGTTCTAAAGCGGTGCCTTCGCAAACAACAAAAGTTGAAATTCCTGCAGGATTGACAAATTATCCAATAATAAACAGTGCAGCTTATGGGGCTAATATTAAAATATTTACCGGAGGAAGTTTAACGATTACTGATTTAGGAAGCCTTGCTATTAAAGGCGCTTTTGATAATAATGGCACCTTGACAAATAACGGAAGGATAGAACTTAATGGAAGTGCTTTGCAAAATTTCCCGGGCTCTGGTGTTATTAATGCGATGAGTATTTTGCATTTGAACAACACGGGGCCTGGTGTGGTGCTTAATAAATCCATCAATATTGATAAAGAATTAAGGCCAACTTCAGGACTTTTCAATATTGGAAATTATGATGTTACCATTAAATCGAGTTTGATAAGAACGGCTTCGGTTTCAAAAGTTGGAGCAACTTCCGGATTTAATTATGGCACAGGTAGATTCATTGTGGAAAGGTATATTCCTTCAGGTATTAACCACGGAAAATCATGGCAATTATTGGCCACACCCACTAATGACGGGCAAACAATAAACAATTCATGGCAGGAAGGTGCAGCCACTCCAAATGCTAATCCTGTTCCTGGATTTGGAACTCAAATTACCAGCGATATTGCTAATGCAACAACTATTGGATTTGATGTATTTACAGCTCCTGGTCCTTCGATGAAATATTTTAACAGCCTCACAAACTGGACAGGCGTTGGCAATACATTGACTACGCCTATTTATAATTCACACGGGTATATGATTTTTGTGAGAGGCGACAGGTCTGTAATTAATTTAAGCGGAGCAAACAGTACTTCAATCCCAACAATATTAAGAACTAGGGGAAAGCTTTTTGTTACAGGTGCAAATCCTCCGCCAACCATTCCAATTACTGCCGGAAAATTTGAGTCTGTTGGAAATCCTTACGCCTCAGCCATTGATTTTTCCAATCCTAATGGAGTGATTTTTAATGGTCCCCCCAACGTCGATAACTTATTTTATGTGTGGGATCCAACTTTGGGAGGAGCGTATGGTTATGGTGGATATCAAACTATCAGTGGGCTTGTAGACTGGGTTCCAAATCCTGGTGGAACCACAAATTATCCATCAGGTGCTAATTCGAAAATACAGTCCGGGCAAGCATTCTTAATGCATGGAGGAGCTTTGGGTGGGTCTGTTACATTTGCAGAAGAGGCCAAGGTAGATAGCAGCAGAATGACTTTAAGGGAAATTCGTTCAGCAAATGTGGCTGGTGAAAAGCAGTTAATAAAATCGAGATTGTTTTCTAATTTCAATAATCAATTAGCATTGGTGGATGGCAATATTGTAGTTATGAACTCAAATCTTTCCAACGACTATACTGCTGATGATGCAATAAAATTGATAAACGGAGGGGAGAACTTTGGTTTAAATAGTAACAACAAGATTTATGCCATTGAAGCCAGATTGCCAGCAGTTGCAGCAGATACCCTATTTTTTGCTACATCAAATCTTAAAGCAATCAATTATAAACTTGAATTTGTTAATGAACATCCGCTTACAAATGCATTGCTGCCATTTCTTATTGATAATTATCTGCAAACGACTACGCCAATTTCATTAATGGATACGACTTTTTACAATTTTTCTGTAATATCAAATACTCCTGCTTCTGCGGTTAATAGATTCATGATTGTATTTAAACCTGGTCAAACAGTTCCAGTAAAAATCATTAGCATTAAAGCTATTCGCAATTATAATAATTCCGTTTCTTTGAATAGTAAGGTGGAAAATGAATTAAATATTAATCATTATGAAATAGAAAGAAGCTTTGATGGAATTCATTTTGATCTATTAAAAACATTAACACCTTTAAATAATATTGGAGGCAGTGTCGTTTATTCTTTTGTTGATGAAACGGCCCCTCTAAATGAGATTTTTTATAGATTGAAAGCAATAGATGTGGATAATTATTCGGCTTATAGTGAAGTGGTAAAAGTAGCTGCAATAAAAGGGAATCCAATAGTTACTGTAACCCCCAATCCAATAAAAGGACAAAGAATACAGCTGAGTTTTAATGGTTCTTCACTAGGTGATTATTTCTATGAAATAAGCAATTCAATGGGGCAGATAATTGATTTTGGCAGTTTTCAACTATCCTCGTCTAGTCAAAAAATTAGTTTGAAATTGGGTGTTTTCTTATCAGGAGGCGTTTATAATTTAATTTTAAAAACTAAAGGCTCGAGCGATATTATATTGCAAGTAGCTGCATATTAGCTTATTGAGAGCTTTTTATAAAATAATTATTTCGGTATTTAATTTCCTGCTTTTTCTATTTAATTCCCTTTTATTTAGGAATATATGGTGATTTTTTTTAAGTTTGTCTCCCCGTATCGGTTAACAACCACCGATATTTAATAATCAGATACCGACTTGAAAAGAAGACAACATATTAATAATATAGTGTTGCCTTGTACCAGACTTTTGGTATCAGGTCTGTGTTTGATATTTTTACTATTCTCTTCTCCTGTTTCGGGTCAGGTCATTTTTTCAAATACAATAACAGATCCCAATCCAAGCAGCTATAATCCTTTTACATTAGGTCAATTTACAGATTCGCATATTTCTGTTTCCGGAATTCAAAGGGGATCGGGGATAACTGCAGCAATAGGAACAGATAGATATAATGCAGCTAATTTCGCATCAGCAGTAAAAGATACAGGGGACTATTTCAGTTTTATTATGATTCCTGATTCAGGATATCAGATTAATTTCACAAATTTTAGTTATACGGGTTTACGTTCATCAACGGGTCCGGTAGCTTTTTCATTGAGGAGTAGCATCAATGGATATGCAGCAAATATTGGAACCCTTAACGCAGTGGGAACTACTATTTCTTTATCAGCAGTTGCATTTCAAAATGTAAGGGTTCCGATTGAATTCAGATTATATTGTTGGGGCGCAACAAATTCTTCAGGAATTTATGGATTAGATGAATTTTCTTTTGGTGGAGATTTAACCCTTGAACCTCAGCTATCGGCTACTGCTTTAGCTGGTTTTGGAAGTTTATGTATTGGGGTTTCATCAAATGCGAATACTTTTTCATTGACTGGAATTAATCTAACTGCTGATACAGTCAAAATAAATCGTTCAGCAGGTTACTCTTTTTCGGTAGATAATTTAAATTTTTATGATTCGTTGAATATAATCCAGCCAGGGAATCAAACAGCATTGATATATGTAAAGTTTACTCCTGCTTCTGCTGTATTTTATTATAATAATATAATAATTTCTGGAGGAGGGGCTTCTGATATTTTAGTGGCAGCATCAGGTCGGGGATTGGGTACATTGCCAATAATAACTCCGGGAGCTATTAGCAATTTAACTATATCTGGAGCAACTATTACTGCAACAATAAGAAACTCGGGATGTTCGGTTATTACCGGATATGGTATAGAATACAGTATTAATCCAGGCTTTGCTAATGGAACAGGAATTAACATCTCATCTTCAAATTTATCATCCAGTAATTTTTCAGTTGACCTTAGTGGCTTAACTGCACCGGGACAAACTTTTTATTTTCACACCTATGCTTTTAATAGTATCGGGATAAAATATGGTGTTGAAAATTCTTTTACCCTGCTCTATAATAGTCCAAATTTGTATGTGCCTGCAGTAGGAGCAGGCTCTCTTACTGATTTCGGTAATGTATGTATCAATTCCAACAGTATTACTCACACGTTTACATTAACGGGCAGTTTATTGGATGGATCAAATGTTACCATAGGCCCATTAAGTAATTATAGTTTTTCAACTCAGGCTAGCGGGCCTTTTACTAATTCATTAACGCTGGTATCTGGAAGTGGTGCTGTGCCCAATTATAATTCCGGAAATATTCCTAATGTTATTATTTACGTAAGATTTACGCCAACAACAATTAATAATTATAATGGGTTATTGCCAATTTCCGGAGGAGGTGCGCCTTCAATTAATATACAGGCAATTGCCACTGGAGTTAATAGCATCCCTTCAGTAAACTCGGGTAATGCGGTTCAGATTACCTATTCTTCGGCATTATTGCAAGGAAATGTATTGTCTGCTGGATGCACAGGCATCAGCAGTTATGGTTTCGAATATAGTACTACTCCGGGTTTTCTTCCGGGAACTGGAGCGGGCACAAGAATTTCTGCAACGAATCTTCTGAGTAATGCATTTTCTATATCATTAAGTGGATTAAATCCAAGTACTGTTTATTATTTTTATACTTATGCAACTAATGCTGGGGGCACCGTTTTTGGCAATATCAATAACTTTTTTACAGGCGCCATTCCAACTCAGCTTTTGATAACATCAATATCGCCATCCTCACCTTTTGAATTAGCGCCCTTTTCAATTACCATAACAGCAGTGGATAATCTAACCGATAGAAACCCCATTAACGTTATTGTAAACACAAGTATTAATATTAACCTGATTTCGGGAAACAATAACTTAACGGTTCCTCTTAATCCTGCAGCAACAATTCTTGTCGGAACGAATAGCATAACTATATCTGGATTATTTTATGATGTTGCCGAACAGCATGTGGGTATTTCAGCCACAGCAGTTTCGGGGATGACTGCTTTAGCAACAAGCCCTGGTTTTTATTTTAATGTATTGCCTTATACGGGTGGTGGAGATTTTATCTGGTCTCAAAATGGAGGAGATGCATGGATTAATGGAAGCAACTGGCAAATCGGAAGACCTCCTGGCGCCTCTTTATTTGTGAATAATCATAAGGCTCGCTTTACAGATCTTGCAAGGTTAGATAACTCAATAAATGGAGGTTGGTGTGGTATTGATATGAGAAGTGTAGGAGGTCATTATAGATTAGGGTCCATAATTTTCGAAAATTCTTACACCACAAATCATTTTGGTGGAGTTGTGGATATTGGCAACAGCTCTGCTCTTTCTTCAGGAGTGTTAAGTCTCCAGGGCGCGATGGTAAATAACCTTGGAGGTATTCCCGGAAATAATTATAACAGACTTTTGTTGGCTAATTATATGAATGGTAGTAGTACAAAAACACTTGAAATAAACAATCATGTGGGTTCAGGCAATCAAATTCTTGTATTAAATATTCCAGACAGCGGCTATGTGGTTGCACCTCCCGGTGATACAATAAATATTAATGTAGTAATGTCTGGTAGTCAGCCTATAACTTATGATGGAGGTGGTGTGTTTAAACTTAATCCATCAGGCCTGAGTGCTGAAAATATTTTTTCAGGTAATGTAAATATTGCTGATGGTAAATTAGTTGCCGGAAATCAAGGGGCATTTAATACATCGACTCCCATCAATATTACATTTGGAAGTAATTTCCCGACTTATGGTATTTTGGATTTGGATGGCCATAATACAACCGTAGGATCAATTTTTACTATAGGCAATCTGGGTTTACAAAATATAATTACAAGCGGAATATCTTCAGCTACTATTACCGTTAGTAATGTGGATTCTTCCTATTTTGATGGATTGATTACGGATGGGATTTCTGGTTCTCTTTCCCTTATAAAAAAAGGCTCAGGAACGCTTTTGCTTTCCGGACAAAATACATTTACTGGAACTACAACAATCAATGATGGAACAATAAAGCTCAATAGTCTATCAGGAAACACGATCCCATCAGATAATGCGATAACTGTTAACGGTGGTGAACTTTATATAGCTTCTGATCAAACAATCAAAGACCTGACTCTCAATAATGGCATTTTACGGATAGACAGTTCGGCAACTCTAACAATAACGGGTTCATATAACGCAGGTTCTGCAACCATCATCAATTTTGGTACAATAAAAATTAATTGTGTTAATAATCAGACATTTCCTGGTTCTGCTGTTGTTGTTGATAAAATGAATAATCTCAAAATAGACAACATCGCAAATGTTGAGCTCGATAATGATTTAAATGTACAGGGGATATTAACTTTAATCAACGGTTTTTTTCTAGTAGGACAACATGTTTTAACCATTAACAATCCAATCGAAGGAAGCGGCGTTTTGTCTGCAGATGGCATTTCATCTATGGTAATTGCAGGGATTGCGCCTAATATAATTTTGCCTTCAAATGTGAACAGTCTTAATAATTTTACGGTAACTAATAATATAGGAACAGCACTTCAGGGAGACCTTTTGATATTGGGAACTATGGCCATTACAGATGGGGTAGTGGACGTGCCCTTAAATATTTCTTTAAATGGACCGGGCAATCTGGTAATGACGGGTGGTGAGCTCAGGTTATTTAAAAATACTGTGATAATTCCGGAACTCACGGGAAACTATAGCCTTAGTGGAGGTGTGGTTTCTTTTGCTGGTGATGGAGTTGGGATAGACGCACAGACCATCAGGCCTATTAATTATTTCAATCTGCTATCAGTATCTAACGGGGGAGAAAGAATATTAAGCGATACAGGAACAATAGGCGTTTCTAATTCCTTTATTCCAGGAACGAATAATTATAAGATTACTGGAAGTACAGTCGATTTTAATAAATTAGCTGACCAGTTTATTTCTCCATTTGATTTCTATCATTTGAGGATTTCTGGCGGAAATAATGCGGTGAAATCTCTTGCTGGAAATATTTCAGTTAAATCAAGATTGTCTTTTTCAGATGATACAAAATTAGCTTTGGGTAATTATGAAGTTACTTTGAAATCTGATTCTGCATTGACCGCAAGTGTAGATATTATCCCAACAGATAACAGTATAGAATACACTGGAACGGGAAGATTTATTGTGGAAAGATTTATTCCTACTTCATTAACTCATGGTAAATCATGGCAGTTCCTTGCTACTCCTGCTTCCGGAACAAGTATTAATGAATGTTGGCAGGAAAATAATAGCCCACTGCAGAATAGTTTGCCTTTCTACGGAACAACTATTTCAGGAGACAAACCCGGTGCAGTTTCGAGAGGGTTTGATTTTTATACACCTTCAGGTTCTTCTGTTAAGTACTATGATAATGTTACAAACAGCTGGATAGGTATCGATGATGGTATTTCAAATACAACTTCATTGCAACTGTCAAACAAATCAGGATATATGGTATTTGTAAGAGGGAACAGAAGTGTTCAAACCTATACTTCGCCCGCTACCATCACTAATCTTCGTACAAAGGGAAAATTATTTGCAAGAGGTTCTGATCAACCCGAATCTGTAATTGTTGAAGCAGAAAAACTTCAATCTGTTGGAAATCCTTATGCATCTGAAATTGATTTTGTCAGTTTGATAAACAATTCTTCATCAATAGATGAAAAGTATTATGTCTGGGATCCACTGCTTCCCGGAAGTTTGGGTTATGGAGGGTTTCAAACTATTAGTAGCGCTACCGGATATACGCCGGTTCCAGGAGGTACTGAAAATTATAACAGCAATCTTTCTTATACACAGATTCAATCCGGGCAGGCCTTCTTCACTTATTCTACATCGGGTGGGGTGGTGAACTTTTCGGAATACATTAAATCATCTGGTAACGCAACTCCTTTTAGACAAGCCACACCTAGTAATACAAGTCGTATAAACCTCAAATTATTTAATGCCAATAATTTGTTAGCCGATGGTAATGCAGTATTGTTTTCAGCAGATTTTCAAAATGAATATGAAGCAAATGATGCAGTTAAGATTTCCAATTTTGGAGAAAATGTAAGTATCTCACATAACAACAAACTACTAGCCATTGATGCAAGAAATTCTTTGACATCAGAGGATACTGTTTTTTATGATCTTGGTAATTTAAGATCACAACATTACCGATTTGAAATTGAATCTGTTAATTTTTTCAGTAATATTTTCCAGGCGTTTCTCGTCGATAATTATCTTTCTACGCAAACTATAATCAACTTGTCTGCAATTAACAGCTATACTTTTATTGTAAATGCAGACTCTGCCTCTTTTGCCCGAAACAGATTTTA
Organism: Chitinophaga pinensis; assembly: GCA_943333125.1. GTDB lineage: Bacteria > Bacteroidota > Bacteroidia > Chitinophagales > Chitinophagaceae > Ferruginibacter > Ferruginibacter pinensis_D. Next base: position 21,890 of record CALQSB010000002.1, read on the forward strand.
TGTTATTTTTAAACCACTTTCACCATTACCCTTAAACGCTATTGAGATAACGGCGACTTCTCAAAATAACAAATCGGTTTTGGTAAACTGTAAAGTAACTAATGAAAATAATGTAGCGATTTACGAACTTGAAAAAAGTATGGACGGGCTGGTATTTAATAAAATTAAAGATTTTGTCCCATCAGATAATAATGGCGGCATTGCCAATTATCAATTTACAGATGAGCACCCTAATCAAGGATTTAATTATTATCGAATTAAAAAAATATCAACAAATGGATTAATAAAATGGAGTGAAATTGCTAGAGCTCAAATCCTTTCATCTGTTCCTGAGCTATCCATCTTCCCCAATCCAATTAAGAATAATGTGATCAATCTTTTAATAAAAGGCTTAAATGCAGGATCTTATCATTCTAAAATAATCAATATTTCAGGCCAGCTTGTTGCCAGATTGAATTTCGAACTGCTTCAAAACGAATCTCATAAAACATTGATTGTCAATAATATACTATCTCCTGGAAATTATTGTCTCATTTTAAACAATAATAAACTGTTTTTTACGATTGAATAACTAAGATACATAACTACAAAAATGTATTGAAACAAGGATGTTTTTCTTTAAATTTGAAATCAAAACGCAGTAACTTTAGAGCAAAGGGAAGGCTTTATTCCTTTTGCATTTTAGAAGTATGTTTTGTAATTATATTTTTTGAAAACCCAAACAAGAAACGCTTAACTCTTTAAATGATTAAATTTTACATAAACCTTTGCCACTTATCGGGGTTTATCTCAGGAAAAATTAACAAATTATTTCTGGGGATTTTATTATTTATTTTTTCTTCATTACAAATAAAAGCACAGGGCCCTGCAATTTCATATACTTCATTATCAAGTGTATGTATAGATGGAAACAGAAATTTAACAGCAACAATTACTGATGCAGATGGAGTGCCTACGGCGGGTGCCGGATTGCCAGTGCTTTATTGGAGTTATAATTCTTTGCCTTTTTCTCCAGTTACAGCAGTTTCATTAGGTAGTAATCAATATCAATTTACTTTTGGTGCAGGAGCTTTCTCTGGTAGTATTATTTCCTATTATATCGTAGCACAAGATAATACAGGATTAGCATCCAACATTTCTGTAAGTCCTTCATCAGGAGCTTCTGGTTTTTCTGCAAATCCACCTAAAGTTACTATCCCCCCAACAAATCCAGAGTTCTATGCCGTTAATCAAATATTGTCGGGTACTTACTTAGTGGGTGTTGGGCAATATTACAATACAATCACAGATGCAATTAGTGCTTACAATTCTGCTTGTTTAGGAGGGCCGGTAACTTTTGTTTTGACAGATGTCAGTTATGGGACTTCAGAATCTTTTCCTATTAATATTTTCAATCCTCAGGCAAGTGCGACTAATACACTAACAATAAAGCCTAACCTGGCAATAAATACAATAATAACAGGAAGCAATGCTGATGCATTATTTAAATTAAATGGGGCAGACTATGTTTTTATTGATGGATCTAATTCTGGAACTACTACAAGAAATTTAACTTTACAAAGTACTAGTACTTCGCTTACCTCTTCTGTAGTTTGGTTAGCAAGTGCAAATGCTTCAAATGGTTGCAATGGAAATGTTATTCGAAATTGCAACATTTATGGAAATACGGCAAGTACTACTTTTTCTGGTATTGCTATGTCTAATGGAGTTATTATAAATAATTCAGCGGATACATCGAATAATAATAATTCATTTATAAATAATAATATCAATAGTGCCTATTATGGTATCTATATCAACGGATCAATAGTTGGAGAAACCGGTAATATCATTAGTAAAAACATAATAGGTTCGAGTGTCTTGACAAAAAAAATCGGATTTCGTTCAATAAACTTAATAAATCAAAACAGTTTTACTATTAGTTCTAATCAAGTAGCAGGCAATAACAGTATTTATACTTCTACTTCAGAATTAGACGCGTCAGGAGGTGTTTTTATTAGTGGGGTATGCTCAGGTGGAAATATTAATAACAACTTAATCTATGATATAAAAAACTCATCCACGTTTGTTTCCGCAACTTATGGAATTTCTCTTCAAACGAATTCTAATTTCTCTAACATAAACGTCTATAATAATTTCATTCATTCTATTACTTCTAGAGGAAGTATTAACACTATTTCTGAGAATGGATTAGGGATTTCAATTATTTCGGGAGGTGGATATAATATTTATTTTAATTCAATTCAACTTGGGATAAATCAATCTACTGCAGGTATTTCAAGTTGTATTTATGTCGGGGCAAATGTTCAGGGAACAATTAATGTCAATAACAATATTTTATCTAATAGAGAAACCAGTGGGAATCGGTTTTCAGTCTATTCTTTAATGCCACCAACTGTATTTAGTTCAATTAATAATAACGACTACTTTAGTAGTGATAAAATCGGTTATATTTCATTGCCTATTTCTACATTAGTAGCTTGGCAAGCAGCTACTTTAAATGATGGAAATTCTACTGTTGTAGATCCCATTTTTGTGATTGCAAATAATGCAAACCTCGCTTTGATTGATTTACATCTTCAATTATCATCTCCACTTAACAATCAGGCGGTCCCCATTGCAGGCATAACTACTGACTTTGATGGGACAACAAGATCTTCAACTACACCAGATATTGGTGCTCACGAAATATCTCCTCCCAATTGTAGTGATAATTTTGGCGGAACAATTTCCACTAATTCATCTTTAATTTTATGTGTTTCTGGTCAAATAGTAATGAGTAGCTCCGGTTTTTCATATGGAACTGGAATATCTTATCAATGGCAATATTCAACAGATAACACTACGTGGAATTCAATAGTTGGAGAAACAAATCCATCTAGCTGTAATCCCCCGGTAATAAATGTCCCTACATTTTATAGATTAAAAGTGGTTTGCTTGGCAGGAGTTGCAGGGTATTCCAATGTGTTGCAGATTGTCATTAAAAATCCAGGGTTAACTAGTTTTGTTGGAGCATCAAGATGTGGTACAGGTTCTTTAGTGTTAACAGCAAATGGGAATCCAGAGACATCTGCAATAAATTGGTACAGTACTCTTTCAGGAGGTCAATCGCTTTCATTAGGGACTAGTTATACAACTCCAGTTTTAAATGCTTCTACAACTTATTATGCAGAGCCATCTTATGTTGGAGGTTCTGGCGTTTCCGGACCATTAAACCCTGTTAGTGAAGGAGGCACAATTGCATTAGGCACAACACCATGGAATATGTATTTTGATGTATTTAATGCAACTACATTATCTTCTGTTGATATCTTTCCTAATAATACAGGAGAATCTTTTAATATTAACGTGTACAACTCAAACAATCAATTATTGGGTACTGCTCCCGTAATAACAAATGTTTCTGGTGGGGCAACAGCTCAAACAATTCCTTTAAACTTTTTCCTTCAACCAGGCACAGGGTACTATTTATTAATAGATGCAGGGACACTAGGCGTTATAGGTACAGGGCTAACTAGAAACACTACTAATGCAAGTTATCCTTACGTTTCTACAGATATTTCTATCACTGGAAATAATTTTAATTCTTCATGGTATTTCTTTTTATATAATTGGAAGTATTTCACGGGATGTTCAGTTGGCAGAACTGCAGTTACTGCTGTAATTAATTCTTCTGCAGATATTTTAATTAACGCAACATCAACGAATATTTGTAATGGGACTAGTACAACATTAACGGCCTCAAGTACCAATAGTTCTTATGTTTATTCATGGACGCCAATTGGATTAACTGGTGCATCAATAACTGTTTCTCCTACTTCTAACATAACTTATACAGTTGTTGGTAATGCTGGGGCTTGTTCAAACACGAAATCAATTGATATTGTTGTTAGTGCCGCGCCAACTCCTATAACAATAAATCCTGTATCAGCGGCATTGTGTTCAAGTGCTGTGGCAACCCTTACTACAACCGGAGGCTCTGTATCTTCTTCAACAATTCTTGATGAAAAATTCGAAGGCCCGGAAATAATTCCACCAGGTTGGGATACACTTGTTTCTGCCGTAAACAGTTGGGGAAAATGGAAGAAAAAAAAGAGCATCTATATATATAGTTCTCCCTCTGTCTTTCCAACTGCATTCAAAAGCAATGATAGTTCTAAGTTCTTTATAGCTAATAGTGATTCAATAGCCATAGGTAATGCTGTGACTGCACTTAATACAAGTTTACGAACACCCAAATTGGATTTTACCGGATATTCGAATGCTACATTAAGTTTTTGGCAACATTATTATCCGTTCATTGCACCCGATTCTATAAATATAGAAATGTCTAAAAATCCTTCTCTTTCGGCTACTACATGGAAATCTATTTATAGAACAGGACCTTCAACATCGGGCTATGTGGCTCCTGCAACTGGAGCTGCCTCAAGTAATCCAATTGGAACACCAACAGGATTTGTTCAAAAAATTATAGATCTCACTCCATTTTTAACAACAACAGCAGGATACCGCGATACTTTTTATATAAGATTCAGATACAGAGCCGGAACTACAGGATTTGTAAGCAATGGTACTGGTTTTGGTTGTTTCTATTGGGCAATCGATAATGTATTGATTACCGGAAGTGGGGGTGCACCAATTGTGTGGACTCCTGCAACAGGGCTTTATTCTAATTTGGCTGCCACTATACCGTATGTTGCAGGTACTCAAACTACAATAGTTTATGCAAAACCTGCAGCCAATACTACATATACCGCAACTTCAGGCTCGCCAAATGGTTGCTCTGCTTTTAACACCGTGCCAGTTACTTTAAAGCCAGTTGTTTCAGCAGTAGTAAGTGGAACTACAACAACTTGTTCTGGTAGCAGTGCCACTGTATCTGTTGCATTAACAGGTGTTGCACCTTGGAAGTTAACTTATACCAATGGGGTTACTCCTGTAAATATTACTGGGATTACTACTTCTCCATACACTTTTAATGTAACACCCACTGCAACAACAACCTATACTGTTACTTCTGTAACCGATGCTAATGTTTGTACAGCTGCCGCTGGCAGTATTACAGGATCCGCAGTAATAACTGTTAGTTCAGTTTCTGCTGTCATTAGTGGCAATAGCAATATATGCTCCGGATCAAATGCAAATATTTCTATTACAATGACAGGTTCATCGCCATGGAGTATCACGTATACTAATGGAGTTACTCCTACAACTGTTACGGGTATCACCGCTTCTCCTTATAATTTGATAGTATCACCGTCAACAACAACAACATACACATTAAGCGCTATGAGCACTGGAGGGTGTACGGCGCCGTTAGCTAATTTGACAGGATCAGCGGTCGTAACTGTTGCAGAATCCTCCACGGCTATAATAAGTGGATCAGCAAATATTTGCTCAGGCTCAAGTACAAATATCTCTGTTGCATTTACTGGTCCTTCACCATGGAGTTTGACTTATACAAATGGAACAACTCCTGTTACCGTGAATGGCATCACTACTTCTCCTTACTTATTTTCTGTAAGCCCAATTGTAAATACTTCATATAGTATCACTTCATTAACTAATGGCGCCGGCTGTATTGCAGTCCCATCCAGTTATGCCGGAACAGCAAATGTTGTGGTAAGTCCTCAATCTGTTGGTGGAAGTGTTTCTGGTGGAACAACCGTTTGCACTGGTACAAATTCTACAACTCTTACCGTTAGTGGCTTTGTAGGAGATATTACAAGCTGGTTATCTTCTTTGGATAATTTTGCAACAGCAGGTACAACAATTTCAAATAATACGGCAAGTTTAGTAGTAACGAATTTAACTACAACTACTTACTATAAAGCTATAATAACAAGTGGTGTTTGCTCATCCTCATCCAGTTCAGTAGCAACTATAGCCGTTTCTCCACTATCTCTTGGAGGAAGTATTTCAGGAGGGACAACAGTTTGCGCAGGAACTAATAATACAGTATTGAGCTTATCAGGAAATATAGGGTCTCCAATAAGATGGGAGTCTTCATCAGATAACTTTGTTACAGCTGGTAACCCCATTACTAATACCACAAACACACTTACAATTGTCAATTTATCTGCCACAACTTATTACCGTGCAGTTGTGGCAAGTGGAGTTTGTACTTCAAGTTATAGTTCAATCTCAACTATTACTGTAGGCGCTTCAATTACCGGAGTACTTACCGGCACTGCAACAATTTGCGAAAATGGAAGTACCAATCTGTCTGTTTCACTTACAGGTACAACTCCCTGGTCTTTAACTTACACCGCGAATGGGGCCAATCCAGTTAACGTTACCAATATCAACAGTTCTCCATATAGTTTTCCGGTAAGCCCATTGACTAATACAACTTATGCGTTAACGTCACTTTCAGATGGGTTGGGTTGTACTGCTTCATCAGGAAACCTAAGCTCAAACGCAATAGTAACGGTTACTACTGCATCTACTACCACCTGGACGGGGATTTCTTCAAACTGGTTTGATACCAACAACTGGTGTGGTGGAGTTCCAAGCATTCTTAAGGACGTATTGATTCCTTCCGGAACATCTAATCCTCCAGTAATTTCAGGAGCTAATGCGCTGGCAAAAAACATAACGATAAATACTGGAGCTGTTCTTACTGTTAATATTGATGGAAAGATATCTATTTCTGGAAACACCTTAAATAATGGCACCATTATAAATAACGGAGTATTTCAATTAAATGGCACCATTGATCAAAGTTTTCCCGGAGGTGCCACTGGCCTTATAACCAAAATGAATATTCTGGAAATAAATAAAACTTCAGGAATAACCACTTTCGACAAAAAATTTGCCATCACAGATACCGGAGTTTTGAGAATAACCCAAGCCACTACTATAAATATTAATGACACGATTACATTAAAATCAGGTGCAACAGGTACTTCCCGGATAGATTCTATTTCTTCTACAGCTGTTTTGAATTACAGCGCTTCAGGAGCATTTACGGTAGAACGTTATATTGCTTCCGGGGTTTCTCATGGAAAGTCTTGGCAGTTATTATCAACACCAACTTTTGGACAAAACATAAAACAAGCATGGCAAGAGAGTGCGGCTTCGGTATCCAGTAATCCTTACCCTGGATTTGGAACAACCATTACCAGCAATAACGCCGGAGCAACAACTACACTTGGATTTGATTTCTTTACCCCGTCTGGTCCAACTATGAAGAGGTATGACGTGACTACCAATACATATATTGGTGTTCCTTCAACCAATGCAACACCAATAGCGAACCCTAATGGCTATATGTTTTTTGTAAGAGGAGACAGAAGCATTATAACCAGTGCTGCAGCCGCCATTCCAGTAACTTTGAGGTCAACAGGAAAAATATTTTATGGGTCAGAGTTAGATTCTGCAGTTTCGGTTGATGTACCTGCACTGAATTTCCAAAGTGTAGGAAATCCTTATGCATCTCCTATAGATTTTCTGAATATGCTTAATTATTCAACAGGATTAAGTCCTACTTATTATTTATGGGATCCTTCTTTACAAGGAAGTTCTGGACTTGGGGCATTTCAAACCATAAGCAGTTTTAATCAATGGAAACCTATTCCTGGAGGAACAGCTTTCTATGATGCCACAACAGCTTATTCAAGAATTCAATCCGGGCAGGCGTTTTTTATTTACTCCGCATCAGGAGGAAAGATTCGCTTTGCTGAAAAAAATAAAGTTTCGGGACAAAAACAAGTTTTAAGAAACAATGATATTTCAGAATTAAAAACATTGAGGTTGTATTTGAAAGACGCCACAAAATCAGTTGTAGATGGCAATGTATTAGCTGTCGACAGCAACTCACTTAATACCATAGACGAAAACGATGCCCTTAAATTAAATAATTTCGGCGAAAATACCGGTATTAAAAATGGAGGGAAAGTATTTGCATTAGATGCCCGAAACTCATTAAACGCCGATGATACTGTACAGTATTACATTAGCAATCTTAATCAGCCCAATTACAAACTAGTTTTTGTTCCTTCTCAGTTACAATCATTAAATCTCATGGCTTATTTGGTGGATCGATATACTAATCAGCAAATTCCCGTTAGTCTTTATGATACCACTTCAGTTGATGTAACCATACATTCCAATATTCCACGATCCAGGCAAAATGATAGATTTTATATCATATTTAAAAAACTAAATCCGCTCCCTGTTACATTTATTGATGTGAGAGCCAAAAGAGTGGGCGAGAACATTATGGTAGATTGGGATGTGGCAGGGGAGTTGAATGTTTCAAAATATGAAATCGAAAAATCTTTAGATGGAAATTTATTCGAGAAAACAGGAATAGAATCTTCCGTGAATAATGACGGAAGAAATCATACTTACCACTTCACTGATTTAAAACCTTTTTCAGGATTCAATTTCTATAGAATAAAGAGTATTGATATCTCAGGAGCTTATAAATTTAGTAATGTAGTTAAAGTCTGGTACGAATCTTCAATCCCCGATATTAGTGTGATCCCTAATCCTATTGAGGGAAATGTAATTTCTATGACGTTCAAAAATCAGCCTGCAGGGATCTATCAACTTGAACTTTATAATAGTGCCGGTCAATTAATGGCCAACAGGTCCATAAGTCACAATGGAGCTGTTAAAACAGCTTACCTTCTTAAGCCAGGAAAACTATTAGTTTCTGGAAATTATACTTTAAAAGCACTATTGCCAAACAACGCTCAGGAGGCACTAAAAATCACTGTCAACTAAGCGGAAATCGCTTTAATATTTTTCAATAAAAATGATAAAATCTATTTATTTTCTATTTTTTCGTTACGATAAAAGGAAAAAAATAAAAACTATCAAACATTTTCTCCCCAAAAAATAGTTTTTTTTTAAACCCTTTACTTTTCCATAAAAAAAATTTAACATTTCGGTTAAATTTAGTAATTTGAGCCTCAATGTAATCCTTGATTTCATTGTATTTCCAATCCCTTGTAAAAGCTAGAATTATCCACTTCAGAATTGTACCTTATAAAGCTAATTTTCAATACTTTGATTATTTGCTGCCAAGTCAAATACAGTTGATGACTTGCTTGTTGTTATGATAAGTTTTTGAGAATTCTTTTTAACTATTAAGAATTTCATATGATCAAAATCTACGTTACCTCAGCGAAGAAAAAAAGCGTATCAATAATTAATTCTCATCTAGGAGTCTTTAGGCTTTTTATGCTTTTAGGCTTTTTTTGTTTGTATAATTTCTCAGGGATTTATGCCCAAACTTATGTAAACGGCAATGTGTCCACAGGCTCGGTTAATAGTGCTGCTACATCAGCACCTGCTGGTTCTACATGGAGCGAAATGCAATTTGGAAATAATACATACGGAGCACCTGCAAGCGCTGGAACAACTGTAGTCGCAGATGATTTTACAGTTTGTTCAAACTGGACTGTAAATAGTTTTACTTTGTATGCCTATATTACTGTGCCTCTTGCAACTTCTACTCCTGGATATTTAACTGGTTGTCCTTTTGGTCATGTTCGCTTAGCCATTTATAACGTGGATCCATCAATCGGTTCTCCAACTCCAATCTATGGTGATTTGTCGGGAGTAACTGATTACTTCAATACATCTACACGTCCTGCTATATACAGAATATCAAACGCAGCAACGGATTATTCAAGAGAAGTGTGGGGAATAACCTGCAATACACCTGGCTTGTCTCTTGTTGCTTCTGCAACTAAATATTGGGTAGTTTATTCTATAGAAAATGTGGCCCCTGCAACTTATGTTTCGTATGTTCCATTAAGTACTGTGGCAGGATCATTAACCCAGCCAGGAAATAATGCCAAATATAAAAATATAAGTTCTGGAATATGGACAAACATAACCGATGGTCAATCATTTACTGCTCAGGATTTACCATTTGCTATCAACTATACGTCAACGTCATGTTCGGGAGTGCCTGCACCTGGAGCCTCAATTACTTCAAATGCTGGTCCACTTTGTCCTTCTATTAATTTTACCTTATCGATGGCGAATCCCAATTGCCAATCCGGAGTTTCTTACCAATGGAAAGTAAGTATAGATGGGGGAACGACTTATACTAGTATTGCTGGAGCAACAGCCACAACGCTTACCACAAATTTTGCAACTCTTGGAATTTCTTCTTCTATAGCAACGGTAAAGTTTAGGTGCGATGTAACTTGCAGTAATGGCGGATCTATGACTTCATCAACTCCAATTACTGTTACTCAGAACAGTTTATTTAATTGTTATTGTACTTCCACTGCAACAAGTACAGCCGATGAAGATATTTCTAATGTTACTTTTGGTTCTTTAAATAATACATCATCTTGTAGTAGTGTTGGTCCTGGCCCAGGATCGGCACAATACTTTTATGCAAATTATACTTCTGGTGCTGGAGCGCCTTCTCCTGCTCAGGTATATTCAGGGATTAACAACCCATTTTCGGTATCAATAGTAACATGTGGAGGTACTTATCCCAATGCAGTAAGGGTATGGATTGATTTTAATCATGACGGCGTTCTTGATAATACCACAGAGCGAGTGTACAACTCTTCATATACTACTGGTCCACATACTGAAACTGGAGCCATTTTTATTCCATCTACCGCATTAACCGGTCAAACGTTGATGAGAGTAGTGAACTTCGAAAGTTTCTCTGTTCCAGCTGGACCTTGCAATAATTATACATGGGGAGAAACGGAAGATTATTTAATAAATATCACACCGGCAACAGCCTGTTCAGGAACCCCTAATGTAGGAAGTACTCTGGCTTCACCTTCCAGTGTTTGTCCTGGGAATCCTTTTACCTTATCAACTTCCAACGCTGCTTCGCTTGCAAGTTTTTCAGGGGTGACTTATCAATGGTATTCTTCACCAGATAATGCAACATGGACTCCAATAACAGGAGCTACTAATGCAACTTACTCCACTTCACAGTCTGCACTTACTTATTATCGCATGATGGCTACTTGCTCTTTTGGAGGAGGAACTTTTACTTCTACAAGTTTTGCAGTAAATATGAATGCAGCAACTTTTTGTTATTGCACTCCAGGGACAACAAATAGCGGAGATAATGATATTGCCATCAATGTAACATTTGCCTGTATAAATAATAGTTCTGCCAATTCACCAAATGGAGGTTATTCGGATTATACCTCCAGTGTACCTGCGGGTACGGCTTACCGTGGCGTTGGTAATCCAATAAGTGTTACTATTCCATCGGGTTACTCAGAATACGTTTCGGTTTGGATTGACTATAATCATAGTGGCTCCTTTGATACAGATGAATATACCCCTTTGGGTAATACGACTTCTGCTGGAGGTACAATTACCAATGTGATAAATATTCCTTCTTCAGCACTGTTAGGCTCTACAAGAATGAGGGTAAGGGTCAGGTATGCGTCTCAGTTGGGTTCAACCGAAACCTGTAATGGATACACCTGGGGTGAGACTGAGGATTATACCGTTAATATTCAGGATCCTGTGGCTTGCTCTTCCATTACTTTTGGAACGATGAGTTCTAATATTTCTTCGGCTTGTCCTGGAGAAAGAGTTGTAGTGAGTGCAAGTAATTCCTGTGTACTCCAAGGAATTACCGGTCTTGCTTTACAATGGCAAGTAAGTACTGATGGGGGAGGAACTTGGTCTAGTGCAACAGGTACAGGAACTACAACGCCTACATTAACAACAACAATTACGTCTACCAGTCTTTTCAGACTTCAGGGAACTTGTTCTTCTACAATTACCTCGCCGTCGGTTACGGTTAGCCTGACTCCGCCAACTGGTTGCTATTGTGCATCTACGGCTAACTTTTCAAATTACACAGACATTCTTAATGTTACGGTGGGAAGTTTAAACAATACTTCTGATTGTGCTTCTTCTGCTCCTGGTCCAGGTTCAATTGCCAACAGGTATTCCAATTACACAGCAGGTGCGGGAGCTCCGGCTCCTGGAAATATTTTCTCAGGAACATCTAATCCTTTTTCAGTTTCTATTGGTTCATGTACATTCAGTATTGCAACCGGTGTCGCTATTTGGATTGATCTGGATAAAAGCGGAACATTTGAAGACGCCACAGAAAAACTTTATCTCTCTTCCATTTCAAGCTCTACAATGCCTCGCACGGAATCCGGAGTACTTGTTATTCCTGCAACAACGGCTTTGGGTGATACCATCAGAGGTATTACCAGAATGAGAATAGTAAACAATACTAATTCATTGGGATCTATTTCTGCCTGTGGAAGTTATTCTTATGGAGAAACCGAAGATTATTTAGTTAACATTCAGTTTGCTCCTGAATGTACAGGTGCATTCGTGCCTACTATTGCCTCTACTGCAACTACAGTATGTCCTTCTGTACCCTTTACATTGAACATACAAAATTCAACAGGTTTATCAGGTATCACTTTTCAATGGCAGTCCTCTACAGATAATACAACCTGGGCTCCTATAGTAGGTGCCACTAACATAACTTATACCACTACAATTTCTGTAAATACTTATTTTAGAGTAGTGGCTACCTGTAACGCATCAGCGACAATTACACCTTCGTCATCTTTATTAATCTCAAGTAATGGGTCTGCAGGATGCTTTTGTCAGCCAACAACCACTTCGGGAGCTGTTGATGCAATAAATAATGTAACTTTTGGGGGGATCAACAATAATTCGGCGTATGTTGTTCCAGGTTATTCAAACTATACCAATACCTTAACCCCGGGAACGGCAATAAGAGGAGGAAGTAACAGTATTTCTGTTACCATAAGTACTGGAAGTAATTTAATAGAATATGTAGCTGCCTGGATAGATTATAACCATGATGGCGCATTTACAGCATCCGAATACACAGGCTTACAAAGTGTTTTAAATGGAGGTATTTCAACTGGAAATATAAATATTCCACTTTCTGCTTTAAATGGTATTACAAGATTAAGAGTTAGGGTAAGAAGAAGCACCTCGCTTGGCTCGGGAGATGCTTGTACTGGGTATACTAACGGTGAAACTGAAGATTATCCAATTAATATTGTCAGTTGTTCTCAAGTTGATATTGATCAATCACCATTCAGTACACTGGTTTCCTGTGGAGTTAATGCAGTCTTTAATGTATTTGCTTCATCTGCATCTACTATTCCAGTAAAATATCAATGGTTGGTGAGAACTACACCTACTGGCCCTTGGACCGTAGTAGTTAACGGAGCTAATTATACAGGATTTGATTCTACGGCTTTGGTTGTAATAAATCCTCCAATATCTTTCAGCGGATATTCTTACGCGGTAGCGATGAATTCATCTTGTACAGCTCAGGATACATCAGCTTCGGCTATCCTTACCGTTAATCCGGCAGGAACAACAACCTTTTCCACTCAACCTGCTAACGTAACTGCAAACTGTAATACTCCAAGTGTGAGCTTTAATTTTGTGGCTTCACTTTCCGGAACTCCAGTTTACAAGTGGCAATTCAGATCAGGTCCTTTAGCTTCGTGGAGTAACCTGGTAAACAATGCCACATTCAGTAATGTGACCACCAACACACTAACCGTTTCAAATATCATTAATGGGTTTAATGGGTATCAATTCAGAGCCTATGCATCTAGTCCCTGTTATAATGCGGATACCACTTCAATTGCTACATTAACAGTTAATCCAATTACGCTGACGCTTTCAATTTTATCCAATGCCCCATCTAATACAGCTTGCTATGGAGTACCCGTTACCTTTACTGCAACTGCAGGTTCTTCTGCACCCATAAATTTACCAGGTTATAAATGGTATATTGATAATATTGCAACAGCTAGTGCTGCATCTGTGGGCACAACCATTAACGTGGCCAGTACTGCTCAGTTAGCACCCTTAATGAATGTTACTGTAGCCAGTGGCTTTGGTACTTTCTTTTCAGGTACTTTCATTACCTCAATTATTAATGCAACCAGTTTTACGGTTAACACGGCGCCTTTTATTGCTTTGCAAAATGGCGATGTGATTTCCGGGTTGGTTGCTAATGGAGCCACATTTGTAAATTATACGTCTTCAACTTTAGTTAATGGAAATATTATCAGGTGTACGTTGATTGCCAATGACCCTACATTATGTACTACTCCAAATCCTGCTACAAGTAATATTATCAATATGAATATTACCTCCAATACACTAACAAGTGTAGCGGTTGTAGCCAGCCCCGGTAATATTGTATGCGCAGGAGATAACGTAACGTTTACAGCTACCCCAACTAACGGAGGTGCTACACCTGTTTATCAATGGAAGAAAAATGGAGTTAACGTAGGTACCAACAGTAATACTTATTCTAATAATGCATTAGCGAATTTAGATGTTATCACAGTGGTGATGACCTCTAATGCATCAGGTTGTAATGCACCAAATCCTGCAACCAGTACCCCAATAACAATGACGGTAAATCAGTCATTCCCTGTTTCTGTAACAATATCAGCAGATCCAGGCGTTAGTACTTGCCCAGGTGTTCCTGTTACCTTTATTGCTACACCAGTTAATGGAGGAACTACACCGGCTTATCAATGGCAGTTAAGTACAGATGGCGGAGCTAGTTATACCAATGTCGGAACTAACAGTATCAATTACACGACCAGTGCTTTAGTTACTAGTAACATAATTAAATGTATCCTTACTTCAAGCATTTCTTCTTGTACTCAAGGCACCAATCCGGCAACTTCCAATTTGTTGACAATGAGTGTTACTTCTCAAGCGGCAAGTGTAACTATTACTTCAAATCCTCTGCCTGGCAATGTGTGTGCAGGAAGCTCAGTAATCTATACAGCCAATGGTGTAAACGATGGAGGAGCAGGAGCGGTTTATCAGTTTTATGTAAATGGAGTTGCGGTTTCCAATACCGGCACCACTTATAGTTATATTCCTGCAGAAGGTGATAGTATTTCAGTTTCCATGGCTTCGGCTTTTGCCTGCGCAAGCCCTAATCCTGCAACTGCTTATGTAAAACAAACTTTAAAAGCAAAACCTACAGCAAGCATATCTTTATCTTCACTTACTTGTGCTTCTAATTCAGCTACTTTAGATGCAGGAGCTACAGCTGGTAGTGGCACTATTACTGCATATCAATGGTATTTGGGTGGAGTTTCTCAGTCAGGAGGAACAATATCTACTTTCTATACAACAACTAATGGTAACTACACAGTACAGGTAACTAACTCAAATGGATGCACGTTTACTTCTCCGGCGTATTCATTAACAGTTGCGGCAGGAGCTCAAATGGCTGGTACTTATACTATTGGCGCAGTTACTGCAACTGTGGCATCTGTTTCAGGGAATACTATTACAGCTTCCAGTGCAACAGGTTTGGTTGTAGGTGCGGTAATTACTAAATTAAGTGGTACGATTACTATTCCTGCCAACACGGTAATTACCAGTGTAAGTGGTTTGACCTTTACAGTAAATAATGCTCCAACAGGATTTGTTACTAGCGCTGTACTTGTTGGTGCTACCTGTACCAACTATATCAATTTTACAACAGCAGTTGCAGATTTAAATAACAGAGGAATCAGTGCATCTTGTGTATTTAATGTAACCCCTGGCTTCTCAGAAAATCTTACAGCAAGATTAGATTTAGGCAACCCGACGTTGAGTGGGCAGTTGAGCAGCACTAAAACAATTATCTTCCAGAAATCCGGAGCAGGAACTAATCCTGTAATCAATGCATATACTACTGGTACAGCTACACCTGCTTCTGGTATTCCAGATGGTATATGGGCTTTATCCGGGATAGATTATGTAACTATTGATGGGATTAATCTTGCCGATGGTAATGCAGCTAATCCTGCTACGATGGAGTACGGTTATGGTTTGTTCAGAAGAACAAATACTGATGGAGCTCAAAACAATACGATTAAAAATTGCACTATTACATTAAATAAATTAAATAATGCCACCCCGGCAGGGGCAATGCCTGGGGGTTCTGCTGGAATAATGATAATAAATTCCATTTCAACGGATGCAACAAATCCAGCTTATGGAGCCGGTGGAACAAGTGGAGCCAATTCCAATAATAAATTTTACACCAATACTATACAGAATTGTAATTATGGAATATACGCAACTGGCTTTGCGGCTACTAATACAGGTACAACTCCAGCAGATGGTGATTTTGGAAACGATATTGGAGGAGCCAGTGCCTCAACTGGGAATATCATAATTAATTTTGGTGGCGGTGCAACTATCAATGCATCTGCGGGTGTAACTATGAATAACCAGTGGGGGTCAAATGCATCTTTCAATACCATCAATAATAATAATGGTTCAGGAACCAATCATGCTGGTATTGCATTGAGAGGTATTTATGGACAGGCGGGGGTAAGTGCAAATGTTACAATCAACAATAACAATATCACAATCAATGGCGGAGGAAATATCGCTTGTTATGGAATTGATAATGGAATTGGCTCAACAGCTGCTTCTAATACGGTTAATATAAATAATAATACTGTTACAGGGGGAAATACGTTGTCAACATCTCAAACTTACTTCGCTGTTTATAATACTGCAGTTTGTACAAATTTAAATATTAATGGAAACACAGTTCAAAACTGTATTTTTCCTGCAAGTACAGGAGAGTGGAAGGGGATTAACAATTTGGGAGCTGCTTGTGTCAATGTTAATATGAACAATAATACCATTACAAATAACAACATTGCAAGCACTAATATAGCTTGTAATTTTTTATTTACTGCAGGTGTTACAGGTACACCTAATCCTGTTTGTAATATGAACGGTAACATTATTACAAATAATACAAGAACTGCAACTGCAGCAACATCTACAACTAATATGATTGTGTTACAAAGTGGTACTGCAGGTGTTACTTCTGCAACAATCAGTAATAATATAATCTCAGACAATACTGTGAATGTTACTGCAGGTGCAGCCGCTTTCGAGTTATCTGCAATATTTATAGGAACTAACAACCTTACCATTCAAAATAACACCATTAGGAAAGTTGGTATTAATAACAATATAGCGGGCACTACAATTATGACAGTTAATGGTTTCAGGGGTGTCAACAGTTCAACTAATGAAACAATTTCAGGAAACTTTATCAGGCAATTATTTGTTTCAACAACTGCATCAACTGTATCAACTGCATTGCATGTTATTAATGGTATTTATACAAATTCAGGAGGTAGCACAAAAAATATTTACAATAACAATATTGATAGTTTGTATGCATCTTCTGCTTATTCTGCAACAATATTTGGAATTCGAAATAACACTGGAACAGCTGTAAATATTTTTAAAAATAAAATCACTAATTTATTTCCAGGCCAAAGTGCCACTGCTGGTTCAATAGCATCCGGAATCAGAATCGCATCTAGTAGTGCTAATTCAACTGTTAATGTTTATAACAATATGATAGCATTGGATTTAACTGGAGCCTTCTCACCAGCAAGTGCTACCGCATTAAATACAGCAGATGGATTAAGGGGTATTGATTTAACCACAACGTCTGTTACTTCAACAATTAATTTATCCTACAATAGTATCAGATTGGCAGGAACAGGTACAACATTGTTTGGTTCAAGCGGCATATACCAAACTGATGCAGCTTTGGGGTCAGCTAATTTGTTTATGAAAAACAATATCATTAGCAATGAGTGTACCAAAGTAGGAGCGGCTTATAGTGTAGCTTTTAGAAGAAGTGCATCAACGTCGGCTAATTATTCCAATACATCTAATTACAATTTATTCTATGCTGGTATAGATACCACTATAGGTAAATTATTTATGGCTACTGCAGCAGGTACTGATTTTGCTGGTAACATTGCTAAATTGAGAACTAGACTAGGATCTGAAAGTGCAGGACAATCTGCTAAACCAGGGTTTATCAGCAATAATGATTTACACCTTAATGTTTGTGATGGTAATAATGGCTCTTACATTGATGGCAAAGCTACTCCAATCTCAATAACTGATGATATCGACGCAGAATTAAGAAGTGGAACCACTCCCGATATTGGAGCTGATGAAATATCTGCCAATAGCGCTGCAGGTATAGTTTCTTCCAATGCTACAGTATGTGCTGGCAACAACAGTGGTACATTAACTTTATCTGGTTATAATGGTGTCATTCAAAACTGGCAGTCTGCATCTGATGCGGCATTCACAACAAATGTGAATGCTATTGCAAATCTAACAGCAACGTATACCTATTCTAATATAACAACAACGACTTATTATAGAGCAGTATTAACCAGCAGTTGTGGAGGTACTACAGTATATGCACTTCCTGCTCTCATTACGGTTAATCCTTCACCGGCAATTACTTCAATTGCTTTAGGTACTATTACCGTTTGTATTAATGCTACCATACAATTAACCGGTGCAAGTCCTGCATTAGTAAGTCCATGGACTTCTTCAAATACGGCAGTGGCTTCTATATCTAATACGGGTTTAGTTACAGGCCTAACTGCCGGTAATAGCACTATAAGATTTACGAATACCAACGGATGTTATAAAGACACCCTTATTACAGTGAACGCGCTTCCTATTATCTCCGGCACTTTATCTGCCTGTGTGGGATCTGGTTCGCAGTTAACAGGTTCTGGTACTCCTGCGGGTTCAAATCCATGGACATCTGCCAATACAGCGATAGCTACGGTAAGCACTACTGGTGTGGTAACCGGAGTTGCTGCAGGATCAGTTAATATTACTTATACTAACATTAGCGGTTGCTCGGCGGTTGTTAATGTGACCGTTTCAGACAAGCCTCCGGTAACGGGCACAACTTCATTATGCGTAGGTAGTTCAACAACGCTTACCGGTACACCTGGAGCAGGTTCTGTGCAAACACCAACCTGGACAGCATCAAATGCTAATGCTACTATAAACGGAAGTGGATTCCTTACTGGTGTCAACGCTGGGTTGGATACAATCAGATACACTAATACTTTTGGTTGTTATAAGGATACCGCAATAACAATAAATGCTTCTCCTACTTTAACGGGCGCTTCAACGGTATGTGTAGGTTCTACTATTACCCTTGTAGGAAGTGCAAGTCCGGCAACACCTTCAACAGCAACAACGCCATGGCAATCTTCAAATGCTACCATTGCTTCCGTTGCCAATGCGGTTAGTGTTAATGGAGTAGTGACAGGTGTTGCTGCAGGAAATTGCAGTATTACTTATACAAATACTAATGGCTGTGCAAAAACTAATTTAATTACGGTTAATCCAAAGCCTTCCGCCTTCAACGTTACTGGTACAGGAAGTTATTGTATCGGGTTGCCAGGAATTGCTGTTGGACTATCAGGATCACAGGCAGGTATAAATTACGAATTGATTAAAGGAGGAGTAGCTACAGGTAATATTGTAGCGGGTACAAATGCTGCCATTAGTTTTGGAATTCAAACCATAGGAACATATACCGTATCTGCAACTAATGCTACAACAGGATGTGCAAGCACAATGACTGGAAATGCAGTTATTGCAAATTATCCATTGACAACCATAACGGGTACGATGACACTTTGTGTAGGAAATACCACTACGCTAACAGGGTCGCCTGCTGGAAGCACCAATCCCTGGATTTCCAATCATTCAGAATTCGCTACAATTACTAGCGGTGGTTTAGTAACTGCAATTGCAGCAGGTACAGATACAATAAGATACAATGACATTAATGGTTGTCAGACAGATACTCCATTTATCATAACACCACCAACAGTTGGGGGTACGGTGAGCTCTAGTGCTAACGTATGTACTGGCACTAACACCGGAACATTGAGGTTAACAGGTTACTCTGGTAGCGTTGTTCGTTGGGAGTATTCTACTGATTTAGGTTTAACCTGGACAGCAGTTGCAAATATTACTGATAGTTTGATTTATACCAACCTTACGGCTACCCGCAAATACCGTGCTGTAGTGAAGAGCGGACTTTGTTCGGAAGCAAACTCCAGTCAGGTTACAATTACCGTTAGTCCGGTGCCTACAATATTCACGGTTACCGGAGGAGGAACAAGATGCGAAGGAAGTTCAACAGGTTTACCTGTAGGTTTAAGCGGATCACAAACATCCACTACTTATCTTTTGGTATTTGATGGATTTTCATCCGGAATAACAAGGGTAGGAACTGGTGGTGCCATCACTTTTGGTAACTATATATCAGCGGGTACTTATACCGTATTAGCTATTAATGCCTATTCTTGTATATCTACAATGACAGGCAGTGTAACGATAATAGAGAATCCAAGACCAACGGCCAATATAACTCAGACAGGGCCTATTAATATTTGTTCACCTGCTACTCAGGTTTTAAATATTTCAACCACAGCCGCATCACCTGTTTACCAATGGTATGCAGATGGGATACTAATTGTAGGAGCAACGGCATCATCTTATACGGCAGGTGGTTTGGGAACCACTATTTATTCAGTAATTGCTTCAAGTTCAGCAACGACTTGCGTGAGTTTGAAATCAAGAGGTGTTGTGGTTACGGTTAACTCCAAACCTTCTAATGTGTTAATTAATCCGGATAGCATCGGAATTTGTTCTGGAGGAAATGCAACACTTTCAGTAAGCAATGATCCGATTACCGGAGATGCAGTGGCAATGCTGGAAGATTTTAATGATACCGCAAGTTTAAAATGGACCGTATCAGATGGCGTTACTTCTCCTCTACAAAGTGGATGGGGATTATATGAGGTGCCTTATTATAAATCAACAGGCAATCCAACCTTCAGTAATTTCAGTACTCAAAATGGAGGATGGTTTGCACTTGCAGATGCAGATGCCGGCGGTGGAGGATCAACAACGCTGACAATTTTATACTCTGATACTTTTAGTTTAGCTAATTATAATTCTGCAATATTGAGCTTCGAACATTCGTTACAGCGATATTCCGCGGATAGTTCAATACGTATCGAAATGTCTAAAGACGGAGGAGTAACATGGGATACGGCCACTCCCGTAAAAAATTACATGCTGGGAGGAAGTATTGGAAGTAATTTTAGTACCGCGAATGAGAGCATTAATATAGATCCTTCATATTTAGGCCTGTCTAATTTAATGATGAGGTTTTACTATAAATCAAGCTATGGTTATTACTGGTTAATTGACAACGTGAAAGTTTCGGGTATTAAAAGTTACGCATCAAGTTATACCTGGTCTCCTGCGCTAGGTCTGAATACCACTTCAGGAAGTACAGTAGTTGCTTCGCCGTTAGTGAATACCTCTTATATAGCAACCGCAACATCTTCTTTAGGATGTTTTGCAAAAGATACAGCAGATGTCACGTTAAAGCCACGTCCATCAATGACTACAGAGCCAAACGATACGGCTGTTTGTATTGGGGCACCAGTGTTCTTTATTTCTGCTGATGCAGATGGAATTGGTACGCTAAATTATCAGTGGTACAGTAATACTAGTAACGTATACGCAGGGGCTACTTTGCTTTTAGGAGAAAACGGTTCATCTTATAGTCCTAGTGCTGTTACAGCGGGTATTAAATATTATTTTGCAATTATAGCAGCAGACTGCGGAAGTGATTCAAGCAGAATAGCTAAAATAACCGTGAACGATAACACTACAGTTACTACAGAACCTTTGTCTCCGGCGCCAGTTTGTGTTAATGGCACAGCACCAGTGTTAACAGTAGTAGCAACAGGAGGGGCATTAACTTATCAATGGTTCAGCAATACGACAAACACTCATGTTGGATCTACTCTAATTCCAGGGGCATCATTAGCCAGCTATACTCCTCCGGTAACCGTTGTAGATACATTATTTTATTACGTAGTGGTAACGGGCACGTGTGCCACAGATACCAGTAATGCAGCGGAGGTTATGGTCAGAGGCAATACATCTATTACAACACAACCAGTTACGCCTGCAGCAGTTTGTATTAATGGAACAGCGCCTATATTAAGTGTAACTGCTACCGGTACTACATTAACTTATTTATGGTATAGTAACGTAGCAAACAATAACACATCAGGAACTTCAATACCTACAGCAACAAATTCAACATATACACCACCAGTAACAGCTGCGGGTACATTGTACTATTATGTGGTAGTTACAGGAGCCTGCGGACCTGTTACAAGTAATGCAGTTGCAGTATTAGTTAACCCAAATAACACTGTTACATTAACATCTGCTCCAGGAACAATAAATCAAAACACCTGCTCAGGAACTGCGATAACACCAATCACTTATAATACTACCGGAGCAACAGGAGCAACTTTTGCCAGTTTGCCAGCGGGAGTTAGTGGGGCATGGGCAGCTAACGTCGTAACCATTAGTGGAACACCTACTGTATCTGGAGTTTTCAATTACATCGTAACGCTTACCGGTGGGTGCGGAGCTATAACTACTGGGGGTACATTAACTATAAGTACAGGCAATATTGGCCCTTTGGCGGCAGGAACCTATTATATCCCGGTAAGGTCTTGTTCAGATTTTCCGACAATTTCTGCAGCAGTTAGTTATTTAAATACTAACGGTATCGCAAACACATCAGGAAACTGGATATTTAAAGTGGATTCAAATTATATAGAAACCCTCACTTCAACATTAGCATTGGGTAATTCAACATTGAATAGTGGTATTAATGGAGTAAGCGCAACAAAGCATATTGTTTTCCAGAAAAATGGAGTTGGGAATAATCCAAAAGTTATTGCTTACCCAGGAACACAAGCTTCATTCAACGTAGCCATTCCGGATGGGATATGGAGCTTACGTGGCGTGGATTATGTAACTATTGATGGAATTGATTTGCAGGATAATATTGCATCAGGTAATGCAATGATGGAATATGGATATGGTTTATTTAAAACAGGAGTTGCTGATGGAGCACAAAATGATACCATCAGAAATTGCGTCATCAGTTTAAATAGAAACAATGTTGCAACAGGTGCTACTATGAATTTTGACGGATCTGTAGGTATCGCAGTTTTAAATACATTGGCAACAACAGCCAATACAGCTGTAGTGCCTAATGCTGTAAGTGGAGCCAATTCAAATAACAAGTTCTTTAAAAACACAATTCAGAATTGTAATATAGGAATTGGAATAAATGGATTTGGTGCTGCTTCTATTGCAGCTTTTGCAGATGGAGGAAACAGTATTGGAGACAGTCTTTCTGCAACTTCAGGAAATCAGATGATCAATTTTGGAGGTGGCACAAGTGCTGCGGTTACTTCATATGGTATTTATATTAAAAATCAGATTGATGCCGTTGTTGCTTACAATACAGTAAACAATCATGTTGATATTAATGGAGCAGATCATCCTGCTGCTCAAACAGGTATTGAAGCTACAGGTTTCGCCGCTACAACCGGAATAGGCATAAAAGGAAATAATATTACCATTAATGGAGGAGGAGATAAAAACTATATTGGTATTAATAATACAACCGGTGGAGGTGGTACGGTTAACATTACAGAAAATTTTGTTTCTGTAAAAATTCCTAACACAATAACCACAACTGCTGCAGGATCTGTAACGGGGATTAAAAATGCTAATAATTCAGCAGTTGCAACGTTAAGTATTTCTGGGAATTCCTTTAAAAGAAGTACGATAAGTGGAGTGGGAAACTGGACAGCTATTTATAATACTGGTACATCTACTTCAGTAGGAACAATAAATATGAACAGCAATATTATTGATTCTAACGAAATCAAATCTACGGGAGCTCTCATTGCTTTACAAAATGATGGTTCTCCTTATCTTACTTTGAATATGAACGGAAATTCAGTTACTAGAAATTCTAAGGCAGTTTCTTCGGCATCAGCTCCGGATTATAGCTGGATTAAAAATAGTGCAACTTCTGCTAACATTAACATCCAAAATAATCTTATTGAAAAAGATACTGCGATAGTGCTTAGTACAAATGGTTCGACGTCAACGATAACAGGTGTCCGTATTTCTGGTGCTAATTTGAGTAATACGATAACCGTTTCCAATAACACAATCCGAAGTTTATCTATTCTTGGGATAAATTCAACTTTTGCTGCCAACATCAGAGGTTATTATAACCAATTGAATGGGGTTGCTATGAATGAAAATATTATTAGCAATAAAATAAGTAATTTATATATTTCGCCTGCAATAGGATCTTCGGGTACTCATACTATAAATGGTATTCAATCTGTAGGTCCACTAG
Source organism: Chitinophaga pinensis (assembly GCA_943333125.1). Taxonomy (GTDB): domain Bacteria; phylum Bacteroidota; class Bacteroidia; order Chitinophagales; family Chitinophagaceae; genus Ferruginibacter; species Ferruginibacter pinensis_D. Next base: position 46,020 of record CALQSB010000002.1, read on the forward strand.
TTGGTGGCACTCCTTGCATAAAGTATATAAATTTAAATGCTGTGGATACATTTTATGTGCGTAATAATGGAGAAGCACTTCCACAATATAATTCAACTTTTGCTGGAATATGCAATAGCAACAATGCTTCCAATGGAAGCAATCTATACATCTATAGGAATAAGATATCGCATCTTATTCCATTTGGAACAGGCGTCACAACCATTTCAAGAGGTATTTGGTTAGGCTCTTTGCAAGCTGCAGGTAATGCATATATTTATAATAATATGATTAATCTGGATCTGTCTGAAGCATTTGACGGAGCATCTACAGGATCTTCTCTAACAGCAACTGATGCTATCAGAGGAATTGATATTTCTCAAACATCTACAAGCAATGCATTACTGTATTTCAACACAATTAGAATTGCTGGTGCAGGAAATGCAACTTCTGGATTTGGCAGTAGTGCATTAAGTTTATCAAGTGCTTCTGGTACACCAAATGTTACCTTGAGGAATAATATCCTTGTAAACAAAGCAACAGCGGGTGCCACGGGATATGCTGTTGCATTAAGAAAATCTCTTGCAGGAATTGTTTACAACAATACTTCAAGTAATAACTTGTTTTATGTGGATACTACCGGAAGACGTTATATGTATTATGAATTGTCAACAGGATTTAATAGTTTGACCGGAGCATGGAATGCATCATCCAGAGAATTGGCATCAGTTACTACCGCAGAACCTTCATTTATTAAGGCTACTGATGGAACGGATTCGCTCCATTTGAACATAGTTACCAATTGTGCGATGAGTGGTACAGGTATTACAATTGCTATACCAAGCATCACAAATGACATTGATAATGATACCAGAAACAACCCTCCAGCTATGGGTGCTGATGAATTTACTTCAACTGGTCAGGGCATTGGTAATTGGTCTGGAGTAAATTCCAACTGGAATGATCCTATCAATTGGTGTGGATTAGTACCTAATTCTCTAACAGATGTTGTGATTCCAATAAGCAGAACAAATTATCCAATCATTAACGCAACTACAACACCAATTCCTTTATGTAGAAATATAACTGTTAATAATGGAGGAACGGTGAATGTTTTGACTGGAGGAAAGATTTCTATTTATGGCAATACATCAACTCTTGCCGGTGGAATATTTAATACAAAACTAGGTACTGTTGAGTTTGATGGTTCTGTTGCTCAAACAGTTGGCGCTTCTACATTCCAGAACAATAATGTGAGAAATATTATCATTAATAATTCAAGCGCTACTGGTGTTACATTAGGTGGGCCATTGAATTTATTAGGTAAACTTTCTTTTGCAGGCAGCAATCGTATTTTTGCAACTGCAGGAAATTTAACAATGAAATCATCAGATACATTAACTGCTAATCTTGGGGATATTACTAAAGATGCACTTAATGGAACGGTAGTAAGCGGCAATCAGGTTACAGGAGATGTAATGGTAGAGAGATTTGTTTCAGGCTGGAGAGCTTGGAGACTTTTATCGATGCCAACAACTCATAATTTACAAACGATAAAAGAAGCGTGGCAGGAAAATCAGGCAGCTAATTCGACTACTCCAGCTGGATATGGCATTCAGATTACCAAGGATAGTGCAAATTGGAACACTACAGGTTTTGATTTGCAAACCACTCCTGGTCCTTCAGTTAAATATTTCGTAACAGCACCAAGTGATGGAGGAAATTGGAAAGGCATAACGTCTACAATTGATGTGCCTGGAGTGTCCAACGGAAAATTTGAAGCTGGAAAAGCGTATATGACTTTCTATAGAGGAGACAGAACAGTTAATACATATATTGCTTCTCAGGTAACAACAACGAGTATACTAAGAGAAAAAGGTCAATTGTTTACAGGCAACTATCCTACTGTTTCGGTTCCGGCTCATCAGTTTATAGCTATCGGAAATCCTTATGCTTCTGCTATTGATTTTACGAAGTTTGATAATGTAAATATTGATGGATTCATTTGGTTATGGGATCCTAAAATAAATAACCTTGGGGCATACCAGACAATTAACCCAACCAATGGACAAATGACTCCAGGTGGAGGTAGCTATAGCCCAACACCATTGGATCCAACTACACACCCGGTTATCGAATCTGGCCAGGGCTTCTTTGTTCACAATGGAACTAGTTCAGCAGGACAAATAACTTTGAAAGAATCAAGTAAGGCTGATGGAAGTAATTTGGTTACCAGGAATTCAAGTGTTAGTCAACAATTAAGAACTAATTTCTATAAGCTGGTAAGCAACAACTACAAAATTTATGATGGGGTATTAAATGTTTTTGATGAAAATAATTCAAATGAAGTGGATCGTAATGATGCTATTAAATTCACTTACTTAGGAGAAAATTTAAGCTTAGGCAGATCTGATAAATTACTTGCAATTGAAAACAGATCATCATTGCAGGAATCGGATACCCTATTCTATAAATTGGGTCAGGTTAAAGTATCAACCTATCAAATTGAGTTTATTCCTGAAAACCTTGATCAAACAGGTCTCAGGGCTTATTTAGAGGATAGATATTTGAATACAAGCACTCCTGTAAGTTTAACAGATACAACCAGAGTGGATTTTTCAATTTCAAGTGTATCGGGGTCTTATGATTCAGATCGATTTAGGATGGTGTTTAAAAAATTGGCGCCGGTACCAGTAACTTTTGTTGATATTAAAGCAGAAAAGCAAAAAGATGCAGTGAAGGTTAGCTGGAAAGTGGAAAATGAAATCAATGTCAGAAATTACACTGTGGAAAGGTCTGCAAATGGAAGGAATTTTACAGAACTGGGTACTGTTCCTGCTACTGGATCTTCTTTGTATTCTTTGCTGGATAATAATCCATTAAATGGGGACAATTTCTATCGTGTTAAAAGTATAGGTGCTTCCGGAGAAATCAAGTACAGCAAAATCGTAAAAATTTCTTTCCAATTGGTTTCGTCAATAACAATATATCCTAATCCAATTTTGAGCGATAAGGTGGCGCATGTTTCCTTCAGGAATTTACCACAAGGGGAATATTTTGTTAATGTAATGAATGAATTAGGGCAGATTGTATGGAGAAAAACAATCAGTCATACAGGTGGAATTGCTGAATATGCAATAATATTGGACAAAAATTTGGCACATGGAAATTATCAAATGGAAATATCAAATCAGGAAAGCCTAAAAACAATCCTTAAATTTCTATATTAATTGAAAAGAAGGTATTAATTTTACATCTACAGAAAAGATTGAAAAAATGAGCAGACTAAGAAAAACAATAATGTTGCTATCAATTACGGCGTTTATTGTATTTTTTTCACCAACTAAAACATTCTCTCAGGGACCTCCTGATCCTAACTGTGATCCATTGGATCCTCTTTGTCCTATAGATGGGGGGTTGACTCTTTTATTAGCAGTAGGAGTTGGGTTAGGTGCAAAAAAAGCCTTTAAAAAATCAGATAGCAACTGATCCCCAAAAAAAAATCATAAAGATGCCTATTGGCATCTTTTTTATTTTATCAAGTTTAAGCCCCTTTAAATTATTATTAAAATTGCTTAAGGCATTGATTTAAAGTTGGTCATCTAAGTTTTTTTAACGAATTTTGTTAGCCTGAATATATTGAAGAGTATAGTATTTGGGGCAATGATTTCGATATGCAAAAACTCAAAATTTCTTCTCAAATTGATTTATTAGCGCCTATAAAATGGGGGGTATTTTTAGTATTGTCTGTTTTGTTTTTTTCATGTTCCTATCCTAAGAGCTTTACCTATTTTAAGACTTTACCCAAGGATACCACTATTACCGCATTTGTTTCACCTGAATTTGAGTCAAAAATACAGAAGAAGGATGTTTTAGGAATTTCAGTGAGCAGTTTGAACTCGGAACTGGATGTCCAATTTAATAATTTACCCAAAATGAATGCTGATGCAATGAATAATAATCAGAATATTTTTGGCTTTAAGATTAACGATAACGGTCAAATTGATTTCCATTTTATTGGAAAAGTGAAAGTGGAAGGGATGACAAAGAAACAACTTAAAGAAAAGCTGGAAAGAGAGCTTATGCCTTTTATGAAAGAGCCTATTGTCTCAGTTCAGTATATGAATAAAAAAGTAACTGTAATTGGGGATGTAGCTACACCGAAAATTTTTTATTTGAGCGAAGAGCAGCTCCCCTTATTGGATGTTATTGTTAACTGCGGCGATCTTCAAGAGAGTGCTTTAGCAAGCGACATTTTAGTGATAAGAGATTCTTCCTCAATGAAGATTGTTAAGCATATTAATCTGGAAGATCATTCTATTTTTTCTTCCCCATGGTATTACGTAAAAGCTGATGATATAATCTATGTGAAAAAAGATGTGATTAAATATGATAAAGATGAAAGAAGAAGCAGAACACAAATCACAGTTTCTTTAATTGCATCTGTAGTTTCACTATTAGTGGTATTGTTAAATACCCTTTTAAAATAAAAAATTTGCAACTGGTAATATGAACGAAGAACAAGTAGAACAGGAAAAGCCTAGTGATAATATTATAGCTCAAATCATTCATAGGTATTTGCCTTTCTGGCCTATACTATTGATATGCTCGGCAGCTTCATTGTTAATTGCCTTTCTGGACCTTCGTTCTCAAACTAAAATATATGTTGCTGCTGCCAAGGTTCTCCTTAAAGATCCAGAGAAAGGCAATGGAGATACAAAGGTTCTGGATGCCTTAAATATATTTAGTGAAAAGAAGACTGTTGAAAATGAAATCATAGTATTAAGATCTTCCTCGATAATGCAAGAAGTGGTTAAAGAATTAGATTTATACTCCACTGTTAATAATGAAGGGAAGGTTCGTAAAGAAGAGCTATACGCAGACAATTCACCTTTGAAATTTATTGCACTCGATAAAGATAGTATTGAGTCAGGCGGCACACTTTTTTTTGAAATCGACTGGAAAAATGAGTTAGTTAAAATTGCCGGTCAGTTGATTCCTTTCAATGGCACCTTGAAGTTAAATAATACTATCTATCTCTTACAAATAAATAAAACGTATAACAGGAATATTGTTGGTAAAAATTATTTTGTAACCTTTAATTCGGTAGAGACGGCTGCAAGTTCAATAATTGGTACAATAAAAGCATCACCTCTTTCTTACAACTCAACAGTTATTGATGTAAAATTGGAAACTCCGGTTCCTAATAAAGGGGTGGACATTTTGAATAAATTATTTCAGGTGTATAATAATGCAGGGATCGATGATAAGAATCAAAGAGCAATTAAAACACTTAGGTTTATAGAGGGTAGGCTAAATGCCGTAATTTATCAGTTAGACAGTGTTGAGCGTAATATTCAAATTTATAAAACTAAAAATGATGTTTTAAATCTGGGAGATCAGGCGAAGGCTTATTTTGATAACATTAAAGAACTTGACAAAGCAAATAGCTTACTTGATTTACAACTTCAATTGTTGGACGATGTATTAAGTTACATTAATGCCAAGGGTAAAAAAACAGGAACAGTGCCATCATTGGTTTTGTTGAATGATGAAACATTAACAGGTTTATTAAACCAATTGTATGCATCAGAATTTGAACTAGATAAAGTAAAATCTAATTCTGGATCAAAAAGTGATGCTGTTTTACTGGCGGTTAGTAAAGTGGAACGGATAAAAAATGACATCAGGGAAAGCATAAATAATATCAGAAATAATTTTCAAACACAAAAGAGAAGTAATGAGGTAAACATTGGAATGAGCAAAAGTCTCTATGCTTCTGTTCCAGAAAAAGAGCGTGGATTAATAGACATTAGCAGGCAACAAGGTATAAAAAATAATATTTATTCTTATCTATTACAAAAAAGAGAAGAAACGGCATTGTCTTCAGCCTCCACCAGTGCCGATTTGCGGGTATTGGAAAAGGGATATTCATACGGACCTATAAGTCCAATAGAAAACAATTTCTACTTAGCAGGATTAGTAATTGGGTTGTTCGTTTTTTTATTGTATGTACAATTCTCAGAACATATCAATAACAGAGTAATGTTTCGTGGTGAAATAGAAAAGAAGTCATCGGTTCCTGTTATTGGCGAAATTGTACAGGCCAAATTAAACGAAACCATAGCTATCTCAGAAGGAAAAAGGACCGTTATCGCAGAGCAATTCAGAGCACTTAGGACGAATCTTAGTTTCATGGGCTTTGATGAAAAAAACAAAGTACTTTTAGTTACATCCAGTATTTCAGGAGAAGGGAAGAGTTTCGTTGCTGTAAATTTGGCCATTAGTCTTACCTTAAATGGGAAAAAGGTAGCCTTATTAGAAATGGATTTAAGAAAGCCCAAACTGAGTAAATTACTGGGAGTTAAAAAAGATCCTGGTATTTCTAGTTTTTTGGTGAACAAATCTACTTTGGATGAAATTATTAAGCCGACACAGTTTAATGAATTATTTTTGGTAACAGCAGGTCCCATTCCTCCCAACCCAACTGAACTCATTGGGAAAATTGAATTTGAGGAAATGATTATTGAATTGAAAAGTAGATTTGATTATATAATTATTGATACCGCTCCGATTGGGCCTGTTGCTGATGCCCAATTACTGGCCAAATTTGTTGACATTACCATTTTCATGGTTAGACACAATCACACCCCAACAGTATTTTTGAGAATGATTGATACTTTTTATAAAGAAAAGAAATTTAAGAACATGTGTATTGTTTTTAATGGAATAAAGCCAAGGGGGGTATCTATTTTTAATTATGGTTTTGGGGGTTATGGAAATGGCTACGGTTATGGCTACGGCTATGGTTATGGCTATGGTTATGGATATGCTTATGGCAAAACATATAGCAGTTACTATGTACAGGACTCAACTCAGCCCGGGTTTAAAAATCTATGGAGTATAAAGGATTTAGTGTTGAATTTGTTCAAGAAAAAATAATGGCTTCAGATAGTTTGAATTGACAATTGATCTTCAGTAATGTGACTGAGGAACAGCGAAGCTTTGTGTAAGTCGAATGATAAAAGAAAGTACTTTTTGGTATGTTATTTATACCCGACCAAGATGGGAAAAAAAAATAGCCAAACTTTTAGAGGATAAAGGGATTGTTCATTATTGTCCTTTAAATAGAGTAGAAAAACAGTGGAGTGATCGAAAAAAAGTCGTTTTTGAGCCCTTGTTTAAAGGGTATATTTTCATTAAAATTGAAGAGACTCAAAAATGGGATATAAAAATGATTAATGGGATTATCAATTATTTATATTGGCTCGGAAAACCTGCGAAAGTTAAAGACGAGGAAATTGATAAGATAAAAATGTTTCTTCAGGAGTTTGATGATGTAGAAGTGATTGATAATAAGCTCGATGTAAACTCTACAGTGATTATTAATCAAGGTGTACTTATGAGTTATAGAGGAATCGTTGTTGACGTTTTGGGAAATAAAGCCAGAGTCCAAATTGACAGTATGGGAATAAGACTCAGTGCAATTTTTAAAAAAGCCAACTTGACACCTCTTTGATTTTTTAATATTATTGGCCAAAATACTTTTTTTATCTAAATAAAATTACTAATTTACTCTTCCAAAAAAAATCAAAAATGAAGCTTACCGACAAAATTTATATAGCCGGTCATAATGGCTTAGTGGGAAGTGCCATCTTTAGATTACTAAAGAAAAAGGGTTACACTAATATTATTACAAGGTCTTCTGCTCAATTGGATCTCAGGGATCAAAAAACAGTAAATGACTTTTTTGAAGCCGAACAACCCGCATATGTATTTATGGCGGCAGCAAAAGTTGGTGGAATTATGGCCAATCAAACCTATCCTGCTGATTTTATTTATGATAATATTTCGATTCAAAACAATGTCATTCATTCATCATATAAATGGGGAGTAGAAAAATTGCTTTTTTTGGGAAGTAGTTGTATCTATCCAAAAAATGCGCCTCAACCTATCATTGAAGATTATCTCATGACAGGTTGTTTGGAGCCAACAAACGAACCTTATGCGATTGCTAAAATTGCAGGTATTAATATGTGCCAATCTTATATGAGACAATATGGGTGCAATTTTATAAGTGTAATGCCCCCCAATTTATTTGGGCCTGGAGATAATTATGATTTACAAAACGCTCATGTTTTACCCGCATTGTTAAGAAAGTTTCACGAAGCTAAAGTTAATAATTATGAATCAGTAGTTGTTTGGGGTACAGGAAAGCCAAGAAGAGAATTTCTGCACGTTGATGATGCGGCAATGGCTTGTTATTTTTTGATGCAGAAATATGAAAGTCCTGAAATTATTAATATTGGAACAGGCCTTGATTATTCTATAAAAGAAATGGCCAACATTGTTAATAAAATCACTGGCTTCAATGGTCAAATCGTTTTTGATGAAACCAAGCCCGATGGTACACCTCGCAAATTATTAAATGTAGACAAAATAAATAAACTGGGTTGGCAGGCAACTATAGATTTTGAAGCTGGATTGCAATCTACATATACCAATTTTGAAGAAAATTATTTAAGCTATATAAACCAGAAAGGGAACAAAATTCTCCAGTATCTAAATGTGTAGGATTTCTGGTATTGTAAATTTCGTTATTTCGGCTGAGCAGAAATTGCTAATGGTTGAAAAAATGTGCGAAATCCAAAGAAATGGGGGACCAGATGATGGCGGTGTTTTTATTTCCAAAGATTCAAATGTTGTTTTAGGTAATAGGAGATTAGCTCTTGTTGACTTATCAGATGGTGGTCACCAGCCTATGCATTATAAGGAAAGATATACGATTACTTATAATGGTGAGTTATATAACTTTCTTTCCCTAAAAAATGAATTAAAATCCCTGGGTCATTTTTTTATAAATCATACAGATACAGAAGTTATTCTAGCTGCTTTTGATGAGTGGAACACTTCCTCTTTTTCCAGACTTGAGGGCATGTTCGCCTTTTCACTTTATGATAATCTAGATAATCAAGTTTATTTGGTTAGAGATCAGGCAGGAATTAAACCCCTTTATTATTCAACAAAAAATGATTCGCTGACTTTTGCATCCGAGGTTCGCGCTTTTAACGCAGTCAATTTTTCCTGGACTAACAATGAATACTGGCCTATTTTTTTGATGGCTTACGGTCATATCCCTGAACCTTACACCCACAAGAAAGAAATCATTAGTTTACACAAAGGATCCTTTTTAAAATATAATATCGACGAAAGAAAATATCATGTTGAATCTTATCATCACTATAGTTTCAACATTCATCATTCTGTTGAGAATGATTTAAAAACTCAGATAAGAAAATCCATTGAAAATTCAGTTCGTAAACATTTAATTGCAGATGCTCAGGTTGGTGTTTTTCTGAGTGGGGGTATAGATTCGAGTATTCTGGCTTTAGCAGCTTCTGAGGTGCAAAATGAAAAATTGAATTGTCTTTCTCTCTATTTTAAGGAGTCGGGCTTTTCCGAAAAAAAATATCAGGACCTTGTTCTGCAAAAAGTTTCTGGTTCAAATCATCAATTTCTTCTGACTAAAGACATATTCACCAATTCATTTCCGGATGTGTTAAGTGACATGGATTTGCCCAGTTGTGATGGAATTAATACCTGGTTTATTAGCAAACAAGCAAAAGAGTTAGGATTAAAAGCAGTATTATCTGGCATTGGAGCGGATGAATTATTTGGAGGTTATCCTTCATTCAAAAGAATGGGTTGGGCAGAACGCATCAGAAATATACCTGATGTTTTTTTGAATTCTTTCAGTAAATCAAAACAAAAAAAACTAAACAGAATATCTTATCTCACATTGGATGGAATAAATGGGTTGTATCTTTTTCTAAGAGGTCAATTTACCATTTCAGAAATAGCAAAATATTTAAATGCCGAAGAAAGTCAGATTCGGAATATTCTCAACGAAATGCCCGCATTGGGCAATATTGAACTGAAAGATAACCGAAACGTGGCAAGCTGGATGGAATTCAATATGTACATGCAAAATCAATTATTAAGGGATGCAGATGTAATGAGCATGTCACAAAGTATTGAAATCAGAGTGCCTTTTCTGGATCATCAATTGGTTCAGCTTGTTATGGGCATAGATGCTAATATTAAATACTCAGGACAGAGACCCAAACAACTTTTAATCGATGCTTTTATAGATAAACTGCCTGAGCCCGTTTGGAATCGGCCTAAGATGGGGTTCAGTTTTCCATTTTCAGAATGGATGAAGAACAACGGTTTTATTAGTGATATCATGATGCAGGGCAATGACAAAAGCCAGGAGTATTATAAACGGTTCAACAATGGAAACCTTCATTGGTCTCAGATGATGTCTTTGGCAATAATGAGGTATCGGAATCATGAGTAACAAAATACTTTTTCTAACCTTGAGGGTTTTTTCTGCAACTGGAGGAATTGAAAAAGTTTGCAGAATTTTAGGCAAGGCATTTTATGAAATGTCATTTTTGGGAAGTTCGTGTTTTGAAGTAATTTCCTCGCATGATAAAACTAAGGATGGATTCAATAACAAATATTTTCCGGATGAAAGGTTTACTGGACATGGCAATAGTAGATTGGGTTTTGTAAAACAAGCTTTTAAAAAAGGAATTCATTCTGATACAGTTATTCTAAGTCATATTAATTTGTTGCCTGTTGGCTGGTTGATAAAAAAAGTGTCTCCAAAAACAAGATTGATCTTGATGGCTCATGGTATTGAAATATGGTCAATGCCTCTTGGAATAAAAAAGAAATTGCTGAATGCATGCGACGAAATATTATGCGTAAGTCAATATACAAAAGATCAAATAGCCAGCTTTCCTGAATTGAAAAAAGTAAAATTAACGGTATTGAATAATTGCCTGGATCCATACTTGAGTATTCATTCAAAACAAAAATATGAAAATTCAATTCGTGCTAAACTTGGCATCTTAAATACAGATAAGGTTGCTTTTACATTAACGAGAATGGATGCCTCAGAAAGATACAAAGGATATGACAGAGTTATAGAAGCTATTGCTGCAATTAGAGAAGAAGTTCCAGAACTTAAATATGTAATTGGAGGCAGCTACGATTCTATTGAAAAAGAATATATACTTACTTTAGCAGACAAACTAAAAGTGAGCGGCAATATAATTTTAACCGGATATATTCCTGATGAAGCTTTGGAAGATTATTTTCAAATGTCAGATTTTTATGTAATGCCAAGCTATAATGAAGGATTCGGAATTGTTTTCATTGAAGCTATGTACTATGGGCTTCCTGTAATAGCCGGAAATAAAGATGGATCTGTAGATGCATTGTTGAATGGGAAATTGGGGACACTAATTGATCCAATGAATATAAATGACTTGAAGCATGCAATTTTAGCAATTGTGAAAAATAAAGAAAATTATAAACCGGATAAAAAAATATTGATAGATAATTTCGGTTATGAAAATTATACACACAATTTAAAATCAATATTTTTAAATTGATAATCACAAATGAGTAATTTAAGTAGTCACGAAAATATCGAAACACAAAATTGGGATCTGGTCCTAAAGCCTGGCAGAGCTGAAAAAAACTATTGGAAAGATATCTGGCGTTATCGCGAGTTATTTTACATATTAAGCTGGAGGGATATAAAAGTAAGATACAAGCAAACGGTATTGGGTGCTGCTTGGAGTATCATCAGGCCTTTATTGACTACTGTAATATTTACGGTTGTGTTTAGTAAAATTGCCAAGCTGAATAATCCTGGCAATGCGCCATACGCATTGATGGTTTTTGCAGGAATGTTGCCTTGGCAGTTTTTTAGTAATGCACTAAGTGAGTCAAGCAATAGTTTAATAGGTAATTCAAATCTGATTACAAAGGTTTATTTCCCTAGGATGATTATACCAGCAAGCTCGGTTATTACAAGCCTGGTTGATTTCGCTATTTCATTTTTGATATTAATAGCAATGATGTTCTGGTATCATTATGTTCCTTCATGGCATATTGTTTTTTTGCCAATATTCATTTTAATTGCATTTTTTTGTGCTTTTGGTGTCGGATTATATCTTACTGCTGTTAATGTAAAATATCGTGATTTCAGATATATCATTCCTTTTATCATTCAGTTTGGATTGTATATAACACCGGTTGGATTCAGTAGTTCAATAATCAGTGAAAAATGGAAATTATTGTATTCAATAAATCCTATGGTTGGTGTTATAGACGGATTTAGGTGGTGCATATTAGGCGATCCAATGAAATTCAGTTCATTTTTAATTTCAATGGCCATTACTCTTTTATTCCTGCTATTGGGGATATTTTATTTCAGAAGAATGGAAAAAACATTTGCAGATAATATATAAATAGTATTCTGTGTCAAAAATTATAGAAGTCAGAGGTCTTTCTAAATCCTACATAATAAATCATGAGGGCAAAGAACAGTATACGGCACTTAGAGATGTAATAGCTAGAAAAGCAAAAAAGATATTTTCTTTCCCAGGATGGAAACCTTCATCTTCAATTACAAAAGAAGAATTTTGGGCATTAAAGGATATTGATTTTGATATTGAACAAGGGGATCGTGTGGGTATTATCGGTCGTAATGGTGCTGGTAAAAGCACCTTGTTGAAAATATTGTCAAGAATTACCGATCCCACTACTGGGACCATCAGCATAAAAGGCAGAATTGCTTCATTGCTTGAAGTTGGAACAGGCTTTCACCCTGAACTAACTGGGCGTGAAAATGTTTTTTTGAATGGAGCCATTTTAGGGATGAGTCGTTCAGAAATAAAAAAACAGTTTGATGCTATTGTTGATTTTGCGGAAGTAGAAAGATTTCTGGATACTCCGGTAAAAAGATACAGTAGTGGTATGTACGTTCGTTTAGCCTTTGCAGTTGCAGCACATTTGGAACCGGAGATATTAATTGTTGATGAGGTGCTTGCAGTTGGAGATGCTCAGTTTCAAAAGAAATGTTTAGGCAAGATGGAAGATGTGAGTAAGAACGAGGGGAGAACGGTATTATTTGTGAGTCATAATATCACTGCATTAAAATCTATTTGTACAAGTTGTATAATACTACAGAAAGGAGAAAAAAAGTTTCAGGGTAATGTAAATGAATCCCTTGAGAAATATCTTAATTTTGATAATGAATTATCTAGTGCAAGTAGGAAGTATATAAGAGAAGAAACGCCATCTAAAAACGTATTTTTAAAAGAAGCGGAATTGATCGATGTCACTCATGAGGAATATTTTTTTATTAATCTGAGATTAAAAATTTATTCAAGCGATTCGACAAGGCTAAGTGTTAATCTCAGACTTAAAGATGAACTAGGATTTCCTGCGGCATATGGGTGCTCTCATATTTTCAAGCCTGAATTACATTCTATGCAGCCAGGAGAGAACATAGTGCATCTTAAAACTGAAAAATTAAATCTAGCGGTGGGGAAATTTAGATTAGGGATTGAAATGGTATTACCCGGCATTGAAAGTTTGGACTTTGTAGATGATTGTATTCAATTTGAAGTTTCAAATGATACTACTGCAACTTATAAATTTGGAGTGATGCAAAGCTGGGGATTCAGTGCAACAGAAATAAAATTTAAAGAAATAATTTAAATAATGAAGTTATATTATAAAATAAAAAGAAAGATTTTTTCTTATTTCATTAAGAATAAAGAATCTGTTGAGTATAGTTTTAAAAGAAGTGAAATTGATAGAATCGCTTCAATTTATGGGACTCAAATATTTGTTGAAACGGGAACATTTCTTGGAGATACCGTGGATTATTTTAAAGACAAATTTAAACAAGTGATTTCTATAGAACTTTCTGAGGAACTGGCATTAAAAGCAAAAAATAGATTTATTAATCAACCCAATGTTCGTATCATTTCAGGGGATAGTGGAACTTTGCTTAAAGAACTTATTAATACTTTCAATACACCAGCAATCTTCTGGTTAGATGGTCATTATTCATCCGAATTTATGATAGGAGATGAATTTATTAGAACTGCAAAGGGGGAAACCAATACGCCTGTTGAAAATGAATTAACAACTATTTTGAAAAGCCAGGGCAATCATATTGTTATGATTGATGATGCCAGGTTGTTTACTGGTTTAGATGATTATCCATCAATTGGTATGATAAAAAGATTAGTGAGAAAGCATGGTAATGGATATCAAGTAAAAGTTGAAAATGACATCATTTATATTTTAAAATAATTGTCCCAAACTGATGAATTTACTAAAAAAGGTTTTTCTTAAACTCAATTCCGAATTTCGCTTTCTAACACAGCAGAAATGGGGGTTAATAAAACCTGACGACAGATTTGTAATAAGTAAATCAGTATTGAAAAAAATATTGCCAGCTGATCCTATTATTATTGATTGTGGAGCTCATGTAGGCGCAGATTCGGTTGAATTGGCAAGAGTATTTCCGAAAGGAAGAATACATTCTTTTGAACCCGTTCCTGATATTTACAAATCTTTATTTTCAAACACTAAAAAATTCGGTAATATTTCAACATATCCTGTTGCTCTGGGAACCATCAATGGAGATTCAGAAATGTTTGTAAGCAGTGGAAGTTCTGATGCAAGCAGTTCGCTTCTTGAGCCAACAGGCCATAAAGATTCTCATCCTGATGTTTACTTTAATGATAAAATTACAGTTGAAGTTAAAACACTAAAAGAATGGACTTCTATTTATAAAATAGATCACATTGATTTTATGTGGTTGGATATGCAGGGATTTGAATTACAAATGTTGAAAGCTTCTGAAGAAATACTTGCAAAAGTTAAATGTATTCATACCGAAGTAAGCTTAAAAGAAACCTATCATAATGCTGTTCATTATTCAGAGTATAGAAAATGGCTTGAGCAAAAAGGGTTTAGAGTGTTAATTGAAGCATGGCCCTTAGGCGCCGATATGGGCAATGTGCTTTTTGTAAGAAAATAGTATGAAGGAACTAAAAATAGATTTTTCTGATTTTTGGCCTGGATTTATAAAGGATAATAATTATTTTTTCAATTTATTGTCTTTAAAGTATAATGTAACTATTGACAATAATCCTGACGTTTTGTTTTTTTCCAGCTATGGTGATTCCTACCTTAATTATAAATGTTCAAGAATTTTTTATTCGGCTGAAAATGAAAGAGCTGATTTTTCAGCTTGTGATCTTGCGCTGACGTTTGATCATGTTTATAATAATCGCCATTTTCGACTGCCGCTTTATGTTTTACATATCGACAGAGCCAACAATTTGTCTGAGTTA
Organism: Chitinophaga pinensis; assembly: GCA_943333125.1. Lineage (GTDB taxonomy): Bacteria > Bacteroidota > Bacteroidia > Chitinophagales > Chitinophagaceae > Ferruginibacter > Ferruginibacter pinensis_D. The sequence goes on from CALQSB010000002.1 coordinate 61,235, forward strand.
ACATCAGAATTATCTAAAGAGAAAGCCCTTGAGGTATGGAATTCCAAAAAGAAATTTTGTTGCATGGTTGTTTCTAATGGTAATGCTAAAGAGCGCATTCATTTCTTTAATGATATTTCTTCATTTCGTCAAGTAGACTCTGGTGGTAGGTTTATGAATAATGTGGGAGGACCTGTAAAAGACAAACTCGAATTTATCAAAGATTATAAGTTTGTAATATCGTATGAAAATTCGGTCTATTCAGGGTATACTACTGAAAAAATATTGGAACCTTATTTTGTGAACAGTATTCCTATTTATTGGGGCAATCCCGAAATTAATAAGGATTTCAATCCATCAACTTTTATAAATGCCTCCCAGTTTAATACTAATGCAGAAGTGCTTGATTTGATGACTCAAATTGAGAATGATTGCGAACTAGCTATTAGTTATCTCTGTCCTCCAAAAATTGAAGATGTTTCTGAAAAGAATTATTTTCAGAAGGATAAGGTATTAAGTTTCATTGAAAAGGGGATTGGACTAAAACACCCGGTTGCATCATCTGTCTTCCTTTCATTTAAGCACCAAGCTAAAAGAAAATGTAGGAGTATTGAATTTTATTTTATTAAATATACAGTTGGTCATTTCAGATAACTATCAATTTTAATTGATAAGAATTTGCATTTCAAAAAAACACAAAATGATTAAAAAGATTATTTTAAAATTGTTTCCTTTTTTGAGAAGTAAATCCTCTGTTGAAAAATATACTGAAAATGGCAATTTGATTTTTGGAGCAAATTCGGAAATAAAAGGACTGAGTATTTTTATTCAAAATCCAATTTCAAATAAGGTTAATATTAGAATTGGTGATAATTGTATGTTAAGTGGCTCCATTTTAATTTATAATAACAATGCCGAAATTATTATTGGCAATGGAGTTTTTATTGGAACTGAGTCTAAATTGTTTTGTTATAGTGGGATAGAAATCGGAGATGATACTATGGTGTCATGGGGTGTTACACTAATTGATACCAATGCTCATTCTGTTCATTCGGAAGATAGAAAAAAGGATGTTTCAGATTGGAAAAAAGGACCATCAAATAAAGATTGGTCAAAAGTAAAGCATGCAAAAATAAAAGTTGAAGAAAAAAGCTGGATTGGATTCAATTCAATAATAACAAAAGGAGTTGTACTTAAAGAAGGCACTATTGTTGGATGTGGGAGCGTGGTTACGGAATCTACTGAGCCGTTTGGGGTGTATGCAGGCAACCCTGCAATTTTTATAAAAAAATCAGACTGAAAATTAGTTTATTATGGGATTCATAAACAGGCAGTTTAGTAGAGTAAAATGGATAATGAATAATTATAGATTTCTTGGTGGCAATTCCAAATTGTTGTCAGGTCATTTTTTAGGGCCTATTACTTATGATACCGATTCATTATGTACAAGTAATAATTGTGATTTTATTAATGAATCTAAATTTAATCAGGCTTATTTAAAAGCAGCAGCAACTAATCCTTGGAGTGGATTTACCTTGCAATGGAGGGTTTATGTGGTTTGCTGGTTTGCAAATCATGTAAAACATCTTGAAGGAGATTTTGTGGAATGCGGAGTAAATACCGGGGCTTATTCAAGAGCAGTGATTGATTATATCGATTTTCAAAAATTAGACAAGAAGTTTTATTTGCTTGATACGTTTTCTGGTTTGGTTGCTGATCAAATTACAGAAAGTGAAAGAAAAAATGGGATAGACAGTTACTTAGGAAAATATCAGGATGTTTATCAGGATGTAATTGAAACGTTTAAAAATTTTAATGTAAAAGTGATTAAGGGAATGGTGCCAGATACCTTAGATCAATGTGATACTTCAAAACTGGCTTATCTTTCAATTGATATGAACTGTGTTGAGCCTGAAATAAAAGCGATGGAATATTTCTGGGATAAAGTAGTGTCTGGCGGTGTAATAATTTTAGATGATTATGGTTTTTATAAACATATAGATCAGAAACTTGCTTTTGATGCTTTCGCAAAAGAGAAGAAAGTTGAAATTCTATGTTTGCCTACTGGTCAGGGAATTATTCTAAAACCATAAATTAAATTATGTCTATTGCAATGGTTCTATCCTAAATGTAATTTAAAGGCAATACCCATTAGCAAAACTTTGCTAACTAATATAAGCGAATGAAAATATTGATTTTAGGTTCTCAGGGATTTATTGGAAGTCATTTGGTTAATTATTACCACTCCATTGATTTTATGGTATGGGGTTGTGATCTTTCTTTAAATCCTCATCAAAATAATTACTATCAAATAAAAAAGGAAGGCCCTCAATGGAATGAAATATTTACTGATCAGCAATTCGATTATTGTATCAACGCTGCAGGTAGTGGCAATATTAATAATTCTGTACTAGCTCCTGTTCCTGATTTCTCCTCTAATACTTTTGATACCATACAAATTCTCGAGGCCATCAGAACCAGTAACAAACAATGTAAATACATCCATATTTCCAGTGCTGCAGTTTATGGTAATCCTTTAAGTCTTCCAATAACTGAGTCTTCCGATTGTAATCCCATTTCTCCTTATGGATGGCATAAATTAATGTCTGAATTCTTATGTAAAGAATATCATCAGATTTATGGATTGTCTGTTGCAATTGTAAGGCCATTTTCCGTATATGGGCCTGGTTTGAAAAAACAATTGCTTTGGGATATTTATCAAAAAACTTTATTAAGTGATGAAATGCTAGAGTTGTCTGGTACAGGTAACGAGGCGAGAGATTTTATTTATATAGATGATTTGCTGCAGGCAATTGATACGATTTTGAAACATGCACCAATGAAAGCAGAACTCTACAATATTGCCAGCGGAGAAATGACAACAATTGGTGATATCGCAAAATTGCTTCTTTTCAAAATTAACTATACCGGAACATTAATTTTTAATGGTAAACAAAGGGTAGGGAATCCTGAAAAATGGAAGGCAGATATTACAAGAATAAAAGAGCTAGGATTTAAATCTGGGGTTACTCTTGAAAATGGAATCAACAAATTGGCAGATTGGCTTCAACAAAAAGTATAATAAATGCCTGAGATTATTTATTTTATTGATGATAAATTGGGAGGCGTTTCTTCTTTGAATTATAATTTAATTAAAAATGCACCTCAGGGTATCACTCAAACAGTAATTCTTATTGATGAAAAAGAATCGGTGATGTCCAGATCGGGTATTGATTATCCCGTTAAAAAACAGATGTTATTTAAATATTCTGCTATTGAAAATCTTTACTGTATTTTAAAAAGACTCAGAAAGAAATTGCCAGCACACGAAGCTGCTTTAATTTTAAATTACGGAACAGAAATGGCGATGCTTGATTATTTCCCGGTTAGACAAACAACCTATCAGCTCGTTCATGATCATTACAATGTTAAATTAGCTGAAAAATATGGACATATTGTCGATGTTTTTATTTGTCACAATAGGCATGTAGAGTCTGACTTGCAAAAATTATTTCCACTTAGAAAAAAAGATATTTTTTATTTGCCCCATGGCGTCAATATTCCAGAGAAATATAGGAAATCAGAAAAAGTGTCTGCAGCTCCTTTGAAATTATTGTTTCTTGGAAGAATGTCTCAATCAAAAGGTGTTTATGATCTTCCCATAATTGCAGAAATGCTGAGAAGCAAAAATATTGATGTGGAATGGACATGCATTGGTTCTGGTCCTGAGCTGGAGAATTTTAAAAAAAAGTGGAACTCAGAAGATAAAGTTTTATTCATTTCTCCTTCAACTTATGAAGAAGTTATTGATATAGCTGCTTCTCATGATGTTTTTGTGTTACCCACAAAATTCGAAGGATCACCTGTTTCGCTGCTGGAAACGATGAGTGTAGGTTTGGTTCCTGTGATAACTTCCTTGCCTGGGGGGATTGAAGAAATTGTAAATAAAGAAATCGGTTTTTCGCTTCCAATAGATGATAACATGTCATTTGCAAACGCTATTATTGATTTACACTTTGATCGTACAAAATTAAATCGGCTAAGTGAAAATTGCAGAAACAAAATTATTTCAGAATTCAATGTCATTGATACTTCAAAAAAATATTTTAATCTTTTCTTAGATTTCAAATTATATAAAAAGGTGAAAGTTTTAAAAAGGCAGAAAACAGGTTCAAGGTTAGATTATCCATTTATACCTAATTTGCTGACACGCATAATAAGGTCGATTGCTCATTAATAAAATTTCATTCTAAAAATCAAATGCATTCTGACAATCATCCTCTAATCAGCATTTTGATGACTGCCTTTAATCGCGAAGATTTTATATCAGACGCCATTGAAAGTGTATTGAATTCAACATACAAAAATTTTGAATTAATTATTGTTGATGATTGTTCCAAAGACAATACTTTACAGATTGCTAAAGATTATGCTAACAAGGATCATAGAATCAGCGTATACCTGAATGAGAAAAATCTTGGAGATTATCCCAATAGAAATAAAGCGGCCAGTTATGCAAAAGGGAAATACATAAAATATCTGGATGCAGATGACACTATTTATCCTTGGGGAATAGAAGTGGTAGTTAATTATATGGAGCAATTTCCTGAGGCGGGATATGGACTGGACTCAATTGAGCCCGACCCCGAAAAGCCATTTCCCATTTTACTAAATCCTCTCGAAACCTATCACAGAAACTATTTTAAATCTCCTGTTTTTGATAAAGCGCCATCTTCTTGTATTATCAGAAATGAGCTATTCAAACAATATGGAGGATTCAACATTAATAGAAACATCAGCGATTTTGAATTCTGGCATAAATTATCGCGGAAACAAAATGTGTTGTTGATGCCTCATGGAATTATATGGTGTAGGATACATGCTGGTCAGGAATCTCAATTATATCGGGATAATAGTGTTATTATTTTTAAATATTCAATTGTAGAATTAGAAAGTTTAAAAGATAAAGATTGTCCGCTTCCACAACATGAAAGAGAATTGCTGATCAGGAAAATCAAAAGATCACAAGCGAGAGGGATATTGAGATCATTATTGGTAGAAAGAAATATAAATAATACAAAAGAAAAACTCAGTTTGTCGGGAATGAATGTGTTGAAAGCTCTTGTTTACTCATTCAGAAAGTATGAATAAAATGCTGTCAATTATATTTGAACCTTATCGTTTGTTGAGGAAGCTTAGGTTGTTCATGGAAAGATTGCTTTCGTTTTTTCCTGCGTTCCGTTTTTTCAAAGCAACAAAAAATGATGAATATCCAATATCACTTTCTATTTGGTTTAAACAAAAAGTTCTTGGCAATAATTCAGCAGCCTATTGGCCGATGCATCCATCTAGTTTGGTTAGTTATGCAAATAAAATTGTCATAGGTAAAGGAGTGGTTCCTGGTTATAATCCCGGTTGTTATTTACATGGCGTGAATGGAATTTTTATAGGAGATTATACTTTCATTGCCCCCAATGTTGGAATCATGAGTGGCAATCATGATTTATATGATTTGCGAAACCAAACAACAACATCGCCGGTCAAAATTGGCAAGTACTGTTGGTTGGGAATGAATGCGGTAATTTTACCAGGAGTGGTGCTGGGTGATTTTACCATTGTTGGAGCAGGAGCAATTGTTACCCATTCTTTTGAAGAAGGGTATTGTGTAATTGGCGGAAACCCTGCAAGAGTATTACGAAAGCTTGAAAAAGAAAATTGTGTCAGATATGAAATGGGATATAGTTATATTGGTTATGTTCCAGCCGAAAAATTTGATCATTTTAGAAAATTAAAAATAAATATTTGACAACATGTGTGGAATAGCGGGTTCCTATAGCCCAGATAAAAAAGATAGTTTTGAGCAATTGAAAACAATGGCGGATAAGCTTGTACACAGAGGACCAGATGGAGAAGGATTCTGGATACATGAAAATGAAGGAGTGGGTTTTGCTCATAGGCGTCTTTCTATCATTGATTTAAGTGAAAGAGCCAAACAACCTATGCATTATCAAAATCGGTTCACCATCACTTTTAATGGGGAGATCTATAATTATATTGAATTAAAAAAAGAATTAGAACAAAAAGGGTATTCATTTTCTTCACAGTCGGATACTGAAGTATTAATGGCCTTATATGCGGATGAAGGGTATGAATGTTTGAAGAAGTTAGATGGAATGTTTGCTTTTGCAATCTGGGATGATGTAAAAAAAGAGCTTTTTATCGCAAGAGATCGGTTTGGTGAAAAACCTTTGTATTATACATTCTTTGAAAATACTTTCTATTTTGCATCAGAGATGAAAGCCCTTTTTTCTTTAGGGATTTCAAAACTGGCAACACCCGATAGAATTTTTAAATATCTTGATTCCAATATTCTTATCGATGAAGAAGATACAGAAAGTACTTTTTATAAAAATATCCGTCAACTAGATGCTGCTCATTATCTTATCCTCAGGAAAGCAAAAATCGAAAAGAGATGCAAGTATTGGGGGTTAGAAAATGTAAAAATAAACTATGATATAAAATTTCATGAGGCAATTATAGAATTCAAAAGGTTGTTGACTGATTCGATAGATAAAAGAATGAGAACCGATACTACAATTGGCTCCTGTCTTTCTGGAGGTATTGATTCTAGTGCGATTACATTGATTGCAAAAAGCCTTAGTAGTGGAGACCGGCTAGAGAATATTTTTTCTGCAAGGTTTAAAGATTTCCATAAAGATGAAGGTGAATATATAAAAATGGTTACCGAAAAAATAAATGGATCAAATTTTTATTCGGTTTATCCAACTGCCGAACAGCTTATGGAGGATATCAATCTGTTTGCTTACACACAGGAGGAGCCTATTTATTCTGCAAGTACATACAATCAATTTTGTGTGATGCGACTTGCCAAAGAAAACAATACTATTGTTTTACTTGAAGGTCAGGGTGCTGATGAACAATTGGGCGGGTATAATCATTATTACAGACATTATCTGAGTTATCTGGTAACCCAAAATCCTAAGTCTTTTCTTCATGAAAGAAAAGGGTATAAGAATATTCACGGATTAAACCATCCTTATCATATTCCCAGGAAAATGCCTTTGTGGTATCTAGGCAAATTGATGTTGGGAACGAAATATAAATTTGATCTTGACATAAGATCTTTATTGATTAAAGATTCAACTCAAACCAATTTGAAATCATTATTGAGATATGGAGATAGAAATTCAATGGCTTTCTCCCGAGAAATCAGAGTTCCCTTTCTTAATCATCATCTTTCAGAATTTATTTTTTCATTGCCAATCGATTTTATTTTCAATGAGGGTTGGACTAAGTACATCTTGAGGAAATCTATAGAAGGAATTGTGCCAGATGACATCACCTGGCGTAAAGATAAAGTAGGTTATGAGCCTCCACAAGGAAAGTGGCTAGAGAAATTACTTCCTTTTTATGAAGGCTTTAAAAAGAAATCCAATTATCTCGATTTTACAGGGGGTAAAAAAGTGAAAGAAGCTGACCTTACCAACTGGAAATGGCTGATGCTTAAATTGTATATGGAATAGTAGGATGAACTTTTTACACAGATATCAGCTTGGGCTTTACATCCTTTTTTTAATTTGATATTTGTAAATTAACTTTTTTTAGATCTGAAATAAAACATTAAAACTTTAAAATGAATTTTTTAAAAAAACTAAAGATGTTCAATCGCGTACTGAATAATCACAGTACTCAATTGAGACATGTAGAAGATGTTTATAGTTTGGAGTTATTAAATAAAATGACTGGATCAGAGAATTATATTCCTTTTACTTCTATGTCTTTAAGGCCTTATGCATTGGCGTTTCTTTTAAATGAGATGTTGATTAATCAAAGGAAATCAGTTATTGAATTTGGGGCAGGAATTTCAACAATTATGATGGCCAGGCTGGCCAAAAAAAATAAACTTCCGGCAAAAATTATATCTGTTGAAGAAAATCAAGATTGGGTAAATGTGGTTAAAAATATTTTAGTTGATGAAGGGATTGATGGTTATGTAGAGATTATTTATGCACCTGTTGTTAGACGGAACTTTAAAGGAATTGAGAATCATTGGTATGAAGATAAAAAACTGAAAGAAATACTAAAAAATAGTGCTCCTTTTGATTTGGTAATGATTGATGGGCCAACAGCTTTTAATGAGAAGCTTGCCTTAAGTAGATATTATGCAATGCCTTTCTTATTTGAAAGTCTTGCAAATGAGCATGTGATATTTTTGGATGATGTGAACAGGAATGGAGAAAAAATGGCAATGACACACTGGGGAAAAGACTACGGGAAAAAATTCTCTGTTTATGCAGGTACTTTGGGTGTTTGTTATGTAGGCAATCATTATGAAAGTAATCCTATAAAATTCATCGATGTTGACTATTTTAACTAATCAGAATTATTAAATGGCAATGAATTTAAATCCTTTAGTTAGTGTGTTAATGACCTCATTTAATCGAGAAAAGTATATTGCAATTTCAATAAAAAGTGTTCTTGATTCTAGTTTTAAAGATTTTGAACTTATTATTCTTGATGATGGGTCAACTGATAATACCCTTAAAATCGCAAATTCATTTGCAGAATTAGATAATAGAATAAGAGTTTATCGTAACGAAAAAAATCTTGGTGATTACCCTAATAGAAACAAAGTCGCTTCATACGCAGTCGGGAAATATCTTAAGTACATTGATTCTGATGATTTGATTTATCCATGGGGTTTGGAACTTATGGTTAAAATGATGGAAGATCATCCAAGTGCGGGTTGGGGATTATGTTCTATGGAAGCAAACAAAGAATTTATTTTCCCGATTGAACTAACTCCTGATAAGACTTATGAATATAATTATTTAGGTCCAGGATTATTTAAACGATCTCCTTTATCTTCAATAATAAATCGTGAAGTATTTAATGCAGTAGGAGGTTTTATGCCAATAAGAATGGCGGGGGATTTTGAAATGTGGCATAGATTAGCTTTGCAATATAATGTGTTATTAATGCCTCAGGGATTTGTATGGTATCGTGTACATAATGCACAGGAGATAAATAATTTTCATGAATATGCTCAAGTTTATGAAGCGTTGAAAATGAAATATCTGAAAGAAGCTGAATCGTTTTTAGGGAAGATCAAAATAAATGTCATCAAAAAAAAAGAAATAAAAAGATTGCTGAAAGAAATGTTATTCAGTGTTTTGAAATTTCGGGTTAAAAATTTATTGATTCAGGTTAAAAGTTTATTTTTCATTTACAGAAATTATTGAATTGAATTAATAGATTTCGAAGTCTGCTCACGTTTTACTTTCTAACATAATAGGGTTTAAAAATGGAATGAAATTTACAAAAAAAAATATTCTCATTATTTCCCAACAAAGCTGGAGCAAGTTATTTGTTTCGAAACATCATTATGCTTTGGAACTGGCAAAGATGGGGAACAATGTATTTTTTCTAAATCCTCCTGATGAAAAAGCGGGTTCTTTAAATGAGCGGATAGAAATTATTCAAAGTAAAGAACATCCATCTCTTCATATTATTTATAACAAACTGTGGTTTCCTTATTTTCTGAAATTCCATTTTATAAAATCGTTTCATTTTTTGATGAATTTTCACATAAAAAAAGTCATCAGAAAAATTGGTAAAGACATTGATTTGGTTTGGTCTTTTGATTTGGCGAATGTGTACCCGTTGATTTATTTTCCAAAATCAGCAGTTAAGATTTTTCATCCAGTTGATCCGCCTTCAGATGTACAATCTATAAAAGCTGCAATTGGTGCAAATTTTATTTTCTCGACAGCTAGCGAAATTCTTGATTTGTATAAAGATTTTAATTGTCCCAAAAGTATAATCAATCACGGGCTTTCAGAAGTATTCCTCAACAGGAAAGACAACTCGGTGTCAAACCCAATGCCCAGAATTGGAATTTCAGGAAATCTTTTACGTCATGATATTGACCATAATGTGATGACATTAATTTTTAAACAGCATCCGGAATGTATGTTTGAATGTTGGGGAACTAAAAGTATACAGCATTCAAATGTTCAAACAGAAGTGACATCAATTGAACTTGATTTTATTAAAGAAATTAGTAGTCTGCCCAATGTGATTATGCATGGGGTTGTGCCTACTCAAAAACTTGCAGAAGAGTATCAGCGAATGAATGCTTTTTTGATTTGCTATAACCTGAATGCCAAAAACAAGCTGGGGCCAAACTATCATAAAGTACTTGAATTTATGAGTACTGGAAAAGTAATTGTTTCAAACTATATGAGTCCTTATTCCGAAAAAAAAGACCTTATCTGTATGTCCGGCAATCCTCAAGACAATGCAGAATTGCCCTGGTTATTTAAAGAGGTTATTGCTAATCTTGCTTTTTTTAATTCGGAAGATAAACAGCAAAATAGAAAAAGATTTGCTGAAGACAATATATATCCACTTCAGATTTCGAGAATTGAATCTGTGATAAATCAATATTTACTTAATTAGTGAAATACAATTTTGTTTTATAATGTCCGCAAAACCTAAAATATCTTATTTTCTAAGCCATCCAATACAATATTTTTCTCCGTTACTGGCAGAGATGGCTAAGGAATTTGATTTGCATGTTTATTATTTTTCTGATGCCAGCATTAAAGGAGGCATGGATAAAGGATTTGGTCGCGAAATAAAATGGGATGTTCCCTTATTAAATGGGTATAATTATACTTTTTTAAAAAACTATTCAAAAAGTGATTCACTTTCAAATAAAACATTTGATGCGGTGAATTTTGGTGTGATAAAAAAAATAGTTCAAGATAAATCTGATGTTTTAATTATTAATGGATGGTCTTATTTTTCAAATATTCTTGTAATTATAACAGGAAGAATGCTGGGTAAATCGGTATGGTTGAGATCTGAAAATCCGTTGCGATCTGAATTGAAAAAATCGAAGAAAAATCTATTTCTAAAAAAGTTTTTTCTTAAAAATATTGTTTTCAAATTAGTTAGTAAATTTCTATACATAGGAGAGGAGAGCAAAGACTTTTTTGAATACTACGGTGTTCCAGCTAAAAAATTAATTTACACACCTTATGCTGTAAATAATTCTTTTTTTCAAACTAATTACGAAGCATATAACAATAAAAGAGAATCAATTTTGACAGAGCTGAATTTACCGGTTAATCATAAAGTGATTTTGTATTCGGCTAAATATATTCCGGTAAAAAGGCCACTTGATTTGATAATGGCTTTTGAAAAACTGAATGTACCGGATATATCATTAGTTATGGTAGGTGAAGGGGAACTTCGAAATGAAATGGAATATTATATTAAAAAAAATAATCTGAAAAATGTTTATTTGACTGGATTCGTAAATCAGAGTTTGATTTCCAAATATTATAGCATTGCCAATGTATTTGTAATGTGCTCAGAGTTTGAACCTTGGGGGCTTTCAATCAACGAGGCCATTAATTTTAATATACCACTTGTAGTATCTGACATTGTAGGAAGTGTTCCAAATCTGGTTTTTACTGGTCAAAATGGATATGTTTTTGAAATGGGCAATATTGTTGATTTGAGTAACTGTATTTTGAAAATATTAAATGGTTCTATAGAATCTGAAAAACAAACAAAACTCAATAGTCGAATTCTGGAAATTCATGATAATAAAGAAATAGTCAAGAATCTTTCTCTAGGTATTTTAAAGGCTAAATGAAATAATTTAATACATGCAAAAAAAGATAGAAAAAATATTAATTGTTGGCGTGACTTATGATTTTGCTCTTGAGCAATCCTATGCAAGGGCTGCTCAACATTTGGGAATGAAAGTGAAAATGTTTGATCCAATAATTGTTTCAGAAAAGTATTCTAAGTTTGGTTTTTTTGGAAAGCAACTTCAGCGTTTTCTTCCAGTAGAAGCATGGGATAGAAAAGTTAACCGTGAATTAATTGTTACCGTAAAGGAATATGAACCTGATCTCATAATGGTTTTTACAAGCACCCGTGTGTTGTATGGATCCTTAATTACTATTAAAACAATTAGTAAAGCTAAAATTGTATGGATTTGGCCTGATTCTCCATTGAACTTAAATGAAAATAATTATTTCAGCAGAAAATTGTTTGATCTTTCGGCAACATATAGTATCGGAAGCTTGCCATATCTAGAGCATGTAGGGTTTAATAATGTACATTGGGTTCCTCTTGCCGGAGATTCTATGTTGCATTCCATTAAAAAAGAAAAAACAGCGTTAATCAGAGATGTTTCATTTGTAGGCATGTGGCGTCCGGAAAGAGAAAAGTATATGAAATCAATAATTGAAAACTTAGGGCATCTGAACATTGAGATTTACGGAAGTGTTTGGAAACGAGATTGTAAAGATAAGGCAGTATTAAAAAAGTGGAAAGGGAATGGAATTACGGGAAAAGAAATGGCCCGATATTTTTCATCATCACGAGTGAATATCAATGTTATAGATGATACCAATTTCCCGGCAGCCAACATGCGTTTTTTTGAAATTTGTATGGCAGGAGGATTGCAGGTAACCACATTAGCTCCTGAAATGGAAAGTAAATTTGTTCATAAAAAACATCTGCTCTATTCAAAAAATGAAAGCGAAATGTTAGAAAATATTCAATGGGTATTGAAAAATCCAGATCAGGCAGATCAAATCAGAAAAGACGGGCAAGAACTTGTTGAGAATTCAGAACTTTATATTCATCGATTTAATTACATAATTTCTGAACTAAGTAAGATTAATGATTAAATCAGATTTAAATAATCTGAAAAAATACCTAATGAAGTTATCTGTTTTACATTTTAATCCTCCTGAGAAATATCCGCCACTGATGAATCTGCTTAATTTTATAGCAGACCAAAATGGAGTTCCAACGGAAGTTTTTACCACACATCAAAATACAGGGAATAATAAATACGCTAATAATTCTATTCTGATTCACCATTATGGAAAGAATTCTTTTAATCCTATAAAGAGGTATTTCGCTTATCTGATTTTTAATATCAGAACATTTTTTCGACTGATCATAAAGAAACCAGATTTGGTTTTGGTATATGAAACCATATCAGTGCTGCCTGCTTTTTATTATTTAAAGTTTTTTAAGCATAAAAAACTGATGATTCATTATCATGAATATACTAGTCCATCAGAAATTGAAATGGGTTCAAGGTATTATAAATTCCTTCATAATCTTGAAAAAAAAATGTTCCAAAAAGCTCAGTGGATTTCTCATACCAATCAAGAGAGACTTGATTTGTTTAGAAATGATAATGCTTCAGTTTCATTCAGCAGCTTAAATGTTTTACCTAATTATCCGCCGTTAAGTTTTTATGATGTTGTTCCTCATACTATTTCAACTCCGGTAAAATTTGTTTATTGTGGTGTTTTAAGTACAGATAATATGTTTTTAAAAGAATTTTCGGATTACATTATTTCTCAAAAAGGGAATGCGATTTGTGATTTTTATGTTCTGAATTGTTCTGATCAAATTAAATCATATTTTGCTTCAATAGATGAATGTTTACGCTTGCATGAAGAAATCTATTATTTTGATTTGCCAAAGGTGTTGACTAAATATGATATTGGGGTAGTCTTGCACAAAGGAACAAGTCCGAATTATCAATTTAATTTGCCAAATAAAGTACTTGAATATCTTTCTTCTGGGTTGGAAGTATGGTGCAGTAGTGAGCTTTCAACAACAGTTCACTTTAAAAACAATAATAATTTAGAACAATTGAAAATTGTTGATTTTTCATATTTACCTCAATTGGAAATTGGGAAGCACCTGAATAAACTGCCCGATCAATTTATTTCAAAATATAATTCACAATCTGTGTACACGAATTTTTTAAATCAGGTATCTAAAAAATAGATCAGGGTTTTATAAATGTATTTTTATGATAGAGAAATTATTTAGACTATTAGGTAAATTTAAAGGGAAGCAAAGCCTCGCAAGATTTGTTTTTAAAAATAAAATAGAAAAATTAAGAGATGTAGAAGTCAATGGAAAATATGATTGTACGTATATTTTGCCGAACATCAAAGAGAGTATAGGTTTTGAAATATTTATTGATGGAATTTATGAAACAGAAAATCTTCAATTAATTTTGAAAAACTTACCTCAGCATTCAATTATGTTAGACATTGGTGCCAATATCGGATCAATATGTATACCTATTTGTAAATTAAGGCCGGATATTAAGGCCGTTTGTATAGAAGCATCCTCGCGAATGTATTCCTATTTAGAAAATAACTGTAAATTAAATAATCTGAATAATATTTCCTTAATCAACAAAGCGGTTTCGGAAATTGATAACGCTAAGGTTAATTTTTATAGTCCTGATGATAAGTATGGTAAAGGATCTATGAATAATGTGTTTACTGATAAGGCCGAAATAGTAAATACAATAACACTAGATAAATTAGTAGCTGATTTAGATTATCGAAATATAGGTATCATTAAAATAGATGTGGAGGGATTTGAATGCTCAGTTTTTAATGGAGGCAAAGGGTTATTGAGCAAAGATGATGCTCCTGATATTTTATTTGAATTTCTCGATTGGGCTGAGGAATCTACAGGAATTTACAAAGCTGGCAATGCTCAGGAAATCCTATTTTCTATGGGTTATGATCTTTATAGTACTAACAATGGCAAGTATTTGAAAATTAATAAACCTATTACAACAGGTTATAAAATGATTTTTGCCACAAAGAAGAAAATAATTAATGCTACCAGAGTATAATTTTCAATAAATGAGTCATGTAGTTTGTAGGCTTCCAAAAGCAGGGTTAGGGAATCAATTGTTTCCCTTAATGCATGCTGCAGTTTTTTCTGAATTAAATAATATTCCCTTAACTGTAATTGGTTATCATCAGATAAAAATTGGCCCATATCTTAGAAAAGAAAAATCTAAGCGGCATTATCTTGGATTTTTCAAATTTGAAAAAAATGTTATCGCTGCTTTTCTTGATGAATTAAAAGTTAGGAAATGGTTGCGTCAATCTGAAGTGGTTTTTGAACCTGAACTTATTAAACTAAAAGAAGAACAAAATTCCAATAAAGTATATCTATTTGAACAAATCCCTGCCTATCAGGATTATTTCTATCATTTGAGGCCATATCGTTCATTAGTGCTTAATTTATTAATGAATTTAATTTCAGAAAAACATTTAAAAAATATAGCCACATTACCTGTTCCCGAAATAGGCGTACATATTAGAATGGGAGATTTCAGAAAACTTGCCCCAGGTGAAATTTTCAAAGGTGGCCACGTGAGAACTCCCGAAAGTTATTTTATAAATATCATTAATGGTATAACTGAAATTTCTGGGAAAAAAATGTCGGTTAGCGTTTTTACTGATGGGTATAAAGAAGAATTTGAAGAATTGTTAATTCCTGAAAATATCAACATTGTAGAGGGAAATACAGATATAGAAGATATGTTATTATTAAGTAAAAGCAGGCTTATTGTAATTTCTACTAGCAGCACATTTTCTTATTGGTCAGGTTTTTTGTCGGATGCTCCCATTATAATGCATCCAGAACATATCCATGCGAGAATAAGAGAAAAAAATAAGGAGGATTCTTTATTTGAAGGCGGATTCGATATTGCTATTCCTTTTTTAAATAAATATTTTAAAAAACAGGGGTTAAAAAAATAGCCAATTTTCTAAATTTAATAAATGATGCAATGAACCTGATAAACATCAAGAATTAAAATCATGAACAAACCAGCACAAGTTAATAAACAATATTTCTTCTTATTTGCTGTGCTACTGTATCTTCTATTTTCTGATTTAAGTTGGTATTCTTATTTCGCGTTATTAATTTCAGTGTATCAATTTTGTTTGGTTTTTGTAAGTGTTAATAGTTTTATTCCTATCAGATATCTTGCAGGGTTATTGATGTGTCTTCAGATGCTTGTTGGGCCGGCTCTTGCCTATAATGGACTGGATCAATATCAAGAAGGTTTTTCCAAAATGCAGATTTCTGAATCTGAATATTTCAGTTATGTTATTCCTGCGGTTCTATTTTTCATTGCAGGTCTGAATATCTTCACAAAGAACCACCCCGGGGAAAAACCGGATATAGATCGAATTAAAACGTATTTAAATCAGAATCCAAAAATTCCCTACATTTTTATAGTAATTGGTTTTTTTACCGGTACATTTTATATGTTTTTTAGTGCTGATATAGCGTTTGTTTTTCTGATATTGAGTGGATTTAAATTTGTTGGCGTCTTCATTATAATTTTAGGAAATAAATATATAAAACCATTGACAATAGTTTTGGTATATGGTTCAATTATCGTTTCTTCTATTTCGCAAGGAATGTTTTTCGATCTTCTTTCGTGGGTAACATTTTTAGGTTCAATCTATGCTTTAAAATTAAAACCTAAAGCTATTTTTAAAGCGATATTTGTGGTCATATTTGCAATTCTTGCTATTGTAATACAACAGCTTAAAGGAGATTACAGAGAGGCAACCTGGCAACAAGGACAGGTTGCTAATCTTGAGACAATGAAAAAAACACTTAAAAAAAAGGATGATAAATCAGGTATTTTTAGTGCAGAAAATATGGGTAATAGTAATCTTAGAATTAATCAGGGATATATCATTACCAATATCATGAAAACGGTTCCTGATAAAGTCTCTTTTGAGAATGGAAATGAATTATTACAAATTCTTGAAGCGGCATTTCTGCCAAGAATAATTGCACCCAATAAACTTAATGCAGGGGATCGGTTTATTTTTACTAAGTACTCTGGAATTCCCGTAATATCAGGAACTTCAATGGGATTAAGTTCGATAGGGGATGCTTATATTAATTTTGGAGTCAGGGGAGGATGTATTTTTATGTTCTGTTATGGATTGGTGTTCAGCTATTTTCTTAAATTGTTTTATAAAAAAAGTAAAGAATTCCCCATAGTTATTTTGTTTGCAACTGTAGCTTTTTATTATCCAATAAGACCTGATTGTGAGTTGCAAACGATTTTAGGTCATTTGTTTAAAGCAACGTTGATTATTTTTGTTATTGTCAATGTGTGGAAATATAATTTCAGAGTTGCAAAAATTAAGAATTTAAATATCTCATAGTGTCGCATTTCTAACATACCTAAAAACTTGAACTTAACTCTTTAAAAAACAAAAAACATAAATTAAAAAAAATACGATGAGCCAATCCATAGAATTTCTAAAATCATTAATCCCTTATCCTCTATACTCTAAATTAAAAAATATAAGAGGCAAAGCGCAATTAAAAATATGGGAAAAAGAAGGTAAGCCTATTCCTCCTCCTCATGCAGTAAAGCAGTCTATTATTAGGGAGTATAGAAAAAAATCGGGGAATGATATTCTGATAGAAACAGGGACTTTTCTTGGTGATATGGTAGAAGCACAGAAGTCTTATTTTAGAAAAATCATTTCCATTGAATTAAGCATGGAACTTTATGAAAAGGCAAAAAAAAGATTCAAGAAAAATAAACACGTTGAAATTATTCAGGGAGATAGTGGCAAAGTACTTAAAAATATTGTGAGCCAATTAAATAAGCCAGCTATATTCTGGCTGGATGGTCATTATTCTTCAGGTAAAACAGCCAGAGGGGATAAAGATTGTCCCATTTTTGAAGAATTGTCAACAATTTTTTCTTTTGAAGACTTAAGTCATGTGATATTGATTGATGATGCTCGACATTTTAATGGTGAAGGAGATTATCCTACAATTCAAGAGTTAGTCAACTTTGTAAAAAGTAAAAATAGTAATTACCATTCAGCTGTTGCTGATGATGTTATTAGATTTGAAAGAAATTAAAATTTAATGCTTTATTTTAATGACATAATTTTTGTACGTCCTAAGTATGTAAATTTTTTATTTAGCCTATTTTTTTGTCTTCTCTAATTTTATTTTAAAACCATTATTCAATATTTATTCTGATGCATTTAAATGAGAATTAAAATAATAGACGGATATAGAACAATTGCCGTGCTTGGTGTATTATGGGCTCATTGCTGGATGTTTTTTGGTAATCCAAAGATTTTGGTAGCAAAAATTGACATTGCTTCTTTTCTCTCGTTTTTTGGCACAGGTGTAGATTTGTTTTTTGTAATCAGCGGTTTTTGCATGTATCTTATGTATATTTCAAAACAAGATCGGTTTAGTTTAAACACTTATTTAGTGTATCTTAAAAAAAGATTTTTAAGAATTGCTCCCGCTTTTTATGCCGCAATTATTGTTTATGCTTTTTGTGCAGCCAATTTCACTTTTAAAAATATAGACTGGAAATATTCACTAATCAGTGCCGGATTTATAAGGACATTTTTTCCAATTGACACCATTTTTGCTCCACATTTCTGGTCTTTGGCAACCGAATGGCATTTTTATATTTTATTACCGCTTATTGTTTGGTTAAGTAAATTCTCTGGTTTCAGAAATATGGTTATCATAACAGTTTTATTTTCATTAATATTTAGATTTTATTTTTTGTGGGCAAACATAGATCCATTCAATATTATCAACTATTCAATTCCTAACAGAATTATTGAATTTTTATCAGGGATTGTAATGGCAAAACTTTATTTGGATAAATCTAATCATTGGTTTTGTAATTCAAATTTTATGATTATTGTTGGATTCTTTATCGCATTAGCCGGAAGGCTTTTAATGACTGCTTATTTTCAAGATCGAACTGATTTGTTGGGTGTCTTTTCAAGAGTTTTGAATTTGCCTTTTTTGTCTTTAGGATATGCCATAATTATTATTAATTCCCTTAACACCAGTTCTTATTTTTCTAATTTTATGGGATCCCCAATTATGACTTTTATTGGAAAATATTCTTATAGTATGTATTTGTGGCACTGGGTAATTGCTGGTTTGTTTTGTACAACACTCTCTTCGTATTTTAAAGATAATCAAGTGTTGGGTTTGTTCATATCCTTTGCCGCTTCTGTATTAGCACTGATTCCACTTTCTATGATTTCTTTTCATTTGTTTGAATCTTTTTATTTTAAAATTAAAAAGTAGTTTACGATTTTATTGCCGGAACTTTTAAAATGAAATCAATTTTAATCTCCATACCCTGGTTTACTCCTGCATACAAAGCCGGCGGTCCTGTACAGTCTGTATTGAATATGGTGAATCAGTGTAATGAAGAGTTGAACTTCAGTGTGGTTACTGCAGATACTGATATTGATGACATACAACTTCCCATTACTCATTCCAATAAGTGGCTTTATTTTAATGATCACACAAAAGTGATTTATATATCTGCTCAAAATAGATACAGGAAATTAATTGCAGCTTTTAAATCTGAAAAATATGAAGTTGCTTTTTTAACAGGTATATATTCATTCTCATTTACTTTATTGCCGCTCTTTTTTAATCGTGCTTCTAGATATATTATTTCAGTAAGGGGAATGTTGCACCCTTCAGCGTTAAGTCAAAAGAAATTTAAAAAGAAAATATATCTCTCTATTCTGAAGCCTATTCTGATGCTTAAAAAAGTGGAGTTTCACGCAACAGATGAAAATGAAAAAGAGTATATATTATCGTACATGGGTGAACATGCTAAAGTTTGGGTTGCTCAGAATATTCCAAAAATTTTGGAGTCTAATGTGTCACCAAAACAACGTGGAAAATTGCGGTTGCTCACAGTAGCTCTAATTGGTCCAATGAAAAATTATCTCGAAGTGTTAAAGGCGTTATCAGAAATTACTGCAGAAATTGAATATGATATTTGTGGCCCGATCTACTGGCCCGAATATTGGGTCGCATGTCAGAAAATAATAGCTATACTTCCATCTAATATAAAAGTAAATTATCACGGAGCTATTCCACCTGAAAAACTTTCTCCACTTTATGGAAAGGCACATGTTTTTATATGCCCCAGTCAAAGTGAAAATTTTGGTCATGCTATTTATGAGGCATTTAGTGCTGGAAAGCCTGTAATAACTAGTTTTAACACACCTTGGAACGATTTAAAAAAAATGGAAACCGGTTTGAATATTCAACCACAAAAAGAAGAGATTATTGCTGCCGTTGATTTCTTTTGTAAAATGGACAATACAGAATATGCTTTATGGAGCAAGAATGCCGCTTCGTATGCCCGAAAGTCTGTGGTCATTGAAGAGACTAAACAGAACTATAAAAAAATGTTTAATTCATCTTATTAACTTATTAATGAATGGTTAGTACATCATCAAGATTAAAAGAGTTTTTTATTTTTCTGACAAAATTTATTCTGCTCTTTTTGATTTGTTATTATGGAACAGAAATAATCATAGGGCTTAGTTCACCTGGTGGTCATTATTCTGCTTTTGTTGCAAATCATCTTGATTATGTGAGCTGGATTAAAAAATCACTTATTAGCACTACACAATGGTTGCTTTCATTTTATAATATTGAAACGTATCAGGCGGGTAATGATATTGTGAGGATAAAATATGGAATGGGAGTAAAGATTGCCTATGGTTGTGTTGGTTATGGAGTGTTTAGTTTTTGGATTGCGTATGTAATTTCAAACCGTGGATTATTTGGACAAAAATTATTTTTAATTGTTTTTGGATTACTGATATTATGGATCATTAATGTAATTCGGATCAGTTTATTTTTAGTGGCAATTAACAAGCAATGGCCTATGCCTTTAGGATTAGATCATCATACCTGGTTTACCATTGTTTCATATATTGCTATATTTGTGATGATTTATTTTTTTGAAAAGAAGTCAATTGAGAAATCAGAATATTGATTTATAAATTGATTAATGTTACCCCTTAAACTAGAATGGAAAAGAAAATAGTTATACTCGGTATTAACGCCTACCATGCAGATGCTTCCGCTGCAATTTTTGTAAATGGCATCATGATTGCCGCTATTGAGGAAGAGCGCTTCACCAGAGTAAAACACTGGTCTGGATTTCCGTTAAAAGCAATTGAATTTTGTTTGAAGGAAGCTAATGTTTCCATTGAACAAGTTAGTTATATAGCCATTGGCCGAGATCCTAAAGCTAAATTTTTTAAGAAAATTTTATTTCTTGCCGCTCACCCTTTTGTGAGTTTTTCGGCAATCAAAGAAAGGTTTTCAAACAGAAAAAAAGTAAGCAGTATTGATTTCGTTCTTGCCTCGCATTTTGGGGTGAGTCAGCATTTATTTAATGGAAAAATAAAAAATATCGAACATCACCTAAGTCATATTTCATCAGCATTTTTTGCTTCTCCATTTGATGAGTCTGCTTGTTTATCTGTTGATGGCTCCGGAGATTTTACTACTACCATGACGGCAATAGGCAAGGGCAATGATATTAAAGTTTTAGATTCTGTAGATTTTCCTCATTCTTTAGGTTTGTTTTACACTGCATTCACTCAATTACTTGGATTCCCTCATTATGGTGACGAGTACAAAGTAATGGGTATGGCGCCATACGGCAATCCTAAATATGTTGACAAGATTTTTGAAGTCATAGAACATACCAAAGATGGTTTGTTCAAAATCAATCAAAGTTATTTCCGAAGTGCTACTTCAGGTATTATTAATTATGGGGATGACAATATTCCAGTTGTTGCGTCAATGTATAATGAAAAGATGATTGAGTTGTTTGGACAGCCCCGTCAAAAGGATGAAGCATTAACTCAATATCATAAAGACATGGCAGCATCTGTTCAGAGAATGACAGAATTAACCATATTTCATTTACTGAATCATCTGCATAAAAAAACAGGTTCAGAAAATGTATGTATAGCAGGTGGTGTGGCTCAAAATAGTGTAGCAAATGGGAAAATAACCAGAAACACACCATTTAAAAATGTATATATTCCTTCTGCAGGTCATGATGCTGGAATATCTATGGGTGCTGCATTATATGTTCAACATCAGCAGGAAAATTTAAATCGACATCATATTAAATCGGCATATACAGGAAGTAAATTCAGTAATGCAGAAATTGAAAACTGGTTAACATCTAAAGGCATTCAATACGAGTTGTTAGCAGATGAAAAATTATATGATATCGTTACAGATTGTTTAATCAACGGAGGTGTGGTGGGTTGGATGCAAGGCAGGGCAGAATTTGGTCCACGTGCTTTGGGTGGAAGATCAATTATTGCAGACCCAAGAAGAAATGATGCAAAGGAAATCCTTAATGCTAAAATTAAAAGAAGAGAAAGCTTCAGACCATTTGCTCCTTCAATTCTAAAAGAATATGTGGGCGAATATTTTGAACTGGATGAACCGGTGCCCTTTATGGAAAAAGTTTTTCCAATTAGACTAGAAAAACGAGCATTAATTCCTGCAGTTACCCATGTTGATGGAACCGGAAGATTGCAATCTGTAGAAAAAGAAATATCTCCACGGTACTATGCCTTGATTGAAGCATTCAGAAAAAAAACCGGGATCCCTATTTTATTAAATACTTCTTTTAATGAAAATGAACCTATTGTAAATTCGCCTGAAGAGGCCTGGAATTGCTATTCTAGAACCCAAATGGATATGCTGGTTCTGGAAAATGTGTTGATTTCCAGAAATCTAAAATAGCGCAAATGATTATTTCTTTAAATAAATAATGTATTTTTCCAAAAATTAAAATCAGGAAACTTTACTAAAGAAGGTCTTTAATACTTTCTGAATGTAAAATAAAGAATTGACTCTCGTTAATAACTATCGAAAAAGCAATAAAACAGCACGTGAAAATTTCTATCATTACTGTAACACTTAATTCCGAAAAGCATTTAGCACAGTGTATTCAATCGGTGCTTGATCAAACTTATCAAAACATAGAATATATCATTGTTGACGGCAAATCAACAGATGGAACAATAGACATCATTAAAAAAAATGAGTCTAAAATTTCTAAATGGATTTCAGAGTCAGACAATGGAATGTTTGATGCACTGAATAAAGGAATGGAAATGGCTACCGGAGATATAATTGGGGTATTGCACAGTGATGATGTTTTTGCTTCTACAGACGTTCTTGAAAAAGTGGCTAATGCATTTATCGAAAAGAATGTGGATACGCTGTATGGGGATTTAAAATATGTTTATTCAGAAGACATCAGCAAGCTCTACAGAATATGGAAAGGGAAATTGTTCAAAAGAAGCAGATTTAAATCAGGCTGGATGCCAGCTCATCCAGCGTTCTACTTTAAAAGAGAGCTTATTAAAAAATACGGGAATTATGAAACCCATTATTATTCTGCTGCAGATTATGAACTAATGGCGAGGTATTTATATAAATTCAAATTGAGCTCTTATTATTTACCAAAGTTGTTGGTGTTGATGAGAAGAGGAGGGTTGAGTAATAATAATATTGTAAAAAGACTCAGAGCTAACAGAAGAGATTACCTGGCTATGAAAGCAAATGGCATTCCTTTTTCATTTTTAGTTTCCATTTTAAAGCCTTTAAGTAAATTACATCAGTACTATAAAAAATAGTTATCAGGTTAATTGATTCCCGAACTTTTAATTTTAATGGTAACTTTATTTTTTAAATAATATTTTAGAATGTTTTCAATTTTTAAAAAAAATAAGGAGAGTGAAACTGTAAACTATTTTCCGTTTACAACAGATATTCATTCGCACATTCTCCCTGGCATTGACGATGGCTCTCCTGATGTGGCAACCTCTATTATGCTGATTAAAGGACTGATGTCTCTCGGAGTAAAAAATTCTATTGCTACACCTCATATCATCGGCGATCTGTATAGGAATAATCCCGAGACTATAAATAATGCATTACAAATTTTAAAACAAGAATTAAAAATTCAGCAAATTGATTTTGAAGTAAGAGCGGCTGCTGAATATATGCTGGACAGTTATTTTTTTGAATTAATAAATAGTGATCAAAAATTATTGACGCTGAAAGACAATATCATACTCACTGAATTTTCTTATGCTTCAATGCCTGATGATCCTGGTAAATTTTCATTCGCCATACAAATGGCTGGGTATTCACCAATACTTGCTCATCCTGAAAGATATCCATACTACTATGATAATTATAAAATGTATCACCGCCTTGCAGATTTGGGCTTCATGCTTCAATTGAATCTTCTTTCTCTTACGGGTTACTATGGAAAAGAAGCCGCCAAAGCCGCAGATTATATGCTAAAAAACGAATTAGTCTCTTTTGTAGGTTCGGATA
Organism: Chitinophaga pinensis; assembly: GCA_943333125.1. Lineage (GTDB taxonomy): Bacteria > Bacteroidota > Bacteroidia > Chitinophagales > Chitinophagaceae > Ferruginibacter > Ferruginibacter pinensis_D. The sequence goes on from CALQSB010000002.1 coordinate 85,334, forward strand.
TGCATCACGAAAGACATCTGGCAATGCTGTCTGAATCCAGATCTAAAGCAAGCTTTAATAAATTCCTTTCTCACCGCAACTGGAATGATTTTCTGGAGTAGCTAAAAAAGTTCCCAAGGTTTAAGTTGTTGAAAAGGGAATCATATGCTCCAGTCGATAATCTTATTTTCCCACTCCTTATTAAAAACGGCGGCAATTTTTATATAATTGTCTGTATAGCCTTCCATCATTCCGTTTTTATTTTCTCCTTCAAATAAAACTTTTCTTGTCTGACCAATATGCTTATTGGTAAATTCCTGTGTTTTGCGATAGCTGATATTTCTTAGAATTTTATTTCTTTCATTCCTGATAGGAATCGGAACAACGGGTTTAATTTCCAAAGCCTGCGTATGATCTCTTTCTGAATAAGTAAAAACATGTAAATAAGAAATGTCAAGAGATTCAATAAACATCGCCGATTCATTAAAGTCGTCTTCTGTTTCTCCGGGAAATCCCACGATTACATCTGCGCCTATACAGGCATGAGGCATCAATAATTTAATTAACTCCACTCGCTCTTTGTATAGTTCTCTTTTATAACGCCTGCGCATATTGGCCAGTGTTTTATTAGAACCGCTTTGCAATGGGATATGAAAATGAGGCATGAATTTATTACTGTTGCTTACGAGTTCAATCATCTCATTGGTTAGGAGATTAGGCTCTATAGATGAAATTCTGATTCGTTCTATCGGAGATTCCATTTCCATGACTTTCATTAAATCAAGAAAATTCTCTTCATGTTTTTTCCCGCCGGTATTTCCCTTTCCAAAATCTCCAAGATTAATTCCAGTAAGTACAATTTCTTTAGCTCCGCCTGTAACAATTTCTTCGATATTTTTCAACACATTGTTTACGCTATCACTTCTGCTTTTTCCTCTCGCCATAGGAATAGTACAAAAACTGCAATTATAATCGCAACCGTCCTGAACTTTTAAAAATATTCTTGTTCTTTCTTTTACCGAATATGTTGGGGTGAAAATATTCACCTCTTCAATATCGCAACTGCATATTTTCCCTGAATCATTTTTCGTCAGGTCTTTGAGGTGTGTGGTAATATTAAATTTTTCAGCAGCACCCAGCACCAGATTTACGCCCGGAATAGAGGCGATTTCTTTTGGTTTTAATTGAGCATAACAACCCGTAATTACCACCATAGCCTCTGGTGCTTTTTTCTGAATTCTTCTTACCAGCTGACGGCATTCCTTATCCGCATTTTCTGTAACGGAGCAGGTATTGATAACATATAAATCGGCCACTTCATCAAATTCTTTTTTGATAAAACCATCATTCTCCAGCATTCTGGAAATGGCAGTAGTTTCGCTGAAGTTTAGCTTGCATCCAAGTGTATGTAAGGCAACGGTCTTACTCATGCGGCAAAATTACATTTTTTTAACCGGTTCTTTTTTAAATTTACCTAAGAAAAATGGGTTTAAATAATTAATTTCGAAGATTAAATCAGCCTAGTATGAAAAGAATAGTTCTGGTGTGTTTGTTTTTTATTTCGTTCATTAATATATCATTGTCGCAGAAAAGTTTTATTGGCGTGGCTAAATACAAAATGAAAGTAGAAGGCGCTCTTAATAATAATACAGACAGTATGAAAGTTGTTTTTGGTAAGGATAAAATCATGACTATATTCTATCTCCCTGCTGCGGAAAATTCAGACAAGCCAAAAGAAAGTATTTATATAGATGATTTCGCATCAAATACAACTACTGAGATTAATAAAGAGACAATGACTTATTCTGTTACCCCTTTAAATAATAAAGAGGAATATCAGTTTATGAAAACCAATAAATTCAACGCCGTTCAGAATAATATTTGTATTACTTATTTGGTAGATTCCACGAAAATGGACAGAGAAAAATACAAGAAGATTTATTGTCTGGCAAGTGTTGATTACAGTTACTACGAAAAAACTAATTACTTTTTTTATGGGGTACAGCCTATAATTATTGATAACCGAATAGTATTTGATTATACCATCGAACAAAAAGACGGGCAAAAGCCTAAAGTGTTTCTTTACGATATTCAAAAAATGGATGATGTGGAATCTTATTTCAGTTTGTGGGGTTACAAATTAAAATAGAAATAATTTTAGAGCCATTCTTATTTTTCCCTATCGATTACAAGATCTGAATATAATTATTTATTTAAAACTGATTAAATTCAGGGAATAGAATATTCGTTCAAAACCATTATTTTTATTAAAATTTATAAAATGAAAGTTGCTTCACTGTTTCTCTTATTGATTACTTGTTTTTCTTGTCATTCACAAAATGCAAAATATCAACTGGATCCAAAATCTTTTCAGGAAAAAATTTCTTCTATTCCAGGTGCGGTTGTTCTTGATGTAAGAACTCCTGATGAATTTTTTTCAGGTTCGATTGCGAATGCTCAAAACATTGATTTCAGAGACAATTATTTTGACAAAAAAATAATCAATTTGGACACCTTAAAAACTTATTTTGTTTATTGTTTGTCTGGTGGAAGAAGCGGATCTGCCGCTGATTTTATGAGAAAGAATGGTTTCAAAAATGTGTACGAACTAAGTGGCGGAATGCTTGCCTGGAATAAAGTAAATCTTCCAGTTTCTAATAATGTCGGTCAGACCGAAATTTCGGATAAGATTTCTCCCGAACAGTTTCAGTTGATGATTAAATCAGACAAAGTGGTGCTTATTGATTTTTATGCACCCTGGTGTGGCCCCTGTAAACAGATGCTTCCATTATTAGAAGCGATTGCCAAAGAGTACCAAGGAAAGGCTACAATCATTCGCGTAAACATTGATGAAAATAAAAAACTAACACAACAGTTGAATATTGATGAAATTCCTTTTTTCAAATTATATAATGATGGGAATGAAAAAGGAAATTATATCGGACAGCTGGATCGTGCTACTTTGGAAAGAATTTTAGGAAGTAAATAATTGCATTTACTTTACTATTAATTTCAGAACCTCATTTAAAATCAATAAACTAAAAAAAATGGATCAACTTAATCTCGGTGTAGGCACAAGATTACAACACACTCAGCATGGGCCTGGTGTTATTGTCGGTGTAAGATATGCAACGTATATCATTTCATTTATTAACGTGGGTATTAAAGAAATTGAAAAGACCGACATTGGACTTGATGAGATCATTCCTGAAAACATAACGGTGGAGCTGGAAACGGTTTCCGATGTTGAAAAATCATTGTTGAAAATATTGCGTATGTGGTCGGAAGTGAGCGAGATTGTGCCATTAGGCGACCGATGGAAAGGGGGCGTTATGTTATTACAACCAGCTGATAAATCACAAAAACCAAAAGAAATTCCTATTGATATTTTCTTTCATAAAATTGTTATGCTGCGCGACAGATTAAGAGTTATGGAACAGCAAATAAATGCGCATAAGCTTCTTAGTGACGAAGATAAAGTTAATCTGCAACAATACGTAACACGTATTTACGGAACGCTTACTACCTTTAATGTGCTGTTTAAAAACAAAGAACAATGGTTTATTGGGGAAAAGGGTGGGGGAGATTAATTAATTTATTTTTCTGAAAATTAATCGGGTGTCATTATTTAAATACAATACAAGTTTATTGTCGCTGAAATAATAATCAACCAGCTGCCCATTGATATAATCATTCATAATTATAGCAGCCGTATTTTCTTTACAGGAGATGTTTAAAGAAGAGAACGGATAACATTGAATCCGGTTTCCTCTGACTTCAATATTGCAATCAAAAGTGCCGCATCCATTAAATCCATGCAATTTATTTTTTGTAAGATTGAAAATTAAAGAAGGAATACCATTCGGATAATTCAAGGCGAATTGTTGCTCATTGTTTATGAAATCGAGAATCCAAAAGTCATTTAATTTATTGTTGTATAAAAAACTTCCGCATCCCTTATAAATCTTCTGTCCAATTTTAATCTCAACTTTTTTATTGAAATTGTTTTTATTATTATTTAATTCGCATTTCTCTTCAAATAAATAAATATCCATCTGTTGCTTTCCTGATACCGCATGATAAGTTTCAATGCCTGTGTTTTTAATAGGAGGAACAGGCTTTGCGCTGACCTTCTCATTGTCTTTAGCAGTAAATTCAAAAGATTGATCAAAATCCATTTCCAGTTTCCAGCTTACCGGATTATCTCCATATGCTATAAAGTCAATGCCTTTTTTTTGTGAATCGGATGTTGATGAATCGGAGTAAGCTAATTTTTGCTGCGACTTTATTATTTTTGATGAATTGCTTTTTGAAGAATTACAGGCATTCATTGAAAACAAAATCAATATGGGGAAGAATGAAAATCTCAATTTTTTAAAGATTGTTTTTATATCGAAATCAAAATCCGGGTTAAACCCAGATTTTGCAATTGAAATCTATTACAAGAAAAAAATGCTGCAAAGACAAGCGTTTGCTTGATATTTTGATCTCCACATAATTCATTATGCTTTCGTCCAAAATATCGGCTCAAACACCCGTCTTTATTGCCTTTTTACCTTTCATCACGATTCCAACTGCAAAATCAGGGTTAAACAAATATAGTTTAACCACAACGGCATAATAATAGAGGATAAAAATAATTTAGGTTAAAATCAATATTTGCAACGAATAAACAGTGTTCTAAAATATGAAAAATCATCTTTAAACAACTCTGTTCAAATCAAAGTTTTCGAGTTCTTTGCTGACTGCATTTAGAAATGTAGATCCCATTGCGCCATCAATTATTCGATGATCATAACTTAATGAAATGTACATCATGTGGCGAATGCCAATGGTATCTCCCTGAGGAGTCTCAATAACCATAGGCCTTTTTTTAATTGCACCTACAGCCATGATAGCTACTTGAGGCTGATTGATGATTGGGGTTCCCATGATGCTTCCAAAAGTTCCTACATTGGTTAAAGTGAACGTTCCACCGGAAGTATCGTCTGGTTTTAATTTATTATTCCTTGCTGCATTGGCGAGTCCGTTTACTTGTTTTGTTAAGCCAACAAGATTCAACTGATCGGCATTTTTAATAACCGGAACAATTAAATTTCCAGAAGGCAGTGCTGTTGCCATTCCAATATTCAAGTCTTTTTTTATAATAATCCTATCGCCATCAACAGAGCTGCTGAGCATTGGATATTTTTTTAAGCTTTTCACAATGGCTTCAATAAAAAGGGGAGTGAAGGTAATTTTCTCGCCTTCTCTTTTTTCGAATTCCTTTTTTATGCGCTCTCTCCATAATACAAGGTTGGTTACGTCGCACTCACAGAAACTAGTTACATGCGGACTGGTGTGTTTGCTGTCGACCATGTGTTTAGCAATCAGTTTACGCAAGCGATCCATTTCAATAATTTCAACATTTCCGCCACCCTGATAAGCAACAGGGCTTTCAGTTCTTGGCGCTGAAGTATTAATCACTGATACTTGTTGAATATTTACAGGTGCAGGAGCAGGCGTCTTTCCTCTGTTGGATACATAAGCAAGAATATCTTTCTTACTTACTCTTCCATCTTGTCCGCTTCCAGGAATATTTTCAAGTTCGGCCATGCTGATACCTTCACTTTGTGCAATATTTAAAACAAGGGGAGAATAAAATCTCATACCATTACCGGAACCCGTATTTGGAACATTTGTGGTTAAAGGCTGGTAAGGAATTTCTTCTACAACTTTTGCTTCTTCAAATTCTTTCTTAGGAGATGGAGTTGATGCGGGAGTAACAGAAGCAACAGAAGTAGTTTTTATTTTAGCGATAACTGTTCCAATTGGAACCACATCGTTTTCTTTGTATAACAGGGCTTCAATAATACCTTCTGCTGTTGAAGGGACCTCGCTGTCCACTTTATCTGTAGCGATGTCGAGCAAGGTTTCATCCATTGCAACTTTATCACCGGGTTGTTTGTGCCATTTTAAAATAGTGGCTTCCATGATGCTTTCTCCCAGCTTTGGCATTATTAAGTCAACTAAACTCATATTTCAGAAACTAATGGTGATTGAATAAAGGCAAATGTAAGTAAAAAGGATTAGTTGAAAGGCTGTAGCAATCAATTTTAAGTGGCATATTTGATTTTTTCAATAAAGCATCAAAATCAGGAGCTTACTATTTTTTCAGTAGCAGTTTCATTGGTTAAAATGTAACAATTGTATTTTTTTCTTTGAATATTTCAAATTATTTCTTTTGCTGCAGAATGAATGACCTAAGCAGGTTCAACGCATTCATTGCCGTAAGCTGAATATTTTTTTGTCTGTCGAATCTGAAATGAAATGGTTTAGTGATGATGTTTTCGTTATTGCCAACAGCTACCCAGACAGTACCTACCGGTTTGTCAACAGTTCCGCCATCAGGCCCCATAATGCCAGAAACGGCAATAGCGTAATTTGCTTTTAAATGATTCAATAAGCCTTTGGCCATTTCGGTAACCACTTCCTTACTTACGGCGCCGTAAGTGATTAATGTTTCATTTTTAACCTGCAGCATTTGTTCTTTTGCAGTGTACGAATAAGTGACCATGCTGCCTTCAAAATATGCAGACGATCCAGGAATGTTAGTGATTAAATGAGATATATAGCCGCCAGTACAACTTTCTGCTGTGGCTAAAGTTTCTTTACGGCTTAATAAAAGCTTGCCAACCACTTTTTCCAAAGGTTCATCTTCATTGGTAACGATATGATCTTTTACCAACTCCTGTAACTGGATAAAAAGATCATCAATTTCCTGATCGATTTTTATTTTGTCGATACCCGAAGAGGTAAGCCTTAATCTTACAATGCCATAATTTGGCAAATACGCTAATTTGATATGAGCAGGTAAAGCTTCTTCAAAAGATTTTATCATATCTGCAATCATAGATTCCCCAATTCCAAATGTAACTAATGTACGATGGGCGATATGTGCACATTCAAATATTTTCGTTAATGATGGAATAATATACTCATCCATCAGACCTTTCATTTCGTGAGGTACTCCAGGCATACTCACGAATATTTTCTTGTCTTTTTCAAACCACATGCAGGGCGCTGTTCCTCTTTTATTGATGATGACCTTACAGGTATCGGGGACTTCTGCTTGTTTGCGGTTTCTTTCTGTCATCGGGCGTTTGAATACTTTTTCGAAAAGGTAAACAACATTATCAAGCGCTTCCTGACTGGTTACCATTGTTCCTTTGAAATATTCACAGAGTAAAGGTTTGGTAATATCATCGGCGGTAGGACCTAACCCACCTGTTATTAAAATGATTTGGGAGTAGGTGGATTCTTCATCAAGTGCGCGCCAAATTTCATTCCAGTCGTCGCCTACAGCCACTCTTCTTTTTACTCTTATTCCGGCTTTGTTTAATTGCTGGGCCATCCAGGCGCTATTGGTGTCTACAACCTGGCCTATGAGTAATTCATCGCCGATAGTAATTATGGAAACAGTTATCATTTTTCAAAAGTAAATCTTTGTTGGATAGAATAAATGACAATATTGAACATGACAGATTTATTAATGTTTAAAAAAAGAAAACATTTTCATACGAGCAAATGATTTCTCAGCAAAGTCTCCTGCAAGGGACGTTGCGTAATTAATTAAAGTGCTGGATAAGCTGGATAAGCTGGATACTGGAATTACTAATTTATTTTCATTTAATTTGCATACTCATAAAACAAACAACAATGAAAAAAGAAATAGTGCAGAATTTCAAGAATCACTCAAAAATGGCACCCAGAATTTATTACATTTCTATCCTCCTGGCATTGGTTGGATTTATTATGGCAATGTCTTATTGCAAAAATTTGATTACTGGCGGAAGTGGAATGTTATTACCAGCAGTTATCAGCGCTTTATGTTTTAGTGTCGTTTTTATTGGCTGGTTTTCCCGTGCCTTCGCATTAAAAGCTCAGGATCGCGCGATTAGAGCAGAAGAAAATCTTCGTCATTTTGCATTTGCAGGAAAATTACTGGATAGTCGGTTGTCTATATCTCAAGTCATTGCATTGCGTTTTGCCTCTGATGAAGAATTTATTGAACTGGCAAAAAAAGCAGCGAACGAAAAGTTATCCAATAAACAAATTAAAGAACTAATAAAAAATTGGAGAGGTGATCATTATAGAGTGTAAACTTTATGTTAGTTGTTTATTGTTTGTTGTTTATGGTTGAACAAACGAACTAAACAACAAACCATAAACATTAATTATGTACACATCCCAAACTCAAATACGAATTCATTATGCCCTTACCGATCAGATGGGGGTGGTTTATCATGGTCATTACGCACAGTTTTATGAGGTAGGGAGAACCGAATCTATTCGCGAACTGGGATTTACTTATAAGGATATCGAGGCTATGGGAATCATTATGCCTGTAGTAGACATTCATTTGAAATTTCTGCATCCTGCAAAATATGATGATTTGATTACCGTGAAAACTACTTTAAAAGAAATGCCTGTGCATCACAAAATTGTTTTTCATGGTGAAATATACAATGAAGATAATCAGTTACTGAGCTTGGGAGATATTACACTGTATTTCATGGAAGCAAAAAGCATGAAGCGTTGCCCCATGCCTAATGTATTAATTGAAAAATTGTCGGAATATTATTGATGTTATTTACCTGCAATGCCATCGACACTGGCTTTACCCGGGCCTAACAGTAAAATCGAAATAAATCCACACAGAAACAAAGCTGCGCTGCTGCCATTTCCAAAGAAGTCCCAGTTATGCGCTTTCCCTAATGCAACGGCCATACAAATAATCAAGGGTACTGTTGCCAGTCTGGTAAACAATCCAAGCACCACAAACATAGCACAAAAAAATTCGGCAAAAACCACCAACAATAGAGAAGCAGTACTGCCGATGCCCATAAAATTGATAAAATGTGATTTCATTTCGGCAAACTTAACCAGCTTATCGTAGCCATGATGCATCATCAAAATTCCAAATCCAATTCGTAATAAAAAAGCAGCAGAATTAAATGCCGAATCTGGACAATTGATAGAAAGTAGTTTTTTCATTGTGTTTATTTGAGGTTTGTGGAAATACTTTTTTTATGTTTCGATTTTAAAATTAAGGGTTTTTCTTTTATCATACTGTTAACAGCAAAATATCGATAGATTTCCTTTCTTACATCCCAATTTAAAATCAACTTTTTTAGTTGTAAAAATAAAGCATAACATAAACCTATTCCTATAACTTTGTACCACTAATTGAAATCAATTCAAAAATGAGTAATCAAAAACTACTGCTTGGTTTTTTCTCTGTTCTTTTTTCATCTTTAATTTTCGCTCAGCCCACACATATTGTAATTGACAAAGAAAAGAAATTCAAACAGGCTCAGGATTTTTTTATAAATGACCAGATCTCTTTGGCCTATCCCTTGTTTAAAGAATTGAAATCCGAATATCCGGAGGTTACTCAAAGCAATCATACTTACCTCAATGACGATATCAGTTTTTATTACATCATCTGCGAATTGAGTTTGTTGCAGCCTATTGGTGCAGATGATGCAACAAATTATATTGATGAGATTAATAATGAACCCCGAAAAAGACAGATGTGTTTTTATCTCGGACATTATTATTATCTGCAACAGGACTTTCCTAAGGCTGTTGAATATTATGAACAAACTCGTTATGTAAATCTTACCAACGATCAGATAGGAGATGCAAAATTCGAAATGGCATATTCTTTATTTAATGAAAAGAAATTCCAGAAATCACTGCCGCTATTTAATGAAATCCATCAGATAAAAACAAGTAAGTATTTTATTCCGGCTAATTATTATTACGGGTTTATTTCTTATTACCACAATGACTATCCTGAGGCGTTATCGGCTTTTAGAATAGTAGAAACTCATCCCGATTACAATGCGGTGGTTCCTTATTATGTGGCTGAAATACTTTATGCCCAAGGGAAAAAACTGGAAGCCCTAAAATATGGCGACAGTGTAATTATCGCCGGAGGAGGTTCGTTTTACAAAAAAAATCTGGAGTTGCTTACCGGACAATTATATTTCGAAAAACAAGATTATAAAAAAGCATTGACCTGCTTCGAAGCTTTTGTAAATAACAACCAAAAAGTAAGCAAAGAGATTATGTATGAATTGAGTTATTGTTATTACAAAAACAACAACAGTTCAAAAGCCATTGAAGGATTTAAGCAATTGAGTAATGAAAAGGATTCCATGGGGCAGAACAGCATGTATCTACTTGGAGAATTGTATTTAAAAATAAAAGATAAAGCCAATGCAAGAACGGCATTTCAATACAGTGCTTATAACAGCAGCAATCCTACTCAACAAAAAGTGTCCCGGTTTAATTATGCAAAGTTGTCTTATGAACTCGATTATCAGGATATCGCTTTGAATGAACTAAAAAAGTTTCTGATTGATTATCCTAATTCTGAATTTGATAGCGAAGCAAAAGAAATGATGATTAGTCTTCTGGCCAATACCAATAATTTCAATGACGGGCTAGAACTTTACAAAACATTAAATCAGGCATCTCCTGAAGCTCAAAGAGTTTATGCCAGATTACTTTATGGAAAGTCTGTCCAACTCATCAATGATCAACAACCTGCAGAGGCCGATGAATTACTTTCGAAAATTCTTACTAACAGTAATGCAGGTATCATCACAGCTTATGCTAATTTCTGGAAGGGAGAAATCGCTTATCGTCAACAGCGTTATGATGAAGCGATTCGTTATCTGACTTTATACACTGACAGTAAAGCACCCTGGCAGGGAGAAGCCAATGTGAAAAATGCTTATTATACGATAGGTTATAGCTGGTTTCAAAAAGAACAGTATAAAAATGCATTGACTTTCTTTGAAAAAATTGCTACAGGAATAAAATCAGGAGCTACCGCTATGGAACAGGATGCCTACACTAGAGCGGCAGATTGTTATTATATGCAAAGAGATTTCACTAAAGCAAATGAATGGTACAATAATATCGTTAGCAATAATTTTCCTCAGGCTGATTATGCATTATATCAAAAGGCGATGATTGCCGGTGTGAAATCGGGTGCAGAAAAAATTAAACTGATGAATGCATTGGTTAAAACGTATCCACAAAGTCCATTGGCATTAGAGTCTCAAATGGAAATTGGATTGACCTATATCTCTGATGAGAAATTTCCTGAAGCCGTTCCATTTTTGAATACCATTATCAATTCCAGTGAGGCAGCAGGGCTGAAACCTAAAGCGTATTTGAAATTAGGATTGGCTTATTATAATAATAATGATAATAAAAATGCACTATCAGCATACAAACAATTAATAAAACTATATCCTCAATCGGAGGAATCTGCGGAAGCAATGGCCATTATAAAAGATATTTTCATTGAAGATGGGAAGCCTGACGAATACATATCGTTGATGAAGGAAAATGGAATAATCATTAATGTAAATGAGGCCGACTCTTTAAGTTATATTTCTGCTTATATGAAATACGAAGCCGGTGATTGTGCAACGGCCATCAGTGGTTTTGGAAATTATATTTCTGGTCATGGTAATGGCGCTTATCTTATTGAGGCCAATTATTATAAAGCACTTTGCCATCAGAAGCAGAAAGAATTTAATCCTGCAATTACAGGGTTTGAATATGTAAACAGTAGAGGCGTGAGCCGCTTTTTTGAAAATGCAACATTGCAATTAGCACGCATTTATTATTTCGAAGTAAAAGACTATATCAATGCAAAGAAATACTTTGAGTCTTTGAATGGGAATGCCACAAATCCTGAGAATCAGTTGGAGGCATTGCGTGGATTAGTGCGCAGTTATTATCAGCTCAAAGATTATGTAACAGCTAATGATGCATCAAAAGCTTTGTTAAGTAAAAAAGGCATTAGTACAGATGATAAATCGATTGCAGGTTTAGTGTTAGGAAAATCTCAGCAGGCCGCAAACGATACTATAGCCGCAATTGAATCATTTAAGTCAGTGGTGCCTATTAATAAATCGGCATGGGGAGCGGAAGCCCGCTATGAATTGGCGGCTACTTATTTTGGATTAAATAATTATAACGTTGCCGAAAAGTATGCGATGTCGGTAATAAAAGAAACGGGGTCTTATGATCTTTGGGTTACCAAGTCCTATCTTTTGTTAGGCGATATTTTTATGAAACAAAAAGATTATTTCAATGCAAAAGCAACGTATGAAAGTGTAGCCAAAAATGCTTCCATTACAGAGTTGCAATTAGAAGCACAACAAAAATTAGCCATTGTACTGGAAGAAGAAAAAAAATCATCCAGAATCGGTAATTGATATTCAATATGAAAATGCTCACTAAAAATAATGCTATGCGTTTCCCGTTTAAAAAGATTTTTTTAATCTGGGGATTTGTCATTTTGTGTGTAACTGCAGTAAATGCTCAAAAAGACACATCCAAACCTCAGAGTGTTACAATAATTTCGGCGTATAAGCCGGTATTAAGAAATGCAGCAAAAATGAATTTTTCGGGATCTAATCTTCTGGCTGATTCCTCGAAACATTTGATGCCTTATATAGTACCGGTTCAGAATCTGGTTTATGCTTACCAGCCAATAAACTTAAAGCCGTTGTCTGTTCAGAATGATACCCTTATCAGATTAGGAACTCGTTATTATGTAAAAGCGGGATTTGGCAACTATACAACACCTTATTTAAACGCGGCAGCTAGTTTTGGCGACGGAGAAACTACCCTCATCAATATTTACGGGAACTATATTTCTTCTAAAGGAAAAATCGCCAATCAGGATTATTCGGATCTTTCTATAAAAGGAAAAGGAAGTTATTTTCTGTCTGATCATGAAATTTATGCTTCTGCAGGGTTGAGCCGAAAGGATTACTTTTTGTATGGGTACAATCATGATTTATATAATTACGATAAAGACCAGGTGCGTCAGCAGTTTCAAAATTTTGAAATATCTGCAGGCATCCGCAATACGGTAAAAAGAGATTTCGGAATTAATTATAACCCGAATTTCAAATTTAGCTTATTCTCCAACAAAGATTATCTGACAGAAGCAACCGTGCAAATTCAACTTCCTACAGATAAAAAAATCAATGAATGGTTTACGGTTAAAGCAAATGCTTCTTTTGATTTTACACATACGAAAACTCAAAATTTTATTCCCGTTAACTTTAACAATAATAACAATGTCATTAAGTTAAGTCCTTCGTTGTTTTACAAAACAGACTTATTGAAAATAAACGGTGGGTTTAAATTGATTTCAAATAATGGCAAATTATTATTCTTACCCGAAGTATATGGTGAGCTTGCTTTTTTAAAGGAGAAGTTTTTATTACAAGGAGGCTGGGTTGGGGACGTACAAAAAAACAATTATTTAAACCTTACCAATATCAATCCTTATATAAGTCCTTTTATTGGATCATCATTTGAGCAGTACAATACTGTTCAAACCGAATTGTACGGAGGAATCAAATCTTCAATAGGTAAACATGTTTTATTTAGTGCAAAAGCCAGTTTCATTAAATACAAGAATTTTGCATTGTTTATAAATGACACCAATTATCTGAGTGATGGAAAAAGATTCTTGGTGTCGTATGAAAAAAATATGGACAATTTTAGTTTACACGGAGACATCAGTTATATCATCAGAGATGTATTTAAATTAACGGGCGGCATCGTATTTAATGGCTATACCGGAATGAGCGATAATGGAAGGGCTTGGAATACCGTTCCTGTAGAATGTACAGCTGCAATGCGTTGGACCCCTTACAAAAAGGTTACACTGAAGGGTGATTTTTATTTTTTTGGTGGCGGACATTATCTTGATAAAGGCAATATCTCAAGGGATTTTAATGGCGCGGCAGATTTGAGCGCAGGAATAGATTATAAGATAAATAAACAGTTTGGCGCTTTTATCAATCTAAATAATATCTTTGGAAAAAATTACGAACGCTGGCATGGTTATCCTGTATACGGATTCAATGTATTAGGAGGGCTATCCCTACAGTTCTAAAACCAATTCACATCAATGGAAACTTTGATTGAAAATTACCTGCTTAAGAACCACTATTGTCCTTTACCCAGCTTGGGAGCACTTGAGCTGAAAGAGATTAGTGCATCTGTAAGATTTGGAGAAAATATTTTGCTGCCCCCTTATCAGAAGATCAGTTTTAATACCAAAGAAAAAATTGCAGATGAGTTCATCAGTTATATCGCCTTTAAAAAAGGAATTGATGAACAGACCGCATCTCAAAAATTGATGGCGTATTGCAAAAATATTTCCACCCTCGATCATCGCAAGGAAAAAAAGATTAATCATACTGGTACATTTTATATTGATAATGACGGGAGTCTTAGTTTTAAACAACAAGAACTTCCCGAGGAATTTTTACCTACAGTGTCTTTACAAAGAGTAATTCATCCTAACAGTATTCATCGCATAAGAGTAGGAGATAGAGAACGTACTTCAGTTTTCATGAAGAGTTATTTTCAGGGGATTAAAAAAATAAAAAGAAGTACCTGGTGGATTTGGGCAGTTCTGTTAACCGCTACTGCAATTGCTTCCTGTTTTTATTATTATAAAATAAATCCACTGAACAGTTCATTGTTTGGAAATGGAACACCAGTTACGCCTTCGGCACCTCAGGTTAAAACCTATAAAGCCGTAAATTAAACATCACTATTTTTCATGATTAATTATTCTTCCTGTCCTGTTTGCAATAGTAAAAAAATTAGTAGTGTTTTTTCGGCGATAGACTATACAGTTAGCAAGAGTAATTTTTCGATTTGGGAATGTGAAATCTGCAGTTTTAGATTTACTCAGGATGTTCCTTCTCAACATGAAATCGGACCTTATTATCAATCTGACGCTTATATTTCTCATACAGATACCAAAGAAGGTCTGGTAAACAGATTATACCATTCCGTCAGAAATTTTACATTAAAATCAAAAAGAAAACTGGTAGAAATACAAACACAAAAATCAAGTGGTAATATGCTGGATGTCGGTTGTGGTACAGGCGCTTTTTTGAATGAAATGAAATCATCAGGCTGGACAATCACCGGATTAGAGCCAGATGAACAGGCGTCTAAAAATGCACATGAGCTTTATAACATTACTACAAAAAAACCAGATCAGCTTTTCCATCTTCCCAAAAATAATTTCGATGCAATTACCATGTGGCATGTATTAGAACACGTTCATCAGTTGCCGGAATATTTAGAAAAGCTTAAAGAGTTGCTTACCGATAATGGCGTATTATTTATTGCTGTTCCTAATTATACCTCATATGATGCATCTCATTACAAACAATGCTGGGCTGCTTATGATGTGCCCAGGCATCTTTATCATTTTTCACCTAAAAGTATGGAGTTGTTATTGAGTACATTTGGATTGAAATTGATAACAATAAAACCCATGTGGTTCGACAGCTTTTATGTAAGCATGCTCAGCGAACAAATTAAAAATAACAAAGGAAATATCATCAAAGCTTTTTTTATTGGAGCCCTTTCAAATCTTAATGCATTTTTCAATAGAAAGAAATGCAGCTCGGTGATTTATGTGGTGAAAAAAAAGGTTTAAAAGTTCAATAGGTTCAAAAGGTTTCATTAACCTACAAATAAACTCTTTTTGAAATGCTAACTTAGGAACGACAATGTTCCAACTCATTGAACGTTTTGAACCTATTGAACCTTTTAAACAAATTCCATATGACCAAAACTGAACTTCTATCAGAACTTTCTCATCACACCTTCCTAACCCTACGTCCGTCTTCAATTGCTGGCATTGGCGTATTTGCGCTGATAGATATTCCAAAAGGGCAGCGTGGATTGTTTTCAAAAGATACATCAGAATGGATTAAAATTTCCAAAGGAGAGATTGCCGCATTGCCCGAGCACAGTCGTTTTTTGGTCGAGAATTTTTGTTTGTTTGATGAAGAAAATTATTTCGTACCGGAATACGGATTTAAGATGATGGATTTGGTGGTGTATTTGAATCATGCTGATGAACCCAATATTATGTCCATCAATGAAGGCGAAGATTTTGAAACACTGAGGGAAATAAAAGCGGGAGAGGAGTTGTTTGTGGATTATGGGGAGATAGCCCCCTCGGTCCCCCAAGGGGGAAGTTGATTATGTTTTTGTTTAGTTTGGTGTTTGGTCGCTTCGCTTGTTTGGCGTTTTTTGTTAGATGACCTAACGCCAAACACCAAACACCAAACGCCAAACGCCAAACAAAAAAGCTAAAACTCCAACGCTTCAACAATTCTGTCAAAAGTTTCCTCATCCGATAATCTTTCCGGAACAAATTTTTCGCCGATTACTTTTTCATAAAGCTCGATATAACGACTGCTGATTTCATTAATCCAGGCATCGCTCATTTCCGGAACGGTTTGTCCTTCTTTGCCCATGAAATTATTTTGAATCAGCCATTCTCTTACAAATTCTTTGCTTAATTGTTTTTGTCTTTCGCCATTGGCTTGTCTTTCATCAAAACCTTCTTTAATAAAATATCTGGAAGAATCAGGAGTGTGAATTTCATCCATCAGATAAATTTCATTGCCAATTTTTCCAAATTCATATTTAGTATCCGCAAGAATTAAACCTTGTTTATCTGCGATGGCTTTTCCTCTTTCAAAAAGCTGAAGTGCATAACTGCATAAAATTTCCCATTCTGCTTTTGTGGCTATTCCATTGGCAATAATCTCTGCTTCTGAAATGTCTTCATCATGCCCTTCAGCAGCTTTTGTAGATGGAGTAATTATTGGTATTGGAAAAAAATCATTTTCTTTCATTCCATCAGGCATAGCGGCGCCGCACAAACTTCTTTTTCCTGAATGGTAGGTTCTCCACGCATGACCAGTAAGCGTTCCTCTAACCACCATTTCAATTTTAAATGGCTCGCATTTATGTCCGATGCTCACATTAGGAGCAGGTGATGTGAGCAACCAATTCGGACAAATATCGCTACAGGCATTCAGCATGTATGCGGCAATTTGATTCAATACTTGCCCTTTGAATGGAATCAGACGTGGGAGTATTACATCAAATGCAGATATCCGGTCACTGGCAATCATCACCATCCATTTGTCTCGAATGGTATAAACATCTCTGACCTTTCCTTGATAATAATGAGTTTGATTGGGAAAATTAAACTGATGCATAACGTAAAGTTATAGTACTGATTTAGTTATGTGCTTATTTATTTATGATAAGATTTCAACAACTGTTAAAAATAAAATTTCGGTAACAAGACTACAATCCTTATTTTGCCTGATATTAAAAAACCAAAAAAATCATTTATGAGAAAAGTAAAAGGCTTTTTGGTTGCATTTTTGTTTTCCAATATTTTATTTATAGGAGCAAAAGCACAAAATGTAACTATTAACGGTAATGTAAAGCATGTACAATCAAGTGAAAATGTATCTGCAGTTTCAGTAACAATAAAAGGAGAAGATGCTGGTACTTACACAAGTGATAAAGGCACATTTTCTATTGTTGCCAAATCTTTACCGGTAACATTAGTATTTTCATCCATTGGATTTGAATCTATGGAATTAGTTGTTTCGGATGCTTCTTCAAAAGTATCTGTAAAGCTAAAACCTGCCAGTACTTTAGGCCAGGAAGTAGTCGTTTCTGCTTCCCGTGTTGCTGAAAAAATATTGGAATCACCAGTTTCCATTGAAAGAGTTAGCTCAGCTACCATCAGGAATTCTGCTTCAGCTAATTATTACGACATCCTGAAATCTTTAAAAGGGGTAGATATTACTACATCTTCATTGACTTTTGTTACGCCTACAACACGTGGTTTCAACGGTAGTGGAAATACAAGATTTAATCAATTGGTAGATGGAATGGATAATCAGGCACCGGGTTTGAATTTTCCTGTTTCTTCGATTATTGGTTTAAGTGAGTTGGATATCGATAACATGGAATTATTGTCAGGTGCTTCTTCTGCGTTATATGGCTCTGGTGGTATGAATGGAACGTTATTAATGACCAGTAAAAATCCATTTAAATATCAAGGACTTTCTATCATTGCAAAAGAAGGCGTAATGCATATTGGTGATGATCAACAAAATGCTTCTCCTTATCATAATTTCAGTTTAAGATGGGCAAAAAAAATCAATGATAAATTTGCTTTTAAAATAAATGCAGAGTATATCGAAGCTAAAGATTGGTTAGCATCTGATTACAGAAACTATGGAAGACTGGCTACAGGTGGTAATGTGAAAGGTGGAACAAGAGCAACCGATCCTAACTACGATGGTATAAATGTGTATGGTGATGAAACTACTATTGATATCAGATCAAATGTGTTTCCAGCAATCTCTGGATCTTTACCTTTTCTTCAGAACTTTTTAGATACGTTAAATGGTGGCCGTACTATTAATGTATCTCGTACCGGTTATCAAGAAAATCAAGTGATAAACCCAACAACCATCAACTTTAAATTGGGTGGTTCTTTGCATTATAAATTGTCTTCTAAAACTGAAGCTATCCTTGCCGGTTATTGGGGAACAGGTAACACTACTTATACCGGAAGCGAAAGATATTCTTTGGAGAATTTTAAAATGGGACAATACAAACTAGAATTAAATAATAAAGACTGGAATTTCAGAGTATTCACCACCCAAGAAAATTCAGGAAATTCTTACAACACAACTGTAGCCACTAGATTGTTCAATGAAAGCTGGAAGGCGAGTGGCGGCT
This sequence comes from Chitinophaga pinensis, assembly GCA_943333125.1. GTDB lineage: Bacteria > Bacteroidota > Bacteroidia > Chitinophagales > Chitinophagaceae > Ferruginibacter > Ferruginibacter pinensis_D. The sequence continues at coordinate 104,000 of CALQSB010000002.1, forward strand.
CAAATGGATGGTATGCACAATATACACAGGCTTATGTGAATGCAAGATTAGCGGGTTATACCGATGATGTGGCTCAGTCTCAAGCAAGAGCAGCAGCTGATCAGGGTAGACCAGATTATAACAGCGCTCAATTCAAAAATTCATTTGACTCTATCAGAGCTTTAACATTGGCTGAAGGCGGTGCCAAGCTGGTTGATCATTCTAAATTGTATAGTGCTGATGGAAGTTATAATCTTACTAAGTTTACACACAAGTATGCAGACGTGATTGTTGGTGGTGTAATTAAAAACTATCAGTTAAATTCTGAAGGTAACTTATTCGCAGATGCACCTGGTTCTCCATTAAGTGTTACAGAGTTTGGCGGATATGTTCAAGCGACTAGAAAATTAGGAGAGAAAATCAAACTAGCGGTTTCTGGTCGTTATGATAAAAATCAAAACTTCAAAGGACGATTTACTCCAAGAGCAACCGCTACTTATAAATTGGCTCCTTTCAATCACTTGAGAATGTCTTATCAAACTGCTTATCGTTTCCCATCCAATCAACAACAGTTTATTGATTTGAATGTGGGTAGTAGCGTAAGATTACTAGGAGGAAATGAATTGTTTAAAACCAGATATAATTTCAGCAACCAACTTTATGATTTGAACAGTTTCAGTGTAGGTCAAGTAGTAAAATATGATTGGACACAATTAAAGCCTGAATCACTTTCTTCTTTTGAGGTGGGTTACAAAGGATTGTTGATGGGTGGAAAATTATTGATTGATGTTTATGGATATTGGGGACAATACCAGGATTTCTTGGGAAGAAAGTTAGTAGCTCAGTTTAAAGACGGAGTTATTCCAGCTACTGGATTGTCTGATACTACCAACAGATATTATTCATTGCCTGTAAACACATCGGATAAAGTTAAAACTCATGGTTTTGGCTTAAGTCTGGATTACAGATTACCTAAAAACTTTAATGTAGGGATGAACTTAGCTTCTGACGTACTCCAGGATGTGCCAGAAGATTTTGTTGCTTATTTTAATGCACCAAAATATAAAGCAAACGCATACTTTGGGAATACAGGTTTTGGCCCGGCCAACAGAATGGGTTTCAATGTAAATTACAGATGGCAGCAAGCTTTATTGTATGAAGGCGATTTTGCAACAGGCAATTTACCTGCAGTTAATAACGTAGATGCACAGGTTAGTTACAAATTCCCAAAAACAAAATCTATTATTAAATTAGGCGCGAATAATTTGTTCAACTCTTATTACTACGATGCTATTGGTAATTCACACATCGGCGGATTGTACTACGTAAGCTTTGGATTTAACGTGTATTAATAATTAGAAATTTAAAAAGCCTGCCCCGAAAGCTCGGGGTAAAAATTTAAAAAAGACCGTTTAAAATTAAAAAATAAATCAACATGAAAAATATAAAATTAAGTTTACTAGGAGTAGTATCAGCATTACTGTTGTTAACTGCTTCTTGTAATAAAGAACTGGAGCAATTTCCGGATAATAATTTGGTCACTCCAGGTACTGGTCCAAAATTAGACCAGGCTTTACAAACTAACCCTAACTACAGCTTATATTATGCTTTGGTAGTTAGAGGAGGTCAGTTAAGTATGATTAGTGACAGTACTAAATCATTTACCATGTTTGTTCCGGGGAATGATGGGGTTAAGCAATTAATCAGCGCTTTGTCAGGTGGATTTATTCCTGTGAATGCGCCTGATGCTGTTTTTTTAGGATTTATCAATTCACAAATTCCTGTAGAGCAGGCAGCAGTTTTAGTGCAATATAATACGATTCCACAGTTGATCAAATCAACTAGTATTGCTCCCATGTTTCCTAATTTCTTTTATCCTTCTGCATTTAATCCTTTGCCAACCGCAAGTTCATTATTAAGATTGGGTGTTTGTCCTTCTGTGATCAATGGTGCCTGGTTTAATAATGTGCCAATTGTTCACCCGGATGAATTGGCTTCTAATGGAGTTATTCATCAAACACTTACATTATCAATTCCTGGTCAGCGCACGCTATGGGACAGAATTAGTTCAGATACTAACCTTACTTATTTGAAAGCGGCTGTGGATAGAGCGGATAGTGGTGCAGCACCTGGAACTACTTTGAAAAGTTATTTAAACAATGAGCCACCTAATCTTACGGTATTTTCTCCATTGACCGTATTTGCTCCGGTTGATTCTGCATTTAAGAAAATATTGACTGGTTTAATCGCACAAGGTCTTATTGCTGCAGGTTTACCTCCACAACAAGCCATTCAAATAGCTACTCAATTAGCATCAACACCGGATGTTTTCACCAATCCAGCATTGGCAACTACATTAACGCCAACAACGGTCAAAGGAATTCTTGCTTTTCATGTGTTGGGAACTAAAGCTTACACTAATAATTTCCCCACTACTACTACAGATGTTCCATCTCTGTTAAGTGCTTTTACTCCACACCCAGGGTTAAAAATAACATCAACATTTACACCTCCTTATCCATTTGTTTCAGGGTTAACAGTAAAAGATACATCAACCAATCCTAATTCAAGAGCGGCAAATGTTATCATCAACACAATGCCATTGACACCAGATCCTTCAGGTACAAGTGATCAGGATTGTGTAAATGGAGTGTTACATTATATAGATAAAGTGTTGTTGCCTTAAGCGAATAAAAAACATACTATAGAAAGGCTCGTGGAAACACGGGCTTTTTTTTTGGCCCCCTAATCCCCCAAAGTAGCCCCCTCAATCCCCCGAAGGGGGACTTTTCGATATAGGTAAAAAAGAAAAATTATTGACTGAAATTGAATTATTAATGTTGTTGGAGCATTGTTTTAATTGCCCACGGTTTCAACCGGAGAAGAAGAAAAAAAAAGTAAGTTCAGCAGGTTAGAGCACCTCACCCCCGACCCCTCTCCTGAAGGCAAAGGGGAGCAAAAAGAATTATTTTCTGAATTAAGATCCGAAGAATATGATTAATTAATTTCTCCACCCACCGTTGAAACGGTGGGCTAAATATAAATACTGATCGAGAAAAACAAACAGAAAAATAGTTCTAAATGGATGATAATTTCTATTAATTACAAAAGTCTGATTCAGCGTATAATGCAACATCTTGAACCTATTGAACCTCTGAAACCTTTTCAACAATCTACAAACAAAAAACAATTCGTCAATCCCTGATTAACCCAACAAAACACAATCAAAGTCCCCCTTTGGGGGATTTAGGGGGCAACCCTCACCTCAAACATCTTCGGCCACCTTTTACCGGTAATCAAAAAGTTTTTGGTAGTGCTGTCATAAGCAATGCCATTTAATACATCTGTTCTATTGGGAACAACATCTGATTGTTGTAATAGTCCATTCATGGTTATCTTTCCAATAACATGACCGCTTTCGGCATCGATTTTTACAATGAAATTGGTTTGATATACATTGGCATAAATAAATCCATTTACATATTCCAGTTCGTTAAGCATATTTACAGGTCCCTGATCATCTTTAACTGAAATGGTGCTTTTAACTTTAAATGTTTCGGGGTCTACAAAGTAAATGTTTGAGGTGCCATCGCTGATAATTAAACTTGTTGTATCATGAGTTAATCCCCATCCTTCATAAGGCCAGTTAAATGTTTTTATTGGCTTTTCAATATTATTGATGTCGTATACATAAACAACATTGCTTTCCCAAGTCAACTGATATATTTTATTGTTGAAAATAGTTATGCCCTCGCCGAATATTTTATCAGATCCCATGACATGCTTTTTTTCAATATTTCCTGTACGCCAGTCGGTGATGCGTAAAGATGAATTTTCGAAATCACCGGTACCTTCATACAATTTACCATTATAAATTTCAAGTCCTTGTGTATAGGCGCTGGTATCATGTGCAAACTGGCTTAACACCTGATAATTAATCGTCTGTGGCGCATCAATCCCGATATGCGGAGTTACAATTTCTGGGTCATGATCGGGCGTGCTGCTATTATTACAGGAAAATAAAAATGCAGCTCCAATTAGGTATAAGTACTTCATGATGAGTGATTAGGCAGCAAAAATAGGCATTGAACAACAGCAGCCGAGAAAAAAAACAAAATAATTACTTAAAATCTTGCATTTTGAATTTTAAGTTTCTACTTTTATATCACCTCTGAGACAATATTTATCTTTCTCGCAAAACTTAAATGTTGCTCCAATTCCAATCCTCTAAGATTTTAACCAGATCACCCAAAGAATTCAAATCCTCTCCAAAAGCTGTACAATATCGTATTGAAAAATGATTTTCATTTAATCATTTTTTTAATATCGTTTCATGAAGTTTTTAATTCTACTTTTATCTTTTTTAACTGTTGCTTTTCAAATTTCTGCTCAAAGAAATTGCGGTTCTTTTGAATACGCCAGAAGTACAGGGAATACATATAATCAAACAACAGTTGATCATTCAATTGTTTCCAGAGATACCGTGGCCAACGAAATTATTACCATCCCGGTTGTTATACATGTGATCTACCATAATACTGCTCAGAATATCACAGATGCTCAGGTTCTTTCTCAATTAAAAGCCCTTAATGAAGATTTCAGAAGAATGAATGCTGACGCAGTTAATACTCCGGATGCTTTCAAACCTTTTGCTGCAGATTCAAGAATTATGTTTTGTCTGGCTCAGGTAAATCCTATCGGACGTGCTCAAAGAGGAATTATCAGAAAATTCACAAATAAAGAAAGTTTTAATGTGGATGATGCCATGAAATTTTCTGCAGCGGGTGGTGATGACGCTTGGGATACCAAAAAATACATGAACATCTGGGTTTGCAATATGCAAAATAATCTTCTTGGCTACGCAACACAGCCTGGCGGTCAGGCGGATAAAGATGGTATTGTAATTCAGTATGATGCTTTCGGAACAGTAGGTTCATTAAGAGCCAATTTCAACAAAGGCAGAACAGCAACTCATGAAATAGGTCATTGGATGGGATTAAGACATGTTTGGGGTGATAACAGTTGCGGTGACGACGGAATCGGGGATACACCTCAACAATCTGGGTACAATAATAATTGTCCTTCATTCCCTCATTTAAGTTCTTGCTCTCCTGATGCAAATGGAGATATGTTTATGAATTTCATGGACTATACCAATGATGGTTGTATGAATATGTTTACAGAAGGACAAAAAATAAAAATGCGTGGTTTGTTTTCTGCTCATGGGCTAAGAAATTCATTCTTGCTTTCATTTGCCTGCGACAGTTCTTTCTCAACTGCTGCACCTTTGCCTGTTGTTGATTCAACACCGATAGCAAAGGCTGCACCAACGGTTCAAATCTATCCCAATCCTGTTCAGCATGATTTAAATCTGATGGCTTTAAATGGATATGATTTAACAGGAAAATCAATTGCAGTAATGTCTGCAACCGGACAGGTAAAATTCAAAAAAACAATTTCAAAAGAGTCGGATAAATTAGATTGCTCTTCTCTCCAGTCTGGAGTCTACATCATTATAATTGGTCAGGGTGCTGATAAAGTAGTATTGAAGCTGATCAAAGTTTAACAAGTTTCTTTGGGGGTTTTATGATCGTCGGGATGATTTTTCATCCCGACCTTCTTATTTTTGTGCAAATTCAAAATTTATGAAACAATTTATTTCCATCCTTATTTTTTCATTTTCTGTCTTTACCGTTTCTGCTCAAGGCATTTTAGATAAGATGAATAAAGCAGTTAGCAAGGATTCCAATTCTAATAATGGAATTAATTTGATAACAAAAACGGTCACAGGAAATACTGGTGGTAAGACGCTAAGTAATGATGATATTATCAGTGGTTTAAAAGAAGCACTTACGATTGGCACCAAAAATAGCGCAACCAAACTGGGAAGCGTAGATGGATTTTTTAAAGATGCTGCTTTGAAAATTTTAATGCCACCAGAAGCTCAAAAAGTTTCTTCCACACTCAGAACGATGGGCATGGGTTCTTTGGTTGATAAGGCTATTCTTTCTATGAACAGAGCCGCAGAAGATGCCGCATCTGGTGTAGGGGAAATTTTTATTGATGCTATAAAAAACATGAGCATAAAAGACGGCATGAATATTTTGAAAGGCGGAAACACTGCAGCAACTGATTACCTCAAATCAACAACAACTCAGCAGCTTTCAGAAAAAATGCGTCCGGTAATTGAAACATCTTTGAAAAAGACAGAAGCTACCAAATACTGGAATGATGTGTTTACCAACTACAATAAAGTGTCTGTAAATAAAGTAGAAACGGATTTAACTAATTATGTTACAAGTAAAGCAATGGATGGTATTTTTTATTCAGTTGCTCAGGAAGAACAAAAGATTAGAAAAGATCCCGCCGCTCAGGTTACGGGGTTGTTGAAGAAGGTGTTTGGGAATGCTGGGTTGTAAATACTGGATGCTTGATATAACACCAACAAGCGAACAAACTTTTCTAACTACTCGGTCAGAGACCTTCGTCGGCAACTTCCCCCTTCGGGGGACTGAGGGGGCTCTACTTCCTCACAAACTTCATCTCCTCAATCAGATTACTCGCACCCGCGAACTTGTCGATGATAAAAAGTACATATCGAATATCCACCATTATATTTCTGCAAATGCTAGGATCGTAGTTGATGTCACTCATCGTTCCTTCCCAAACCCTGTCGAAATTCAATCCAACAAGATTGCCATAGGCATCTAATGCCGGACTACCGGAATTGCCGCCAGTAGTGTGATTGGAAGCAATAAAACAAACAGGCTGTCGGCCATTTACTCCATATCTTCCAAAGTCTTTTGCATGGTATAAATCAATCAGTTTCTTTGGCAAATCAAATTCATAATCTCCTGGTTTGTATTTTTCCATAATGCCATCCATATAAGTATAATAATCATAGGTCAAGCCATCTCTCGGTTGGTACCCTTTTACGTTTCCGTAAGTAACGCGAAGAGTACTGTTGGCATCAGGGTAAAAAACTTTATCAGAGAAAACATCTAGTTGCGCTTTCATATACTGGCGTTGCAGCTTGTTGATGAGGAGTTGAATGCCTGAAATTTTATTACCGATTTTATTCGTGTACGTTTCGTTGATATCAGTATAAAGTCTAAATAGGTTGTCATTCTTGATGAGGTCAATTACAGATTTTGAATCACCGGCCAAAATGTTTTTGATATTATCTGCTTTTGTCATTACCGAAGCCGTGTAAATATCATTGGCAATTTCATGAATGGTTTTAATGGTTAATAATTCTTGTAATAGGGGAGATATATTTTCTTTGGGCTGGTCATTTACATAAAGCGTTAATAATTTCTCAAACAACTGCTGATCAAGAACAGCGTTGTATTCATTGAAGATATCATCAATTTTTCCATTGATTTTTTTGTTCCTGTCAATGTTCGCGGATTCGTCTTTTCCTATGTTACTGATATGACTATTTATTGCTGCTGCCACATTAAAGAGTTCGATTTTAGGCATGATTTCATTATAATAATCTCTTGCAAATGAAAGCGGTTCTATTTCTTTGTAAGCAGCTGAAAGTTCTTCAAGGGTTTTTCCATATTGAGATTGCCATTGTGGATTGGATGCTAATCTGGAAGTGAACTGAGCTTGATAATCCAGCTTTTTTTGAATGGCATTTGATTTGGTTAATCCCAATACTTCTCCTTGCCATTTTTTATAAGCGTTTTCAATACTGGCATATTTTGCGGCGTATTGTATTTTAATACCTTCGTCTTTTGTCATGAAGGATTTCATGATATCAAGTGCATCATGTCGAATTTTAATTTTTGCAGGATCATTTACAGTCATTATCTGTTTAATAGCAGCTGCGGATAAGTATTCATTGGTTCTTCCAGGGAAGCCAAATACCATAGTAAAATCTCCTTCTTTCATGCCTTTCAGAGAAATGGATAATGATTTCTTGGGTGTGTAAGGAATATTGTCGGGAGAATAATCTGCAGGTCTGTTGTTTTTATTTGCATAAATTCTGAACATGGAAAAATCGCCAGTATGACGAGGCCACATCCAGTTGTCGGTATCTTTTCCGAAATTCCCAATTGAAGCAGGAGGAGCGCCAACCAGGCGTATATCCTTATACGTTTCAGTTACAAACAAATAATATTTATTGCCTTCAAAAAAAGGTCTGATGATAATTTCCTGATCTGATTCTTTTTTATATTCTTTTTTTAACTGGGCAATATTTTTATCAATCAAGGATTGCCTTTCTTTTTCTGTCATTGAGACATTTACTTCTTTTAAAATGGTACTGGTTACTTCTTCAATACTGATGATAAATGAAACGAATAACCCTTGGTTTTGCAATTCCTGCGATTTGTTGTATGACCAAAATCCATCACGGATATAGTTATGCTCAATTGAAGAATGATTTTGCACAGCATCAAAACCACAATGATGATTGGTAAGAATCAATCCCTGATCAGAAATTACTTCTGCGGTACAAAATCCCCCCAGACTAACAACGGCATCTTTTAAGCTGCCTTTATTGATGTTGTAAATATCAGCAGCGCTGATTTTCATGCCCATCTTTTTCATTTGCTTTTCATTCAATGTTTGAAGAAGCTGTGGCAACCACATGCCATCATCAGCAATTGATTTCAACGAACAAATTAATAAGACAATGATTTGAAACGAATACTTTTTCATTTTAATTTAGAGGTTTCTATTTGATTAAAACTTTAGCGAGTCTTTTAATTTCGGCGATTTCGGGTTCTGTTAAGGCATCGTTATGTTTACATTTAGAATGTAAAAATAATGCCATTTTATGTTGAGGGTATTTTTCTAAAATTAATTTTAATAAAGGCTCCACATCATTTATTTTTTCAGGCTCGGGCGCTTTTAAAACAATTTCTGATTTGTATCTGGTAGGTTTTTTTTTGATGATGGCTTCCAGTGTGGCTAATTTGCCTGTTGAGATGATTCCGGATTTATCGGCTTTGGCATAAAGTCCTTCAAGTTGTTTTTTACTCAATCCTCCACGATTACAAAATTGATGGTGCAGGCTGTTGATGAAAACTACGTCAGGGTTTTCAATCCGGAGTGTTTCTAAGATGTTCAATATGATGTTTACTTCTGCCAAAGAATATAAATTAGGCAAACCTACATTTTTTGATTGAAACAATGTGCCTTATTAAAAAAATAAAAAATATTCAGTATAAAGGATATAGATTTGTTTCTTTACTTCAATTAATTATTATGAGAGCAATTTTAATATTGACTTTAATTTTCATTCTTACAAGTTGTACGGGTACGGTAAGAAAAATGATTAACAATGCTGATTATGATTATAATGTGGCAATAAAAAAATTCGATGAAGCCATTCAGCGAAATAGTAATAATGCAAATTTATATCAAAGCAGATCTTTGGCTAATTTGTTATTAGAAAATTATGATTCAGCATTGAGTGATATTAACAAATCAATTGAGTTAAATAGCAATTCACATGCTGCTGCAAAAAAATCCATAAATTTTAATTGTAGAGGATTGATTTATCATCATCAGGGAAAAGATAATTTGGCGATATTGGATTTTGATAAAAGTATTGAGTTGAATAATAAAAACAATACCGCTTTTGTCAATAAAGGCAATTCTCTTTTTTGTCTCAAGGATACTGGAGCCGCAATCAATCAACTAGAAAATAGTTTTAAATATTTTCATGGATTTGCCAAGCAACCTATTTATTTATATTTAGGATTCATTTATGCCCAATCTGATAATTATATACAGGCTTCCAATTGCTTTGACAAATTGAAATGGAAAGATGAAAGATTAAAAAAAGTTTTTCCTTGTAAGATCTGCAAACCTTGTTATCCTTTCACTTTTGAAGAATATAACAGAATAAAAAGTAAAACTAAAAATTAAGCCGCTACGCTGGTTTAAAGGGTTAATTCGCTGCATTTAAACCCTTAAACCCCTTAAATATCTATCGCTTCGCCATAAGCTGCAGCAGTAGCTTCTTTCATCCCTTCGCTCATGGTTGGGTGAGGATGAATGGCATTTAAAATTTCATGTGCAGTGGTTTCTAATTTGCGGGCAACAACAGCTTCTGCAATCATTTCTGTTACATTATTTCCAATCATGTGGCAACCTAAAAATTCGCCATATTTAGCATCGTAAATTACTTTTACAAAACCATCAGTGGTTCCACCAGCAACAGCTTTTCCGCTAGCGATGAATGGGAATTTGCCCACTTTGATTTCATAACCAGCTTCCTTAGCCGCTTTTTCTGTATAACCAACAGAAGCAATTTCAGGAGAGGTATATGTACAGCCTGGAATATTATTATAATCTATTGGCTCTGGTTTATGACCACTTAAATGTTCTGCGGCATTGATTCCTTCTTTTGCTGCTACGTGAGCTAAAGCCTGACCAGGAGTGCAATCGCCGATTGCATATAATCCCGAAACACTTGTTTGCTGATTTACATCAACAATGATTTTTCCTTTATCCGTTTTTACGCCTAATGATTCCAATCCGATATTTTCAATGTTGGCCACAACACCTACTGCACTTAATAAAATATCTGCTTCTAATACTACATCACCTGTAGCGGTTTTTACAGTCGCTTTTACACCGGCACCTGAAGTATCTACTTTAGTCACTTCGCTGTTAGTCATAATAGTAATGCCTTGTTTTTTAAATTGCTTTTCCATTTCTTTGCTGATATCTTCATCTTCAACAGGAACAATTCTTGGAAGAAATTCAACGATGGTAACTTTGGTTCCCATGCTGTTGTAGAAAAAAGCGAATTCACTTCCAATGGCTCCACTTCCACAAATAATCATGCTTTTGGGTTGAGTAGGCAAAGACATGGCCTCTCTGTAACCAATAATTTTATTGCCATCTATAGGCATCGTTGGCAATTGTCTTGCACGTCCGCCTGTAGCGAGGATGATGTTTTTTGCTTCAATAATCTGTTTGGAATTATCTGCAGCAGTAACTTCTAATTTAGTGGAAGAAATTACTTTGCCATTACCCATGATTACATCAATCTTATTTTTCTTCATCAGAAATTGAATGCCTTTACTCATTTTGTCTGCAACTCCTCTGCTTCGTTTAATTACATTAACGAAATCAGCAGTGGCTTTGTCTATTGTGATGCCATAATCAGCAGCATGTTTTGCATATTCAAATACTTGTGCACTTTTCAATAAGGCTTTGGTTGGAATGCAACCCCAGTTCAGGCAAATTCCGCCCAGGCTTTCTCTTTCTACAATTGCTACTTTTTTGCCTAATTGACTAGCTCTGATTGCTGCAGGATAACCACCTGGTCCGCTTCCTAAAACGATTACGTCGTATGCCATAAGTTTGATTTTTAAATTATTGTAAGCGAAAATAACTTGAAATAGGGGATTGACCAAAGGTAAAGTCAACTGATTTTTAATGAGAACGTTTGCGTGCCCTCAAAAATCTTAATTTTACAGCTATGAAGCTTGTTTTTCTGCAGATATTAGTATTTATTTGTTTTGATTTTTCGATGGCTCAGCCTATTTCCAAATGTTCAGTTGCTGAGCTGGAAAAGCTGGTTTCAACTAGTAATGATGAATTACTAGTTATTAATTTCTGGGCTACTTTCTGCAAACCCTGCGTGGAAGAGCTGCCACATTTTATCAAAGCTGGCAGCAGTTATAAAGAAAAAAAGGTAAGATTGATATTGATTAGTGTGGATGCCAAGGAAATGTATCCCAAAAAGATTGTTGCTTTCGCAAAACGGCATCATTTAAACGCCGAGCTTAAATGGCTAAACGAAACAGATGCTAATTATTTTTGTCCTGCTGTAGATTCATCCTGGAGTGGTTCTATTCCCGCTACACTTTTTATTAACAAGAAAACCGGTAAAAGAAGTTTTGTAGAATCAGAAATGAGTTCAGAAGAATTAATAGAAAAAATTACAGAAATGCTGAGTATGTAATTTGTTGAATGGAACTTAAAATACAAATGTGAAAATTTTAAAAAGAACTTTGAATATTTTAGCCAATCCAACGCAACGTCCTTTTCAGGAGACATTGCTGAGAAGTAGTATCTAGTATCCAGTGTCCAGTATTGTATCCAGCTTATCCATCTACACTTTCTTTCTTTTAATCCCACAGCCCACACTTTTACTTTCTTTCATCGTTACTTCTTTATTGTTTGAAAGCTGTGACATAGCATCCGCAAGATAGCGGCGTGTTACAGCAGTTGCATCAGTAGGATTGTCGTCAATCGCACCATGATAGGCAAGTTTCATATTTTTATCAAACAAAAAACATTCAGGCGTTCTGTTAGCTCCAAAAGCATCGGCAACTTCGCTGTTTTTATCAACGGTATAAAAGCAATTCATTTTGTTTTCAACTGCATATTCTTTCATAGCTTCATAACTTTCTTCTTTGTCTCGGTATGCTTCATTGCTGTTTAAAATAATAACACCAAAATTTAGTTTGGTGGCAAAGTCAGCAAGAGTGGTGATGCGGTCCTGATTTTTTATTACATACGGACAAGTATTGCTTGAGAAAATCACCACAACGCCATTTCCTTTCATGGCGTCTTTCATACTTACTTCTTTGCCGGATACGTCCAGCATTTTATTGTCTTGCATGGGCATATGACTTCCTATGGGAAGAAGGGCGCCAGTGCTGAATGAAAGGAACAGAATAGAAATTGTAATCAGAGTTAATGAGATATGTTTTATCATGTTAAAAATTTTAGTCTGTAAAAATAATTCAATAAAAGAAGATATGATCATTTGTCATTTTGTTTATTATGTGCTTCAGTAGTTCGTCTTCTTGCAATAATCTTGAGGGAGTTAATACTGACATTCAATTCAAACCCAATTAAGATTGCCAGTGAATTCAGATAGATTAATGCCATAATCATCATGATTGTTCCAATAGAGCCATACAGCACATTGTATTTACCAAAATTGGTTACAAACATTGAAAATCCCAGTGAAGAAATAATACTGAGAAATGTAGTAGTGATGGTGCCGGGGTTTGTAAATTTCCATTTCTTTTCAACAGAAGGAGCGTGCCTAAAAATAAAACCTATGGTCAGGTAAATCAAAATAACAATAAACATCCAGCGTGTGTTTTCAATAATAGATCTCCATACAGGATTTGAAACGAGTAATTTCAAAAGCGCACCTTGTGAAATAAGTAATATAAAATATCCAAAAAATAATCCAAAAATAATAATCGTTAGTTTGATTGCAGTCCAACGTGCTACGATGCCCATTCTTTTTTCAAAGCCAATGTAATTTATTTTATTAAAAGATCTGATTAATCCCATCATCGCATTAGAGGCGAAGTATAGCGAAAATAAAAGTCCGAAAGAAAGCAAAGCGATTTTACTTCCGTAAATAAAAGAGTCCACAAATTTGATTAGTTCTCTGTTATAAACTCTGGAAGGTACTATATCGTAAATAAGATCATGCAATTGTATTTGAATTGTTCTTTTGGAAATAAATGGCAGATTGGGAATCAGCGTAAATACAAAAAGCAGGGATGGAGGTATGGCCATTATAAAATTATAGGAAATGGCGGAGGCTCTTTCATTAAGGCCATGCGTTTTTATTTGTTTGTAAAAAAAACGAATCACATCATAAAGAGGAACACCCTCAAATCCTGGTAAAATCAGCGTCTTGGATTTTTTTAATAAAAAAGCCAATGGTGTTTTAGTAATCAATATGCGCTCAAATTTTGTCAAGGGTTTAATTGAGATTTTTTGATGATTAAACTATCCAGTGATTTTTGATATGCTTTTGCAAATTTCAGGTGTTCATTATAATTTGAGGCAAAATTAGAATATCCTTTGAAATCAGGTTTGGCTACGAAGAAAATATAATTAGTTTTAGGTGCCTGAAGCACAGCGTCAATAGTGTTTATTGATGGCGTGCATATAGGGCCGGGAGGAAGACCTGCTCGGTAATAAGTGTTATAAGGCGAAGGGTAATCCAGATGTCCGTGCAGAATGCGTTTTAATTCAAAATTACGCATCGCATATTTCACAGTAGGATCGGCTTCGAGTTTCATTCCTTTCGAGATTCTGTTTATATACACACTGGCAATATTTCCTTTGTCGGATTCTTTATTCGTTTCTTCTTCTACGATACTGGCTATAGTATAAATTTGTTCGGGTGAGAATCCCATTTTACTGGCCTGAAGCGTTCTTTTTCCTTCCCAGAAATAATCATGTTGTTTTTTTAATCTGCTGAATATTTTCCTGAAAGATCCATCCCACCACATAAGATATGAATTGGGAATAATAACAGTCATTACCGTATTGGTATCCAAATTAAAAGAAGCCAATGAATCATTGCTGGATAAAAATTTTATGGCCTCTGTAGAGTCTGCTTCAAAATCATCGCCGATTTTAGAAGCCAGATCTTCTTTCGTTCTTAGTTTTTTAATTACCAATCTTACTTCTTCTTGGTGACCTGCTTTTAATGTTCTAATCAGGCTGATTACATTAGATCCGTTATTTAGCAGATATCGGCCTGGCCTTACATTTAAATGGTATTTCACTCTTTTTGAAATCAGATTAAAGAAGAAGGTATTGCGGAGTATTTTCTGATTTAATAAACTTGATTTGACGTCCTCAAAACTGGAGCCCGTTTTAATATAGAAATACTTCTGATCCCGACTGGATACTACAGGTCCAAAAATATTCCATACTACGTAAACAGAGAAAATAAATACGATAACCAAAAATAACCGGAGCCGTTTCTTCATATAAATTGCTTAAACAAACGCAAAGTAAAATAAAAAACCCCGCCTTTAGTTGCGGGGCCAAATATTTTTGCAAAGCTTTTACTTTCCTGAATCAGGGGTTACTGGCATTGTAGCCGTATTGGCTGGAGCCGGAGCAGGAGCAGCTGCTTTCTGTTGAGGAACAGTTGAAATATTATTTATTAAATCACTTCCTTTACTGGTGCCTTCTTTAGGAATAAATGCCGGAGATACCAGGCAAAGAATTCCAACTAATGCTGCGAAAACCCAGGTTCCTTTTTCAAGAACATCGGTCGTTTGCTTAACGCCCATTAATTGATTTCCTACTCCTCCAAAACTACCGGATAAACCGCCGCCTTTTGGATTCTGGATTAAAACAATCAATCCTAAAATGATTGAAGCAATAATAATTAAAACACCAAATATTAGTATCATCTTAATTCTCTTTTAAATTTTCTATTTTGCCTGCAAAGTAAAGGCTTTTGGCAGGATTATGCAAACTTAATTTTTTATAAATTTCATTCGCCTTGCCTGTTTTTCCTTGTTGCAGGTATACTTCGGCCATTGCTTCTGTAATAACTTCGGTCTCGATATTGCTTTTTTCGGCTAGTTGTTCAACTGCTTTATCCAGTTTGACATTCTCGGGAAGCCTGTTGCTGTTGGCTTTTTTCATGGTTTTTAGCCATTCGGTAAAGCTTTTCATTTGCTTTCCCAGCTTGTCTGTGTTTTGCATTTCTTCGCTCAGCTTGATGCCCTGAGAAGCGAAATAGTCGGAAGCAAATAAAGGTTCAAATATTAGCTCGTCTTCATTATTAACATTGACATCTTTACGGGTAAGCAGTTTTTCTTCTACATGTTCGGGATTGGCCAGGTGTTGTGCAATTTCAACTTTAGCATCTGTTTTTGATGCTTTATTGGAATTATCCTGGTGCATTTGAAGATGAAGTAAGTAAGTATTGTTGTAATGCAGCGCTACTTTTGCCGCTATCGATTCATAGTTTCCATGACCAATTCCTGTTTCCTTTAATAAGTAAAAATGAACCAAGCTGAAATAAGGATAGGAAAGCGCTTCCTCTTGCAACATCAAGGCATTATCCGAGTCCCAGGCGCTTTTTTGAAACAGATTTTTAAAAAGATTCTGATGTTGCATAGTTCAAAGCTAATTGAATATAGCCAAAAGACAAATTACCAGTTAGAAAATATTTTATTGAAGATGTCATCCGTAAGCGATTTTACTATATCATTAGTAAGTTCCGCCTCTGCCTGAGTCAGACTTAAATTGGCATCAAAGTCATAAGAACGTATCAAATCTGCTTCGAGATCCTTTTTTTCGTCTAACGTATTTTTAAAAATAAGATGAAAACCCACGGTAAGTCTGTTTCCCGAAGAATTTGATCCGCTGATACTTATCGTGCTTGTACTGTATTGAGTAAAATAGCCGGAGATCTCATAATGTGCCTCATCATTTATTTGCGTTAATCTGGTGGTATTGATGATTTTTTGTTTTACTTTTTCAGTCAGCTGCGGACTAAGTTGCGGATTCACATAATTGGCCTTATTTTCAAGATAATTGACCCGAAACGTTTTTACTTCAATTGGAATAGGAGAGGTATCTTTAAAAGAATATTTGCATGTGGCAAAATTGAACAAACTCAACAGGATGATGCTGAAGAGGTAGGTAGTAAGTTTTTGCTTTTTTAGAAACCAGGTGGACATGTTTGTTGTTTTTGGTTTGTTGTTTTTAGTTTGTTGTTTAACACTTAACGACAAACAACAAACCACAAACGTATTTTATAAATGTTCAATATCGTATTCTTTCAACTTCCTGTATAAAGTTCTTTCGCTGATACCTAAATCAAGAGAAGCGTCTCTTCTTTTTCCCCGGTGTTTTTTCAACGCCTTAATGATGAGCTCTTTTTCTTTATCTACAATGCTTAAAGATTCTTCCACTTCTTCATGTTGCTGCAGCGGGGTGTTTTGGTCATTTCGGATAAACAAGGGCTGTGCATTTGAATTATAGTTGGCCGATGTATTTGGGTTGAGTTCTTTTATAGAATTTATATTTCCTGAATCTGACTGATAAACGGGTACATGTTGATTCATCGAAGGATTCTGAATTAAATCGAAAAACATTTTCTTAAGTTCATTGACATCTTTTTTCATATCAAAAAACAACTTGTATAAAATTTCTCTTTCGTTGGCAAATTCGGTTTGTGTAACTACGCCAGGTCCACCACTCAAAGCAGGCAAACGGGTGTATGCATGTTCGGGCAAAAATTCTTTGAGATGTTCTCCTGAGATGATTTTTTCTTTGCTCAGCACAGAAATTTGTTCAGCCACATTTTTAAGTTCTCTTACATTTCCCGGCCAGGAATAAGCGATTAAAGTTTCCTTTGATTCATCAGTAAGCTGAACCGGAGTTGTTTTGTATTTTTCTGCAAAATCGGTTGCGAATTTTCTGAATAATAAAATAATATCTTCTTGTCTGTCGCGCAATGCCGGAACCCTTATAGGAACTGTGTTTAAACGATAATACAAATCTTCTCTGAATCTTCCGCTATGTGTAAATTCAAGTAAATCTTTATTGCTTGCTGCAATTACCCTGACATCCGTTTTTTGAACTTTACTGCTGCCTACACGAATATATTCTCCGGCTTCTAATACACGCAATAATCTGGCTTGAGTGCCAATGGGCATTTCTCCAATTTCATCTAAAAAAATAGTGCCTCCATTTACCGTTTCAAAATAACCTTTACGGCTGTCAACCGCTCCGGTGAATGAACCTTTTTCGTGTCCAAACAATTCAGAGTCTATGGTTCCTTCGGGGATTGCGCCACAATTAACTGCGATAAAAGGATTGTGTTTTCTTGCAGATAAAGAATGAATAATCTGAGAAAAAACTTCTTTACCAACGCCGCTTTCTCCATTGATAAGTACGCTTAAATCTGTGTTGGCCACTTGTATGGCAATATTCAAAGCGTGATTAAGAGCTCCTGAATTTCCAATTATATTAAACCTGTTTTTTATTGATTGTTGATCCATGTTTGTCTATTCAATTGTTTTTCCAATCAGAGTGCCCGCAGTACATTCTTCTATTTTTACCGTTACATAGTCGCCTTTCTTAAAGTTCTTTTTAGGAAACACGACTACTTTATTCTGGTCATTTCTTCCGTAAAATTCCTGATCGCTTTTTTTCGATTCGCCTTCTATCAAAACCCGGAATGTCTTGCCAAGGTCTCTTTGCATACTTTCCAAAGAATGAACGCGATGCATATTGACCATTTCCTGTAAACGGCGTTTTTTTGTTTCCAGTGGAACATCGTCTTTAAATCTTCTGGCAGCGAGCGTTCCCGGCCTTTCGGAATAGAAATACATATAAGCCAAATCATATTTACAGGATTCCATCAAACTCAAAGATTCCTGATGATCTTCCTCGGTTTCGGTGCAGAATCCGGTTATCATATCCGTTGAAATGCCACAATCAGGAATGATTTCTTTTATCCTGTTGAATTTTGCTAAATACCATTCTCTGCTGTAAGTTCTGTTCATCATTTGCAATACCCTTGTGCTACCGCTTTGTACAGGCAAATGAATATAATTACAGATGTTATCATATTTTTTTATAGTAAACAAAACATCATCTGTAATGTCTTTAGGGTGGGAAGTAGAAAATCGTACCCTCAGTAAAGGCGAAATCAAAGCCACTTTTTCCATCAATTCAGCAAAGCTTACGTTTGTGCCGGCTTCTTCATCCCTCCAGTAATAACTATCTACATTCTGCCCAAGCAGCGTTACTTCTTTGTAACCCTCGTTAAATAAAGCTTCACATTCGGCAATGATACTTACGGCACTGCGACTTCTTTCCCTTCCTCTGGTAAAAGGTACTACACAAAAAGAACACATATTGTTGCAACCTCTCATAATACTTACAAAAGCATTGATTCCATTGCTGTTCAGACGAATGGGAGATATGTCGGCATAAGTTTCATCCCTGCTTAACAAAACATTTACCCCTTTCTGCCCGGTTTCGGCTTCTTCAATCAAACCCGGTAAAGTTCGGTATGCATCAGGGCCAACTACCAAATCAACCAGCTTTTCTTCTTCAAGTAAGTTGCCTTTAAGTCTTTCCGCCATGCATCCTAATATCCCGATAATTAAAGCAGGCTTTTTCTTTTTTAATTGTTTGAACTCAGTGAGCCGCTTTCTGATTTTTTCTTCAGCTTTATCTCTGATGGAACAAGTATTAATCAAAATAATATCAGCCTGGTCGGAATCGTTTGTGCACCCGATATTGTCTTTTTGTAAAATAGATGCAATAACCTCACTGTCGGCAAAATTCATAGCACAACCATAAGACTCTATATAAAAATGTTTCTGGTATTTAATGCCTGAATTTTCTTTGGGAGAAAAGGCTTCGCCCTGCCTTACTTCATCATGTGTTTTGTTTATCAATAATTCATTCATGGGAACCTAAAAAAATTGTTCCGCAAAGATAGGAGATTTGAGGTAAGAATGACAGTATGGCAGAGATTGAATGTTTAAAAGGTTGAATAGGTTTAATAGGTTTAATTGGTTCAAAATGTTTAGTACGAAAGGTCCTTTAATATCCAAACTTAATTAACTTATTGAACCATATGAACCTTTTAAACTCATTTAACCTTATTTTTTAACCAACTGTTTTTCAATTTAATTATCCACTTTTCTTCTAATTCTTTTTTAGATAGAACAGCATTGTTGAAATAGTAAGTTTCTGGATTGATGAGGTTGCCGGAAATCGCTTCGTTGAGTTTCGAAAGCGGTATTTGAATAATATTTTCCCCGGTAAAAAAAGCGAGATTCTGGCGATTGAATAAATCTGTGTTGTATCTATTTTCAATCTCTTTTATCAGTCTGACAGAACTATCCGTACTGCAGCCGCTAACGCCAGAAGCGGTTTCATCGGCCATCAAAATAATAAACTGATTGAAAAATAATTTCCCAAAGCCTTTTACTTTGGCGCCATGACTGGTCCAGCTGCCGGTAAATTGTTTGAGCAAATCATCGATTTCAATTTGTTCTTGTTCGGTGAAAAGCCTGTCGTTTTGGTAAATCCACACTCGGGAATTGGGGTGGAAGTCGGAGGGAAGGAGGTGGTGGTATTGTAAGGTAAATGTGTTCAATTAAAAAGTAAAAATTAAAAAGTAAAAAATTTTTGCCACGAAGGCACCAAGGCACAAAGTAGCACAAAAGGGTATTGTTTTTTAAAGTTCAATAGGTTAGATTACGAAAAAGCAAACAAAACAAAAAACGCCAAACACCAAACACCAAACATCTTCACCTTCGGGGGATTGAGGGGGCTTCTATATCGATGCTGCCACCAACTCCGCGATATCCAGCACTTGCACCTCGTCTTCTTTTTCTTTATTTTTAACGCCATCTGTGAGCATGGTATTACAAAAAGGACAAGCAGAGGCAATTACACTGGCGCCGGTTTTCATAGCTTCATCGCTTCTTTCTATATTAATTCTGACATCGCCTTTCTCTTCCTCTTTAAACATTTGTGCACCACCAGCTCCGCAACACAAACCATTACTTTTGCAGCGTTTCATTTCCACTAAAGCAACATCCATGGCTTCCAGAATTTTTCTTGGCGCTTCGTAAATATTATTGGCACGACCTAAATAGCAGCTGTCGTGGTAGGTGATTTTCTTTCCTTTAAAACTTCCATTTTCGTTCATTACAATTTTGCCTTCGTCAATCAATTGCTGAATGAAAGTAGCATGATGAATCACTTCGTAATTACCACCCAAAACTGGATATTCATTTTTGAATACATTAAAACAATGCGGGCATGCCGTTACGATTTTTTTAATGTTATATCCATTCAAAATCTGAATGTTCTGATAAGCCATCATTTGAAACATAAATTCATTGCCGGCTCTTCTTGCAGGATCTCCAGTGCACATTTCTTCTTTTCCTAAAATGGCGTACTTCATACCTACTTTTTCCAAGATGGATATAAAAGCTTTTGTGATCTTTTGTGCTCTTTGATCAAAGCTTCCGGCACAGCCCACCCAGAACAAAACTTCGGGGTTTTCGCCTTTAGCCATAAACTCAGCCATGGTTGGTACATGCATATTCGTATATTTATTACAACAAAGTAAATGAGTTTTGTTGATTGATGTTTGTACTATTGCATTTAATTTAAAAAATAAAGGAAGATTTGAAAAGAATCGTCAAAAAAATAACCCACTGGGAAGCATGGCCATTTAAATTGCTTTATGCGCCTATAGCACCTATGTGGCTTTATTACATGCTGCGATCGGGCTCGGTTTGGTTCTTTACTCCAAGTAATCCTAAACTCACTTTTGGAGGCATGGAAGGCGAGCCTAAAAAAGAAATGTATGATCTGCTGCCTCCTCATTTATATCCAACCACCATTAATATCTTGCCTGAAATTCATTTTGAAGACGTACTTCATCAAATAAAAAAGAATAACCTTTCTTATCCATTTGTGGTAAAACCGGAAATCGGAGGACAGGGGATTTTGTTCCGAAAAATTGATACTGCAAATCAGTTAATGGCTTACCATGAAAAAGTACCTGTTGAATATATCGTTCAGGAACTGGTAACCTTTAAAATGGAAGTAAGTGTATTCTATATCAGACATCCAAAATCAAATAAAGGAAAAATAACTGGCTTTTTACATAAGATTCCTTTACATATTATTGGTAATGGGAAATCAACTTTAAAAGAGCTCATTCATGCCCATCCCAAAGCGGCAAAAAGACTCGAAGATCATCTGGTAAAACATAATGATTCACTACATGAAATCATTCCTGCAGATGAAAAATACATTTTAAGTTATGCCGCCAATCATAACAGGGGCGCGCATTTTATCGATTTAAAAAATCATATAGATGATGAACTTGTTTTGCAATTTGATAAACTTAGTCATCACGTCAATGATTTCTATTATGGCAGATATGATATCATGTGTACCAGTGTGGAAGATTTAAAAAAAGGCATTAATTTTTCAATTCTTGAATACAACGGCTGTGGTGCCGAACCCAATCATTTCTACGATACCGGCTACACGCTTTTTGGAGCTTATCGTGAAATATTAAAACACTGGAAAGATTTGTACCATATCAGTAAATATAACAGTCAATGTGGCTACAGGCCCTGGACTTTTTTAAAAGGCTATAAATTTCTGAATAAAACAAAAAAGATATTCAAAGAAATGACCGATGCGGATGCCATAATCGGCTAAGTAAATTGGATTGTTATATACGCTAAATAAATTTATTCCTCAGCAATGTCTCCCGCAAGGGACGTTGCGTTGCGGGTATTTTTTGTTCATAGGGTTCAATAAGTTCAACTGCTAAATTTCCCCCTTTGGGGATTGAGGGGGCTGCCAAACACCAAACAATAAAAGTAGTTATGCCAAAATTCATTAAAATATTTTTCTGGGGCTTGTTAATCAGTTTCCTAGGTTCATTGCCATTAGGTACTTTGAATGTGGCTGCTATGCAAATTGGTATACAGGAAAGTGTGGCACATGCAATGTACTTTGCATTAGGTTCATTACTGGTGGAAATGATTTATGTGAGGATTTCTCTGGTAGGAATAGACTGGGTTAGAAAACAAGCGGCAATGATGAAGGTTATGGAATGGGTAACGCTATTTATTATTCTGGCTTTAGCTATTGGAAGTTTTATTGCGGCTAATAAATCAGGAGGGGAAGCCAAAAATGTTTTTTTAAATAACAAAATGAATCGTTTCTTATTGGGTGTATTTATGAGTGCCATAAACCCTGTTCAGATTCCTTTTTGGTTTGGATGGAGCACCGTTTTATTTACCAAGAAAATACTAGAGCCTGTAAATACTCAGTATAATGCGTATATAATAGGAATTGGAACCGGAACGTTAATGGGTAATGCTGTTTTTATATTCGGAGGTAAATGGGTAGTTAGCAGAATCGCCAACAGTGAACATTATATCAATTGGGTGATAGGATCAATTTTTGCAATTACGGCAGTGATTCAGTTTTGGAAGATGATGAGGAAGAAGAA
>CALQSB010000003.1 GCA_943333125.1 Chitinophaga pinensis
AATAATAATGGAAATTTCACAGGCTAATAAAAAAGATCTTCCGGAAATGATCGCATTGCTTAAGCAAAGCTTGGGCGAAGGGTTAATTCCAAAATCTGAAGAATATTTTATTTGGAAGCATGAAAAAAATCCTTTTGGAAAATCTAAAATATTATTGGCCAGAGAAGATGGTAAGATTGTAGGGTTAAGGGCATTTATGCATTGGAAATGGGCTACTTCATCTGAAAGCATTTCTGCAGTAAGGGCAGTAGATACAGCCACTGATCCTGCTTATCAGGGAAAAGGAATTTTCAAAAAACTCACATTGCAGGCAGTAGATGAGTGTAAACAGGAGGGCATTGACCTTGTTTTTAATACGCCCAACAACATTAGCATACAGGGGTATTTAAAAATGGGTTGGTACACTGCAGGTAAAATGCCCATTTATGTAGGGCCAGGCAGCTTGGCGCCAAGATTGTTTTCTGATAAAATCCTCGAAAAAGTATATTCCAATTTTAATACGAAAGATGCTTTTTCTAAATTTCCCGAAAACTGGAGTTTGCCTAATGCAGCATCTGAATTTCATACTCCAATTTCTACAGCCTATCTCAAATGGAGATATAATGATTGCCCCATTGTAAATTATGGTGCCATTATTGAAAAAGGTAAATTCGGAATAGTCTTCAGGTTAAAAAAAATAAACAGATTTATCGAATTAAGAATTTGTGAAATTTGGACGGAGCAGGAGAATATGGATGTACCTGCTTTTAAAGCACTTAAAAAAATTGTGCGATTTAGCAGACCTGCATTAGTAACCTGTTCGGAATCTCCTTTGTTTAACACTCAAAAAAAGAGGATGCCAGGTTTATTTGGACCATTTAAAAGGGGCCCCGTTACAACATTAAAACCACTTGCAAAGGATAAACTTAATAACTTTGATCAGTTTTGTCATTGGAAACCTTCTATGGGTACAATGGAACTATTTTAATGTATGGATATAATTTTTATAATAGCATTCATTTTATTGATCAACACCTATTTGGTCAAGTCTTTATTTAATAGGTTTAATATTCCTTCAGAAAGATATTTGTGGACTTTATTCATAGTTCATTTTATTTTAACGTCCATGTATTTTTTATATATTTCTAATGCCAGAAGTGATTCTTATGGATACTATGATAAATCTTTAGCTGGCACAAGTTGGATTGACTTCTTTGTAAGTGGAACTTCATTTATTTATTTTTTGGCCTACCCTTTTGTGAAATTACTCTCGTTGTCTTTTATTTCTGTAATGTTGCTTTTTTCTTATTTTGGATATTTGGCAGTCCTATTATTCTACATCGCTGCTATTGAAAATGTAAAACTCAATCCTGTTTGGAATAATTTAAGTGCAATAGAATTAATTTTTTTGTTACCAAATATTCATTTCTGGACTTCTTCATTAGGTAAAGGTTCTGTAATTACACTTGGGTTAGGACTTTTTATTTTTGGACTAAGCAGGTTTAACCAAAGAATCCTCATGATTATTATTGGATTATTTATCACTTATATGATAAGGCCTCATGTCTTTTTTACATTAGTTGTGAGCACAATGATTGGCGTTTTTATTACCAATTCAGGAATTAAGCCACTCTTTAAATGGACGATTTTTTTTATCGCAATATTCCTGTTTTTTTATTTAAGTGAAGATGTACTTAAATTCACAAATGCAGAAAGCTTAGATGTTTTTTCATCTAATAATATTGGACATAGGGCCGTTGAGTTATCTAAAGCTAATTCTGGAGTAGATATTAGTAATTATAATTTGGCTTTAAAATTATTTACTTTTTGGTTTAGGCCTTTGTTTGTTGATGCAAATGGAGTATTTGGTATTTTGGTGTCTTTTGAAAATTTATTTTATCTTTATTTGTTTGGGTATGTAATTAAAAATATTTTTTTTACCTGGTCCAAACTTAATGGATGGTTTAGGATTTCAATGCTCATTTTCATTTTGGGTTCTATAATTCTTGCCCAAATAACCGGAAATCTAGGTCTTGCTATTCGGCAGAAAGCTCAGTTAATGCCTTTCTTTTTTATCGTATATTGTAAACTGTTATCTAATAATCAAACGAGCAATAATTTAAAAATTAGTTAATGCTTAATTATTAAATTGTAACATGAAAGAAAAAGGAATATTTACAATTTCACTTGATTTTGAACTTCACTGGGGGTGTTTTCAAAATATGAAAACGATTAACGCTCCTGAAGAACAATATTTTATAAACACAAGAAACGCTATTCCACAAATGCTCAATTTGTTTGCAGCAAGCGAAATCCATGTAACATGGGCTGCAGTTGGAATGCTATATTGCAATAACATCAGCGACTGGGAAAAAAACAAACCTTCACTGATTCCAACATTCCAAAATAAAAACGCCTCAGCGTATGAGTGGATAAATGATCATGGTTTTAGGGGAGATCAGGATCCTTTTCATTTCGCACCGGGATTAATTGATTTAATAAAAGCCACTCCTTTTCAGGAAATAGCTACTCATACTTACGCACATTATTTTTGTTTAGAAAAAGGTCAAACTAAAGAACAATTCAGAGAAGACATCAGAACAGCATGCCGCCTGGCAAAAGAGAAGGATATCGAACTTAAATCTTTAGTGTTTCCCCGAAATCAGTTTAATGAAGAATATCTTTCAATTTGCAATGAATTTGGAATAACTTCTGTAAGAACAAATCCTGATATTTGGTATTGGTCATACGCAGATAACGCCGGTGGAATAATGAAAAGATTTTTCAGAGCCGGTGATGCCTACCTTAAATTTCAATCTATAAAAACACAATATCTTAAAGACATTAAAACAGATAGTCTTCCGCTTCACTTACCGGCAACAAGATTATATAGAGCTTGGAGACCTGGTAAATCAATTGAAAATAAATTGAAGATGAGAAGAATACGTAATGAAATGACAAACGCAGCAAAAAAAGGCGCTTATTATCACATCTGGTGGCATCCTCATAATTTTGGAAATAATCCTCAAGAATGTTTAGCCGAATTAAAAGTCATATTGAATCATTATTCTGATTTACATAACAAATATGGATTTCAAAATATGACCATGGCCGAACTTACAAATCACTTGCTTCATCAGTAAAATTTAATTAAAAAAATCTTGATTGAATGCCCAAATTAGTACGCATAACCACTGTGCCTATTTCCATGATGCTCTTATTAAAAGGTCAGATGAAGTTTATGAAGGAAAATGGTTTTGAAGTTACAATGATAAGTAGTGATGGTATCGAAATTCCGCAACTCATACAACAGGAAGGCTGCCCTCATTTGGTTATAAGGCTGACTAGAAAAATCACGCCATTCACTGATTTGATAAGTTTAATTAAATTGACATTCCTTCTAAGAAAATTGAAGCCCGATATTGTTCATACACATACCCCTAAGGCAGGTCTGATTGGGATGTGGGCAGCAAGATTTTCCGGAGTTCCAGTAAGGCTTCACACTATTGCTGGACTTCCCTGGATAGAAAAAAAAGGAATGCTGAAAAAAGTTTTGATAACTATTGAAAAGTTAACTGCATTGACAGCAACAGCAATTTTCCCCAACTCATTTGTTCAAAGAGATTACTTATATAGTCACGGAATTGCCCGAGGAAAAATGAAGGTAATCGGAAGTGGATCAAGCAATGGAATTAACAGCAAGTTTTTTTCTTCAAACGATAGCATAAAAATAGAATCTGAAAGACTGAGAAAAGAAGCAAATGTGCCTAATGAAGGATGGGTTTGGATTTTTGTTGGAAGAATTGTGAAAGATAAAGGTATAGCTGAACTTGTTGATGCTTTTGAAAAGATTTACGACCAGTTTCCAAATGATCGTTTGTTTTTGGTGGGAGAGGAAGAAGCCCAACTGGATCCGTTAGAACCTCTGTGTAGAAATAAGATTTATCAACATCCTGCAATTATTTCCTGGGGTTTTCAAAAAGATATTAGACCATTTTTGGCCGCTTCGAAAATATTGGTATTTCCTAGTTATAGAGAGGGGTTCCCCAATGTTCCGCTTCAAGCTGGCTCAATGGGATGCATGCTTATATTGTCGGACATAAATGGATGCAACGAAATTGTAAAAAATGGAGTAGATGGAATGCTCGTTCCGCCTAAAAATTCAGCAGCATTAACAAATGCCATGTTATCAGCGAGAAAAAATCCAAACCAAACAAATGAATTTGCATCATTAATAAAAGAAAAAATTTCTCAAAATTATAGTCAGCAGGTACTTTGGCAACTTATCCTGAAAGAATATCAACATCAGTTAAAATCAGCATTTAATTAACCATGAAATAGTCATAATAGTTAGCCGCTTACCAACCGGTAATGGCTATTAAGGGTATAACATGTGACAATAATGTAAAATAAACACACACATGAATTAGCCATAATATAAATCTAAAATCAACCAAGAATAGCTTGGCCCGAAACCTCGGGGATTACTAAGGCTATAACATGTGACTAAAAACAATAAACATTCAGACATGAAATATTTATATCCTGTAATCCTTAAAAGAGCAATCGATATGCTGATTTCTTCAATTGCCATAATAATATTGTCCCCCATTTTTTTATTAGTTATTCTAATATTATTATTCTATGGACACCGAAAATTATTTTTCATTCAAACTAGAGTAGGACATAATGAACGGTTGTTCAAATTAATTAAATTAAAAAGCATGACTGATGAAACAGATAGTGATGGCGTATTATTATCAGATGAAAAAAGACTAACTAAAGCAGGAAAGATTATTAGAAAAACATCATTGGATGAATTACCGCAATTATTAAATGTACTGAAAGGAGATATGAGTATTGTTGGTCCGAGACCTTTGTTGGTTGAATATCTGAGTTATTACTCAATAGAACAGAAAAAACGTCATTTAGTGAAACCAGGAATTACCGGTTGGGCTCAGGTGAATGGAAGAAATACAATCAGTTGGGAAAAAAAATTCAAACTTGATGTATGGTATGTGGAACACATTTCTTTTTTGCTCGACCTAAAAATTATATTTTTAACTTTCTTGAAAATAATCAAATCAGAAGGCATAAGCCAGGATGGCGAAGCAACAATGGAATTATTTAGAGGTAATTAAGACAATAAAATTTTCCCTCAATTAATATTACACCTGTATCAAAATTTATTTTTTGGTTGGCAATGATGCCAGTGAGTTTAATTAGCTGAATATTAGAAACCAAATTATTATTTGGATAAAGAGATAATAGCTAAAAATATTCCCATAAAAATATAAACAGTATAAAAAATCGAAATCCTGGTTGTTTCCAATGAATATCGAGTATAATGTGTAAAATATTGATATTGAGTAAATAAATGTTTTTTTATTTAATATAACTCATGCATTTTTAAAATGAATCTCCAAATCTCATTGCTAAGAGCATATAAAATCCTATCTTTTCCACCCCATTTATTTTTAGAGTTAATCATTTATTAATTCGGAATTATTTAACTCTAAGGAAAAGTTTTATTAATTTAGCGGAAATTTTGTACATAAACCCAATGATTTTTTAATTTATAGTAAATATTTTAATATTTATTTAGTGAGCAAAGTATGGTTATCATCGCCACATATGGGCGAAAAAGAACAAGAATATGTGTTGGAAGCATTCAGAACCAATTGGGTAGCTCCATTGGGCCCTAATGTAGATGCTTTTGAAAAACAATTGTCAGATTTATTGTCTGTGAATGAAGCAGTTTCTTTGAGTTCTGGTTCGGCTGCCTTGCATTTGGCATTAATTGTTTTGGGCATCAAAACTGGAGATGTAGTATTGTGTCAAAGTTTCACATTTGCAGCTTCAGCGTTCCCGATAAATTATTGCAATGCAATACCTGTTTTTGTTGACAGTGAAAAGGATACCTGGAATATGGATCCGGAATTGATGGAAGAAGCCATTACTGATCAAATAAAAAAGGGGAAAAAGCCTGCTGCTATTATCGTTGTTCATTTGTATGGAATGCCTGCAAAGATGAACCAGATTATTTCAATTGCAGAAAAATATAATATTCCTGTGATTGAAGATGCAGCAGAAGCATTAGGAAGTACATACGAAAATAAGGCCTGTGGAAGTTTTGGTAAGATTGGAATTTTAAGTTTTAATGGAAACAAAATAATAACCACAAGCGGTGGTGGGGCATTAGTAAGTAATGATAAAGATATCGCTGCGAAAGTCAGACATATTTCAGCACAAGCAAAAGAACCCGCTCCTTATTACCTTCATAAGGAAACTGGGTTCAACTACAGGTTGAGTAATATATGTGCAGGAATTGGAAGAGGTCAGATGGAAGTATTGACTCAGCGCGTAGAAAGAAGAAGACAAATATTTGATTTATATAAAAAAGAGCTTAAGCAGATTGATGGAATTAATTTCATTGAAGAATCGGCAAACAGCTTTTCAAATCGGTGGTTAACAACAGTTATTTTTGATGAAAATCATTTTAAACCAGGAACCAACGAACAAGTCAGACAGCTTTTGGAAAAACACAACATAGAATCTCGCCCACTTTGGAAACCTTTACACCAGCAACCTGTTTTTGCTGAGAACAAATCTTATTGCAATGGAGTTTCAGATCAACTTTTTGCAACAGGCCTTTGTCTCCCCAGCGGATCCAATTTGACTGATGAAGTTGTAACAAAAGTTATTGACGAAATTAAAAGTTTTGTAAAATGAAAAAGTTAAATAAAAACTCAATTCGGCCTTCTCAATTTGTATTAATTGGAGATCAGCTCTTGATTACCGTAGGTTTGCTTTCAGCCCTTTTTGCAAATTACAGATTGCTTTCTATTAATGTATTTCCAGTTCACACTATTTTTTATCGTTTAGCTATTCATATAAGTTTGGCGGTAGCGGCTTGGGTTGTGTTTGGTATTTATAGAAAAGTTATTCGTTTTTTTAGCAGTAAAGATTATCTAAACCTCATTTTTATTCTACTATTAGTGCATTTTTTCAGCGCTATTTCAGGAATTCTTTTTCCAAATAAACATCAGCTAAAACCAGAAATCTTTTTAATCAGTTTTTTTATAACATCAATATATATTATTGGCAGCCGATTTATTATTAGCTACCTATACTATTATTATAATCGTTCTAAAAAAGCAACAGATCAGAAAAAATTATTGATCTATGGCGCTGGCGAGTTAGGTGTTTTTTTGAAAAAATCTATTCAGACACAATACCAGGATGAGTATAAGCTTGTTGGATTTTTGGACGATGATAAAAAGAAAATTGGCCGATTCATTGGTGGAGTAAAAGTATATGATGCTTCAAAAGACATCAAATCAGAGGTGTTGAAAAATTCGGTTACTGATATTATCATTGCTAATAAAACAATCACTTCTTCAAGAAAAGCAAAATTTCTTGAAGACACTTTGCCTTTTAACGTAAAAATAAAAGAGATTTCTTCTATACAGTCTCTCTTCAATTCCAACTTCAATCTCGATAAACTGTCTTCTATTGACATTAATGATTTAATGAACAGAAAGCCTATTGAGTTATATGATGAACATGTTGTTGAAAGTATCAAAGAGAAAGTGATTTTGGTTACGGGAGCTGCAGGTTCAATAGGCAGTGAAATTGTAAGAAAATTATCAGAACATGATGCATCTATGATCGTTTGCGTAGATTTTTCTGAAAGTGCATTATACGATTTAGAACAGGAGTTAAAACGCAAACATCCTAAATTACACTATCGCTTTATCCTTACTGATATTCGTAATGAGCAGCTGATGGAAAATATTTTTGAAGAATATCAGCCTAATTTTATTTATCATGCTGCAGCTTATAAGCATGTTCCTTTGATGGAACAGTTTCCTTGGGAAGCGGTTCAGACTAATGTTTTTGGCACATGGAGTATAGTAAGAATGGCCATAAGACACCATGCAGAAAAATTCGTATTCATTTCTTCGGATAAGGCGGTAAATCCAACCAGCGTAATGGGCGCCACTAAAAGACTGGCAGAAATTATTGTTCAGGCATTTGCTTCAACAAAAAATTCAACTTGTTTTGTGGTTACCAGATTTGGAAACGTTCTTGGTTCCAACGGCTCTGTGGTTCCTTTGTTTAAAAAACAAATTCAGGCGGGTGGGCCTGTAACGGTAACACATCCCGAAATGATTCGTTACTTCATGACTATTGCAGAAGCTTGTCAGTTGGTTTTAGAAGCTTCCGTTATGGCAGAAGGAGGAGAAGTTTTCGTTTTTGATATGGGAGAACCGGTAAAAATCGTAGATTTGGCAAAAAATATGATTCGTCTGGCTGGATACACACCAGATGTTGATATTAAAATTCAGTTCATTGGAGAAAGGCCTGGAGAAAAATTATACGAAGAAGTTTTTTCTAAAAATGAAAAAATGAAAGAAACTCATCATGAGAAAATCATGATCAGTAAAGAAAATATGGTTCATTTCATTGAAGCAGAAAATATAATTGAAAAATTAAAATCACTGGAAGGCTATTATGACCCTGAATTATTCAGAGTAGTAATTAAAGATTTATTACCAGAATTTAAATCTGTAGCGGGTAATAGCAAGGTGGTTAATTTTACAGCAGGAAATAAAATAAATCAATACAAATACCAAAATTAATATCAAGTTGACTAAATTAAATTTTATGAGAAGTCAGAAGTATCTGATCGTTTTAATGTTGTTTTTATCTGAAGGTGTTGTTGCACAAAATGCAAGATTTTCTCAGATGGGATCTGCACCAATTCAATTCAATCCGGCCCTTACAGGGCGCTTTGATGGCAAGGTAAGGCTGAGCGGCTTATACAGCTCACAGGAAACGATAAATGCTCATATGCAGCATGAAAACATTAGTATTGATGCCAAATTTGGTAAATACAAAAGCAGTGGAGATGAAGAAACTGCCGTTAGTGATGTCGTTTCTGCAAAATCCAAGCCTTTGAAAGAAGGTAAAGATGAAGTGTTTAAAAAGTCTAGGGTTTACGGTTATTGGGGCGTAGGTTTCAATTACTATCATTATGGAGATAAAAAAAGTCCGCTGGATGCTGCTTTCTATTCCGCATCCCTTGCTCGTCATTTTTATAACAAAAGCAACAAGATTTTTGGTTTCGGCGTACAGGCTACTTATGCTGAAAGTAAGTTGGATGAAATTAAAGGAACTGAGTATGACAGAGAGATTTCTGGTGGTGGATTCAGGTATCCTTTTCCTGGTGGTCCTACTGGACGTCAGGGCACAAAAAATTATGTAGATTTCAACGGGGGCGCTTATTATGGAATGGTAACCGATGCCGTTATGTTTGAATTGGGCGGTTCAATGCATCATCTTTTTTATCCTAAAAACGACCCGTCCGGAAAAGATAATGAAACTGAATTGCGTCATACCGTTACTGCTCACTCTATTTTACGTTTAAGATTGAACAACAGATGGGGTATTGTACAGAAAAACATGTACTGGCAGGAAGGCTTGTACTACAGAAGCAGAAAGCTAAATGGAGACAGTGCTGAAATTGTGGCTTTCTGGTCGGGACTTGAGTTTTATAAAATCAACCCTTTGAGTAAGTATAATGTCAACTTTGGATTTTATACAAGATCGTTCAGAACGATGATGCCTTACCTGAATATCAATTTAGGTAAAATGGCAAACATCAGGTACTCTTATGAGTTACCGTTCAATTCTAAAAAGTTTACTGCCTATACTGCAAAACGCAGTGAAGTAGCACTGATCCTAACATACAAGCGTTACACAAGTCCGGGAACAAGATTCTATAAGAAATTAAACTTCTGGTAATCATCAGAAAAAATATAAAGTCACTTATTAATCTTCTGGACCAAACAAGTGAGTCATTAATTTAGATTAAAGTAAAAAAACAAAAGAAATACAAATGAAAAAAATATTGATCCTGGCATTTGTGTCAATCTGTTCTTTAAGCGGATTTGCTCAACCTGTTTTTGAAAATCTTGGAGCGAAAGTAAATTCTATTTATTCCGAAATAAGACCAACAATTTCAGCAGACGGCAAGTATCTGTATTTTGTTGTGGAAGGAAATCCAAAGAATACGGCGTATAAAACTGATAAACTGGCACAGGATATCTGGTATTCTGAATTGGATGAATCTGGAAACTGGGGCCAGGCCCTGCAATCACCTGCACCAATAAACACAAACAAAGACAACGCCATTTTCTGGGTATCTCCTGATGGAAATAGAATATTAATAAGAGGATCTTTCGACAATGGTAAATATATCGGAAGAGGGTTCTCTTTAAGTAATAAAGTTGAAGGCGGATGGTCCAATCCTGAAAGATTAAAGATCTCCGGTATCAATCAAATGGCTATTGATAAATACACAGGTGCTTCTATGGCCAACGATGGCAAAACATTATTCCTTTATTTTTCGGAAGAGAAAAACAGTTTCTTAAATGATATCTATGTAAGTACTTTAAATCCTGATACGGAAGTATGGTCAAAGCCTGCCAAAATGGGAAACGATATCAATATGGATGACTATGACGAAATCAGTCCTTTCCTTTCTTCTGACATGACTACTCTATATTTTTCGAGTAACCGTCCGGGTGGTAAAGGTGATTACGATATCTGGGTAACGAAAAGACTTGATGACACCTGGTCTAACTGGAGCGTACCTGTTAATATGGGCGACTCAATAAATACAAAAGGCTGGGACGCTTATTTGTCTGTTGATGCTAAAGGAGAATATGCTTATTTATCAACTTCTTCGAAAACACTTGGCGGTACTGATTTGGTTAGAACTAAACTCAGTGAATCACAAAGACCTAAAAATGCTGTGTTGATTTATGGGAAAGTTTACAATGCAATCACCAAGGAACCAATGGATGCTAAATTGTTTTATGATTTAATTCCAGGTGAATCAAGTGAAGGAAATGCTATTTCCAATCCTGACGGTAATTATAAAGTAACATTGCCTTATGGAAAAAAATACAGCATCAGAGCTTCTGCTGATAAATATTTCTCCTTAATAGATACTTTGGATTTCACAGAATATGGCATTTACAAAGAAATTCACAGAGACCTATATTTAAACCCTGTGGTTACAGACGGTAAAGTTATTCTGGATTCAAATGGTAATGTTGTAAGAACTGAAATAGACGGCTCTGGCGATTCAACAGACAGTTTAGGCAACAGTTTGCTAAACAACCTTGCAGAAGGACAAATATTATCAACCAACAATATTTTGTTTGATTTCGGAAAGTCTATTTTACGTGCAGAGGCATTTGCTGAACTTGATAAAGTGGCAAGAATGATGAAGGCTAATCCTAACATGAAGATTGAACTTTCTGCTCATACAGATGCTATTGGTGGTTACAGTGAGAATTTGAAACTATCTGATGACAGAGCCAACTCTTCAAAACAATATCTGATTTCAAAAGGTATTAAAGGGGAAAGAATAATTTCCAAAGGTTATGGTGAAACAACTCCTGTGGCTTCCAATCAAACTGACGGAGGTCGCCAGCTGAACAGAAGAGTAGAATTCAGAATCTTGAAAAAATAATTTAAAAAGTAATTTATCTAAACCGGCATCATTAAAATTGATTGCCGGTTTTTTATTTTCCTGCAGGTAATTCAAACACAAATGTTGTTCCTACATCTATTTTGCTTCTTACGTGTATGCTTTGATGATGTGCTTCAATGATATGTTTGCAAATGGCCAATCCTAAACCACTTCCACCTACTTTTCTGCTTCTGGCCAGATCTGTTCTGTAAAATCGTTCAAAGATTCTTAAGCGATGTTCTTCTGCAATACCGGAACCATCATCACTTATTTCTATCAGAATATTATTGCCTTCCACTTTGTAAAAGCCAGCCAAAACTGTTCCTTTGTTTTTGCCGTATTTTATAGCATTATCCACAAGGTTCACCAGTACTTGTCTGATTTTTTCTTTATCAGCAAAAACGATAAGAGGAATTTCACAACCTTTTTTAACTGAACAATTAATCTCTTTCTGAGCGGCCTTTAATAATAAAGACTCAAATACATCTTTAATAAGATCCTGAATCATGAAGTGTTGAAAATAAAGCTGCAATTCTCCACTCTCTAATTTAGAGATTTCATCTAAATCATCAACAAGATTAACGAGTCTTTCGATATTTCTGGAAGTGTTTAGTAAAAACTTTGTATTGACTTCTGGATTTGACAAGGCACCGTTTAAAAGCGTTTCAACATAACCCTGAATAGAAAAAATAGGCGTCTTCAGCTCATGACTTAAATTTTGTAAAAATTCTTTTCTGAAGATTTCATTCTGTTGTAATATTTCGATTTCCTTTTTACGTTGTTCAGCCCAGTTTTCTACATCCAGTCTAACGTTCTCAATATTTTTTTTAGGCAAAATATTTTTATAATAAAACTCTTCTTTTTTGGATGCTTTTGTTTGTGAAATTAATTTGTAAATAAGTTTTATCTGTCTTTGAATGAATGTTCTTAGAATGAAAGAGATTAAACTATAACTACTAATAAATAAAATGAAAAATCCTAGAACAATGATCTTCCAGTTGATTGCCAAAATAAATAATAAGAGGGAGAAGGGTAAAGACAGAATTAGTGCTCCGGATAAAGCCAGCTGATTAGGAGAAAGATTGTTTTTTGAGATCATTTTTATTTGGGATAATAATCCACCAAAGTTAATCTATCGACTATGAAAAATGAAAGCAATATCAGAATTCAAATTTATATCCAACACCTTTGACTGTTTTTATACAATCGAGATTAAGTTTTTGTCTGATTTTTCTGATATGCACATCTATTGTACGGTCTCCTACAATAACCTCGGTGCCCCAGATTTGATTCAAAATTTCATTCCGTAAAAAAACTTTTCCGGGTTTCGACGCAAGTAAAGAAAGTAATTCGAATTCTTTGCGGGCAAGAGTAATTTCTTCGTCCTTGTGAACAACACTATATTTTTCTCTGTTAATTTTCAGGTCTCCTAAATTCAAATTGCCATCATCTTCTTTAACGTGCCTTCTGAATAAAGCATTTACTTTACTGATGAGTACTTTTGGTCGTATCGGTTTTGTCAGATAATCATCAGCACCAGATTCTAATCCTTTTACTTCTGTAGAATCGTCGCTCATAGCCGTAAGAAAAATGATCAACGTATTATTGAAAGCAGGCAGCATTCTCAGGTAATGACAAACTTCTATGCCGTTTTTTCCGGGCATCATGATATCGAGAATAATAAGATCTGGAATGATTGCTTTTGCTTTCTCTATAGCCTGAACTCCATTTTTTGCAGTAGAAACTTCATATCCTTCTGCCTCAAGATTAAACTGAAGTATTTCTAAAATATCCGGTTCGTCATCTGCGATTAAAATCTTTTTTAAGTTGCTCATAATTGAAGTTTAGCAAAAGTAATGTATCAGTATCACCCCCAATTAGCAAGTGTTAAGTTATTGTATTATTAAATTGTTAAGACAATTTTGTGTGAAATCCATATTTTAGATATATTTTTAAATCCGGGTTAAATCATAGGCTTAAATTGCATCATCTTTGCAAGTCATTCTATATGAAATTTTATATTGCTTTCTTTTTAATGTTTCTTTTGTCTGCCACTTCAAAAGCCTTGACTGATACCGTAATGGTGCCCGTGTACCGACAATATTTCCATGATAAAGTTAATAATGAACAAAAATTATGCGACAGGGCAGATGGTAAGCTCGACAATATGATGCGCGTAGGCAGCAACGAAGAAGTTAATTTAAGAGTTACCGATGTACTCTTCAGGAAAATTGATGAGCTTCAGGACTGGGTTGAAAGCAATAAAAATATCAGCAGAAATAATGATAAAATTCGGTTTTTAGGATACATCGAAAATGAACTGCGACTGTTCAGACTGGCATGGAGAAAAAAAGAAATTAGCCCAAGTGAATTTCCCGCATTAATTGACAACTTTACTGCAATTTTAAAAGCTCAGGAAAATGAATCCAGCATAGTTCCTTTTATCACAGACATGCCCTTGAGTATTGCAAAAATAAACACGTCTGTTTTTACTGATAACATCGGCTATAAAGAGGCACAGAAAATAGTGTATTTCAAATACTGTCATCTTCATCCCGATATTATTCTTACAACCATCAGGCCATTTATTAATGAACCCTTTGCCGATAGTTTGATAGGTATTGCCTGTACGTATAACCCTGCGCAATTATATACCTATGCGCAATCTTTAAATACACCAGAAGGAAAGCTGATTCACAAAAGTAATAATGAGCTGGTAAAAATTGTGGCTAAATTAAGTCAGACGCCCAATGCATTGATGTATTTTCCTTTTCTGGATGATATCCGGTCAGGAAAAAAATCTGTTCAATTTATTCAAAAATTCGTTGGTGATGGCGAAAATGGCTATGACAGTGTGGGGTATTATAAACTACTCGTGAAAACCGAAACTGAATATTTCAGAAGAATGACATCTCCCGCAAAAGACACGCCAATCGCTATGTTTGGGGCAAATGGGTTAAGAGAAGTTTTAAAAGACAGAGCTATTCGACATTTTATTACGCCAATTAATAATCTTCATAATGAAAACAATCTCAACATCAGGATGAAAGCTATTGATTCGCTTTCTCCCGTTGAAATTTATTACATGATTGTTATGGGTGAAAATGATATTTATACTTCCAGCTATAAGCATAGTTTTAATAGAATGTTGCAAAGAATGGGAACTAAACCAAGATGTGATTCTTTATTATTGACTGTAAAGTTTGATTTTTTTAAGAAGTTTATAAAAATGACTGCCAACTATAACCGGCTGGATACTTTCCTGAAAAACATGCCGGCTCAAAGTTCAGAAACATTAATGAAAGCTTTTGTTGCAAACCTCGATAAATCGGGTAGTTTGGAAGATGCTACCGATGTTGCCGATTCTTACAGCAGTATTAATAATCCTAAACTCAGAAATTCAATATTAGAATATGTGGATGAAAATGAGTCGGAGAATATTAATGATAATAACGAAAGAGGTGCGATTATTTACAATTTGCTGAAAAATATTTTCCTTTCTTCAGACAGCACCAATCATATTGATCTCACCGAAATTGCCAACATTCCATCAATCTATGAAATTGATAAAACTGAATTACAAGACGACAGTGGCAGAATTATTCAGCAAGTATTTTTTTACGGAGACAATGATGGGAAATTATATTTCACTCCATTTTTAAATTCTTTTTCATCAAAAGAATGGAAAATAACCAAAAAGCCAGAATGGGTAGAAATAAAATCACTTAAAGGAAATATTTGGATTTTTGCCAATCTGCCCTTAGACTATGATGCCAATCTTGATGACAGTGCTCAGGTTCACTTGAATAGTTATCTTGAAGAGAATGAGCTATATCCAAACATTGTAGTACACAGAGGTCACAGTTACTGGTTACCCGGAACCATCAGCAGGATGCCCTTGAATGCAAAAATTGTATTGCTGGGATCTTGTGGCGGATACAAAAATCTCAATAAGATATTGGAGATTGCGCCGGATGCTCATATTATCTCTACAAAGGAAATTGGAGCAGGGGATATTAATAAACCCATCTTAACCTACATGAATCAGATCTTAATAAACGACAATAAAATTGTTTGGAAAGATATGTGGCAAAGTCTTTCCAATCTTTTTACGCAGGATAAAAACAAAACAGTAAAGGAAAGCTGGGAAAGTTATATACCTCCTTACAAAAACCTTGGTGCTATTTTTATTAAGGCTTATAATAAAAGAATAGATTCGATGTAAGGTCTTTGTCAACCCTCAACATAAAATGGAAAGTAATCCTAAGAAAAAAAATATTTTTAATATACCCATACTCAGCAGAGTATTTTCCTTTACCAAACCTTACAGATCCAAGGTAATACTCTCAATAGTATTATCAATTTTCCTGGCAGTAATTGCTCCTTTGCGCCCATTGCTGATTAAATTGACCATTAATAATGGGGTAAACGACAACAGTGCAGCGTTTTTTTTTAAAGGCCCCGGCGGCTTTATTATTGAGATTACCATCATTCAGATTTTGTTGTTGTTTATAGAAACTACTTGTCGTTATTTTTTTACTTTTTCAACGGCGTCATTAGGCCAAAGCGTAGTAAAAGATATAAGAGATAAAACATTTGCTAAAATATTGCAATTGAATCTTTCTCAATTTGATAAAACCCCCATTGGAACATTAACCACCAGAACGATCAATGATATAGAGTCGGTAAATGATATTTTTAGCGATGGATTTATTCCTATTCTTGGAGATTTGCTGGCTATTGTCTCCATTCTTATTTATATGTTTTTTACAGACTGGCAAATAACGCTTGTTTGTTTGACGCCATTTCCTATTTTAATTATTGCAACATATTTTTTTAAGGAGTCTGTTAAGAAGTCATTTTTGAGAGTAAGAAATGCGGTAGCTCAATTAAATACTTTTGTACAGGAACATATATCTGGCATGTTAGTGATACAGGCATTTGCTGCGGAAAAAAATGAACAGGCTCAATTCAGGGAGATCAATAATGAACACCGGAATTCAAACATCAAAGCTATTTTCGCTTATTCTGTTTTTTTTCCAGTGGTAGAACTCGTTTCTGCATTAAGTATAGGGCTTTTGGTATGGTGGGCCGCAAGGAAATCGATATTTCTGCCGGCATCGTCTTCTGAACATATTGCAGGAACGATTACCTCTTTTATTTTATGTTTGAATTTGCTATTCAGGCCACTTAGGGTTATTGCTGATAAATTTAATGTTTTACAAATGGGAATGATTGCCAGCGAAAGAGTTTTTAATGTATTGGACAATCAGGAATTTACCCCTATATCTCACAGTGAGTCTCTTCCCTTTTCAAAAGATCATCATGTACTTAAAGGCGAAATTGAGTTTAAAAATGTTTGGTTTTCTTATCATGATGACAATTATGTTTTAAAAGATCTTTCATTTAAGTTATCTGCCGGAAAAACAATTGCCATAGTTGGTAATACAGGAAGTGGCAAAACTACAATCATCAGCTTAATCAACCGTTTGTATAATTTAAATAAAGGCAGCATAGAGATTGATCACAATAACATCGAAAATCTGAATCTGGATTTTTTAAGAAGTCAGATTGCGGTTGTATTACAGGATGTTTTTTTATTCAGCGGAACGGTATTCGAAAACATTTCAATGCGCAACCCTAAAATTAAAAAGCAGGATGTTATAGAGGCTTCTAAAATGATTGGACTGCATGATTTTATTATGCAGTTGCCCGGAGGATACGACTTTAATGTAATGGAACGAGGATCTACATTATCAATGGGTCAGCGACAGTTGCTTTCATTTGCAAGAGCTATTTTATATAATCCGGCTATTCTGATTCTTGATGAAGCTACATCATCTATTGATTCGGAAAGCGAAACTTTAATACAAAATGCTATCGAAAAAATGGTTTCGGGCAGAACCTCAATAGTGATAGCACATCGGTTGAGCACCATAAGAAAAGCAGATGCAATAATAGTATTGGAAAGAGGAGAAATAAAAGAAATGGGAACGCATGACGAGTTACTAAAACAAAATGGACATTACCGTCAATTGTATCAGACGCAGTTTAATGGGAGTAATATTATGTAGGAAATAGATTTTCTGAAAAATTGAAATATATCGGCCGTTTATTAGGTTCAAATATTTTGTATTTTTTTTAATAATCAGAAATATGAACTTAACTTTGAAAACTGATTACATGCATAAGAATCCCATTTTATTTAGATTCTTCATTAATTAGTTATTCTCAAAAAAAATAATATTGAGTTATTCAATGAAAAAAATATTAATTTTTATTGCTTGTTTTTTTCTGCTTATTTTCCTGCTCGACAGGTCAATCAATTTTGTATTTGAGAAATATATCTTTAGTAAAACTTTCTCAGGTGAAAGCGGGGGTAATACCAATTATTTATTTAAGAAAAAAAAGGATGTTAAGTTTATCATTCTTGGTTCTTCTCGTGCAAAAAACATGATCAATCCTGCTTTTATTACAGCTTTCAATACCGAAGGGTATAATGCAGGAATAAACGGTGTCGGGGGAATCTTGTATATGAATGCATTGGTGGATCTTATTCTGCATAACAATACAAAGCCAGATTATATTGTTTTGCAAACAGACGAACGTGACTACCGTTATAAGAAAGTAAATTCCTATAATGCTCAGATTACACCCCTGTACCCTTATTTGAATGACTCAAAAGTCTTACAGCAATATGCAGCATCATTAGGTTATCAGGAAAAACTCAAATTGCAATTCAAACTTTACAGATACAATGGAAAGTTTTACAACATAATTACCAATTATCTGAAAAAAGACAAAAACAAAGAGAAAGATGGATATACTCCTTTAAAAGGAACGATGAATAAAGAGATTGATATTGATACCGTTGAAATCGAAACAAGATTAGATCCTTTAAAACTGGCGGCATTAGATAATATTATTAATGTTTGTAAGGAAAATAAAATAAAATTATTCATTGTCTTTCCGCCCAGTTATCAAAATGGATTATATAAAGAGAAAAACCTTAATAATTTAATCAACGTCATTTCCTCACGACATGATGTTGATGTTATTAATATGGCCAATGTGAATAATTTAAAAGATTTACAGGAAAATATTAACTGGAAAGATGACGCACATTTAAATTATATCGGCTCAGATAAGTTTAGTCAATATCTGAATGATAGTATAAAAATAAAACTTAGCACTATTCATTAATAATGTAACCCAATCTGCAGTCTTTTTTAACAGTAAAACTTTATGTTATTTAATTCAATTGTATTTCTGATTTTCTTCACAGTGACTTTTTTTCTGTTTTATTTTCTAAATGGAACAGGGAGAAAAATTTTACTTTTTGTAGCAAGCAGTATTTTCTATATGTGGTTCATACCGGTTTATGTATTGATCCTTTATTTAACCATACTCATAGATTATTTTTCAGCAATTGGAATAGAAAACAGCACATCATCTAAAGCAAAAAAAAGACATTTGCTTACCGGGATAATCAATACTTGTCTGGTACTTTTTGTTTTTAAATACTATAATTTCTTCATCGATAATTATAATTTTCTTGGTTCTGGTCATTTAAAACATTGGGAAGTGATATTACCTATAGGTTTATCTTTTCACGTATTTCAAAGTTTGAGCTATGTGATTGAAGTTTACAGAGGTAATATCAAAGCGGAAAGGAATTTGCTGGTATATTCAAATTTTGTGATGATGTTCCCGCAATTGGTTGCAGGTCCGATAGAAAGAGCCAGCAATCTTTTGCCTCAACTAAAAAAATGTGATCATAAAATTCAGTATTCCGATTTTATGATTGGATTTTCAAGATTCATCTGGGGGTTGTTTAAAAAAGTTGTAGTTGCGGATACGGCGTCTAT
This sequence comes from Chitinophaga pinensis, assembly GCA_943333125.1. Taxonomy (GTDB): domain Bacteria; phylum Bacteroidota; class Bacteroidia; order Chitinophagales; family Chitinophagaceae; genus Ferruginibacter; species Ferruginibacter pinensis_D. The sequence goes on from CALQSB010000003.1 coordinate 19,396, forward strand.
ATATGTTGATGCGGTTTATAATAATTACACACATCATTCAGGTCCAACGTTAATCCTTGCAACCCTTCTTTTTGCTGTTCAGATTTATTGCGATTTTTCGGGATATTCCGACATGGCTATCGGAGTTGCCAGAATGATGGGATTTCGCTTCAAAGAGAATTTTGCATTACCGTATTTTTCAAAAAGCGTTACGGAATTCTGGAGAAGATGGCATATGTCTTTATCCAGCTGGCTAAGAGATTATTTATACATTTCGTTTGGTGGCAGCCGTAAGGGCAAATTCAGAACGTACATTAATTTAATGCTCACCATGTTGATCGGTGGTTTATGGCATGGGGCTTCCTGGAATTTTGTAATCTGGGGAGGATTAAATGGATTGTATCTGTCGGTTGAAAAAGCATTGGGTGTAGTGGTTACCAACCCAAGAAATATTCTAATTAAACTGGCAAAAAGCTCCCTAGTTTTTATTCTTATTTGTTTCACCTGGGTTTTTTTTAGAGCTGCAACATTTTCACAGGCAAATGTCATTATTCATAAAATGATTCTCGATCATCAATGGTCGCATTTTAATCCATTAAATACCAATATGCTGGCTTCGGTTTTTGCATCTATAGGAATTATGTTGGTGACGGAATATGCTGTTTTAAGAAAAAAATCATTCGATTCGATTTACTCATTAAAGCGCGGCGGTTTGTGGCTGGCAGCATCCTCTGTATTGTTTTTCCTTTATATTATTTTGTTTGGTAACTCAGAAGGTGGACAATTCATATATTTTCAGTTTTAGTGCAGTCTGATGGAAATGTTACAAAAATCATTTTCTTAACTACCATTTAAATGGAGGAATGACTGAAAACAGTTTTTTGCCATCAAAAAACCGAGAAATACCCCGTATTATTTTAGTATTAACCCTTATGACCTTATCTTTGCGCCAAAATCAAGGAAAAATATGGTAGCGAAGCTCCTAAAATATATGTTGGTAGCCATTTTTGGGCTTTTTTCGTTGTTATTTTCATATTCAGTTATGGCTCAGGAACCAACGCCTGAAACATCATCCGAAAACCTTGCTCCAAAAGAAGGGAAATTAGACCCTGCTAAAATTATCATGGATCATATTAAGGATAACCATGAATTTCATTTTTTTACTATAGAAAATAAAGAAAATCCACACGAATCTTTCCATGCCACCATTCCTTTGCCTGTGTTGGTATATTCAAAAGAACATGGAGTTGCGTTTTTCTCTTCTGCAAAATTTGGTCATGAAGGAGAAGAAGTGGTAGAGGGTTTGTACAAATACAATGAACTTAAAGAAATTGTAGCCACAGACGGAAGTACAGTGTATGATTTTTCTTTGACAAAGAATGTGGTTCAAATGATATTGGCGCTTACGTTGCTGGTAGTTTTAATGACAGGGATTGCTAAAAAATACAAAAACGGATATGGTGTTACTTCTGCACCAAAAGGCTGGCAGAATGCAATAGAGCCTATCATTACTTTTGTAAGAGATGATGTAGCTAAACCAAACTTGGGTAAAAAATGGAATAAATATCTTCCTTATTTGCTTACTGTGTTTTTCTTCATACTGATACTCAATATTTTTGGTTTGATACCTGGTTCGGCAAATGTTACAGGCAATACCGCTTTCACTGCTGTAATGGGACTTATTTCTGCGGTTGTAATTTTAGCGAGTACTAACGGTCATTTCTGGAAGCATATTTTATGGCCTCCCGGAGTTCCTTTTTTAGTAAAATTGATTTTGATTCCGGTTGAGTTAGCAGGTGTTTTAATTATTAAACCTGCAGCGTTAATTATACGTCTTTTCGCCAACATGGTGGCAGGGCATATTATCATTTTGAGTTTTATTTCGCTCATATTTATTTTCGGTGAGATGAGTAAAGTGGCAGGTTGGGGATTTTCTCCGGTGTCTATTTTGTTTACCGTATTTATCTATGTTATAGAAATTCTGGTTGCTTTTATCCAGGCCTTCATTTTTACAAATCTGACAGCAGTATTTATCGGTCAGGCTTTTGAAGGCGAACATGAGCATCATGATGGCGATGCACATCATGCAACAGCGTAATTTATTATTCACTCATAAAACACAAGTATCATGACTTTGATGACTTTGTTGACAGAAGTTGGTTATTCTCACATGGGTGGTGCAATAGGTGCAGGTCTTGCCGCAATCGGTGCCGGAATTGGTATCGGACAAATCGGTAAAGGCGCTGTGGAAGCTATTGCTCGCCAGCCGGAAGCATCCAATGACATTCGTGCGAACATGATCCTGACTGCTGCATTCGTTGAGGGTGTTGCCCTTTTCGCAGTTATCGCAGGATTATTGGCTGTATTGAAAGCCTAATCGCCCAACTCATTACTGCATCTGAAGCACAGGGCGGAGGATGCAGTAATATTTTTTCTGGAATTGATCATTATAACAACATAATATTATGGATTTACTATTACCACATTTAGGTTTATTCGTTTGGACGCTACTCGCGTTTTTAATTGTGTTTTTGATTCTTAAAAAGTCTGCATGGCCAATGATCCTAAAAGGATTGAATGAACGTGAAGCAAATATTGCCGACTCCATCGCAACGGCCGAAAGAGTAAAAAAAGAAATGGCTCAGTTGAAAAGCGAAAATGAAGTACTCCTTCAAAGCGCTAGAGAAGAAAGATCAGCCATGCTTAAAGATGCAAAGGACATTAAAGACAGATTGATTAACGATGCAAAGGAAGAAGCCAAAGCGCAGGCTGCCAAAATAATTACAGAAGCAAACGCTTCAATTCAACATCAAAAAATGGCCGCTTTAACGGATATTAAAAACCAGGTTGGAAAAATGGTGGTGGAAGTAAGTGAAAAAATATTGAGAAGAGAGCTTTCCGATAAAACCCAACAGGAGTCTTACATCAGCAAATTGGCAGAAGAAATTAAATTGAATTAAGTAAAAGAATATCAGCGTTATGAGTAACCCAAGATTAGCCGGAAGATATGCAAAAAGTTTACTTGATTTGTCTATCGAACAAAATCAACTGGACGTGGTTTTTCAGGACATTAAAATGCTGGAGGCAATATGCCGGTCTAATCCCGATTTTGTGGCCATGCTTAAAAGTCCGGTAATAAAAGCAGATAAAAAAGAAAAAATAATTGAAGCGGTAATTTATAATAAAGTGTGTGCAATCACAGTGTCTTTTTTTAAATTGCTTGTTAATAAAGCCCGGGAATATAGTTTGCCTGAAATTTTAAATGCATTTATTGAGCAATATAATTCGCTCAATAATATTCATACCATAAAGTTAACCACAGCTGTCCCCGTTAGTGATTCTTTAAAAGAGGCTATTGTAAATAAAATCAAATCGGGTACGCCTTATCAAAAAATAGAATTAGAAACTGCGGTAAAAGATGACCTCATTGGTGGGTTTACTTTAGAAATGGGAGGAACCTTAATTGACACCAGTATTTTAAAAGAACTTAATGATGTGAAGAAGCAGTTTAAAAATAACGAGTATATACATAGCATTAGATAATTTGGAAAAATAAATTAATTTCCAAAAACATTCAATTCAAATGAAGCGCTTCCTGCAAAATACTTTAATTTTCTTTTTATTTTTCTTTACGCTTTTTTATATTTTGCAATACATACAGGAAATTCCCAAGAGAAAAAAACTCGCCCAAAAAACAGAAAAAAATTATATAAAGTGGACAGGATTTAAGAAGGCGTCTCCCAATACGGTGTTCCTGGGGTCTAGTAAAATGTACTGTTCTATAAATCCCTCCGTTTTTGATTCCATCACTTCATTACATAGTTATAACCTAGCTACAGCTTCGCAATCATTGATAGAATCTTATTATTTTTTGGATTATGCGATTACCCAACATGCTGAAATTAAATATGCGGTGGTTGGCTTGTCTCAATCTGCTTTTAATGAAATTGATTATTATCATGCTCTTGCTAATGCTGAATATCTTGACAAAAAACACAAATGGAATTTCATTGTCAACGGATTGGGTTTGAAGGGAATCTGTTTTCAACTAATACCGTTTTTAAAATATCAAGGATATATAGACCTAATGGGTAACAAGAAAAATAATGAGAAAAGCAGTTGGGAAAATGGATATTATAGAGATTCGAAAATTATTGATTCCTTAAAATTCGACAATAACTTAACTAATTCAAACATTGATACTCTAATAAACCCGGAAAGGATTAAATACATGTCCAAAATTGTTGAATTATGTAAAGAAAAAAATATTGTCTTGGTATTCACAAGAACCCCTCTATATCCAAAGCTTCATCATTCAATGGACTTTGAAATTGCATTTATTGATTCATTGTGTAAGGGATATCAAACTCCTTTTTTTCATGATTATCCAATATCTTCGTACAACAAAGCCGACTTCTCCAATCAAGTACATAATAATATTACGGGTGCAGTGAAGACTTCGACTTTTCTGGCTAATTGGTTTTTAAAAAACATTGTAAACCGAAGTTAAAAAATTCAAACAACGCCATTGAAAAACAAAAGCAGTATTTCAATTTTTGAAATTTGTTTATTCTCATGGTTTGAAGAATTGAATTATTAAATCAAATGAGTATGTTTAATGATTTTGTTATTGGTAAATTTCTTAGCGCAGTAAATAACTATCCCGATAAAAATGCATTTTGCATTGCCGGCAAATTCTACAGCTACAATGATTTTGCTCAGCATATTTCAAAGATTCGTCAAAAAATTCAAACCATCAAAGGGACTTCCGAAATAATTGGCTTGATTGCAAATGATGATATTGAAACGTATGCGTCAATTTTTGCAATTTGGTTTGAAGGTTTTGCTTATGTTCCTCTTCATCCAAAGCAACCAATGGAAAGAAATCTGCAGATTATTAACCAGGCAGATATCACATGGGTTATCAACTCTCAAAACAACAATCCATTTGAAGGATTAGATGTTGTTTTTGTTGGAGATTTAATTTTCACTGAACTATTATTAAAACCTAATCTTGTGGATGAGGATAAACTTGCTTACATCCTTTTCACTTCAGGAAGTACGGGAATGCCCAAAGGTGTTCAGATAAACAGAAAAAATGTTGGCGCATTTATGAAGTCATTCTGGGAAACGGGTTTTCAGGTTAATGAAAGCGACAAATGTTTACAATGTTTCGACCTCACTTTTGATGTATCTGTTCAGGCATTTCTTACTCCACTAACAAAGGGCGCCTGTACATATACTATCCCACATGAGCAAATAAAATACAGTTATATCTATGGATTACTTGAAGATCATCATTTGACTTTTTGTGTTATGGCCCCGTCGATGATTAGATTCCTTCGTCCATATTTTGATGAAATACATTCAGAAAGTGTAAAATATTGTATCCTTACTGCAGAAGCTTCCCCTTTAGAATTAGCTATGGAATGGTCTGCCTGTATTCCTAATGCTGAAGTCTTTAATTTTTACGGACCCACAGAAGCTACTATTTATTGCACTTATCATAAATTAAAAAATGACGGCAAAAATAAAGAACTCAATGGCATGCTTTCTATTGGTAAACCAATGAATGGAGTCAACGCAATTATTGTTGATGAAAATAGTAATGTTCTTTCAGTAAATCAAAAAGGGGAAATGTGTATCAGTGGTGATCAAATTACACCTGGATACTGGAAGAATCCTCAAAAAAATTCGGAATCTTTTTTTACCAAAGATTATCAAGGAAAGACAACCCGTTATTATAAAACAGGAGATCTGTGTTATTTCGATGAAGATGGAGATATCATGCTCTCCGGACGTTTGGATTATCAGGTTAAAATTCAAGGATACAGAATTGAGCTCGGAGAAATAGAATATCACGCTCGCGAATACATGAATGGAAACAATGCAGTTGCTATTGCTTTTGAAAATAAGACCGGTAATAATGAAATTGCTCTTTTTGTTGAAAGTGAATCCTGTAACATAAATCTTCTTCTGGATTATTTGAAAACAAAATTACCTCCTTATATGGTTCCGGTAAAAACAATAGTAATTGAAATATTCCCATTAAATGCCAATGGAAAAATGGATAGGTTAGTTTTAAAAAATTCAATTGTCAAATCGTCTTAATTATAACGGGGAAGTAAATAGAGCGTGAAAATAAATGATTTGAAATGAGGCCCAACTTTAAAATTTAAATAAATGAATTCAAATCTTAAATTTCATCATGTAGGAATTGCCACAAAAAGTATTGACAAGTCTACAAAAATGTATGCTCAACTCGGATATATAGCCTCAGAAACAGTAGTTGAAATCTCTCAAAATGTAAAAATTTGTTTCTTAACAAAAGAGGATAGCCCAATTCTGGAATTAGTAGAACCCTTGAATGCAGAGTCTCCAGTAACCAGAATGGTAACACAGTCCGGTACTACACCTTATCATACCTGCTATGAAGTGAAAGATATAAATGCAGCCGTAGAAGAACTGGAAGATATGAATTTCAGGCCTCTTTTCGAGCCAATGCAATCAGATGCCATGATGAATGGATTAATTTGTTATCTTTTCGCAGATGGAATAGGGTTGATTGAATTATATGAACCTGCGATAAAATAAATGAAAGAATTTATGAGCAAATATCTATTCAGACCAGCTAATTTAAACGATGTTGATTTTTTAGTTAACACGATAATTGAAGCCGAAAAATCGGGTAGTAATATATTAAGTTACTCCAGAGTGTTTAATTTGAAAGAAGAAGAGCTCGTGTCTATTTTTAAAGAGATGTTTTTAGAAGAAATTGATGGTTGCGAATTTTCTGTTTCAAATTATATTGTAGCCGAATTAGAAAATAAAGTTGTTGCCGCTATTGGCGCCTGGGTAGAAGATATTGAAAATCCTTCTTCAAAAATTAAAAGCAATTTATTGGGGTATTATTTACCTAAAGAGTCAATATTATTTGCTTCACAGGCATCAAAGGTTACCTCTGAACTTATAATAATCCATCCCCCGGGAGCATTATCTCTGGTTATGGTTTATGTTTCTCCAGATCATAGAGGGAATAACCTGATTGATTTATTAACAAAAGAACATATTAAGAAGAATCAAGGAATTACAGATTTGGCTGTACAAGTAATGGCCAATAATATACCAGCAATTAGGGCGTACAATAAAATTGGATTTGAAACCGCACAAATCGTAAAATCAGAAGATGAAAAAATATTGAATTTTTTACCTGGCAACGAAAAATTATTAATGAAAAAAAAATTAAATTAAAATTTATGGAAGAAAATCAAATTATTGAAAGACTAGAAAAAATTTTCAGTTCAGTTTTTGGCAAAGAATCAATTGTGTTAACACGAACTACTAGCGCCGGAGATATCGCTGAATGGAATTCATTAAATCATATGATCCTCATTTCCGAAGTAGAGACTGCTTTTAATCTTAAATTTAAATTAAAAGAGCTGAACAAAATGCAAAATGTGGGTGATTTAATTGATCTTATTATTTCAAAGTCTATCGTTTAAAATAATCATTTCAAATGGAATTTAATAGCATATTATTTGTACTTTTTTTTAGTACTTTCTTTTTTCTATATTGGTTTATATTTAATAAAAACCTTAAGAAACAGAATTTATTAATTCTGGCAGGGAGCTATTTCTTTTATGCTTGCTCAGACTGGAGACTATTATCTTTATTAATTATCAGTTCATTTATTAATTATCAACTTGGTAAAAAAATTGCTGCAACTGATGATGAAAAACAAAAAGGATTACTTACCACTTTAGGTGTCACATTTGGTGTAGGACTTTTATTTTATTTTAAGTACTTGAATTTCTTTATAGATTCTTTTTCTAAGTTGATTGATAGTTTCGGGATTCACACTTCCACACATTCACTTAATATTATTCTTCCATTAGGACTTAGCTTTTATACTTTCAAAACGATTAGTTATTTATTGGATGTAAATTCGGAAAAAATAAAACCAACTAAAGACTGGGTCGTTTTTTTTAATTACGTTTCTTTTTTTCCAACAATGATTGCAGGCCCAATAGATCGCGCCTCTTCATTTGCTCCTCAATTAGAAAAAGTAAGAGTGTTTAATTATGAAAACGCAACTACAGGTCTCCGACAAATTTTATGGGGGTTTTTTAAAAAATTAGTGATTGCTGATAATTGTGTTGAAATAACAAACAATTTATTTGATAATTATTTGAAATTGCCCGGTAGCTCCCTTGTGCTCGGTGCCTTTATTTATATAGTAGAAATCTATGCAGATTTTTCGGGCTATTCAGATATGGCTATTGGATTTTCACGCTTAATAGGTTTCAATGTCACCAAAAATTTTAACTTCCCATTCTTTTCTCAAAACACAAGTGAATTCTGGAGAAGATGGCATATTTCATTAACCAGCTGGATGACAGAATATGTATACACTCCACTAACATTTGCTTTCAGATCCTGGGGTAAATCAGGATTATTATTAGCTATTGTAATCAATTTTGTATTGGTTGGATTGTGGCATGGTGCTTCCCTTAATTTTATTTTGTTTGGATTTTTACATGGCTGTTATTTTATTCCATTGGTTATTAATGGAACTGTAAACAAAAATCCTGCTAATACTACAGATAACTTCTTTTCTAATTTGAAAAGGTTTATAAACAGATCTGGTACATTTATCCTTGTCATGTTAACGGCTATGATATTGAGAGCAAATTCAATAACCGAAGCTTTTCATTACTATATAAAAATATTTTCAAAATCACTTTTTTCAATCCCTGTCCTTCCTACCCAAAATCCAAAGTCAGACTTAGCTATTATATTTTTCATATTCATTATGTTCATCCTTGAATGGTTTGGAAGACACACCGATTTCGCCTTGGAAAAATTGGGGTTAAAATGGCCTAAAATAATCAGATGGGGAATTTATATGATTTTTGTATTGGTCATTTTTATTTTTATGGCAAAACCACAGCAATTTGTGTATGCTCAGTTTTAAATGATTTAGTTTTACTTAAAGTCATTCATCCAAGTTGCATTTCTATATGATAATTTCTTGCAAGGTTCGAATATAGATTTGAAATAATTTTCGAAATCATACTTTTTTTCAACCAACACATTATCAATTTCCAATAATAATTTATCTGTCCATCCTTCTGTTTGTGATTTGATAATAGGTATTGGATATTTAAATCCTTCTAAGAGTTCTGCTAGTCTGAAATCATTTCCTTCAATTGGAATGATGATAGTATGTGAAACTAGTGATAACATGTTTGTATGAACCCGAGCACTAATAATACAATCACATTCTGCTAATTTCATTGCATATTCTTTGTAATTACGATGTCCACTCATATTGGGTACATTGAATTTTTTAGCAAACATATCAATGATTTCTATATCTCCATAAGGCTCATTCGTACAAAAAACCACTTCTTTACCCAAAGCCCGAAGGTGCGACACAATTCGGGAAATTTCTTTTTCAGAAATCTTTACCCTGTCTGAAATATTGAAACCTACCTTGTTTTTATTTTTATGTAAATTAATCGTAGTGTCAAGAATGGTGTTTATTGCCGAATCGGGAGCCACTTCGATTATTGCTTCAGGTACTCCGTAATTAATTAAATTTTTCCTAGTTGTTTCACCACGGATAATAATTTTTTCCATCTTGCTGTAAACATGTGCACAGATAGACTGAAATAATGCGGTATTTAGATTTACAGATTGATTAACTGCAGCAGTTTTGATGCCTAATTTCTGAGCTACTCTTATTTCTATTAATTGTCTTAGAAAAACATTGCCGCTATTAATATTGTTGTTGCCATTGCCATCATTTACTTCTCCTGCGCCACTATACACATGCCAGTCAGAGGCTTTTAAGATTTTTGCTCTTTCCACATATGCATTCGTGTAAACAAACATTGAATTGTACCAACTTTTGAGGGGTTTTAATAACGCTTTCCATTTATCAATTTTGAATTCAGTTTCATTGGCATATAACACTACTTCTCCCTTCTTTGCTTTAAAGGTCACCTCGTTTTCTTTGTTTATTTTATTGATGATATCATCTGTCCACTTTTCAAATAATTTTAAAGGGTTATCATTTTTTAATAGCGTTTCAGCTTGATAACCATAAAGTCCAAAAGGCCGACCATTGACGTTTATACTGCAGTCATTTACTTTATCGTGAAATAATTTGATGATCTCATGAGACAAAGCCTCATTTCCAATATTCGTTGTTTTGAGTTTTGTAACAAGGAAAATTTTTTTCATATTTATGATTAGTAAATTTTAAATGTATTCGTTTAGCTAATTCGAAAGCAAAAATAATTAATTGTGATGATAAATAATTGATTAAACATAAAGAGTATCAAGTTTTCGGCAATCAATAAATTTTACCAAAAAAAGTTTAGTTATTTAAATCGTCAATTCAGACTTTTAATAAAAATCATAAAACAATCGATTAATTTAATGAAAAAATAAAAAGAGATAAAGATCAATTAAGTAATTATTTTTTATAGGACAGTAGAGTAGTGCTGCTTTTATTATATTTGCAAAGAATTTCTCAATTATTGTATAAATTCATTATTTTAAACAACGCCTAATTCTCTAATATTTTCTTTAAAAAAAAATTATGGAATCAAAAAATTACTTCTCGGCTTTCATAATGACATACAAAAGAAATTCAACTCTTTTGGAAACCATAAAGTTATTGTTTGATCAAACTTTACCACCTGAAAAAATATTAATTGTTGATAATGATCCTAATCAAGGCGCAAAAATAGTTTTAGATTCATTTCCCAATCAAAATATAGAATATTATTCTGTTGGCTATAATTCAGGTCCTGCAGGAGCTTCAGCTATTGGATTAAGCTTACTCGCCAAACAAGGATATAAGTGGATTGCCTGGATAGATGACGATGATCCTCCTCAATATAAAGATGTATTTCAAATTTTGTTGGAAACAGGAAATACAAGTCCGGATTGTGGTTGTGTTGGAATGGTTGGTCAATATTTTGACCGAAAAAAAGGAATTATCGTTAGGGTAAATGATGCTGAAATTAAAGGAAAAGGTGCACTAGAGGTTGACATAATTGCAGGAGGCATGATGAAAATTATTAACTCAAAAGTAGTAATTGAGAAGAATATATTACCAGACCCCTCACTTTTTTTTAGTTTCGAAGATCTTGATTTTGATTTGAATCTTCAAAATAATGGATACAAGCTCCTAGTTAATAAAGAACTTTACTATAATGCCAGATTGAAGCATAATAATATTGGAATTAAAAAGCAAAGGGGATTGAAAAAAGATATAAATGTTTTGTGGAGAGAATATTACTCTTTAAGAAATCTGTTTATAATTCAAACAAAAAATAAATTATATCGGGCGAATTTTTTCACATTTTTTAGAATGCTGTATAAAATTATTTCAGGCTTTAAATATGGACTTTCATATGGATTGAAAAATTCAAAACACCTTAGCCTGGCTTTTTTTCACTTTATAATTAATAAAAGAGGATTAATTGATAATCTAAGACGGGTTTAATTTATTAGCTAAGTTTATCATACTTGTTCAAACATCCTTGGTTTATAAAAAGCGAATTAGATATTAGGCCAATATACGCACTGAAAAATATAGATAAATCCTCAAGTGTAAACTTTAAGCTATAATCTGTCAATCTTTTCTAAAATAAGACAGGTTGTTATAACCTGTTGAACTTATTAAGCCTTCCAAACCTTTTGAACTGCATTTTTATCTCGCTATGTTCACTGTTCTTTTTTCTCTGATAACAGTAACTTTAATCTGTCCGGGGAAAGTCATTTCTGTTTGAATTTTCTGAGCAATTTCAAAGCTTAATTTTTCGCTGTCGCCATCAGTTACTTTATCTGCTTCAACGATTACTCTTAGCTCACGGCCGGCCTGAATAGCGTATGCTTTTTCAACACCCTGATAAGCCATAGCAAGATTTTCGAGATCCTTAATACGCTGGATATATTGTTGCATGATCTCCCTTCTTGCTCCTGGTCTGGCGCCGCTTATTGCATCGCAAGCCTGAATAATCGGAGAGATAACAAATTTCATTTCCATTTCATCATGGTGAGCTCCGATAGCATTTACTACCGCAGGATTTTCGCCATATTTTTCTGCTAGTTTAGCACCCAATAAAGCGTGGCTCAATTCAGTTTCTTCATCCGGAACCTTTCCAATATCATGCAGCAATCCTGCACGTTTGGCCAATTTAGGATTCATACCTAATTCAGAAGCCATGATAGAACAAAGATTTGCAGTTTCACGACTATGCATTAAAAGATTCTGTCCATAAGAAGAACGGAAACGCATTCTTCCTACCATTCTGATTAATTCTTTATGTAAACCATGAATACCTAGTTCCATGGCAGTTCTTTCACCAATTTCAAGAACCTGATCTTCTAATTGTTTTTTGGTTTTTTCCACTACTTCTTCAATACGCGCCGGATGAATTCTTCCATCAGCCACAAGACGCTGAAGTGAAAGACGTGCAATTTCTCTTCTTAATGGATCAAATGAAGAAAGTACAATGGCTTCAGGAGTGTCATCTACTATCAAATCAACGCCTGTAGCAGCTTCAATCGCTCTGATATTTCTGCCCTCACGACCGATAATAGAACCTTTAATCTCATCGCTTTCCAGATTGAAAACGGTAATTGAATTTTCAATAGCCTGCTCAGCAGCAGTACGTTGTATAGTTTGGATAACGATTTTACGGGCTTCTTTGTTTGCCTTTTGTTTCGCGTCTTCTATAATTTCCTGTTGTAAAACCAGAGCTTTGGTGTAGGCTTCCTGTTTTAAACTTTCAATCAATTGAGCTTTGGCATCTTCTGCAGACAATCCGGCTACTTTTTCCAAACGACGAATATGTTCTTCCTGATGTTTTTCAAGCTCAGTTCTTTTTAGGGTCACCACCTCAATCTGACGATTCAGATTTTCTTTAATGACTTCGTTTTCTTTGGCTTGCTTATCCAGATTAGCATCTTTTTGACTGATGCTTTGTTCCTTTTGTTTGATGCGATTTTCTGATTCATTAAGCTTTTGGGTACGTACAATTACATCTTTTTCATGATCAACCTTCATTTGCACAAACTTCTCCTTTGCTTCTAAAATCTTCTCTTTTTTTAGCGTTTCTGCCTGAGATTTACCATCTGCAATGATTTTTTCTGCGTCAATTCTAGCGTCGTCTACTAATTTCTTGGTGTTTTTAGTAAAAATTAATTTACCCAGGATGGTGCCCACAAACACACCACCTATTATGATGGGAAGAAGTATATTCAGTTCCATTAAAATTTGTTGTTTTTATCTGATTCACAATATTGTATATGATCTCTTCCCGATTTGCCGGGAAAGACGTCGAAACGCGAAGATATTAATTTTTATTCGAGTTTTTTGCTTGAATGGAGAAGTTTTTTGGAGGGCTTTTGAATACAAAAAGCAAATTATAATGCCTTGTCAAGCTGAGATTCCATTTTTGTGAGGCTTTCGGTAATTTGCTCAATTAAAACTGAGGAGTTTTCGCCAGAGGAGTTTTGGGTGGCATACCAGATAATTACCATTGAAACATAATCCTGCATGTCTTTTCCAGAAAAGTTAGTTTTGAACTCAATTATTTTATCATTAATAAGCTTAACCGTTTTTCTTACCACTTCCTCATCAGAAGGACTGGTTTTAATGCGGTAAGTTCTGTCTGCGATTAAAATATTTACGGGAATAAGTTCTTCAGTCATGATAATGGTTTTATTCGCTCAATAAAGCGATGCATTTGTCAATTTCTTTAATGTATTTTGAAATCGTTTGTTCAAAAGCTTTTTTATCAGTATTGTTCAGTTCGCCGGCAGCCGACTTTAAAATATACTGCTGCTCTTCGAGGGCTTTTATTTTCCTTTCATTTGCCTCTTGCTGTTGCTTAAACGTATTTATCTGTTCCTGTTGCTGAATAGTTTGCTTTTGAAGAGAAGCATGCTTTTTCAGTAATTCCTGAAGCTTTGAGTGAATTCTGTTTAAATGTGTTTCTATTTGTTCCAATGATTATTATTTTCTGATTTCTGCCTGCAAAGTGGTTTCGTATCCGGAAATAATCTTGTTCATAAATCCGTCTATTTCTTTGTCGGTTAAAGTTTTGTTTTCATCAAGGAACGTAAAACTGATCGCCATTGATTTTTTTCCGGCACCCAGCTTCTCACTTTCAAATATATCGAAAAGCTGAACAGAAGTCAATTGTTCAATTTTATTTGTTAAAGCTATTTGCTCTATTTGAGAATAGGAAACATTTTTATCCACCAAAATGGCCAGATCTCTGTTTACAACCGGAAATTTTGATAACTCTTTATATTGAATGGGCTTTATTTTTTGATCGAAAAACAAATCGATATCAATATCTGCAAAAAGTACAGGCTGTTTAATGTCAAATTTCTTGAGCATTTTTTGTGAGACTTCTCCTAAATGAGCATATAAAAACTTACCCATCATGATGGAACTGCCCATCTCCAATTCTTCATTAACTATTGGCTCGAAGGCTAGTTTTTTAATTCCGTTTAGTTTAAAAATATTTTCAACAGCCCCTTTGAGGTAAAAAAAATCTACTTTTTTAGAAGGATTTTTCCAGCCCGCCTCTTCTGAATTTCCTGAAATATAAAGTGCAAGCCTATTGCTTTCTTTGTATTTGCCTTCGCTGGAAATGGAATATGTTTTTCCAAATTCAAAAAGAAGAAGATGGTTATTTTTACGATTTAAGTTGTGGGCTATAACTTCTAAACCGCTTTGTATCATTTTGGGTCTGAGGATATTTAATTCACTGCTCAAACTGTTGATCATTTTAACAGCGTTGCCCAACTCGGCTTCATTATAATAAGCACTATTGGTAATGCTGTTTGTAAAGATTTCGTAAAACCCAAGTCCGGTGAGATAATTTGATATCTTTTCCCTTAGCGCATATTTCTTTGCTGATTTTTCGATAGAAGGCACGATAGAAATGGCAGAAGGAATTTCAACATTATCAAGTCCGTCAATACGCATGATTTCTTCAACGATATCCGCCTGTATACTGATATCGGATTTGCTGAATGGAACAGAAAGCGTAACGGCATGTTCAGTTTCTTTTGTAATCAGAAATCCGAGTGCGGTTAAAATAGATTTCACGTCCTTATGTTCGTATGCTTTTCCGCTTAATTTTTTAAGATATTCAAAACTGAATTCTATAACTGTGTTTGGTTGAGGATTTGGAAAAATATCAATGATATCACTTGAAATATTTCCTCCGGTAATTTCTTTAATCAACAACGCTGCTCTTTTTAATACAGTTACCGTGTTGCTGATATCCACTCCTTTTTCAAATCTCGTGGATGCATCTGTTCTTAAGTCGTGCCGAATTGCCGTTTTTCTTACATAACCCTTATCAAAACAGGCGCTTTCGAGAAATATATTTTTTGTTTCTTTGGATACACCGCTTTTTAAACCACCATAAACACCAGCAATACACATGGGTTCATTCTCATTACAAATCATCAAATCTGCCGCAGTCATTTTTCTGTCTTTTTCATCCAGTGTTTTAAAAACAGATCCCTCTTTTGCAAATGAAACAATGACTTTTTTTCCGACAATTTGATCTGCGTCAAAAGCGTGAAGCGGCTGGCCTGTTTCATGCAGAATAAAATTGGTGACATCTACAATATTATTAACAGTCTTCAGGCCAATACTTTTTAATTTTTGTTTGAGCCAGTCCGGACTTTCTGAAACCGTTACATCTGAAATACTGATTCCACTATAACGCTTACATGCCACATCGTTTTCGATTGTAACTATAATGTTGGAAGTCTGATTGTCGGAGTTGAAATTTGTTTGATAGGGTAGTATAACTTCAATGTTTTCATGCTGATGATAAGAAAGATAAGCACATACATCTCTGGCAACACCCAAGTGGCTCATCGCATCCATTCTATTGGGCGTAAGTCCTATTTCATAAATTATATCCGAATGAGGTTTGTAAATTTCAGCTGCGGTAGTTCCTGCTAAAGTTGATTGGGGTAAAACAATGATTCCTGAATGATCAGCACTAAGTCCAATTTCATCTTCTGCACAAATCATTCCTTGGCTTTCTGAACCTCTGATTTTTGCTTTTTTGATAGTAAACGGTTCGCCTGAAGCAGGATACAAGGTACAGCCGATGGTTGCAACGATAACTTTTTGGCCTGTGGCAACGTTTGAAGCACCGCAAACAATGTTCAATAGTTCGGGCTGACCAACATTTACGGTAGTGAGTTTTAATTTATCGGCTTCGGGATGTTTTTCGCAACTCATTATTTCTCCAACTACGAGGCCATTCAAACCTCCCTTAATTTCTTCGAAACTTTCCATGCTTTCAACCTCAAGTCCAATAGAAGTTAAAATGCCCGATAAAACTGCAGGATCTAATTTCTGAGGCAGGTATTCACTCAGCCAGTTATATGATATTGTCATTTAATATTATTATTTTCCTGGCAAAGATAGTTTTTTAGGACTTAGAAGGTATCGTTCTAGAGCATCAATTAAATAAAAACTCAAATTGTATTTTTTTTCAAACGAACAAGAATATTTTAATAAATTTAAGTGTAAAAAAAGATTTGAACATGCCTTCGAATTGTGAATAATTTTCTTCATTTTAGCATTCTGTTCTTCATTTTTGTGAATAGTACTGTTCATAAACCGTGGATAAGCTAAATTTACATGTGGATTGCCTGTGGAAAACCAATTTTAATAAGGGGGTAGAAAAGATTTTTATTTTATCATCACTTATTTGAATTTACCTTAGACAAGTTTCGGATTGCAAAAATGATTTTATTCAATAACTCAATAAAAAGCTTCATATAAATGGAATTAACAAATCTTAATAAGGATAGAAAAATAAGAAGGAAACCTGCAGTTGATATGAACACGATGGTTTTTGGAAAAATACCTCCTCAGGCAAAAGAACTGGAAGAAGCTATTCTTGGTGCGATTATGCTTGAAAAAAGCGCATTTGATGTGGCCATAGAAATTTTAAAACCTGAATGTTTTTACCAGGAATCCCATCAGCGTATTTTCAGGGCTATGCAAGCACTTTCTAACCAGAGTAAAGCAATTGACTTACTAACGGTAGTGGAGGAGCTAAGAACTAGAGAAGATCTTGAATTTGTTGGCGGCCCTTATTATGTAACCAAATTAACCAATGCCGTTGTTTCTTCAGCAAATATTGAATACCATGCCCGTATTGTAGTTCAGAAATTTATTCAACGCGAATTGATCCGCATCAGCAGTGAAATAATCGGAGAGGCTTATGAGGACAGCACGGATGTTTTTGATATGCTTGATTCTGCAGAAGGAAAACTTTTTGAAATAACGAATAATCATTTAAGAAGGAACTTCGATAGTATTGATACCGTCATCATGAGTACTATAAAAAAGATTGATGACATGAGAAGCCGTCAGGACGACATTACGGGTGTGCCTACAGGTTTTCCTTCTCTTGACAGAATAACCTATGGTTGGCAAAGCACAGATTTGATTATACTCGCGGCCAGACCTTCTGTTGGTAAAACAGCATTTGCACTTAACCTTGCCCGTAGTGCGGCCCTTCATCCTACCAAACCTACTGCAGTTGGATTCTTTAGTCTGGAGATGAGTAGCTCGCAATTGGTAACACGTATTCTCAGTGCAGAAAGTGAGATATGGCTCGAGAAAATTTCAAGGGGAAAACTTGAAGACCATGAAATGAAACAACTTTATAAAAAAGGAATTGAACGTTTGAGTAAAGCACCTATTTATATCGATGATTCTGCGGCCCTTAACATTTTTGAATTGAGAGCCAAATGCCGTCGATTGAAAAATAAATATAATGTTGGTTTGATTATTATTGATTATCTCCAGTTGATGAGTGGCAGTGCCGACAGAAACAGTAACCGTGAACAGGAAATCAGTAAAATTTCCAGAGATCTAAAAAGTTTGGCCAAAGAATTACAAGTTCCTATAATAGCATTATCTCAGTTAAGCAGGGAAGTAGAAAAAAGAAAAGAAGGAAATAAAATGCCTCAGTTAAGTGATTTAAGAGAATCTGGAGCCATTGAGCAGGATGCTGATATGGTGATGTTTCTTTACAGGCCCGAATATTATGAAATTACTGCAAATGAATTTGGAGATAACAACAAGGGTGAAACGCACGTTAAAATAGCCAAGCATCGTAATGGTAGTTTGGAAACCATCAAACTCAGAGCCTTACTGCATATTCAAAAATTTGTTGAAGATGAAGAAGGCAGTAATGAGTTTGCTGCTCAAGGGCAGGGTCCTCAGGGCCAGGGTAATTGGCGCCCCATTTCCGAAGCCGGAAATAATGATGCCAGAATGTTCATTCAAAAAGGATCTAAAATGAATGATGAACAATATGATGATGAGTAAAGCCCATTCTAATTAAAATATTTTCCTTCAATGAATTGATTTATGTCGTTACCGCTGTTTTATTTTGAAACTATAAATGAGTCTGATTCAACTTTTATGTTGAATGAAGATGCTTCAAAACATATCATTCAGGTGCTTCGTATGAAAAAAGGGGAGCAGCTACAGCTCACCGATGGAAAAGGAATTTTATTGACTGCTGAAATCATTGATGAACATAAAAAAAACTGTACGGTAAATAAAATCAATCTCGAAAAAATATCCTCTCCTGAAAATAATATAACCATTGCCATTTCTCTGATTAAAAATACCAGCAGATTTGAATGGTTTCTTGAAAAAGCAACAGAAATTGGGATTACTGAAATAATACCGCTTAAGTGCAACCGAACAGAAAAACAACATTTTCGTTACGACAGAATGAAAGGTATTTTAATCAGTGCAATGCTCCAATCTCATCAGGCTTGGTTGCCTGCTTTACATGAGCCAAGTTCTTTTGATAAAGTTGTTTCAGATGATAATAATCAATCAAAATTTATTGCACACTGCATAGACAATGGCCATAAAATTGAATTGAACTCTTGCAAAAAATCATCATCATCAATTATCCTGATTGGCCCAGAAGGCGATTTTGACGCAACTGAAATTGAGCTGGCCCTGAAAAATAATTTTATTCCTGTTTCTTTGGGAGACAATAGACTACGCACCGAAACTGCCGGCATTGTGGCGGTTACGATTCTGAATAACTAATCAATATTAATATTTTCTTTCTCATTTATTTGGGGCTCATGCATTTCAACAACATTGGGGTTCTTTTTTCTCATTATTATATTCAACACTTCCACCAAAAAAGAGAAGGCCATTCCGAAATAGATATAATACTTTAAATGTAAAGCTTCGGCTTTCTCGGAATCCCATCCTTCAATCACAAGACTCAATCCAATCAAAACCAAAAAAGATAAGGCCAGCATTTTTAATGTAGGATGCTTGTGAATAAAGGAGGATATTTTAGGGCTGAACAAAAACATGATAATCATGGCAATCACAACAGCGGCAATCATGATTTCCAGATGATCTGCTGTACCACCAGCAGTGATGATGCTGTCGAATGAAAATACTGCATCAATAAGCATAATTTGAGATACTGCCATTGAAAAGGAGAGCGCCGGTTTTTTTGTGCCATTTGCATTGGGGTCTTCACCTTCCAGCTTGGCATGTATTTCCATCACAGACTTATAAATCAAAAACAATCCTCCTGCAAGCATAACCAAACTAGCTAAATCAAAGCCTTTATTCATCATCGTGAAAATTGCATTTCCTTTTTGTGATAAAAGCCAGCTTAAGCCCATTAAAAGTATAGAGCGGGAGATCATTCCGGTGACCATCCATAATCTCCGAGCTTTTATTTCTTCTTTTGTAGTTTGTAATCTGTTGATGATGATGCTAACGAAAATCACATTATCAATTCCTAATACTATTTCGAGTACTACAAGAACAAAAAAACTGATAATACTTTCTGAGGTCAATAAATGTTCCATTTTTATATTTAATTTTTTAACGCGCTGATAATGTTTTTTACAATAATGGGTCCTTCATAAATAAAGCCCGTCCAAACCTGAACCAACGAAGCACCTGAATTTATTTTGTCATTTGCATGCTGGGCTGTAAAGATACCACCACTGCCTATCATAAATAATTTTCCTTCTGTTTGTTTATGAATATATTTTAGCATAGCGGTGCTTTTGTCGATTATTGGTAACCCACTCAAACCGCCCATGCCAATTTTTTCAATTTCAATTTTAGAAGATTTTAAATTATTTCTGTCAATGGTCGTGTTAGATACAATTAATCCATCCAATTGTATTTCTCTCCATAAATCAATGATATCATTTAACTGATCAATAGAAAGATCGGGAGCTATTTTTAATAAGATGGATTTTTTCTTTGGATTTATTTTTTGAAGCGCTTTAAAAATCTGTTTCAAACTGTCTTTTTCCTGTAAGGCACGAAGGCCAGGAGTATTAGGGCTGCTTACATTCACAACAAAATAATCTACATAATCATAAAGTACTTTAAAACAACTTTCATAATCTTTCCAGGCGTCTTCATTTGGTGTAGATTTATTTTTGCCAATATTGCCACCTATGATAAGTTTGCTTTTTGGATTATTTTTTCTCCAGCTTGATAATCTTTTGCTGATGATATCAGCTCCTTCATTATTAAAACCCATTCTGTTGATGAGGGCTTTGTCTTGAGGCAATCTGAAAAGTCTTGGTTTCTGATTGCCTTCCTGATATTTTGGAGTAACGGTTCCAATTTCTACAAACCCAAAACCTAAAGTTTCCAACTCGGTAAGATATTTTGCGTTTTTATCAAAGCCTGCACCAAGTCCAACCATATTTGTGAATTCAATTCCCATTGCTTTCACAGGATGTTCTGCTTTATAAATATTGTGTATTATCCATTTGATAAAACTGATTTTACAAAAAGCCTTCAAGACATTCATTGAAAAGTAATGAACCTTTTCAGCATCGAAGAGAAATAATATGTTCCGGAGTAGGTTGTACATAATTTGGCAAAATTAAATGAGTTGGAGGAAAAAAGTCCCCTTAATCCCCCAAAGTGGGAAATTGATTGTGACAAAGGTCTCTGACCGAGTTGAGAGAACCATTAAAGCACTAAACCTTTAAACCCTGCCTACCCGCAGGCAGGCAGCGAAGCGATTTAAACCTCATACAACAATCATTCGTTAATTCGTGGCTATCCTCCCAAAACACATTACATTTGATTCCTAAAATTTCAAATGCAGGAAGCATACATCATAGCAGGATTTCGCACAGCAGTAACTAAAAGTAAAAAAGGCGGTTTTAGATTTACACGACCCGATGATTTGGCCATTGAATTAATCAAAGGGTTGATGTCATCTGTTCCAGCTTTGGATCCAAAATTAATTGACGATGTTATTGTAGGTAATGCCGTTCCAGAGGCAGAGCAAGGTTTACAGTTTGGTCGAATCATTGCGGCAAGGGCCATAGGCATCGATATAGCAGGCATTACTATTAACCGTTATTGTGCCAGTGGTTTGGAAAGTATTGCCATGGCTACAGCAAAAATCCGGTCTGGAATGGCTGATTGTATTATCGCCGGTGGTACCGAAAGTATGAGCCTGGTGCCTACGGCAGGATGGAAAACCGTTCCTGCTTATTCTATTGCATCAGAAGAGCCAGACTATTATTTAAACATGGGTTTAACCGCAGAAGCTGTTGCCAAAGAATTTAAAGTAAGCAGAGAAGATCAGGATGAATTCAGTTATCAAAGCCATATCAAAGCAGCCAGTGCCATTAAAGAAGGGTATTTCAAATCTGGAATATTACCAATAAGCATAAATGAAATTTATATCGACGAGAAATTAAAGAAACAGCAGCGTAGTTTTATTGTAGATACTGATGATGGAGTAAGAACGGACACCAGTATAGAAAGTTTATCAAAATTAAAACCGGCATTTGCGGCAGGAGGTTCTGTAACTGCAGGCAATTCATCACAAACCAGTGATGGCGCTTCTTTTGTGATAGTGATGAGTGAAAAATTAATTAATCAACTGGGATTAAAACCAATAGGAAGATTGGTTGGTGCTGCAGTTGCTGGTGTTCATCCCAGAATTATGGGTATCGGCCCCATAGCTGCTATACCAAAACTGTTAAAGCAAACCGGTATTTCATTATCATCTATTGATTTGATAGAATTAAATGAAGCTTTTGCCTCTCAATCCCTAGCGGTAATCCGAGAACTTAATTTAAATACTTCTATTGTAAATATTAACGGAGGCGCTATTGCATTAGGCCATCCTTTGGGCTGTACCGGCGCTAAACTTACTGTTCAAATTCTTAATGACATGAAAAGGCTAAATAAAAAATTTGGTTTGATATCAGCTTGTGTTGGCGGTGGCCAGGGAATTGCCGGAATAATTGAAAATATTAGTTAGCGCTATTTTATCTTTCTGCAAGAAATTGTTAAATCAGAAGTTATGAATTATCGAATTCATATTTTTGCAACCAAGTTACAATTATATGCGGCCTAACTAAAAAAACTTAGTAACTCATGAAAAGATTTTTACTATTCTTCTATTTGATTTTCATTTCTTTTATAAGCAATCAATCATTAGCATTATCATTACCATTGAAAGGGATTTTTACTGGCTTTGTGAAAGACAGTAAAACCGGAGATCCTATCGAAGGAGTTTCAATTTATATTACGGATTTACGAACCGGTTCCAGCACTAATTCAAAAGGGGAGTATATTATCGATAATTTAAGAGATGGAAAACATTTAATTGAAATCTCTCATTTAGGTTATTCAACCATTGCAATCAATGTTGACATTCAGGGAGAAACCCACAAAGATTTTTATCTTATCGAATCTATTGTAGAAAATAATGCAGTTATTGTTACCGGCGTCAGCAAAGCCACTCAATTAAAGAAAATTCCATTTCAGGTTTCAGTGATGCGTAAACAGGATTTATTACAAAGCTCTTCAATGAATATCATTGAAAGTATTACGAAAAAAGCTGGAGTTTCATCTTTATCAACTGGTCCTGCGATTTCAAAACCATTGATAAGAGGTTTGGGTTACAACAGAGTATTAACGATTAATGATGGAGTTCGTCAGGAAGGACAGCAATGGGGCGATGAGCATGGGATAGAAATAGATGATGAAAGTGTAAGTAAAATTGAAATTCTGAAAGGTCCGGCATCACTGGTTTATGGGAGTGATGCGATGGCCGGTGTAATTAATATTATTTCAAATGTTCCAGCGCCAGCCAATACCATTAAATTAAATCTGGGTTCCAATTATCAAACCAATAATCAGCTTCGGTCTTTTAATGGAAATATTTCAGGCAATAAAAATGGATTCAACTGGAATGCATACGGAACTTATAAAGCTGCTGCAGATTATAAAAATAAATATGACGGTTATGTATTCAATTCTAAATTCAATGAACACAATTTAGGTGGTTATGCAGGCTTCAACAGAAGCTGGGGGTATAGTCATTTATTGTTCAGTAATTTTGATTTAACTGCAGGAATGGTTGAAGGAGATAGAGACAGTTTGGGAAATTTCGTAAAAACAGTTGCAGGTGGAAATCAGATCGATGCGACTTCTGCTGATTTTAAAAGTGTAAATCCATTAATTCCTTATCAGCATATCCGTCATTTTAAAGTAGCCACAGACAATAATATCAAATTGGGGAATAATAATTTGTCGCTCAATATAGCCTGGCAGCAAAACAGAAGAGAAGAATTTGGCAATCCTGAAAATATCAAAGAACGGTCCTTGTTTTTTGATATGAAAACAACAACCTATGCAGCGCAATATCATTTCAAAGAAAAAAATAAATGGAAAAACTCAGTGGGCATTAATGGCATGGATCAGATCAATAAAAATTTGGGTGTTGAACAATTGATACCCGATTATCATTTGTTTGATTACGGGTTGTTTGTTTTTTCTCAGAAAGAATTTAAAAAGATTGATTTCAGCGGAGGCCTTAGATTTGATTCAAGAAGCCTTGATACAAAAAGTTTACAGCAGGGTAATATTCAAAAAGGAGCGCCCCTTAAAAAACAGTATGCTAATTTTTCGGGAAGTGCTGGCTTTGCATATGAAGCCAATCAGAATCTTAATATAAAATTTAATGTAGCCAGGGCATTTAGGGCGCCAAGTGTACCCGAGCTTGCTTCTAATGGTGCGCATGAAGGAACGGTTAGATATGAGTACGGAAATAGAAATCTGACCAGCGAAATCAGTACTCAGATTGATGCCGCAATAGAAGTAAGCAGTAAACATTTTTCGTTTAACGTTGCCGGTTACTTAAATCATTTCAGCAATTTTATTTATTATCAAAAACTGCAAAATACTTTAGGTACAGATTCGCTTGTTGAAGTAGATGGAAATTATTTAACAGCATTTCAGTTCAATCAGCATAAAGCTAATCTAGCAGGTGTAGAAATTACTTTAGATATCCATCCACATCCATTGGATTGGCTGCATATCGAAAATAGTTTTTCTTTTGTAAGAGGAACTTTTGAGTCAGCTATAGAGGGCTCGAAAAACCTTCCTTTTATTCCTGCTCCAAAATTGCTAACCGAATTCAGAGCAGATTTTAAAAAACTGAATAATACCATTAGGAACTTTTATGCGAAGTATGAGATTGAAAATACATTCGCTCAAAACAATGCTTTTACAGCATATAATACAGAAACAATATCTCAGGGATATACTTTAATGAATGCTGGTGTTGGTGCAGAAATTTTCAACAAAAAAAATAAACAATCTTTTGGAATTTATCTTTCGGCACTGAATATTGGAGATGTGGCTTATCAGAGTCACCTCAGCAGATTAAAATACGCAGCAACAAATTTATCTACAGGAAGAACAGGCGTTTTTAATGTGGGCAGAAACTTCGGAATCAAGATAAATGTGCCATTGATTTTTTAGAAGGAGTGATAATGAATTTGCAAAGTTTTTTTAACACGAAGGCACAAATTAGTTTAAAATGTTCAATGGGTTCGATAGGTTTGAGATGTTTAATTGGTTCAAATTGTCAACAAACAAGAAACGCCAAACAACTTCCCCCTTTGGAGGCTACCATTTCTATTCAAACTTCTTTGGTTTGTGCTTTTCAAAAGCTTCATCATAGCTTACAAAAAAACGCATATAAATAACCCTGCTTAATCGCATCATCCAGGGTTGAGAAAGAATAAGTACAACAGTGTTTGTTATTAACCAGTAAAAAATTCGGTTGTCTTCTGTAGAGACACCTATTAATACCCACCAGGCCACAAAAGTAGTAACTGATATAGCTACCGCCAGAGCATAACTGACATATCCGGTACCATACCAAAACCCGGGTTCCATATCATATTTCTGATCACAGACAGGACAATTGTCATACATATCAAATATATGCTTCAAAGAAAATTTTCTGTAAGGGTTACTATCTTTAAACATTTTTCCACTTCTGCATCTGGGACAAGACATCTTGAAAATACTGAGATAATAATTGGGTTTGTCTGACATTATTCAAATTTATACGTTAATTGAATTTTCATTTGTAATTTTATGCCAACTAGATTTGCGCTTTGGTTAGAAGATGTCTTTGATTCCCGGTATTTTTTTTCTTTCTCCAATCTGTTGTCTCCACATTGCATAATACAACCCTTTTTCGTCAACCAACTGCTGATGATTACCAGTTTCAACCACTTCTCCTTTTTCCAGTACATAAATCCTGTCTGCGTGCATGATCGTGCTTAACCGATGGGCAATTAAAATGGTAATCTGATCTTTTGCTTTTGAAATGTCAATAATAGTATTGGTAATTTCTTCTTCTGTTAATGAATCCAATGCTGATGTGGCTTCATCAAAAATTAAAATTTTTGGCATACGTAATAATGCTCTTGCGATAGATATTCTTTGTTTTTCTCCACCACTTAATTTCAAACCGCCTTCTCCTATCATCGTATCAAGGCCTTTTTCTGCTCTTTCCAGTAAATTACTACATGCCGCTTTTTTTAATGCATCATTAATATCAACTTCTGTTGCAGTTGGGTTCACAAACAATAAATTTTCTTTTATAGATCCGCTGAACAAATTTGTATCCTGTGTTACAAATCCAATCTGATTTCTCAGATCATCAAAATGTATTTCCGTTTCATCCAAGCCGTTGTAAAAAATATTTCCTTGTTCGGGGCGATATAGTCCTACCAGTAATTTCATTAGTGTAGACTTCCCGCTGCCACTGGGCCCAACAAAAGCAATAGTTTCGCCAATATTTGCATCAAAACTAATTCCGTCTATAGCTTTATGAATAGCGGATTTATGTTTGAAGGTTACTTTCTTGAAAGATAATTTTTCTACAGCACCTAATTTCTTAGGATTTGTAGGTTCCTTCTCTGGAGCTTTTTTCATCAGCAAATCGAAATTGTTTAATGAAGCTTCTGCTTCACGATAAGACAATAAGATGTTTCCGATTTCCTGTAAAGGTCCAAATACAAAGAAAGAAAATATCTGCATGGTTACCAGTTGTCCGGCATCCATCTCATGACGAAAAATTAACCACATCAGAATAAATAAAATAAACTGACGTAAAGTATTCACCATTGTTCCCTGGATAAAGCTGATACTTCTGATACTTTTAACTTTTTTTAATTCCAGCCCAAGAATTTTATACGTGTTCTTATTCAAACGACTTACTTCCTGATTGGTAAGACCCAGGCTTTTCACCAGTTCAATATTTCTCAGAGATTCGGTTGTTGATCCGGCAAGTGCAGTGGTTTCACCAACGATTATTTTTTGAATCAGTTTTATTTTTTTACTGAGTTTGTTTGTGATGAAAGTAAGTACACCAATTCCAACAAGATAGGCAATAGGAATCCTCCAGTTGATAAATATGGCCGCATACACAAACACAAAAACGACGCCGATAATAATTCCAAAAAGTATATTGATGAAATTAATCATGAACTTTTCTACATCGGCTCTTACTTTAGTGAGTACAGATAACGTTTCACCACTTCGTTGATCTTCAAATTCCTGATAGGGAAGTTTTAAAGCCTGTTGTAAACCATCTGTGAAAACTTTGGCACCGAATTTCTGAATCACAAGATTCAAAAAATAATCCTGAAATGCTTTTGCGATTCTGCTTACCATGGCCACAGAAATAGAAAATAGGAGAATATAAAAAACACCTAATTGCAAATAGGGTTTACTGTCGCGTAAGATGTTTTCATAACTCCAGAAAAATTGGCTGTGGCTAAATTGATCAGGCTTTGCTTTAAAATCTCCGGCCAGATTTACAAGTTTTCCCAAAAGAATTGGGTCAATAAGTGAGAAACTAATATTGACGGCAGCCAATAACAACGTCAGTACAACCAGCCATTTGAGCGGTTTGAGATAGTGCAGTAAAATTTTCATCCAGGGATTTTTATAATCAATAAAGGTGCAATTTCGGTTAAATTTATTGAACTGCAGTTGATTGGTTTTAATCATCGTAATCTCTAACTGAAATCAACTTATTTCTTATCTCTTTAGATGAGGAAATGAATGAAATTAAGAAGATAAAAGCCTTAATCCGACTTATTTTATTGTTTCATTTGGTATAGTTGTCTAAGTTCCCCAATTTTCGCGGTCCAGACTTCTGAAATGAATAGCTTCAGCAAGATGTGCTGTTTTTATTTGTTCAGAATACTCCAGATCAGCGATTGTTCTGCTGACTTTTATGATTCTGTCATAAGCACGTGCTGATAAATTTAATTTTTCCATAGCTGATTTTATTATTTTTTTTGAAGCTTCATCAATGATGCAAATTTCTTTAAGCATTTTACTGCTCATTTGTGCATTTGCATAAACAGAATCAGAATGAAGGTACCTTTTTGCCTGAATGTCTCTTGCTGCAATTACCCGTTGACGTATGGTTTCGCTTTTTTCATACTCATGCTTGTTGGAAAGTTCATCAAAAGCAACAGGAGTAACTTCTACATGTAAATCAATTCTGTCGAGTAATGGACCTGAAACTTTGTTAAGATATTTCTGAACCATACCTGGAGGGCATGAACAATCTTTTTCGGGATGATTGAAATAACCGCAAGGGCAGGGGTTCATACTGGCAATCAGCATAAAACTTGCCGGAAATTCAAGCGCAATACGAGCTCTTGAAATAGTAACTTTTCTTTCTTCCATAGGCTGTCTCATTACTTCAAGTACGGTTCTTTTAAACTCGGGTAATTCATCCAAAAACAACACGCCATTATGTGCCAGAGATATTTCACCGGGTTGAGGATTACCTCCACCGCCTACAAGTGCCGCGTCTGAAATAGAATGATGAGGACTTCTGAAAGGTCTTTTACTTACGATGGTGGAATGTTCAGGCATCTTTCCGGCAACGCTATGAATCTTGGTGGTTTCTAAAGCTTCGTTTAGGCTTAATGGTGGCAAAATAGTAGGAAGCCTTTTTGCCAGCATGGTTTTACCTGCTCCCGGCGGACCAATAAGAATGGCATTATGTCCACCGGCAGCAGCTATTTCTAATGCCCTTTTAATATTTTGCTGCCCTTTTACATCAGAAAAATCGATATCGTCATTACCCTGCGCGTAAAGAAATTCTTCTGAAATATTTACAACTGTAGGCTCAATTATTTTTTTTCCTTTTAAAAAATCAACGACATCATTCATGTGGGCAACACCATAAACTTTTAGTCCTTCAACCATCGCAGCCTCCCTGGCATTGGTTTGAGGAACAATGAACCCTTCGAAATTTTCTTTTTTTGCCTGTATCGCAATCGGTAAAGCTCCTCTTATAGATTTAATTTCACCATCCAGACTCAACTCACCCATAATGATAAACCTTGATAATTTTTCTGCATCATCAATTTGACCCGTTGCTGCCAAAGTGCCAATGGCAATGGGTAAATCAAAAGCTGTTCCCGTTTTTTTAATATCAGCAGGAGCAAGGTTAACCAGCAACTTTGTTCTGGGCATATAATAACCATTGCTTTTTATGGCACTCTCTACTCTTTGCAGGCTTTCTTTAATCGCATTGTCTGGGAGGCCAACAATAAAATAATTTTTACCTTGATTATTTACATCTAATTCCACGGTAATGGTTATGGCTTCCACACCATATACGGCGCTGCCAAATGTTTTTACAAGCATTAACGAATTTCAAAAGAATTGAAAAAATAACCATGAGTAAAACAACATTGATGAAAGAGATATTTCTTGAGAAATGAGGGGTTAATTCAGAATTACAAATTCAAAATGTAAAATTCAAAAGTAAAAATTCAAAAAAACTTCGTGAAACTTAGTGCCTTGGTGTATTTGTGGCTGAGAAAAATGTAAAATGTAAAATGACTTGTTCCGAAACCTCGGGATTGAATGTAAAATAGCCTGCCCCGATTCTTCGGGGTAAAAGTGGGATTTGGGATATGAAATAAGCATTGAATCAAGAATAAATAATTCGTGAATTCGTGGTTAAAAAATAAGTAATAAGAAAGTAAAAATAAGTAATAAGGAAATGACCTTACGATGATACAGCGTGAAAAATAAAAAATTAATTAGTCAAACTTCCTGTCTTCGTGCCTTTGTGGCGGTAGTTTAAAATATTCGCAACAATCCAGCAAAACTTAATACTCCTCACCCTTTGGGGGAATTAAAGGGGGCCGCTCCTCTCCAGCATCTCCACCACGCCTTCTTTTTTCAAAATTAAATAACCGAGCCTGTCGTTACTAATGCCATTTTTCAGCTGATAACTAAAACTAAATTCTTCATTAATCATTTGTGTTTCGAAATAATTGAAACTGATATTTGTATGTTTCTTTAGGCTTTCACCAATTTCATATAAATGAGTAGATAAGATGAAAATAGATTCAGGAATTTTTATCAATCCTTCAATTACAATACTGCTGCATTTCATCGCGTCTTCCACATTAGTACCTTTGAATAATTCATCAATTAATATCAGCCAACGTCTGCCATCATTAATTTTAGTTATCGTTGATTTAATGCGTTGTACTTCATTATAAAAATAACTTTCTCCTTTTGAAAGATTATCCATGATGTTGATATTGCTGAGTACTCCATCAAATAAACTCAACTTCATTTCTATCGCAGGAACACCCATACCCAGATGAGCAAGATATACCGCAATTCCTACAGATTTAATGAAAGTGCTTTTCCCAGCCATATTTGCTCCGGTAAGAAACATGAAGTTTTTTTCCTTGTCTAAGGTTAAATCATAAGGAACGGGGCTGTTCAATAAAATATGAAATAATCCTTTGGCATTAATGTAAGGTTGATTTGAACTTTGTATTTCAGGAAAAACCAGCTGGTGATTTGCTATCGCCATGGCCATTCCATACCAGGCATCAATTTGTGCATGAATTTCTAAAAGTTGCTTTATTTGGTGTTTGAAACGATAAAGAAAAAAATATCCCGAATTCAAAATCTCTTTACTCGAGAAATCTTTGATTGATTTTTTATTGATGATAATTTTACATTCTTCTTTTTGCAGAATCTGATTTATTTCTTTAAGTAACGATTGTAATGGCAAAGGTGTTTTTTCTTTTTCCAGTAATCTTGAAACAGAAACTAACCCATTTATTAAATCATAAAAATGGGAAACAGAAAACTTAATAAGCGAGAAATCATGACTATGAAGCAGTCTGTATATCTTGGTTTGATAGGAGGAAGCGTCTTCAGGAATGGTATCAATATTACTATCGTAAAATTTCTCCACCATCAATATGGTACCATTTGAAATTTGATTTGGCCATTGATCTGCAATTTTTAATATGCATTGTAAGGTTTGTTGAATGCCTTGTATGTCTTCAACATTGCTAAATGGTTTGTAAAGAGTTTGTTTTAATTTTTCTTTGCCTTTAGATGTTTGTGCGAAGTTGATTTTGTCAAACAATGAATAAGTATCATCGTTGCCGAAAATATTTAAATCATGTAAGGTGGTGTAATCAATTTCCATGTTTAGTTTCTATTGAAGTGTAGTCGCTTTCCTTTTTGATCTGAAATAATCTTTCCATCTCCAAAAACACAATTTCCATTAACCCAGGTATTTAAAATCGTGGCAGAAAAACTAAATTTGTTTAAAGGGCTCCATCCACATTTGTATAAAATGTTTTCCTGAGATACGGTATAAGGTTTATTAAGGTCAACCATAACCAAATCAGCATAATATCCTTCTCTGATGTATCCTCTGTCTTTTATCTGAAAACAATCGGCAACAGCATGGCTCATTTTTTCGGCCACACGTTCCAGTGAAATGTCTCCCTGTTTGGCGTGATGAAGCATCATTTGTAAAGAATGTTGCACCAATGGCAACCCGGAATGTGCCGATTCGTATGGAGGTTCTTTTTCGCTTAACAAATGTGGGGCATGATCAGTAGCAATGATATCCAAACGATTATCAAGTAAGGCTTTCCATAATGCAGCTTTATTATGAGGCGCCTTAATTGCAGGGTTACATTTAATTTTATAGCCTTGTTCAGCATAATCATCAGCAGTAAAATGTAAGTGATGCACACAAACTTCTGCTGTGATTCTTTTTTCTTTCAATGGCATCATATTGCCGAATAAAATCAATTCTTTTTCTGTACTGATATGTAGTATGTGTAATCTCGTGTTGTATTTCTGAGCCATTTTTACGGCTCTTAATGAAGATTCATAGCAGGCATTTTCATCCCGGATAAAAGGATGGTCGCCAGCTGAAAGATTCGCCTTGATTGCTTTGATATGATGATAATTATTTCTGATAATGGTTTCATCTTCACAATGAGTGGCGATAAGCATTTCACTTTCACTGAATAGTTTTTCAAGCGTATTGAAATTATCTACAAGCATATTTCCAGTACTGCTTCCCATGAAAATTTTAATGCCACATATATCTTCCTTTCTTTTATTTATTTTTAAAACTTCTTCGGCATTTTCGTTACTCACGCCCATGAAGAAAGAATAATTAGCAGAAGAATTTCGTGAAGCAATAGCGTATTTTTCTTCAAGTAAATTTATCGACAATGCATTAGGAATCGTATTGGGCATTTCCATAAAACTGGTAACTCCTCCGGCTACCGCAGCTTTGCTTTCTGTTTCAATATTTCCTTTATGTGTCAACCCGGGCTCTCTAAAATGAACCTGATCATCTATAACTCCCGGAAATAAATATTTGTCTTGCCCATCTATTTCAATAACGGAACCTTTTACAGAAATATTATTGTCGATTCTTTCAATCCGGTCGCCTTCCACTAAAACATCCGTGACTTTAATTTCTCCTTCATTTACAACCGATATGTTCTTAAACAGGTATTTTTGCATAATTTCAAATTATTGATTAATTAACCAAATCTGATGCAAATTATTAAAAACGCATTCAAAATTCTGTTTTTTGTTTTACCTCTGAATAGTATCGGCCAAAGCACTTATTTGCCAGAGGGTTCTAAGGAATATCATTTTATCGACAGGATGGAAATCTTGAATCAGCATAATACGAATCTGAATTACCCCACTATCAAGCCCTATTACAGAAAATACATACTTCAGGAAGTTTCATTATTTGATTCTATAAACAATCGCTCCTCATTATCTGAATCAGACAAATACAATTTATTAAGCCTTTACATCAATAATGTGGAATGGTACACAGGCAATCATGATTCATTTCTGAGTAAAAAGCCGTTATTGAAAACATTGTATGTTGATAAGGCGAATTTCTATGAAGTAAACACTAAGGATTTTTTTCTGGCTATTAATCCAATCTTAAATTTAAGAATAGGAAAAGAACAGGATAACGATAACAGCATCTATCTGAACTCCAGAGGAATTACGCTGCGCGGGCGCATTGCCAACAAAATTGGTTTTTCATCTACAATAATTGACAACCAGGAAAGGGGTCCGATTTTTTTTCAACAAGAAGTGGCAGATTTAAGAGCAGTTCCAGGAGTTGGGTTTTATAAAGCGTTTAAAAGTAATGTAAATGCTCAGGATTATTTTGATGGCAGAGGCTATTTTACTTTCAATGCAACAAAATATATCGACTTTCAATTTGGCTATGACAAAAACTTTATTGGAAATGGCTACAGAAGTTTATTTCTGAGCGATTGGGGGAGTAGTTACTTGTTTGCCAAAATAAATGCCCGAATCTGGAAATTCAATTATCAGAACTTGTTTATGGAGCTTATGCCTAAGTACAGAGATATTGGTAATAATTTGCTGAGAAAAAAATATGCCGCCATGCATCATCTAAGCATTAATGTTACCAAATCACTTAATATAGGATTGTTTGAAGGTGTTATGTTTGGAAGATCAGATCATTTTGAATTTCAATACCTCAATCCAATAATATTTTACCGTCATATAGAAGGAACAATTGGTAGCCCTGATAATGCAGTTGCCGGAATTGATTTTAAAGTTAATGTGAAAAAAAGAGCTCAGTTTTACGGACAATTTTTACTGGATGAATTTATACTATCAAAACTTAAAAATGATCCAACCAATTGGGTCAATAAATTTGGCATACAACTCGGGGCTAAATATGTTGATGCTTTTGGTATAAAAAATCTTGATTTACAGGTTGAAATGAACCGGGTGCGACCATTTACCTATTCTCATTTTGATACAATCAACAATTACTCCCATTACAATCAGCCGCTTGCTCATCCATTAGGGGCAAATTTTCAGGAGTGGACCGGGATAATAAGATATCAGCCTTTTCCTAAATGGAATTTCTATGCCAGAAGTATTTATTATTATAAAGGGATGGATACGGCCAATGCTAATTTTGGAGGCAATATTTTCAAAAGTTATTTAACCAGACTTTCAGATAATGGCTATGAAATTGGAAGTGGTGATAAAGCAACTTGTTTGAATACGGTTCTGAATGTTTCTTATGAGTTCAGGCAGAATTTATTTTTTGAGCTTGGACTACAAAACCGAAATTATAAATTAGCATCCGGTTATAAAAATAACAGTACTTCATTCAGTGCAGGAATCAGGTTGAATATTTGCAAGCGAGAATATGATTTTTAGATGGATAGAGCTAGATACTACTTCTCAGCAATGTCTCCTTAAAGGGACGTTGCGTTGGACAGGCTGGATAGAGCTGGATATAGCTGCTACTCAACTATAAAAGATAATGTTATCGTTCTTGATTTAATCTGATCAATAACATTAGAAAATTTAAGATTATCGTCTGGAACATGAAGATTTTTGAAGCCCCATCCCAGTTTGATTTCCGGGGAAAATACAAATACAGGAAAATAAAAATGAAAGCCTATACCGGCTTCTAATCCATAATCCAGCTTATCCAGCTTGATTTGTTTTTCAGTATTTTTTTCACCTGCATTTGCAGCAAAATCGTATTCAATTTTACCGCCACCAAGCATGTACACTTTAAAGTTATTGATTCGGTCGCTACTGAATTTTAACTGAAAAGGTAATGACATTGTTATCCCCTGAACTTTTCTCGTAGTAATACTGTCTTCTTTGGCGAGCCTGTCTGGAAATTTTAAATGATATTGAAAAGCCTTTTCTGTAAAAACAAGATTAAGCGGATAGGTGCTTAAATCAAAGTGGTCGGACATTCTCATGTTTACCAGCCATGCAAGATTGATCCCTGTGCTTTGCAAACTTTCCACTACCAATACACTGTCGTTATTAGTTGGATTAAAAAATCTTGGAGTAAATGAAAAATGATAAAAAGCCCTGTTGGTTCCAAGGTTAATTCCAAAGTGAAATTTCTTGTCATCATGATCAGTAAGATTCAATATTCTTTCCATCTGTGAAAAAGAAATTGAAGGAAGCATGAAAATGCAAGCCACAACTATAATTATTTTATTCCGCAATAGATACTGCATATACCGAGGCTAAGTGATTTACTGTATGTTTTTTGATATCCCAGTTTATCCAGGACATCGGTAAAGTTTTTTCCTTCCGGAAATTTTTTTATGGATTCGTCTAAATATTGATAAGCATTTCGGTTCTTTGAAAATAGTTTACCCACATTAGGGGTTACTATTTTCATATAAAACTGATAAATCAATTTTACGAGTGGAAATTTGGGTTTACTGAATTCCAGTATCATCAATTTACCACCGGGTTTTAGCACTCTTTTTATTTCATTTAATCCTTTTTCCAGATTTTGAAAATTACGTACTCCAAACGATACGGTTACTGCGTCAAACGTATTGTCTCCGAATTTTATTGCTTCACTATCGCCATTTAAC
Source organism: Chitinophaga pinensis (assembly GCA_943333125.1). Taxonomy (GTDB): domain Bacteria; phylum Bacteroidota; class Bacteroidia; order Chitinophagales; family Chitinophagaceae; genus Ferruginibacter; species Ferruginibacter pinensis_D. The sequence goes on from CALQSB010000003.1 coordinate 54,559, forward strand.
AACTCAATTTTTGAGCTCAGACCGGCCTTATTAACTTTTTCTCTTCCTACTTCAAGCATTCCATTGCTGATATCAATTCCGATAATTTTGTCAGGATTCAAAAGTACCGAAGCCATTATAGCCACATCCGCAGTTCCTGTAGCCACATCCAGTATTTTGATGGGATTTATTTCTTTAAGCTGGTTAATTCCTTTTTTACGCCAGCCCTTGTCGATTCCTGCACTCAAAAATCGGTTTAAAAAATCATAACGTCCTGCAATATCATCAAACATGCCGGCAACCTGATCTTTCTTGCTTAATGTCGAATCCTTATAAGGAACAATCTTGTCGTGTGCAAATTCTGTCATTGTTGCTGCAAATATACATTGTTTGTCTATTTAGTTAAGTCTCTATCGCGTTTGAATATATAATGAGTATTTTTGTTTAACAATTAATTTAAATGCAGATAAATAAGGCGGTATATATCATTAGTAGTCCGGATTTCGAAAAATGTCCTTTGCCAGATAAGCCGGAGTATGCGTTTATCGGCCGAAGCAATGTGGGCAAATCTTCTGTTATTAATATGTTATGCAATAATGATAAACTGGCTAAAACATCATCCTCGCCCGGAAAAACACAGCTCATCAATCATTTTGAAATCACCTCTGTTAAAGTAGATTCAAGAAATAATTTGATATCTAAATGGTTTCTGGTTGATTTGCCCGGTTATGGCTTTGCAAAAGTGAGTCAAACCAGCAGAAGGAGATGGGAGCAGATGATTGAAAATTACCTTCGTAAACGGGAGAACCTTTCTATAGTTTTTGTATTGATAGATTCCAGGCATTCTCCACAGAAAATCGATCTTGAATTTTTAGAACAATTAAAAAAATGGCAAATACCCTTTTGTTTGATTTTTACAAAAAGTGATAAAGAAAATCAAAGAACAGTAAGTAAAAATGTAAAAGACTTTTTGGGGGCCATGAAAAAAACCTGGCAATTCCTTCCTCAGCATTTTGTAACAAGTGCTATAAAAAAACTGGGCAGAGAAAAAATTCTTAATCACATAGAAGAGGTTAACGAGCAATTGAGTAAGCCCTGATCAATCAATTAACAGCCTTATTAGCACAACAGCTGCTTGCAAAAGCTTCAGGCTTAGCTTTAAAGGCAAAACCCATTCCTAAAATATATCCCATCGCTTCTCTCAACGCTTCATTGCTTTTGAATTGAGGATTGGTATTGATGTCTGCATGCACTTCCATTTCAACATCATAAGCGGTGAAAATGCTGCACAATTCATAGGCAATTTCTATGCTTTTGGCTACCTCTACAAGCATTCTTTCTTTTACACTGTATTTTTGAGTGGTCTTTTCATTATGAATAAACATGAAGCCACCGCTGCCTTCCCGAAGAAAAACAATTACTGTGGCAAACTCCGTTTCCAGGCCTTTTACCTGACTATCGGTACCGATGCATACTTTTAATTTGTAACCCTGAGCTGTTTCTCTTTTTATGGCTTGTATTACAGCATCTTTAATGGGAAGTTGGATATTTTCGCCGTTAAATTTTCTCCATAACATAATAATGGGGTTTACTAAATATACGGAATAAAAGAAAAGAAAAATACCCTGTTGAAATGTCGGAAATGAAATTTGTGCATTTGTGGAAAACAAAAAAGGGGCCAGCCCCTAACGCCAACCCCTTTACTTACACATGAATCTACCTTACTGTCTTATAATTCTTTCTGATTGTTTGTTTGTGTTGCCAAATAATTGAATTACATAAAATCCTGCAGAAGCCTGACTGAAGTCTATGTTATTTATTCCTTTATTACCATTGCCTGAACTGATTATTCGGCCATTGGCATCCATAATTTTATACTGATAATTTTCTGATGCATTTACTGTAATTTGATTCGTTACAAATGTGGACACACTGAATGGCATATCTGTTTTGTTGATTCCTCTAAGCGCAATTACGTTTGAATATGCAATCTGATCAAATTGAGATGTTGCTTTAAGTCTGTAATACCTGGTATGATCATCGTAAGGTATATAACTCATGTTTCTTGATGTTAATGAAACATTATTCAGCATATTAAAATGGGTTCCATCAGTTGAATATTCCACATTCAATGATTTTAAGGGTTCATCAGCAATGATGTTCCAGCTTAACTGATGTTTGTTTTTTTCTACGTGGCCACTTAAGGTTACATCATGAATGGGTAATGTAGATCTGAAACCGGTAATGGTGTAAGAGCCCAAACTTCCGTAATTGCTTGCATAGCTGTTGCCGGTACCATCAAGTACAAAATAGTAGGTGCCCGTTTTTAATGAAGTATCTATTGTAATGCTCATTGTGGCAGTAGGATCATAAGTTTTTAATAATGTTTTACTCTGGTCGTACAACAATACTTTTATATCCAGATCTGAACCGGAGTTACTTATCCCCAGATTATAAGGAGTCGCGTCAATATGTATAGTTGAGTTTTGACTCAACACAAATTTGAAAACATCTTTATCACTTCCTGTTGATACAATTCCATTTACACTGAATGAATTATTTCCTGGAGTAAATGCAGTTGAATTTAACGAATCAGAATAATCATCAGTACGATAAGTAAAACCGTTAGTGGATGTAATGATGCTTAAATTATCTTGTGTATTCGCACATCCGTAAGGGGTAGGCCCGTCATTCCATCCGGTCATATTTCTTGAGTAGCTGTTTCCCATAATAGGAGCCCAGCCTGTTTCACCACTGCCAATACCGGTATTATAAGTTTCGGTTAAGTTGCAATTGGTGTCATATTTCGACTGATGCGATAAACCTACAGTATGGCCACTTTCGTGACTGCAGCATTCGGCAATGTATTTGGTATTATTGGGTCCTAATCTGTCGGAGAAAACAAATGCAGGGGTATCATCACCCCAGACAAATGAACCGATATAGGATATTCCGCCAACATTGGGTTTCCAGCTGCTGGTAGGAGTTATAATGATACGAATTCTTTGCGCTAAAGGCGCTGCTAAAAATTTTGTTGAATCTGTTGTAATGTTAACATTGAAAGGACGAAAATCTTCCGATACTCTGTTGAAGATCTCTGTAATTTGGGCATCTGTTAGGGCAGGTGCTGCACATGCAATTGGCATGCCACCATTCCATAAACTTCCGGTGACCATGTGGCCATCAAAATCTAAAAAAATAGTTGCAGACGCTGATGTATAACTGCTGAGTTTGGGTATTGCAAAAACCGCAGTGTTGATGAGGCATAATAATGCCATCATTAAAGTTTTAGTAAAATTGTTCATGATTGTAAGGATTTGGATATTTGTTAGGGAAAAGTTATTAATATTATTTAGGGTAATATTAATAACTACAATCTTGTAATATTTTGTCCAGATCTATTTTTTGTAATTGATAATTATCAGCCACATCATTTTTGATTTCAAAAACTTCCAAAGCATCTGTGTTGATAATACGACCAATATATTTTATACTGTTTTCGTTATTGGTAATTCTCGATAACTGAAACAATGTATTAGAATAAGTATCAGACTTTACAATCATTGATTGCAAATCAGAATACTTTAATTCATTGCTCATGACTTTACCGGTAAAAACGAATTTCTCATTGAAACGAATAGAAACAGTTTGACCTGGTTTCGCAACCAATGTACTTTTTAAAGTGTTTTTTGAGATTTCGATTGATCCAGGAAACTCCCTGAAGATTGATTTTTGATTTTGTGCAAAAACAGAAAAAGAAGTGGCGGATAATAACAGTACGAGTACCGTTGAAGTAATGGTTTTCATGTTAAGGATATTTATTGGTTTAAAATATGGAATTCCAGAGTTAGGATGAAACTCCAAATCTATAAACGCATATGGTGTGGTATTTATTATAATTTGTACTGACTTTTTTAAAAAATAAATCAATAAATTTTACAACTGTTTGATATACAATTGAACAACGAAGTAAAATAATTATAAAAAAGATTAAAAAGGCTGGATGATTTTTGATTTAATTGGATGTTTAACGGATAAAATTAAGGGTCAGATACAACTCAGGCGGAGTAAAATATTCTTGTTAAAGGGGTTATTTAAAACGATTCATAATCTCTTTTCCAGGCACCATGCAGTCGTTTAGTTTTCCAAACCATTTGTAACGATTAGCGGCAATAAAATCATAAACTACATTTCTGATCACCGCAGGTAAAATAATAAATACATAAAGCAACCTGGCAACTCCATTCAGCTTTTTAATTACTCTTAATGCAGCTGTTGATTTAAAATAAATTTTATCTTTTTCCAGTAAAATAAATGAGGAAACTGGTTTTTCGGAAAGGTGATTTTCGGCAATTATTTTTTTTCCGAATTCACTTTGTAATGAAGCGAATTTGAAAATGGATTTAGGATCCCGTTTTATCACAAACCGAACCGCATTATTACAAAGATTGCAAACACCATCAAATAATATTACGGGATGATTTTCCATTATCCTTATAAAGATACCATATAAAAAAAATGACGGAAATTATTTCCGTCATTTTTTAATAATTATGAAGATTTTGTTAAACAAGCATAGTCACCGGATTCTCAATATATCTTTTCAAAGTTTGAAGGAAAGAAGCTCCAACAGCACCATCCACGCTTCTGTGATCACAGCTCAGGGTTAATTTCATGATATTAGCCACTCCAAATCCATCTCCTTTTTTAATAACAACTTCTTTAATACGGCCAACAGCAAGAATACAACTATCTGGAGGGTTGATGATAGCGGTAAATTCTTCAATATCCATCATGCCAAGATTTGAAATGGTAAAAGTATTTCCACTGAATTCGGCAGGTTGTAATTTTTTATCTTTTGCTTTTGAATACAAGCTCTTAGTTTCTGCAGCAATTTGTGACAATGATTTCTGATCAGCAAATTTTACTACTGGTACAATCAATCCTTCGGGCATAGCTACTGCAGAGCCGATATGAATATGATGATTGCGACGGATAAAATCATTCATCCAGCTGCTGTTCACATCAGGATGCTGACGCAAAGCCGCTGCACAAGCTTTAATAATCATATCATTGAAAGACACTTTAACCGGACTTACTTCATTGATTGCATTTCTTGCGGTTATGGCATTGTCCATGTTAATTTCCATAGTCAGATAGAAATGCGGAGCGCCAAACATACTTTCACTCAATCGACGGGCAATGGTTTTGCGCATCTGTGTGAGTTCAATATCTGTATAAGACTCGGTAGTAGAAGCTACAAAACTAACCATAGGTGCCGCATCTTTTTTAGCAGCTGCAGGGGTATATTGATCTACATCTTTTTTAATTACCCGGCCTCCGTCACCACTACCCGAAAGCATAGAAATATCGATGCCTTTTTCTGCCGCAACCTTTTTGGCGAGAGGTGAAGCTTTAATTCTTTCATCACTAACAACAACAGGAGCAGCCATTTTTTCTTCTGGAGCGACAGTTACAGCAGGTGCTGCAGAGTTTGCAGTACCTTGCTTTGTGGCAGCAGCATTATCTTTTGGTGTTTCGATAATCAGAGACTGGAAATCTTCCCCTTCTTTTCCAACAACGGCAAGAATACCATCAACTTTTACCGCGTTTCCTGCTTCCACCCCAATGTAAAGTAGCGTTCCATTCCAGTAGCTTTCAAGCTCCATAGTGGCCTTATCAGTTTCAACATCTGCAAGGGTGTCTCCTGGTTTGATTTTATCACCCACTTTTTTATTCCAAACTACAATTTTACCATCTGTCATGGTATCACTTAAACGGGGCATTCTGATTACCTCTGCCATATTTTTTCTTTTATTTTCTTTAAGGCTCGAAATTAATGTAAAAAGTGGAAAATTTAAGCCATTTTTATATTGACTTAGATTTATTCAAATATTTTTTCCCTTTCGTTTAATAATCAAGGTCTAATTTCAATTTTTCTTTTAAATCTTTAATCATGGGGTATTGCTCGGTAAGTATCCGAAAATGCTCCTTGGCATTCATAGGTTTGGGGCCCGTTTCGATTACTTCTATTTTTTCTGAAATAATTAGCTGATATGCTAAATTTTTGTTGTTGAAATAACCCTGTAAGTGATAAATCAGTCCCGCTCTTTCTGCTTCAATGAATTTATGTTGGATATTATTATCGGCGATGATTTCAAAATTATTTTCGTCGATAATATTTAATATGGCTTGTTTAAAATTTGCTACAGTGGAATGATTTTTTTCCTTGATCAAATTATCAATATAAATGTCCCAGGCATCATTGAGCAACTCCAGTGTAATTGGTTTTATCGTTATGGTTTTATTAGTTTGCTCTGCAATTTGTTCCTGAATTTTTCTTAATGAACCCAGTTTTACTTTTGGCGCTGATTTTTCTTTTAGCGGTTCTGAATATTCAGGCTCATTCTTTTTTTTGAGTGATGTTTTGGGTTCTTCAATTATTAAAATGGCACTGTCTTCTTTTTGGACGGAAGCGATTTTTTTTGTTGATGAAGGTTGAACATCATTTTGAGACACCCATTTTATTGCAGGCAATGATTTAAATGAAATGACTTTTGATTGGTCAGTTATTTTTTTTTTACTGATGGCATCATCACTGAGGGTAATTTGAATGGCTTGCTTCAGATAAGCAAGTTTGATAAGAGCCAGTTCAATATGCAATTTTTTATTTCTAGCCTGTTTGTAGGTTAGCGAAGTTTCATTAATGATATTTAGTGCGGCAATCAACCATCCTGTTTCTGCAATTGCAGCATGTTGCAAATATTTTGATTTAAAATCATCCGCTACTTCCAGCAATCTTGCGGCTTTCGCATCTTTACATACCAGAAGATTGCGCATAAATTCCGCGAATCCTTCCAATACGGTGTCTCCTTCAAATCCTTTCTGATTGATTTCATCATACAATAACAAAGCGTCTGCCAATTGCTGTTGTTGCATATTGTCCATTAATCTGAAATAATAATCTTCATCAAGAATATTCAGATGCTCCAGTGTATTGGAATACGTTATGTTGCCTCCAGTGAAACTTGCAATTTTATCCAGAATACTTAAAGCGTCTCTGAGGCAGCCTTCACTTTTCTGAGCGATTACATGAAGCGCAGCTTTCTCGGCGGTAATTTTTTCTTTTTTTGTTATTTCTTCAAGGTGTTCAACGGTATCTAGTGTAGTAATTCTTTTAAAATCAAAAATCTGACAACGACTTAAAATTGTAGGTAAGATTTTATGTTTTTCTGTAGTAGCCAAAATAAAAATGGCGTATGGCGGCGGCTCTTCCAGTGTTTTTAAAAATGCATTAAAGGCATTTGCAGACAGCATGTGAACCTCATCTATTATATACACCTTGTATCTGCCAGCTTGAGGTGCAAATCTAACCTGATCGGTTAGCTCTCTCATATCATCAACGCCATTATTGCTGGCGGCATCTAATTCATGGATGTTAAATGAAGTGCCGTTATCAAATGATTGACAGCTGTTGCATTTATTACAGGCTTCACCATCTTTTGTTTTGCTTTCACAATTAATGGTCTTTGCTAAAATTCTTGCGCAGGTAGTTTTACCAACTCCTCTTGGTCCGCAAAATAAAAAGGCATGAGCAAGCTGATTATTATTGATAGCATTTTTTAAAGTAGTGGTAATATGTGATTGCCCGATTACCGTGCTGAAGTTCTGAGGTCTGTATTTCCTGGCTGAAACAATAAATTTATCCATATAAAAAAAGCCGAGGCTTGAAAATTTCGGGAATCAAATTTAATTCTTTAATCCTACACTAAGATAAAATCGGATGTCTTTTAAATGGTTTTGTTTGATCAAACTGATATCTATAGGTAATCAGTTCCCGGGAGCTGAACACATCACCCAGATTTTGGGCAATATTCAACATTTTTGGGTTGAAATCGCCAATCCATTGCATTTCATATTCGGTGTAAGGAACTTTGTCAGATTGTAACAATTTGGCAGATTCAGCAACTATAAAGGCATCAATTCCTTTGCCCTGAAATTCAGGAACAATCCCAAATACCAGGCCGGTGAATTTTTTATTGGGTTTGATTTTTTTTAACAATAAAAAATAAAGTTTGTGCAGTAAACTGAATTTTCCATTTAAATATTTAAACCATTGATTCAAATCAGGAAGATTGATAAAAATGGCTATTGGTGTTTCTTTATAATAAGCAAACCACAAAATTCTTTCGTCCATTACCGGTTTCATCTTATTAAACATCAGCTTCACCTGTTCTTTCGATAATTGCTTTAGTCCGCCATGGCCTGCCCAGGCTTTATTATATACTTCCATAAAATCGAGGGCGTATTTATCCAGGTTGTTTTTTTTGAGGTGTTGAGCCGAAAAGCTGGAATCTGCAGCAATCAAATCATGTCGTTCCCAAATTCTTTGTTGCAGTGGATTTTTGGGTCTCATGCCCATGCAAATCTGTTTATAAAAACATTTGAATCCGTATGTTTCAAAAAGTATCTTGTAATAAGGAGGGTTGTAATTCATGCAATATAACGGTTCCGAATAGCCTTCTGTTACTAAACCCCACCAGCGATCTCTTTCGCCAAAATTAATCGGGCCATCCATTACTTCCATTCCTTCATTAATCAACCAGTGTTTTGCATTGTTAAAAAGCAAGTCTGCGGCGTCCTGATTATTGATGCATTCAAAAAATCCCATACCTCCGGCAGGAGCTTCGTCATCTTTATTTTTATATTTACTGTTAACGAATGCTGCAATTCTTCCAATTAATTCACCTTCATCATTTTTTAAAATCCATCTTTGTGTTTTTCCAAAACGGTAAGCTTTGTTTTTTTTCTCATCAAAAACATCATTGATGTCCTTATCCAAAGGTCTGATCCAGTTGGAATCATTTTTATAAATAATCAGCGCTGTGTTTAGAAAATCTTTTTGATCCTTTTTATCAATAACAGGAAGTATTTGCATGCAATAAATTTAATGGATAATCAGCAATATAGTTTCAGATCAATTCTTTTCTCAATTCATCAGCGGTTTTGCTGCTGCCATCATGGCTCCATCCAGGCGGCATAAATAAATATTTAAGTTTAGTTGAAAAGGAAACATTTTTTTTCAGGTCTTTTCCAATTGCCTGCCACTCATGAAAAATCAGTTTGAATGGATTATTCGTTTTTGCTATTGGTTTTGTAAGACCATATTTCACAGGATCTTGTTCCAGTTCTTCCTGAAAACTGCCAAATAATTTATCCCAGATAATAAGGCACATGCCCATATTTTTATCGAGGTATCTGATATTACTTGCATGATGAACCCTGTGGTGAGAAGGACTTACAAAAAAGACTTCAAACCATCTGGGCATTTTTTTTATGTATTGAGTATGCACCAGTATTCCATAAGTTTGAGTAAGTGAGTACATAAATATGATATCGAGTGGTTCGAATCCCATTAAGGCAATAGGTATAAAATAGATAAAGCGATAAGCAGGCTGAAATACCGAAGACCGAAAACCGGTAGTTAAATTATACTCTTCGGAAGAATGATGGGTTACATGAACGGCCCAGAAGACTCTGCAATAATGATCAACCCGGTGTTCTACATAAAAAGCAAGGTCTTCCAGAATAAAAAGCAGCATCCAATAGCAATAAATGTTTTCAATTTTAAAAAAACGATGTTGATAACACCAAATCAAAACGGCTACATAAAACAAAACCCGGAATAATAAATCCATACCTGCATTCAGGAGGGTAAAAAAAACATTTTCAAGTGTGCTTTTTAGAGAATAATAGTGCCGTTGCTGCCAATTGCTCGCCAGGATTTCGGCACCGATTAATATGCTGTAAAATGGGATGGAAAATAAAATAAAAATTGCTTCTCTCGAAGAGTGCATAATGAAAAATTATCGGATGGATTTGAGATAGATAATAAAACAACAATAAAACCTGAAAAAAGTTTTTGATTTATTAAACAGCCATGATTTCTTTTTCCTTTGCAACAAGATGTTTTTCTACCAAAACAATAAATTTATCAGTAGTGTCCTGAGTTTCTTTTTCAGCATCTTTACACTCATCTTCGCTCAGTCCGTCTTTTTGTAATTTTTTTATTTGTTCAATTGCATCTCTTCTAATATTTCGGATAGAAACTTTTGCATTTTCTCCTTCTCCATTACATCTCTTCACTAATTCTTTTCTTCTTTCTTCAGTTAATGGAGGTAAAAATAGTCTGATATTGGTTCCGTCATTTTGTGGCGTGATTCCAATATTAGCGGCCATGATTCCTTTTTCAATGGCTTGCAACATCGTTTTTTCCCATGGCTGTACAGAAATAGTACGCGCATCAAGTATGGTTACATTAGCAACCTGATTTAATAAAGTTGGACTTCCATAATAGTCTACCATTATTCCATCAAGCATGGAAGGACTTGCTTTACCTGCTCTTATTTTTGTAAGTTCAGATTCCAAATGGTTAATCGCTTTTGACATTGTTGCTGAATTCTCTGTCAGTATATTATTTAAATCGGACATAAATTTTGTATTATGGGGCAAATTTATTAAAATCTAATGTTAGTTGAATCAATTTTTATTGATGGGGCGTTAAAGAAATGGGAATTATTATTCTACATCAACTGTTTCTGAAACCAGATTGAGTATCTTATGTGTTTTAAATAATTCTTTCTCATGAACAGAATCTAAATTAATGCGTTTCTTAATTTTCTTTTGACGAAGATTATAAACAACGCCAATAGCGCCCATTCCGGTAACAAAGAGGATGCCTAATAAATAAGTAGTTCCGATTTCATGCAAAACAATAGCCATTGCTATGAAAAAAATATTTGCAATCAAACAAATGAATGTGGTGTTTTTGTGCGAGTATCCAAGATCCAGCAAGAAATGATGAATGTGGTTTCTATCTGGACTAAAAGGAGATCTACGGTTAAAAATTCTCAATCCAAACACACGGAGTGTATCAAAAAGAGGAATCATTAATATAGCAAAGCCAATTGCCGGAGCCGATTCGAAACTCAATTTTGTACTAGGAAGTGAAGCGATATTAATAAATTTTATAACAAGAATAGCGTTTATTAATCCAACCAGTAATGAACCGGTATCTCCCATGAAAATCTTAGCAGGAGAGAAATTGTAAATTAAAAAGCTGATTAAACTTCCAGCAAGGGAAAAAGCCATGACCGCATAAGGAAGCTGACCAATATAAAAGAAATAAGAGCCAAAAACAAGTGTAGTTAATACCCCAAGTGTGCCTGCCAATCCATCTACTCCATCAATTAAATTGAAAGAGTTTGTTATGACAATTATAGTAAACATAGATAAAGCGATGCTGGCAACATTTGGTATCATGTATACACCCAAAAAGCCATGCATATTAGTTAATTGAACACCACCAAATTTAATCAGAATCCACGCGGCTATTATCTGGCCTGCAAATTTTTTACTAGCAGACAAAATAAGAATATCATCTTTAAGTCCAAGGAAGAAAACAACAATTGAAGCAGCGATAAAATATTGAAGTTCAGAGGTTCCGATTTGAGGGGCGCCTAACAATGTAGCAATTACAAACCCAGCAAAAATTCCCAATCCTCCTAAAGTAGGGATTACAGCTTTATGAACTTTTCGGTCATCGGGTTCGTCAAACAATTTCTTTTCCTTCGCAACCTGAATAATTACAGGGATTGAAAAAAAAGTGATCAGAAAAGACAGGCCTCCACTAAGTAAAATGTTGTCCATGTATGAAAAGTTAATACAATACTACAAATGTATCAATAATGTTTTGGATAAAGTACAGATAAGACACAAACCCAAATTTCCAGATACATAGGAATTTCTACAAAAAATGTTAATTATCAATACAATAATAAGGAATTTATTAAACAATTCTATCGCGGAAGCGTAAAAAAATTCCTTTTATGGACAATTAATTTTTCTTTGTGTTTGTTCTTTTTTCAATTAGTTTGCAGCCAAAATTAAAAATCAGATGGATACTTCAAAACTAAAGGAAACGGCCTCTCAGATTAGAAGAGATATTGTGAGAATGGTGCATGCTGTCCAAAGTGGTCATCCCGGCGGTTCCCTGGGTTGTGCTGATTTTTTAACTGCATTGTATTTTAGTGAGATGAAACATGACGTTAAGTTTAAAATGGATGGGGTGGGCGAGGATGTATTTATCTTGAGTAATGGTCATATTTCTCCGGTTTTTTATAGTTGCCTCGCAAGATCTGGATATTTTCCTGTCGCAGAACTTTCTACTTTCAGAAAAATTAATAGTCGCTTACAAGGACACCCAACCACTCACGAGCAATTACCGGGAGTTAGAATGTCAAGCGGATCTTTGGGTCAGGGATTGAGTGTTGCTGCCGGAGTTGCTTTAGCAAAAAAGTTAAACAATGACGACCGAATTGTATATTCTTTGCATGGTGATGGCGAGCTCGACGAAGGTCAAAATTGGGAAGCTATTCTATTTGCAGCGCACAAAAAAATCGACAATCTGATCATTACCATTGATTATAATGGACAGCAAATTGATGGTCCCACAAACGAAGTACTTGGATTGGGTAGCTTGAAATCAAAATTTGAGGCCTTCGATTGGCTTGTTACAGAAATGGATGGCAATAATATGGACGAGGTGGTTGCAGGTTTGGCAAAAGCAAGAACTATGCTTGGAAAAGGCAAGCCTGTTGTTATTCTTATGAAAACGGTAATGGGAAAAGGTATAGACTTCATGGAAGGCACACACGAGTGGCATGGGATAGCGCCTAATGATGATCAACTTAAGAAAGCACTTGATCAGTTGCCCGAAACTTTAGGGGATTATTAATTTTTTACTTTAATTCGATTGGTTGGTTGGCCGCTTTTGCAGATGGCAACCAGGAAGCCAGCAATACTATTGCCATTGCGGTGAAAATAACAATTACAAAATCCTGCACCATAAATTTTACCGGAAAATAATCAATTAAAAAAGAGCCTCCCTGCAGTTTTATTAATTTAAATTTTACTTGTAAATAACAAATCAACGTAGCAGTAAATACGCCAATTAATGTTCCGATAGAACCTAATAACAAACCTTCACTCAGAAAGATTTTTTTGATTTGAATTTTAGTGGCACCCATACTTTGCAATATGGCGATATCTTGTTTTTTTTCAAGCACTAGCATAGTTAATGCACTGATCATATTGAAAGCAGCAATGATAAGAATTAAAGTAAGCACAGCATAGATGACCCATTTTTCTGTAGCCATAGTGCTGTATAAATTGGCATTTTGTTGATATCTGTTTTGAACAGAAACAGATATCCCCAATATTTTTTTAATGGCAATTTCTGCGGAAGCAGCTTCTTCGATTTTTTTCAACTTGATTTCTGCAGCGGTAAATTCATTTTGCTTTAATCCGGTTTGCTGTTTTACAAAATCAATATTGGTAAGGGCATAAGCATTATCAAATTCCTGCTGAATAGAAAATACTCCGGATGGCGTTACAATTCCTTCGCTCAGAGACTGAAGCGGATCATTATCTGTAACATTTGATTTTGGTAAAATCAGGGCAATGTCTTCCTTTCCATAGGCATTGCTTAAAATTATTCCGGAAGCATTTTGAATTCCTGAACCTACAACTAATAATGGCTGGGATGCTGTTCCAAGCTCAAAATTCCCTTTTATCATTTTAGCAGGAACTCCGGATACTTTTGTGAAATTTTCGTCTACGCCTTTAAGTTGTACAACAGATTGAAAATCTCCATTCTGTAATAATGCTTTTTCTTCTGCGATAAAAGAAATACTTTCAATCTGATTAATTTTTTTTAACTGATTAATTTTATCGGGATCCAAAAAAAAAGTTTTACCTGAAACTGGAATTACTTTTAAATCAGTGTAGAAAGAAGAGTAAAGAGATTTTACGAGGTCTTCAAATCCGTTATAAACACTCATAACCAAAACCTGACAGCAAGTAGCGAAGGCAATAACACCTGTAGTTACCCAGGCTATTATATTAATAGCATTAGCTGATTTTTTTGCTTTGAAGTAACGCCAGGCAAAGTTTAAATACATTTAAAGAAAAAGATTATTGTTTAGGATTGTTTTTATCTTCCTGCGTTTTAATATCATTGAATAATTTTTCAATTTTTTCTACATAATCAAGGGTGTCATCAACATAAAAAGTAAGTTGTGGCATCGACCTGAGCTGATGTCTTACTCTTGAATTTAGTTCTTTCTTTATCTCATAACTTTTTTCCTGAATAAGGTTCAAGGTATGTTTCGGGTCATTTACTTTAAAAAAGCTTAAATAAATTCGGGCGTCAAAAAGATCTGGTGTAATTTTTACCCCTGCTATGGAAACCATTCCTCCATCGAGCATAGTAAGGCCAAACCGTTGAAAAATATCATTCAATTCTTTCTCCAAAACAGCAGCTACCTGTTTCTGTCTTTTTCCTTCTATCATGAGATTCGTGTTTATTCGTTGTAAAATTAGTTACTTTGCTGCTACTATTTAAAAAATGAAAAGATATTCAAGGATTTTCAACTACCTAAGTTCCTACAAAACTGCTATTGTAAGGTACCTTATTACCATCTTACTTTCTATTATATTCTCAGTTTTGTCTTTAGCCATGCTGTTTCCCTTCCTTCAGCTTTTGTTTGGAGTGAATGCGGTTGGCAGTCCCGCAGTTAAAAGTAATCTGGTTATGCAATGGATAAATGACTATCTGGCCAATCTGGTTAAAAACGGAGATGCGTTTTTTGCATTGAGCCTGGTTTGTATCATGATCATTGTGTCGATATTTCTGAAAAATCTATTCCTGTATCTTTCGGCAAGAACGCTGGGTCCGATGAAGAATTCAATTGTAAACAGATTAAGAATTGAGATGTATGATAAAATACTCATGCTTCCAATTGGATATTTTACCGAACAGCGGAAAGGAGACATGATGAGCAGGATGACTAATGACATCAATGAGGTGGAAGGCTCTGTAATTGGCGCTTTAGAAGGATGGGTAAAAGATCCGCTTGCTATTTTAATTAACCTTTCTGTGTTATTTTATATTAGCCCGAAACTCACGATTTTTATTTTGGTTTGCCTTCCAATTATGGGATTCGTTATTGGCAAAGTCAGTCGCTCTTTGAAAAAACAATCCATGAGAGTTTCTGAAAAAAGTGGCGAAACCTTTTCTGTAATCGACGAAACTTTAGGTGGATTAAGAGTAATTAAGGCGTTTAATGTAGAACAAAAACTAAGACATAAATTTTTACAGATTAGTGAAGATTTACTGGAAGCAAGAAATCAGATTGGATATAAAAGAGATATGGCCTCACCCATGAGCGAACTTATGGGCGTAAGTATTTTTGCCGGTATTCTCTGGTTTGGAGGCAGGCTCGTTCTATCTCATGAGATTGCCATGAACGGAGCTTTATTTCTTACCTACATGGGCTTGTTCTACAATATTATTGATCCTGCAAAATCTATTTCTTCAGCATTCAGTAATATGCAAAAAGGTACAGCGGCGATTACCAGAATTGAAGAGGTCCTTAAGGCTCCAGTAACGGTTGATGAAAACCCCAATGGAATAAAAATAAATTCGTTCAATCATTCCATTGAATTTCGAAACGTCAGTTTTTTTTATGATGATACGGCAATTCTGAAAAACATAAATCTTAAAATAGAAAAAGGAAAAACAATCGCATTGGTAGGAAGTAGTGGAGCAGGTAAGTCTACGTTAGCTGATCTGGTTCCGCGTTTCCATGATCCATCCAGCGGAGAGATTTTTGTTGATGGCATTAATATTAAAGACTATTCACTTCATTCGTTGAGAGGCTTAATCAGTATTGTTACACAGGAGCCCATTTTATTTAATGATACCATTGCCAATAATATTGCTTTAGGTATGGACAATCCAAGTACCGAAGCTATTATTGATGCCGCTAAAATTGCCAATGCAGATACATTTATCAGTAAAAAGGATAAGGCTTATGAAACCAATATTGGCGACAGAGGTTCCAAACTTAGTGGTGGAGAGCGCCAGCGTATGACCATCGCCAGAGCCGTTTTAAAAAATCCTCCTATTTTAATTTTAGATGAAGCCACATCTTCTCTGGATACAGAAAGCGAAAGACTTGTACAGGATGCGATTAACAATTTAATGAATAATCGTACTTCACTGGTTATTGCTCATCGGTTGAGCACCATTCGACATGCAGATGAAATCATTGTTTTAAACAAAGGAGAAATTGTAGAACGCGGAACGCATGATGATCTTCTTGGACAACAAGGGATTTATTATAAGTTGGTTGAGATGCAGGAAGTGAAGTAGGGGAGGATAGAGCTGGATAGACTAGATGCTGGATAAGAAATTTCAAACAAAAAAGGAGCATAATTTTCATCATACTCCTTTAATCTATTGAAAACTGAATTTTCTAAATCATCAAATTACTTCACAATTCCCATTTTCGCTTCTATGCTTAACGTTGCATGAGGAACTGCTCTTAATCTTGCTTTATCTATTAATTTACCAGTTACTCTGCAAATGCCGTATGTTTTATTTTCAATGCGCATCATTGCTTTTTCAAGATGATCGATAAACGTTATCTGACGGCTTGCCATCTGGCTTAATTGCTCACGTTCCATACTCAAACTTCCATCTTCCATAGTCATATATCTGTTTTCACTTTCGTCGCCACCGGTGTCATCCTTTCTGGTAATCAGCCCCTGAAGATAGTTTAGTTCTTTCTTGGCAGATTCTACTTTACGAAGAATCAATTCTCTAAATTCAACTAATTCTGAATCAGAATATCTTGCCATTGGAGCACCAGGATCATTTTTATATTTATCTAAAACTGATTTTGTAAAATCTGGCTGATAAGTGCGAGAGGTTTTGGTGTTTATTTTAGGCAATACCACAGGTTTAGCTGTAGGTATTTTGATGTCTTTCGGGTTTTTTACGTTTGCTTTTATGATTGGGTTTGGTTTAATGATTTGTTTAATAGGGACTGCTTTTACAGGTTCCGCTTTTTTGGAAACTTCTTTAACAGCAGGGATTACTTTTTTTATTTCAATTGCTTTTATTGGAGCAGGAGTTACTTTTTTTACTGGTACTATTTTTATCGGAGCAGGAGCGGCTTTCTTAGCTACGGGCTTAATAACCAATTTCTTTGCTGGCTCAGCTTTTTTTACAATGGCTTTTTTAGGTGCAGGTAATGGCGCAGCCTTTTTTGCAGTAACCACTTTTTTAGCTATTGGCTTTGGTGTTGCTTTTTTTGCAGGAATAACTTTTTTGGCAACCGGTTTTTTTGGAGCCGGCTTTACTGCTTTTGGAGCAGGTTTCGCACTTTTTTTAGCGGGAACAGATTTTTTAACGGGCTTAACTGCTTTTTTAGCAGGGGCTACTTTTTTTACAGGCTTTGCTGCTGATTTTTTGGTTGCCATACTAGTTTGTTTTTTTGTGAACGCTGACTTTCAGAGGTACGTCATTTATTTCAATGGGTATGCCGGAATCGATTTTTGACGAATTAAACTCAATTGAGTCCGCCAAAATTTCGCGGCAAATATAGTCTTTAAATTTTATTAACGAAGGTTGCAATTCATCATTTTCACTTAAAATAACAAAAATCCTGTCGGTTAACTCATACCCATTTTCCTTTCTTATCGTCTGTATTCGATTTACCAATTCCCTTGCATTTCCTTCATCCTGAAGGTCTTGTGTGATTGTAATGTCAAGAGCAACTGTTAAAATTCCCTTACCAGTAACTTCAAATCCAGGAATGGAATCTGTAAAAATTTCAATGTCTTCAAGGTTAATAATGATAGGTTCCTCACCATTTTCTACCAAATCCGCGTTGAGCAAATAATCGCCACTTTGTACTTTTTCTATTTGAACGTTATCAAATTTTTCTATTTCTGTAGCCGCCCATTTCATTTTGGCCCCTAGTTTCTTGCCTAATGTTTTGAAGTTGGCCTTAGCTTTTTTTCTGATAAAATTGTTGTGGGTATCGAGGATTTCGACTTCTTTTATATTTGTTTCGTTTTTAATAATAGCCTCAACTAATTTTATATTTTTTATCATTTCAGCATCTAGGGCCGGAATAAAAACTTTTTGTAAAGGCTGCCTAACTTTAATATTTACTTTTTTTCGTATCGATAGGATTAAAGAACAGGCATCTTGTGCTAGTTCCATTCTTTTTTCAAGTTCCAGATTAACAGCCTTTTCATTGCTTACTGGAAAATAACTATGATGAACGGACTTAGACCCGTCTCTTTGAGTAACTGTATTTAAATTATTGTGCAGCCAATCAGCAAAAAAAGGAGCGATCGGGGCAATTAATGCGGTTAGTGTTTCCAAACATTCGTATAGTGTTTGGTACGCGCATAATTTATCTGCACCATATTCGCCTTTCCAGAATCTTCTTCTGCATAATCTTACATACCAGTTGCTCAATTTAGTATCTACAAATTCTTCAATAGCTCTTCCTGCCTGAGTAGGTTCGTAAGCATCCAGATTTTCAGTAACCGATTTTATCAAACTATTCAATGAAGAAATAATCCACTGATCAATTTCGGGCCTTTTATCCAATGAAATATAATCTTCCTTAAAAGTAAATCCATCAACGTTTGCATACAAAGCAAAAAACTGATAAGTATTATATAAGGTTCCAAAGAATTTCCGCTGAACTTCTTTAATTCCTTCTTCATCAAATTTCAAACTATCCCAAGGAGATGCGTTTGTAATCAGATACCAGCGTGTGGCATCGGCGCCATAGCTATTTATAGTATTAAAAGGGTCTATTACATTTCCTAAACGTTTGCTCATTTTATTGCCCGACTTATCTAGCACCAAACCATTGCTGACAACAGTTTTATAGGCCACACTGTCAAATAATAAAACGGCCAGTGCATGTAAGGTATAAAACCAGCCTCTTGTTTGATCTACACCTTCTGCTATAAAATCGGCAGGAAAATTTTGAGCAAAACTCTCTTTGTTTTCAAATGGGAAATGCCATTGTGCATAAGGCATAGCGCCACTGTCAAACCAAACATCAATAAGATCAGGAACCCTTTTCATTGATTGGCCTGAGTTGCTTACTAAAATAATTTCATCCACATAAGGCTTATGTAAATCTGCGGTAATGTTATTGATATAATCTTCTGCTGTTTGACTGCCAGATATTTTCCAGCAACCTGCATCAAATGATTTTTTTAATTCCGATTTTAATTCATCAACAGAACCGATACATTTTTGTTCTGATCCATCTTCGGTTCTCCATATCGGTAAAGGAGTTCCCCAGTAACGGCTGCGGCTAAGGTTCCAGTCTACCATATTTTCTAGCCAGTTTCCAAAGCGACCTGTTCCTGTACTTGCAGGTTTCCATTGAATGGTCTTATTTAATTCCACCATTCGGTCTTTAACAGCAGTGGTTTTTATAAACCAGGCGTCCAGAGGGTAGTATATGATTGGCTTATCAGTACGCCAGCAATGTGGGTAACTGTGTTCATACTTCTCAACTTTAAAGGCACGATTTTCTTTTTTTAATTGTATGGAGAGATCGATGTTTACATCTGTATAATCAGAATCGTCTTTGTAATTTTTTACATAACGGCCGCTATATGCTCCTACACCATCTATAAATTTTCCCTGCTTATCAACTAATGTAAGAATGCCGATATTGTTTTTCTTGCCTACTTTATAATCATCTGCACCAAAAGCCGGGGCTGTATGTACAATTCCGGTTCCGTCTTCAGTGGTAACAAAATCTCCAACGATAACTTTAAATGGATTTGCTCCTGGTGTTTCTTCTGTAATTTTTTTGATAGAATTGGCCTCGAAAGAAAACAGCTGCTCGTAGCTGATACCTTCAATATCTTTTCCTTTAAATGAATAAATGATTTGCCATGGAATAATTTTATCCCCTTCTTTATAACTTTCAAAAGCGATATTTTCTCCTTCAGCTTTAAATTGTTTTCCAGTTAACGCTTTGGCAAGCACTACTTTTATAGGTAAGAAAGTATATGGATTAAAAGTTTTTACCATTACGTATTCAATCTCCGGGCCTACAGTCAAACCAAGATTTGAAGGCAATGTCCATGGAGTGGTTGTCCAGGCCATCAGAAAAAATTCATGTTTAGTTTCATCATCCAGCATTTGCTGTAAAGCACTGCTTAAAGTGGAAGAAATAACTTTAAACATTACAACGGCACTGGTATCTTTTACGTCCTTATAGGTTCCCGGTTGGTTTAATTCGTGAGAAGACAGACCTGTTCCTGCGGCAGGAGAATAGGGTTGAATGCTTACACTTTCGTATAAATATCCCTTTTTGTACAATTCGCTTAAACACCACCAAAGTGATTCTATATAATTGCTTTCGAAGGTTACATATGGATTTTTCAAATCAACCCAATAACCCATTTTTTTGGTAATATCATCCCACTTATCCTTGTATTGCATTACCACTTCTCTGCATTTCTTATTATAATCTTCTACTGAAATTTTCTTGCCGATATCCTCTTTGGTAATCCCTAAAAGTTTTTCCACTCCCAGTTCTATAGGAAGACCGTGAGTATCCCATCCTCCTTTCCTTTTTACCTGAAATCCCTGCATGGTTTTGTATCTGCAAATCAGATCTTTCAGTGTTCTGGATATCACATGATGAATACCGGGCATTCCATTGGCACTGGGTGGGCCTTCAAAAAATACAAATGGCTTTTTGCCTTCTCTTATCGAAATGCTTTCTTCGAAAGATTGTTCACTTTCCCATTTCAGGAGGATTTCCTCACTGATTGCAGGTAAATTCAACTGTTGATATTCCTTGTATCTAGACGACATAAAATCTTTTCTCAAAATGTGGTAATGATATAAAATTAAGGCAGCGAAGGTAATGATTTGATTCCTGAATTCAACCCTAGCAAGTGTTTAAGGTGATTTTGTTTTAAAAAAATGTGGATTAAGTTGCATTTATCCACAAGGAAATATTTTGGCACAATTTTAGCAAGTATTGAATGTGCTTGGTAATTTGTTATACCAAGTGGTTTAATCCTCCGTTCCTTATTAAAGCTTTCTAATCGCTAACCAAAGAAAATCACTGTTAAACATCAGGAAGTTAATTTCCGTTTCTTTTTAATTATAAAAGAAGCGATTTTACAGAAACTGATTTCTGAAAAGATTTTTACGATGCTGGTTTAGGTTTTATTTAGGTTACGGGAGTATTCCTGCTCCTGTTCATTTTAAATCCGCATCTTCAAAAATAGTTCGCTTTAAAATCAAACTTTTGAAAACGCCCCTTTTTAGCGAAAGTTAAAATGTCTTGTAGAGTTCAACAAAAAAGGTGACATCTTCTTAGATGTCACCTTTTTTATTTGAGTAAAAAATTTTAATGTAAAAGTAGCTCGCAGGGTTTAATTCCTGTATGTTTTTTAAATGCTGTGCTGAAATGCGATATTGAAGAATAGCCCAGCATTGAAGACACTTCGGTAACACTCAGGTGTTTATTGTAGAGCAAATATTTAGCATGCTCCATTCTCTGACTTTGATAAAAATCAAAAATGGTTGTTCCAAAAATTTCTTTGAATCCTTTTTTAAGATAGCATTCATTGATGGCTACTTTCCTGCTTAATGATTTTATGGTAATGGGTTCGCAAATATGTTGCAATAAAATTTCCCTTGCTTTGATTATTTTTTCGCGATCTTCTTCATTTGCCAAAAATTTACAATTGAAAATAGTATCATCTCTGTCATCCAGCATATTATCTGTGGTGTAAAGCAGAATAAGCTGAGTTTGTGCGTTGATGAAAATATTTTCTCTGGTATCGGAGTAGTTATGATTGAGTAATTGCTGGATAGCCAGGGTTGTTTTTGAACAAACTGGCGATGTTTTGGTAAAAGTTTGCTGGTAAGTGAAAGAAACTACTTTGTCGCTAAGTGAGTTGTCGTTTTTTTGTGCTTTGGCAAACTGTTTAAGATAAGAAGGAGAATAAATGAAACTTAGTACATCGATACTTTCAATTTTTTCAGCACAATGATTAGAAGCGCTGAATTTACAGAAATCACACTCTGTTGCTTTTTGCTTGCAGTAAAAATTCCCTGAAACACAGAATCTTAGCTCAAGATAATTTTCTTCGGGATTGATTTTATTGAAATGATAGAGGATGGCTCCGGTATCCTGAATGTTCCAAACATCATTTTTGCGGTATCTTTTTATTGAATATCTTATAGATCCAGGGATATTCTGTTCTATAAGTTGAAGAACATCAGCATCAATCTCTAAAGAAGATTGTTTGTTGGTAAGGGCTAAAATGTGGTTTGACTGATTCATAAAAGAAATGTACATAAAGGTACACAAGCATTTCAAGAGTTGAAAGCAAATTATGATCAAAATCCAACTTTCTTAAACAATTGGGAAACCGTTAAGTTATTAGTCCACTAAACCTGAGGCGATTAGATAAGTACCTATTTTTTACTCCTTTAAGCAGAAGTAAAAAGCATGAAAAATTAGATGAAATAAATAAGGATAGCCCCTTAATTTTCGATATATTTGCCGAAATGCGATTTAGTAAAAAATTAAAGCGATTTTGAAGAAATTATGAGTACAGAAATTGAATCAATTCCCATCCCACAAGCCAATTCTTATAGTGCAGACAGTATTCAGGTTCTAGAAGGATTAGAAGCTGTCCGAAAAAGGCCTGCTATGTATATTGGCGACATTAGTGTAAAAGGTTTACATCATCTTGTTTATGAAGTAGTAGATAATTCCATTGATGAGGCTTTAGCCGGTCATTGCAAAAATATTACAGTAACCATAAATGAAGATAATTCTATAACGGTTCAGGATGATGGAAGAGGAATTCCTACGGGAATGCACACCAAAGAAAATCGTAGTGCATTAGAAGTGGTAATGACGGTACTTCATGCCGGCGGAAAATTTGACAAGGGATCTTATAAGGTTTCCGGTGGTTTACATGGAGTAGGAGTTAGTTGTGTGAATGCGTTAAGTACAAAGCTTCATGTGTCAGTAAACAGAGATGGAAAATCTTTTGAGCAGGAATATGCAAAGGGAGCACCACAATATTCTGTTCGTGAAACAGGGCTTTCTGATAAAACAGGAACCCGTGTACAATTCTGGCCCGACGGAACCATTTTCACTACAACCGTTTACAACAAAGAAATTCTTGAAGGCAGATTAAAAGAACTGGCTTACTTAAATAGAAAAATCACTATCATATTAAATGATTTGCGTGAACTTGAAGATAATGGCCAGACTTACACCAAAACTTTTTATAGTGAGGGTGGCATTGTTGAATTTGTAGAGATGATTGATAAGACAGCCAATAGGGCTCCATTAATTCCCGTTACAATTTATTGCGACGGCTATGATGAAAAGAGTAATGTTGCGGTTGAGGTCGCTATGGTTTATAATGCAAGTTATCAGGAACACATTTTTAGCTATGTAAATAACATCAACACTATAGAAGGAGGAACCCACGTGGCAGGCTTCAGACGTTCTATCACCCGCGTTTTTAAAAGTTACGGTGAAAAGCAGGGAATGTTTGAAAAAGCAAAAGTAGCTATTGAAGGAGATGATTTCAGAGAAGGAATTTCCGCAATTATTTCTGTAAAAGTTCCAGAGCCTCAATTTGAAGGACAAACCAAAACGAAATTAGGAAACAGTGAGGTAATGGGTATAGTAGATACTACACTTAGCAGAGTTTTGGAGGCGTATCTTGAAGAGAATCCCCGCGATGCAAAAACCATCATACAGAAAGTAATTTTAGCGGCTCAGGCAAGAGCTGCCGCTAAGCGTGCCCGGGATATGGTACAGAGAAAAAGTGTTTTAGTAGGTGGTGGATTACCAGGTAAATTAGCTGATTGCTCAGAAAAAGATCCAGGCAAATGTGAATTGTTTCTTGTCGAAGGAGATTCGGCTGGTGGAACTGCCAAACAAGGACGCGACAGAAGTTACCAGGCTATTCTTCCGTTAAGAGGTAAGATTCTTAATGTTGAAAAAGCTATGGAACATAAGATATATGATAATGAAGAGATCAGAAATATGTTTACTGCTCTGGGCGTAAAAATTGGTACTACTGAGGATGCCAAAGCTTTGGATATTTCTAAACTAAGATATCACAAGCTTATTATCATGACCGATGCCGATGTGGATGGTAGTCATATTGCTACTTTAATATTGACTTTTATTTTCCGATACATGAAGGAGCTTGTAGAACAAGGGTGTGTTTACATAGCTCAACCACCTTTATATCTGGTTAAGAAAGGAAAGGATCAGGAATATGCCTGGAATGATGAAGAAAGAAAAGGTTGGGTTTCGAAATTGGGTCAGGGTAAAGATGACAGCGTAACTATACAGCGTTATAAAGGGTTGGGTGAAATGAATGCAGAGCAACTTTGGGAAACAACAATGAACCCATTAACCCGAACGTTAAAACAAGTTACTATAGACAGTTTATCTAATGCAGATGGTGTGTTCAGCATGTTGATGGGTGATGAAGTTCCTCCAAGAAGGGAATTTATTGAAAGCCATGCTAAATATGCAAAAATTGATGTTTAGACAAGTGATTTTTAAACAAAACTCATTTGCTTTATTTACTATGTCCACATATTGTGGAGAGATGTTTTAAAGTGTTTTTGGGTAAAATCACATTTTTCACTACTTTGTACTGTAAGCGAAAGCTTAAATCCATATTTACTAACTATAAATTCTATTAAAATGTCAAAAATGCTCACAGCTTATTGCATGAAAACAAAAGAAAAAAATGTTCCTATGCAGGATGCAGTAATAACAAAAACATCACGTGGAGGATATATGGCACAGGGCCACGACGGAAAAGGAAATAAAATGACAACCATGCTTGGTGAAGCAACAGCATTAGAAGCTGTAAAAAATGGAGTTGCCAAGAAATCATGGTAGTCTTTAATAATTAACCTGATTGTTAGCCGTTCTCAATTGAACGGCTATTTTTTTAAATTTTATTTTTTAAATTGTTATCTTCATTTAATTCAAAAAAAGCAAAACAATACTGATTTATATTATCTGTGGGGTGCTTATTCTGTTTTAGGGATATACACACGAAATAATAATATTTATAAATTCATTTAAGGGTCATGAAATTAATTTTTGTATTCTTTTTTTTATTATTCTTTTCTTTTCATGGCATAGCTCAATATACGCTTAATGGTAATGCCACACAAGACAACTGCCATTGTTATACGTTAACCCAAAATATGGGTGATCAACATGGATCAGTATGGAACAATAACAAAATTGATTTAAACCAATCTTTCGATTTTACATTTCAGGTTTTTTTAGGATGTACTGATAACAATGGAGCCGATGGCATTGCATTTGTATTACAACCTATTAGTACGAGTGTAGGTACATTAGGTGGTGGCATGGGTTATGATGGTGTAAATCCTGCTGTTGGAATTACTTTGGACACCTATCAAAATACAAGCCCCGATAATGATCCTTATTATGACCATATTGCTATTCAGTTAAATGGGAATACGAATCATTTATCTCCTAATACAATAACCCCGTTAACACGTACTTCTTCATTAAGTGACAATGTGGAAGATTGTCAGAATCATACTTTAAGAATCGTTTGGAATTCAGTTACCAAAACAATGACCATTTATTTCGATGGACAATTTAGAATATCAGCTATTAATGATTTTGTAAATACCGTTTTTGGAGGAAGCAGTCTCGTTTATTGGGGCTTTACCGGTGCAACTGGCGGAGCATGGAATCTTCAGAAATTCTGCACAACACTTGCGCCTTCTTTTCATTTTTTACCAAATCAGAAAAAGTGTGTGAATGAACCAATTACATTTTTTGATTCCACAATTAGTTTTGCAGGTCTGCTTAAACGCTATTGGAATTTTGGTGATGGCAGTCCGATTGATTCCCTTAATGTTAATCCTATTCATGTTTATACAGTTGCCGGAGATTACAATGTTACTTTAAAAGTAATTGGATTAGATGGCTGTGAAGAAACCTATCCTATGTTGGTTCACATAGGAAGTAAGCCAATTGCTGGTTTTAGTAACACACAAAGTTGCGTTGGAAATAACATTCAGTTTACAGATACTTCTCATGTTACAGTGGGCACAATCAACAGCTGGTATTGGTATTTAGATAATGCAGGACTGACATCAACAATTCAGAATCCCTCAAGTATTTATACAACAGCTGGAATAAAAAATATTAAGTTCATTGTAAAAACAGTTGAAGGATGCGAATCTGATACTTTAAGACAGATAATTACCGTTAACAACAGATCTATAATAGATTTTAGTTTTACAGACTCGGTATGTTTGGGTACTCCTACTTTCTTTTATGATCAGTCAACGGTAGGCGGAAGCAGTAGTGCTATTAATTATTGGCAATGGACTTACAGCGACAGTAGTTCCCCCGCTATAATAAGAAATCCTACACATGTATTTACTAATCCTGGTCCTCATACAGTAACGTTATTAACTTCGGGCACAGGATCAAACGTTTGTGCCGGAACTGCTATTACGAAATCTGTTTTTGTTGCAGACAAACCTGTTGCCAGAATGAAGTCAATTATTATTTGCGAAAGGCAACAAGTACAATTACTGGATTCGTCTTATTCTTTAGATGGTCTAGCTATTACCGGATGCTGGTGGGATTTAGGCAATGGTCAGTTTTCCACACAATGCAATCCGAATGTAACATATAGTACACCAGGTCCCAAAGTCATAAAACATATTGTATTCAATTCAAGAGGCTGTAAGTCCGATACTATTACTGTAAATATTTATGTAGCAGATAAACCTATTGTTAATTTTGGATTTAGTAAACCATTATGTCGTGACAGTAGTTTGCAATTTTTTGATTCTTCAACAGTGCAGACTGGCGTATTGACCCAGTGGAATTGGATATACAACAATTCTACTTTTGGAAATACACAAAACACTATTGGTTATTTTCCATTTGGAAATACTCAGGTAGGCTTGTCTGTTACCAATAATCTGGGATGTTTTAGTGATACGGTGTATAAAACATTTCGCCTTATCAAGCAGCCTAAAATCAATTATAGCTATAATGATACCTGTAAATATTCCCCCGTACATTTTTCTGCTAACGAATTGCCTGTATTAATTGGCATTGATCAATGGCATTGGAGTTTTGGAGACGGGCAACAAGCCAATACAAATATTGCCAGTCATACGTATACAGCAAATGGTCAGTATCCTATTTCAATATATTGTATATCTGTGGAAGGATGTTCTTCAGATACATTAAGAGATGTAGTTAATATTTATGGAACAGATGCTTTTGCAGGAAATGATACTATTGTTGCTGCGAATCAACCTGTACTTTTAAATGCAAGTGGAGGCATAAGTTATGAATGGAGTCCTCCTTTTGGATTAAATGCAACTAATGTGGCTAATCCAATTGCTACTGTTACCGCTGATCAGACGTATTACCTTAAAGCCTATACGCCAGGAGGATGTGAAAGTTATGATACTATTAATATTATTATTTACAAAGGGCCTGATATCTATATGCCTACAGCATTCACACCTAATGGAGATCACCTGAATGATGTACTTACTCCATTCCTGGTGGGCATGAGTAAGTTTGATTATTTTTCTGTTTTTAACCGTTATGGCCAAAGGGTTTTTAATACCACACAAATGCATAAAGGCTGGGATGGCCGGTTTAAAGGAGCATATCAACCATCAGGAACTTATGTTTGGTATATTACTGCAATTGATTTTAAAGGAAATCCGGTGGTCAGAAAAGGAACCGTAATTATTGTCAGATAATATCAGTTTTGGTATTTTTTACACTTGTAATCATTCTCAATAAAAATTCATAAATATCATCCATTGATTTGATATTTTCTACAATGAGTATACCATTTTTACCGACTTGTTTCAATCTTGCCTTATTAGTTCCTGTTTGTAAAAAAAGCAATACTCTGTTAAAGAGTTCACTTTGAAAATAGGGTGATTCGGGATTTCCTACAAAAAAACATTTCATATTTTCATTCTTAAGAAATAGTTTTTCAAATCCCAGTTCAACAGCAATTTTCCTGCATCTAACGGTAGTAAATAAATCTTCTGCAACAGAAGGAATGGGGCCAAATCTGTCAATAAGTTCATTATGAAATTGCTGTAGATTTTCTTCTGTTTCACAATTATCTAATCTCGAATATAAACTCAACCTTTCCGAAATACTTTCTACATAATTATCCGGAATCAGAATTTCGAGATCTGTATCGAAACTGCAATCTCTTACAAAATCGTCTTGCTGACTGATTTCTTCTTTGAATAAATCTTTAAATTGATTTCTTTTCAGTTCACGAATAGCTTCATCTAAAATCTTCTGATACATTTCAAAACCAATTTCTGCAATAAATCCACTTTGTTCGCCTCCAAGCATATTTCCTGCACCTCTGATATCCAGATCTCTCATTGCAATTTGAAAACCGCTTCCCAAGTCGCTGTATTGCTCTAATGTATTCAGTCTTTTTCTGCTGTCGGCTGGAAGTGAACTCATTGGAGGAGCCAGCAAATAACAGAATGCCTTTTTATTGCTTCGTCCTACACGGCCACGCAATTGATGTAAGTCACTTAATCCAAACTGATGTGCGTTGTTTACAATAATGGTGTTTACGTTTGGAATATCTACACCACTTTCTACGATGTTTGTACAAACCAGTACATCATATTTTTTATCCATGAAATCGAGGATGGTATCTTCCAGTTTATCACCTTCCATCTGTCCGTGTGCATAAGCAATACTGATATCCGGGCAAAGTCCCTGAATAAAACCTTTCATTTCGGCTAATCCATTTACTCGATTGTGTATGAAGAAAACCTGTCCACCTCTTTCCGTTTCATAATATATAATATCTCGGATACTGTCTTCATTAAAAACAGCGACTTCTGTTTGAATAGGCTGCCTGTTGGGAGGAGGCGTGTTGATAATGCTTAAATCTCTGGCGCCCATTAAACTAAATTGCAAAGTTCTTGGAATAGGAGTAGCCGTTAGTGTTAATGAATCAACTGTAGTTCGAATCTGTTTCAATTTTTCTTTGGCACTCACGCCAAATTTTTGTTCTTCATCTATAATCATTACGCCGAGATCCTTAAACTTTACATCTTTGCTTAAGAGAGCATGAGTTCCAATGATGATGTCAATTTTACCGTCTTCTAATTTTTTAAGTGTTTCCTTTTTTTCTTTTGCTGTTTTAAACCGGTTAATAAAATCCACTGTAACTGGAAAGTCTTTCAATCGGTCTTTAAAAGTTTTGTAATGCTGATAAGCCAGAATTGTTGTAGGCACCAGAATGGCAGCTTGTTTTCCATCACAACAGGATTTAAATGCAGCTCTGATTGCTACTTCTGTTTTACCAAATCCTACATCCCCACAAACCAGCCGATCCATTGGGGAGTCTTTTTCCATGTCTCGTTTTACATCTTCAGATGCTTTTGCCTGATCTGGAGTATCTTCATAAATGAAGCTTGCTTCCAATTCAGTTTGCATGTAATTATCTGGAGCATGAGCAAATCCCAGTTGACTTTTTCTTTGAGCATAAAGTTTAATAAGATCTGTGGCAATGTCTTTAACCTGATTTTTTGTTTTCTCTTTAAGTTTACTCCATACATCACTGCCCAATTTGTTCATCTTCGGTATAGAGCCTTCTTTGCCACTGTATTTACTTATTTTATGAAGAGAAGAAATGTTTACATATAATAAATCGCCGTCTTTATATTGAATTCTAACAGCCTCCTGTATACGCCCATTGGCTTCTATTTTTTGCAAACCACTATATACTCCAACGCCATGATCAATATGAGAAACATAATCTCCGGGTTGAAGCTCTCTTAACGTTTTTAAAGTAAGTGCTTTGTTTTTACTGAAAGCTTGTTTTACTTTATACTTATGATAACGCTGAAATACCTGATGGTCGGTATAACAAATGGTTTTATTATCATCATCAATAAAACCTTCATGAATAGAAACCGGAATTGGTGTTACCTGAATTTCTGCTTTTAAGTCGGTGAATATAATATGCAGCCTTTCGAGCTGTTTTGGATTTTCAGAAAAAATAAAAATATTGTATTTTTCTTTTTCATAGTCCTGTAAATTCTTAATCAGCAAATCAAATTGTCTATTGAATGCAGGCTGTGGTTTGGTAGAGAATACAATGGTTTCAACAGGACTCTTTTGATTTTTAAAAGCAATTTTGTTTCCTGTTTCAATTAAATGATTATAGCTAATTTGTTCCTCTAATATTTGAGCTCCTGCAAAATCATCAAGGGTAATATTG
The DNA here is from genome assembly GCA_943333125.1 of Chitinophaga pinensis. GTDB lineage: Bacteria > Bacteroidota > Bacteroidia > Chitinophagales > Chitinophagaceae > Ferruginibacter > Ferruginibacter pinensis_D. Next base: position 84,811 of record CALQSB010000003.1, read on the forward strand.
GATTTATAATTTATTTCATTTTGTTCTTCATTACTTTCTCCTTTATTGGCATTTAATTTTAACTGGTCAAGAAAAATAATCAGACTCTCTTCTTCCTGTTCAATTTTGTCTTTTATATAATTCCAGTCTCGCATCCATATTACAGTGTTTTCAGGCAGAAATTTGATTAATGATACTTTTTCTCCCGATTCAAATTGAGTTTCAACATTTGGAATAATATTTACCTGCAACAGTTTCCTTTCACTTAATTGTGTTTCAGGATCAAAAATTCTAATGCTATCCACTTCATTTCCAAATAACTCTAAACGGTAAGGTTTTTCATTTCCGAAAGAATAAATATCTATGATGCCTCCTCGTATAGCAAACTGTCCGGGTTCGAAAACAAAATCTGTTCTTACAAATCCGTATGAAACAAATTTCTGCAACATTAGATTAACATCCAGTTCGTCTGCTTGTTTAATGCTGATGATGTTATCCGTTAATGTTTTTGATAAAACTACTTTTTCATAAAGGGCTTCAGGATAGGTTACAATAACTTTTTTATTTCCTCCGGCAGCAATTTTGGTAAGCGCTTCTGTTCGAAGCATTACATGGCTGCTGTTTAACAACTGATAATTCTTTTTGTTTTTGAATGAAGATGGAAAATAAAAAAGATCAAGCGCGTCTGTAATATTTTCCAGGGTATTTTGCAGATAAGCCGCCTCCTCTGCATCGCGAACAACAATTAAATGATTGCTTTGAGACAAAATATCCTGTGAAAAAACAGCAGCAAATAAAAATTCAAAAGCGCTTCCTTGTAACCCTTGCAGAAGCAAGTGCTGATGTGCAGACATAGTAACCCTGTTCGCTATCTGAAAACAGCGTGCATCATTCTTGTACACATTCATCAACACATCCAGATTCATTCACCCGAAATTAAAAGGGTCACAAAGATAACTGTCAAAGAGAAAATCGTATATTATTTCTACATTTAGTAACTTACTCAAAATAAATGTCATGGCTTTACTACCCTGGAGGAAAGGAATTGTCATCAAAATTGAAAATGAAACCCTCGATACCAGGAGATTCTGGATACAAGTGCCCGAATTAGAGTCGTTTGACTTTAAGCCAGGTCAGTTTGTAACGCTCGATTTACCAATTCACGAGAAATTAAACAAAAGATGGCGTAGTTATTCGATTTCTTCATGGCCTGATGGAAGTAATATTTTCGAATTATTAATTGTACTCAATAGTTTTGGCCTGGGAACTCCATATCTGTTTAATGAAATTTCAATTGGAAGTGAACTTATTTTCAGAGGAGCACAAGGCGTTTTTACCCTCCACCAGCCAATTGAAAAAGATCTTTATCTGGTTTGTACCGGTACCGGAATAGCTCCTTTCAGAAGCATGGTTCAGGATATTCGCCGTAAAGAAATTGAGTATAAGAATATTTATCTTTTATATGGTTGCAGAAGAAGAGAAAATTTAATGTACTATGAAGAAATGCTGTCACTAGAAAAGGAGATGAATAACTTTCATTTTATTCCTACGTTGTCTAGAGAAGAGTGGGATGGACGTAAAGGATATGTACACTCCATTTATGAAGAGCTTTGTACTGCCAAATCTCCGGCAAATTTTTTCTTATGTGGATGGAAAGATATGATTGATGAAGCCAGAAAAAGAATTATTGAATTAGGCTACGACAAAAAAGATATTCATGTGGAAATATATGGATAAAAAATTATTGTTTCCATCTTTTTAACCTGCTTATCCCTCTGGTAAACATCCAGGAAAGGAATTTCGAATTTCCACTTTCAATCATTTTTATTTTACAGAAATTCTGAAAAGAGGCAATATCTCATTAGAATAAAGAATCTTTATTTTGAAAACAGTAACTGCAAAATTTAGGTTAAAGGCACTCCGCAACTCTGATAAATTTTATTTTGTTTTTCAATGGTTCCTTATTTTGAATTGCAATTTATTTTTTTGAAATCAATTCATCAAACCATTTTTTCCATTGTGGAACAGCTCTTGCATACGTAATGCGATGGTTGGCATCTCCACCCGCAGAAAAAGCCTCAACTTTAGTGTTGCCCATTGCCTTTTGGTATTCGTATGGAAGTCGTGCTAAGCCTATTGTTAAGCATTCGTCAATATCTCCATAATACATGTGTACAGGTGTTTTGATGACCCAGCGATAAGGATGCATTTCACTAACGAGTTTGCCATATGCCGACTCTTTATAATATTGAGGATCGAAATATTCAGAACGAATTAGTTTGTGTAAATCTGTAGGAAAATTTTCAATTTTTACAGTGGTATCTTTAAGGTAAATTTTTCTGGCGATATCATATTGTTCTGGAGTGAAAAATCCTTGGGCCAATCCTGGAATCTGATAATATTCTTCAAATGAAAAAACAGTAAGAATAAACATGGTAGTCACCCATGGGGCATCAATCTTTCTGGGGAAATTCAAAAATCCATTGGTCATGATATAACCATCACATTGTGCGCAAGCCGTCCCTACCGCTTTTAATTTTACATCAGAAGCTTCCATTTTTTCAAGTAATGACATGGTAATTACACCACCTTGCGACCAACCTGTAATAAAAAAATCAGTAGGTGTGATTCCTTCCTTTGCAAGAATAACTTTTGACGCTTCATACATATCATAAGAAGCTTGTGACTGACTTTTTAAAACAATATAACTGTCTTTCTCGGTTGAAGTTCCCATGCCAAAATAATCAGCACCAATTACAACATAACCTTGTGCGGCAAATTGAGCAATCATTAATCTTGTTTCAAAAGATTCTTCAGGAAAAGATGGAACTTGTTGCTTTACGAAAACCGTTCCATGCTGATAAGAAACCATCGGCATCATTTTAGCACCAGTGACAGGAATGGCAATTAATCCTGAAGCAATTGTAGGACGATTATTTTGTTCGGGAATTACAGAACTATATTCAACTCTGTACAATTTTACTGCATTTTTCGGAGATGTGTAAATTGCTTGTTTGTCACCTGTGATCTCCGGAATTTCTTTAGTCAGAATAGTATTTAATCTGGCTAAGTCATAAGTGCCGATAAGCTTGTATCTGATGGTTGGTGTAGCAACTGTAAAATCAGTATTTGATTGTGCAAAGCTTATTTGGGTAAATGAAAGAATATAAAAAATCGTTATCAACACTAAAGATTTTCTATTCCTGTTATACTTGATATTCATATTATAAAAATTAATGGAGAATGTTATTAATACATGATTGCTTTCTTAGAAGATTTATTCCATCCTGCCTGACTTTCATAATCAACAAAATAAATATTGATATCTGCCTGGCTTTCGTATTCTACAAAAAATACTTTTTTATCCGCCTGAGATGAATGGTCAGTGAAAAACCATTTGCCATCATTCTTACCTGCCTGACTTTCATATTTTACTTTGTAAACTTTTAAATCAGCCTGACTTTCATATTTCACCACAAAAACTTTCACATCTGCCTGCGAAGCGTAATCTACAGAGAATACTTTTTGCGCATTAAGGTTAAAATGAATGGCGACAGACAAAATAAAAATGAGTATAGACTTTTTCATTGTTGACAAGGTTTAACTATTTGCCACGAAGGCTCAAAGTTGCACTAAGTTAACTTTTTTTTCAGGATGATTTTATTTAATTGCTATCCTTCCAAAAGCCATTATCTAGCATCCATTATATTACAATTTACGCAACGTCCCTTTCAGGAGACAATGCTGAGAAAGTAAGTGTTATCCAGCATTTACTCACAAGCCTTCGCCACCACATTCCTCACTTCACTAATTGGAATTCTTTCCTGGGTCATCGTATCTCTATATCTGATAGTAACTGTATTATCTTCTTTAGTTTGATGATCAATAGTAACACAGAAAGGTGTGCCAATCGCATCCATTCTTCTGTAGCGTTTTCCAATCGCATCTTTTTCTTCGTAGAAACAATGGAAATGAGGTTTGCATTCGTTCAATAATGCCGTTGCAATTTCAGGCAGACCATCTTTTTTTAACAATGGAAGAATGGCCAATTTTGTAGGAGCGATTTTTGCCGGTATATTTAAAACTACACGACTGTCTTCCGTACCATCTTCTTTGGTCCACTTCTCTTCTTTGTAAGCTAATGATATAACGGTTAAAAACAAACGATCTAATCCAACGGAAGTTTCTACTACAAATGGAGTGTAGTTGCCATAAGCTTTTCCTTCTGCATTCAAATCATTATCAAAATATTGAATTTTCTTTTTACTGAATTTAGCATGCTGACTTAAATCAAAATCTGTACGACTGTGAATACCTTCTAATTCTTTCCATCCAAATGGAAATTCAAATTCAATATCCAATGCCGCATCAGCGTAATGCGCCAATTTTACATGATCGTGAAATCTTAATTTATCTGCTGGTATACCAATACTTTCGTGCCATTTTTTTCTGGCGTCTTTCCAATAGTTGTACCATTCCATTTGTGTGCCAGGACGCACGAAGAATTGCATTTCCATTTGCTCAAATTCTCTCATTCTAAAAATGAACTGACGGGCAACAATTTCATTTCTGAATGCTTTTCCTGTTTGTGCAATCCCAAACGGAATTTTCATTCTTCCTGTTTTTTGAACATTAAGAAAGTTGACAAAAATTCCTTGTGCGGTTTCAGGTCTTAAATAAATGGTATCTGCTTCTTCGGCTACGCTTCCTATTTGCGTGCTGAACATGAGGTTGAACTGACGAACGTCTGTCCAGTTACAAGTTTTGCTGGTAGTACATTTTATTTTATTGGTTTCGATTAAAACTTTCAAACCGGCTAAATCATCTGCTGCGAGTAATTTATCCATTTCAGCAATCAATGCTTCTCCGGCCTCTTTATCCAAAGTTTCAACATGAGCTTCAATCAAATGATCGACACGATATCTTTTGTTACTGTCTTTGTTATCAATCATGGGATCACTGAAATTATCAACATGTCCGCTTGCTTTCCAAACGGTGGGGTGCATGAAGATGGCAGCGTCGATTCCCACGATATTGTCGTGCATTTGCGTCATGCTTTTCCACCATTCGTCGCGGAGGTTCTTTTTTAACTGAGCACCCATTTGTCCATAATCATACACAGCGCTGAGGCCATCATATAATTCAGATGATTGAAAAATATAACCGTATTCTTTACAATGAGAGATGATTTCCTGGAAGTTGTTTATTTCGTTTGCCATGGGCGCAAAGATAGAAAATTAGGGGAGGAAAATGGAAAAATTGGGTGTGTAAAATGGGAGGCTTTGAAATGATGAAACATAATTACAAATCCGGTAGGCGGACGTATACAAAAAAATGATTTAGGTAATACCAATTTAATCCAATCACCCACCGTTAAAACGATGGACTAACAAAAAAATAAATTGGTCGTTTATCAAAATGGTATTAAAATTCGAATAGATTTTCTATAATATTTTGTTTCTTATTGTATTATAGCCCACCGTTTCAACGTTGGGTTCAAGTGTTCCCCAAAACGAGAATAATAATATCAATTGAATACAATCGCCCACCGTTGAAACGGTGGGCTAACGAATAATAAATCGGCGATTATTTTAAATGGTATTAAAATTCGGATAGATTTTCTATAATATTTTGTTTCTTATTATATTAAAGCCCACCGTTTCAACGGTGGGTGTAGGAATTCCCCAAAATGTATTCCCATAATAATTTCAATTTAATACAATCGCCCACCGTTGAAACGGTTTGCTAACAAAAATAAATTGGCTGGTATTTAAAATTCGAATTGATAATCTGTGAAATTTACCTGTTATTGTATTATAGCCCACCGTTTCAACGGTGGGTGAATTGTGTAAAACATCAACGTTAATCAGATAAAAAACATCAAAGACAAGTTGTAAAAACCAAGGTTATTTTATTGAGCAAAATTAATTTTACCATTATGTCACATTCATATTATAACGTTTGGGTTCATGCCGTTTTTGCAACCAAAGACCGCAACCCTATAATTACAGCTGCCATTGAAGAACAATTGTATTCCTGTCTTTATGCAGAATTTAAATCGATGAATTGCACATTAAAGATTGTTAATGGACTTTCGGATCATGTGCATTGTCTTTTTATGTTAGGGCCGCAAAGACCACTTTCTGAAGTAATGAAACACATAAAGGGACTGTCATCACACTTCATCAATTCGCATAATGCAGCAACAGAAAAGTTTGCTTGGCAAAAAGGATATGCGGCATTTTCTGTTAGTAAATCAAGGTTAGATATTGTCTATAGATATATAAAAGAGCAGAAAATGAAAATTAAGAGTTTGGAAGATGAGGGCTTTGATTTTTTGAATGGAATGGGAAAATGATTTTTTGTTAACTCTTCCACGGTTTAATTATATGGCGATGTTTCCAATGAATTTGATTCATCGTCCACCGTTGAAACGGTGGGCTAAAAAGATGTAAATAAAAAAACATTGCATGTGCCGCCCACCGTTGAAACGGTGGGCTAAAAAAGTATAATTCAAAAAAATGGCCGACTATTCAGCGACCATTTTCAATACCATTTCCAACATCTTTTAATGTGTTGCTAAATATGTTACTTCTGATTGGGTTAATGCACGGTTGTAAATACGGACGTCGTCAAGAGAACCATTAAAACCAGGCCAAGATGGGTCAGTATAAGGACTTAGTCCATTTGTAAAAACTTCTTTTCCAAAGCAAAATATTTTTGAGCTTGTAACTATATTTATCGATGTCGGTGCGCTTGTATTTACTAAAATTCCATTATTATAAAATCGAAAAATTGAACCATCATAAGTCAAAATTAAATTGTGCCAAGTATTATTATATGGTGTTGGAGTACTTGCGTAATTTCTAAAAGCGATACAGTGCCCTTGTATTTCATAAGAACCCGACGGAACATCATAATTATTAAAATTCATAATGAATGATTCCCCACAATTTCCTCCGCCATATCCTAAAACCTGTTGTGCTGCAGTTGAAACATTGTTCGCAAAGTACCAAATTGAAATTGAGCGGGAACTATTTCCACTTGGAAAATTTGTACAATCTCCAGTTATGGTTTCTGTATTGGTATATGTTCCTGTGAATCCATAAGCCTTACCACTATTCCCAAACCTATCACTCGTCAACGTCGCGCCATTCACCACTCCATCATTCCCATTTCCACTCTCATCATTTGCATTACCATTAAAAGGCCAGTAACCCACCAACCCATTTGTTAACCAAGAGGGAATGGAATCTTGCGTCGTCAATGTTAACTCATTCGAATATTGTAAAGAATTTCCTGCACTGTTATAGGCATATACTCTATAGGTGTAAGCTGTATTCGTTGTTAATCCTAAATCGCTGTAAGTACTAAGATTAGCACCCATGCTACCAATAACAGCATAGTTTCCATTTCCTGTCTTTCTTTCTACTTTATAACCATCTTCATTCGTGGCGTTGTCGGTCCAGGATAAATTTATTTGGTTGGTAGAGATTACTGAACCTGATAAATTGGTTGGCGCCAATGGAATAACAGTAACTGTTCCATTATTATTGGTAGAGCATCCCATTAAAATTAAGACACCGCTAATAAGAATAAGTAATTTTTTCATCAGTTTATTTTTTTAAAATATATATGAAAATCTATAATACACATGCATGTAAGTGTGTATTTATTTTCACGCTGATGATTCTTTGTGGAAATATTTTTTCATGGACGAGCCATTACTTTCTTCAATTGAACAACATGTGGTAAATGTGGTGAGAGCCAAACGTATAGAAAAGGGTTGGTCGCAAAAAGAGTTGGCTTATCAACTTGATGTGTCTATTGGTTTTATTGGAGATATCGAAAATCCAAAATATCGGGCAAAATTTAATTTGAATCATATCAACGAATTAGCCAAAATATTTGAATGCTCTCCAAAGGATTTTTTACCGGATGATGCCTTATAATGTTCTTCAATTCTCACCCACCGTTAAAACGGTGGGCTAAAAAACAATCCCTGTTACCATTCCGACAATTTTAGAAATCCTTTATTTTAAAATTCTTCAATCTCGATTATTGGTCTGTTATTTTATTATAGCCCACCGTTAAAACGGTGGTCGAATTTATTAATTTGCTAAAAAAATAACCCCATCTCCACAAAACCTCACACCCATTTCTCATTCCTCACGGCAAATATTCGCACCAATCATTCCCCTCCTTCGGAGGGGTTAGGGGAGGCTAGGCCACAAAAAAAGCCACCAGATTTCTCCGATGGCTTGGTGTTTTTTTGCAATTAATCAACACTATTTTTAGCTACAACCTAAGCTGTTTCCGCAATTCAAACATTTGTAACAAGTACCGCTTCTTACTGTGATATGTCCGCAAGTATTACAAGCAGGCGCATCGCCTTGCATGGATTTGTTAGCGGCATTAATAGCATCAATAGAAGTAGCCGATTTTACGGGACTAAGTCCTCTGTGTGATTTATAAGCATCGGTATCTGAATTCCCAACTACTCTTACTTCACTTAATTCTGGAGTTCTGTCGCCGATTGTTGGGGTTTGATCATCCCAAACTTCATTGCCCAAATTCTCAACTTCTGGTTTGTCCAAAACATGAACTAAATCATTTCTGCCTAAATATTCATATGCCAGTGAACGGAACATGAAGTCGATGATAGACGTGGTTGTTTTAATATTCGGATGTTCTACACGACCTGCTGGTTCGAAGCGGGTGAAAACAAATTTCTCCACATATTCTTCCAAAGGAACTCCATATTGTAAACCGATAGAAATTGCAATAGCAAAGCAGTTCAGCATACTACGCATGGTAGCACCTTCTTTCGCCATATCGATAAAGATTTCACCTAAAGTGCCATCATTGTATTCTCCAGTACGTAAGAATAAAGCCTGTCCATTGATTTTAGCTTTTTGAGTAAAGCCTCTGCGTTTTGCGGGAAGCGCTCTGCGCTCAACAATCATAGCCAGCTGACGTTTTAAAGAAGTATCGGCGCTGCTTTGTACACGCTTGTTCATTTCTTCCAGTAATTCATCGATGGTGAGTTTGCTCATATCAACGAAGGTGCTTTCAGCAACAGAATCTTTAACCTCATCAGCTTCGTCTTCAGTTTTTTTCTTCTTATCTGATTTGTTACTTAATGGCTGACTTAATTTAGAACCATCACGATAAAGTGCACATGCTTTTAATCCAAGTTCCCAGCTTAAGCGATAAGAATCAGCAATTTCTTCTATAGTAGCTTCATTTGGAAGATTAATTGTTTTACTGATAGCACCACTTAGGAAAGGTTGAGCGGCAGCCATCATGCGAATATGACCGTGTGCATGAATAAAACGTTGACCAGTTGGTCCGCATTTGTTGGCACAATCAAAAACCGGAAGATGCTCATCCTTTAAAAAAGGCGCACCCTCTACTGTCATTGCTCCGCAAATGTAGGTATTGGCGGCCTCTACTTGCTCGTCAGTAAATCCAAGTGCTTCCAATAAACTCCATCCGAAATCAGTGTATTGATTTTCTGTAAATCCAAGACGTTGTAAACAAGCTTCACCTAAAGTATACACATTGAAAACAAATCCGATTTCGAATGCGCTGGCCATAGCGGCATTTAATTTTTCAATTTCAGCAGCTAAGAAACCTTTTGCTATTAGCGACTCTTCGTTAATGTAAGGGGCTCCTTTTAAAGTAGCATGACCTTTTGCAAAATTTACTATTTTTTCAATTTGATCTTCTGTGTATTTTAAATTGCGTAAAGCCTGAGGCACACTTTGATTGATGATTTTGAAATAACCACCACCGCTTAATTTCTTGAATTTCACTAATGCGAAATCAGGTTCAACGCCTGTGGTATCACAATCCATTACCAAGCCAATTGTTCCTGTTGGAGCAATTACAGTTGTTTGTGCATTACGATAACCATTTTTCTCTCCCAATTGTACAGCGCTATCCCAGGCTCTGGTTGCCGCTTTTAAAAGATAATCAGGACAATATTTAGCATTTATGCCATGTGGTTTAATTTCAAGGCCTTCATATGCATCCATAGCATCGTAAGCAGCAGCACGATGATTGTGCATTACTTTGAGCATGTGAGGTTTGTTTTCTTGGTATCTGTCAAAGGCACCAAGGAATCCAGCCATTTCTGCAGAAGTAGTGTAAGCAACACCCGTCATAATTGCGGTAATCGCTCCTGCAATTCCTCTTGCTTGTTCGCTGTCGTAAGGAATGCCACTTACCATCAGCATACTTCCAAGATTTGCAAAGCCTAAGCCTAATGTTCTGTAATCGTAACTTAATTGAGCTACTTCTTTTGAAGGAAACTGAGCCATCAGAACAGAGATTTCCAAAACCACAGTCCAAAGACGACATGTGTATTCAAAGCCAGCCACATCAAAAATATTATTATCCTCATTGAAAAAACGACGAAGATTTACACTGGCCAGATTACAGGCGGTGTTATCAAGGAACATATATTCACTGCAAGGGTTAGACGCACGAATAGGACCTCCTTCAGGACAAGTATGCCATTCATTTATAGTGGTATCATATTGAGTTCCTGGATCAGCACAACGCCATGCTGCATAATTTATTTGATCCCACAATTCCTGTGCTTTAACAGTTCTCATTGTTTTGCCATTACTTCTGGCTTTAAGTGCCCAATCTCCATTTTCATCCAGAACTTTAAAGAATGAGTTAGGAATTCGAACAGAGTTATTACTGTTTTGACCGCTAACCGTTTTGTAAGCTTCTCCTTCGTAATCGCTTGGATAGCCCGCAGCGATAAGAGCAGCAACTTTATCTTCTTCTTTTAATTTCCAGGAAACAAACTCAAGAATTTCAGGATGGTCCAGATCAAGACAAACCATTTTAGCAGCACGTCTTGTGGTACCACCACTTTTAATAGCACCAGCAGCACGGTCACCAATTTTTAAGAAACTCATCAAGCCACTGGAAGTACCTCCGCCGCTTAGTTTTTCTCCTTCTCCGCGGATGCTGCTGTAATTTGTACCTACTCCGCTTCCGTATTTGAAGATCCTGGCTTCTCTAACCCAAAGATCCATGATGCCACCTTCGTTAACTAGATCGTCATCCACGCTCAAAATAAAACAAGCATGTGGTTGCGGACGTTCGTATGCAGAAGTAGATTTTTTTAATTCGCCATCTTTAGAATCTACATAAAAGTGACCCTGAGGTTTTCCGGTAATTCCATATACTTCATGTAAACCAGTATTGAACCATTGAGGACTGTTTGGAACACATCCCTGATTTAGAATACCATAAACTAATTCATCATAAAAAATTTGAGCATCATTTTTTGTAGCAAAATAATTATACCTCTCGCCCCACACTCTCCAGCAATGAGCCATACGGTGTGCTACTTGTTTTATTGTAGTTTCTCTACTTGTACTTCCATCGGGTTGAGGTACTCCTGCTTTTCTGAAATATTTTTGAGCAAGGATATCTGTTGCAATCTGACTCCACTGTTTTGGAACCTCTACATTATCCATTTGAAAAACAACTTCACCGCTCGGGTTTTTAATTACTGATGTACGATAATCATATTCGAATAAATCATAGGGGCTTATGTCGTCCTTTGTAAATTGACGTTTAAAGCTGAGCGCTTTATTTGATTGTTTTTTTGATGGCATAGAATTCTGGTTTGTTAGTTAGTAAGTTATGTTAATCCCGATTCAGAGGTCAACGAAAATATCTGATGTATGTCATCTTTGACGACTCTAAATATCAACACGATGTGGACAAAATAAGTGTATAATTAATTAGCGCACAATGGCATTGAATTTGATGAGTTTTGCACTTTTTGTGGAAAGAATAAATTTTTTTTTGGAATTCTTTTTTTGTAATAAATAACAAAAGCCCGATTTGGCTGGATTCCTTCTTAATTTAGCTTGATTTTATAAACCAAAATCTCAAAAAGCAATGAGAACAGTAATACAGCGGGTGAAATCAGCAGGAGTTACTATAAACAATCAATTATACTCGTCAATTGAAAACGGATTACTAGTTTTTGTTGGAATAGAAGATGGGGATAACAATGAAGATGTGGAATGGCTGAGTAAAAAAATTGTGAACTTGAGAATATTCGATGACGAAAACAATGTGCCTAATATTTCTGTTAAAGAAAATAATGGAGATTTGCTACTTGTTAGTCAGTTTACTTTACATGCGTTAACAAAAAAGGGTAACCGTCCTAGTTATATAAAGGCAAGTAAGCCCGAAATAGCGATACCACTGTATCAAATGCTTATCTTGCAACTGGAAAAAGATGTAGAAAAAAAAATAAAAACAGGAACATTCGGAGCCGATATGAAAGTTCATTTAATAAATGACGGACCTGTAACTATTTGTATTGATACCAAGAATAAAGAATAATTTAATCAAAACTTTCTAACCCCAAAAATCATGAAACAAATAACCATCAGCGAAGCGCAACAAAAAGTTGACGATTGGATAAAGACAATTGGAGTGAGGTACTTTAACGAACTAACCAACCTGGGTATTTTAATGGAAGAAGTGGGAGAGCTGAGCAGAATTATGGTAAGAAAATATGGAGAACAGTCGTATAAAGAAAGCGATACAGGAAAAGAACTTTCTGATGAAATGGCTGATGTGCTTTGGGTGCTGATTTGCCTGGCTAATCAAACGGGCGTAAATCTCACAGAAGCCCTGCAAAAAAATTTTGAAAAAAAAACCACTCGTGATGCAACAAGGCATATTGAAAACGAAAAATTAAAAAAGTAAAACTCTTTTCCCAATTAGTTCAATCATACAATATCTTGCATCATAAAATTTAGTAACAATGAGTAAAGTATTCTTTTGTTTTTCACTTTTCACTTTTTTCTTTCTTTCGGTTATTGCACAAAAAAATAATAATCTGATCAGCGGCCCATGGGCAGGTAATGTGGAAATGAGAACTGCACAAATATGGGTTGAGGTGTCTTCATCTGTAAAAAATGTTGCTGTAAAATACTTTTCTCAGACTGAACCTCAAAAATCTGTGGTAATTAATTATAAAGGAGAATTAGGAAAATCATTCAACCCTTTGAAAATTGATTTAAACGGACTTGAATTTGGCACCAGTTATTCTTATGATATTTTATTGGATGGAAAACAAATAAAGCTTCCTTTCAACACAAAATTTAAAACAAAAGATCTTTGGCAATATAGGAAACCGGTTCCCGATTTTAGTTTTCTTACCGGCAGTTGCGCTTATTTTAACGAAGAAAAATATGACAGACCGGGTAAGCCTTATGGCGGAGATTCTTCTATTTTTGAAACCATGGCCAATACACCAGCTGATTTTCATATTTGGCTTGGCGACAATTGGTACACCCGCGAAGTTGATTATTCTTCAGCATGGGGGTTGAATTACAGAGCTTCACATGACAGAGCACAAAATATTTTGCAGGCTTTCATGGCAAGCATGCCTCAATATGCTATTTGGGATGATCACGACTATGGTCCTAATGATGCTGGTAAAAGTTTTAGTCTTAAGGAAGAAAGCAGAGCAATATTTAAAAACTATTGGTTAAATCCCAGCTATGGCGAAGATGAAAAATCGATTTATACAAAAATTAGCTATGCAGATGTGGACTACTTTTTATTAGACGACCGATATTTTCGCTCGGAACCTAATTTGCCTGATTCGATTGATGGAATGTTCAACAAAGACAAAAGCTTTTACGGCACTCAGCAATTAGATTGGTTGAAAAATTCATTGTTGTTCAGCAACGCTCCATTCAAAATTATTGTCACAGGTAGTCAGGTGTTAAATCCACTGAATAAATATGAATGCATGCAGGAATATCCTTACGAATACAACCAATTATTATCTTTCATCAACGAACAGAAAATAAAAGGAATCGTATTTCTAACTGGCGACAGACATCACAGTGAAATTATTAAAATGAACAGAACATCATTGTATCCTTTATATGATATCACCGTTTCACCTTATACCTCTGGCGTTAGTAAAGTTTCTGGCGCAGAAGAAAATAATCCTAACAGAGTAAATAACACATTAATAGAAGCTCAGAATTTTGCTAAGATTTCTTTTACAGGAAAAAAAGGAGAAAGATTGATGAGTGTTGATTTCATTGGAACAAAAGGCGAAAAATTAGGAGCATGGAGCATAAGTGAAAAAGAGATCAGGAATTAATATTTCAAAACAATCGAAACCTTTATTTTTCGATAATAAAAAAATTATGACATCAAACTTCTTCGAATATAACAAAATGAAAACCATTCAGGCGTTACGTTATCATTTCATCAGCAGAAAGGAAATAAAAGTAATGATGATACTGGTGAATGTTTTTGCAATTCTTTCAGCTGTACTTTTCTTTTACAAAAAAATATCACCTGTTGCCTTTCTTTTAAGCTCTATGCTGTGGTTTATAATGATGATTTTATTTTGGTTTTTATTACCAAGAATTATTTACAGGAAGTCGTCTTCTTTTAAAGACAGATTCAAAGTAAGTTTAAATGAAGAAGATTTTATGCTCGAACATGAGCGCGCTTCGAGAAGTTTTAATTGGAAAGAATTCAGTTCATGGATGGAAAGTCCTCATTTTTTTCATTTGTACTTTAATAGCAGATCTTTTTTTCTGATTCCCAAAGAAGCTTTTGATCAGGAAGAGAAAGCAAGAAAAATATTTAAAGAAAAAATACGTAAATAATTCAGCGTCCTATAAACCCTTCATCACACTAATTCTTTTTCCATTACCTGATGAGGGATATTCACTTCTATAAATTCACTTCCTTTAGATTTATATCCGAATTTCTCATAAAACCCAATAGCGGTATCTCTTGCGTGCATAATCATATATCGGTATCCCTTATCCCGGGCTAAATTTTCGGCAAAAGACATAATTGAAGCACCAATCCCTTTACCCTGAACGCTATCATGAACAGCCATTTGTCTTAATCGCAAAGTTTCCTGGTCCTGAAAACTCAACACACAACATCCTACAATATTTTCTTCATCAAATGCCGCAATGAGTATTTCGTTTTTTTCGCTCTCTAGCTCCTGATCTGAAAAATTCAAGCCAAGCGGCTGCCTTAATATCTGATTTCGGAGCTGAATCATTTTTTTATATTCAGCAGTGCCGTGATCTATCTGCTTTAAGCCCATAACGTTCAATTTTTATTAAATGACCTAAGTACCTTGGTTAAATATACGGAATTTTCAAAATGGAGCTGTTTTTAAGGCTGGAAAATTACCGGTCCAAAAAAATAAAATGCGCTTCATCTTAGTATTTCTTTGTTATTAGTTCAAAAAGTATATTTTTGCATCCGTATTAACTAAATTCTACTACCATGTCAGACATTGCAACAAGAGTAAGAAAAATTATTGTTGACAAATTAGGTGTTGATGAAGCTGAAGTAACCCCTGAAGCGTCATTCACTAATGATTTAGGTGCCGATAGCTTGGACACCGTCGAATTAATTATGGAATTTGAAAAAGAATTTAATATTTCTATTCCTGATGAACAAGCTGAAACCATCACCACTGTTGGTCAAGCGGTAACTTACTTGGAAGAAAACGCCAAGTAATCATCTTTTAATTTTCACAGGCAAATCGTATGGATTTAAAACGAGTAGTCGTTACTGGATTGGGAGCTCTAACTCCTTTAGGAAAAACTGTTGATGAATATTGGCAGAGCCTTTCTAATGGGGTAAGCGGATGCGATTATATTCAGCAATTCGATGTTACAAAGTTTAAAACCCGATTTGCTTGTGAGGTTAAAGATTTCGATGCAACTCATTATCTCGATCGAAAAGAAGCCAGAAAAATGGACCGTTATTGTCAGTTTGCCTTAATTGCAAGCGACGAAGCGGTAAAAGATGCCGGTATCAACAAAGAAAATGTAGATCCAGACAGAGTAGGGGTCATCTTTGCCAGCGGCATTGGAGGGCTGATTACTTTTCAGGAGGAGGTCATTAATTTTGCATCTGGAGATGGAACACCTCGTTTCAATCCTTTCTTTATTCCAAAAATGATTCTTGATATTGCCGCTGGACAAATTTCCATGCGTCATGGTTTTCGAGGTCCTAATTACGCAGTAGTTAGTGCTTGTGCCTCTTCTACTAATGCTATTATTGATGCTTTTGACAATATTCGTTTGGGTAAAGCTGATATTATAGTAACAGGAGGAAGTGAGGCCGTAATCAGCGCAGCAGGTTTAGGAGGATTCAATGCCATGAAAGCGTTGAGCGAAAGAAATGATGATCCCAAAACAGCCAGTCGCCCTTTTGATAAAGACCGTGATGGTTTTGTAATGGGAGAAGGATCAGGCGCATTAATTCTTGAAAGTCTCGAACACGCTTTAGCCAGAGGTGCAAAAATTTATTGCGAAATTGCAGGTGGAGGCGCAACAGCCGATGCCCATCATATAACAGCTCCTCATCCCGAAGGTTTAGGTGCCAAAAATGTAATGCATGTAGCATTAAAAGATGCAGGAATGAGTATTGAAGATATCAACTACATCAATGTTCATGGAACCTCAACTCCTTTGGGCGACATCGCAGAATCAAAAGCAATCTTAAATGTTTTTGGAGATCATGCCTATAATTTAAATATTAGTTCTACAAAAAGTATGACCGGCCATTGTTTGGGCGCAGCCGGCGCTTTAGAAGCTCTTGCCTGCATAATGGCGGTTACTAAAGATATTATTCCCCCTACGATAAATCATTTTACCGACGATCCTGAACTCGACCCTCGTCTTAACTTCACTTTTAATCAGGCACAACATAAAGTAGTAAACGCAGCACTCAGCAATACTTTCGGATTTGGAGGTCATAATGCCTCTATAATTGTAAAGAAGTATAAAGCTTAGTTCGTTCCGATCTTGTCTGTAATGTTTTTACTTTATAATACTTTAATTTCGGTTAAACATAGTTCAAATATATTTTGCAATTTATTATCAACCTTTTTTCAGGAAATCCAGCGCTGAAAAATTTCAAAGAGCAGCTTGTTAATGTACTTGGATTTACTCCGGGAGATACAGCATTATACAGAACAGCATTAAGCCATCGCTCAGTTCGTGAAGGTGCAGATGAAAATAATGAAAGACTGGAATTTTTAGGTGATGCTGTTCTGAGTTCAATTATTGCTCATTATTTGTTTAGAAAATATCCTTATAAAGGAGAAGGTTTTCTCACTGAAATGAGAAGCAAAATGGTGAACCGTCAAAAACTTAATGAGATAGCCCTTAAAATGGGACTAAAAAAAATCACTTTTTATAACAAGTCGGATAATGCCCTGAAGATTTCTCAGATTTTTGGCAACACCCTGGAAGCATTGATTGGCGCAGTTTATCTGGATAAAGGATATAAGAAAACACAACGCTGGGTTGAAGAATATATTATTATGCCTCATTTATTTGCAGATGATTTAGAGTCTATAGAAATCAACATAAAAAATAAATTATACGGCTGGGCAAATAAAAATGGAAAGTCAGTGGAGTTTGCCACATTGAATGAAAGTGTTGAAAATGGCAGAAGATTATTTACCATTGCAGCAACCGTTGACGGACAAATTATCGCACAGGCGAAAGGCTTCAATAAAAAAGACGCAGGACATATAGCAGCACAAATGGCAGTAGAAAAATTAGGACTTACCTAAACCCCTTAAACAAATATGAAATTCGGAATCATAGGAAGCGGAAGCTGGGGAACAGCACTGGCAAAAATACTAACAGACAACGGACATCATTTAAACTGGTGGAACCGAAGCGAAACAGCAATCGAACAATTTAAAAAAAGATCACACAATCCACAATACTTGTCATCAGCAAGATTTGATATGAATTTGCTGAATTTGACTTCTGATGTAAATGAGGTCATTCAGCAATCAGACGTTTTAATTATTGTAGTTCCTTCGGCATACATAGTCGAAGTGCTTTCTACTTTAAGCAAAGATATTTTTGCTGGCAAAAAAATCCTTTCTGCTATAAAAGGAATCTTGCCGGAAGAAAATTTATTATTAAATGACTATTTGAGTCAAAATTTTAATGTGGCCATTTCCGATTATTTTGCTGTTTTAGGACCTTGCCACGCAGAAGAAGTTGCTGCTGAAAAATTATCTTATCTAACTTTTTCAGGAATTGACGAAGTAACGACCACGGCTATTGCTGATAATTTTAAAACATCTTATCTAAGAACTGTTGTTAATAAAGATATTTACGGTGTTCAATATGCTGCAGTGCTGAAAAATATTTATGCTTTAGGTGCAGGCATTGCCCATGGATTGGATTATGGGGATAATTTCTTAAGCGTGCTGATCGCTAACAGCGCAGATGAAATGGCAGGATTTTTAAGGAAAGCAGGCATCATCAATGCCGAAGTTGGTTATATCGAACATAAAAAAAATACACAGAATCAGGTTCATAATAATTATGCGGCTTCTGTATACATGGGCGATTTGTTAGTAACCTGTTATTCTCTATACAGTAGAAACAGATCATTTGGAACCATGATTGGCAAAGGATATTCGGTTAAGAATGCCCAATTAGAAATGAGCATGGTTGCAGAAGGATACAATGCAAGTAAATGTATGTTTCACATCAACAATACAATAAATGCGGATATGCCCATTGCTGAAATGGTTTTCAAAATATTATGGCAAAATGAATCAGCAAAAACAGGTTTCAAAACAATTGAAGAAAGCCTGATTTAAAATTAAAAATGGTATCCCACTTTTATCCCAATATTGAAATTGAAAAGAGATTGTTTATAAGGAGCAAAGCCTTCTATAATTGTAGCAGGGGTTGTTGAATTATCTTCCGCATAATAATATTTACTTCCCTTTACATTTCTTATTCCAAGACCCATAGAGTAATCTAAAGAAAGCCTATCGTAAACATCCTGATATCCAAAACATACCATAAAATCCGAAATGTTTTCATGTTCCTTTTTTTCTGGTCCTTTATATTGATATATTCCATTGTTATTAATAATACCAGGAATAGATAGATTATACCGGTAAAAATCGTATGAAATTCCGAGATAGCCGCCATCTGGAGGATCGCTTTCAAAATATAAACGAGGCTGTACGGAAAACATATAACCTAATACGGGTTTTCTGTTGGCCATATCCAATGCAGGCTCTACCATATCAGTATATATATTGTCTGACCATGGATAAGTCGGTGCAATATCATCCACACTTTGTATGGCAGTTCTTATATAATTTCTGCTGGTAGCACCAATGCCCGCCTGAACAGTAAGAAAATCATTAATGATTCTTTCGTAATAAACCGGAAATGTTCCGGAAGTAAACCCTAAAGGGGCAATCTTTATTGTATTTTCTTCACCGGTTGGTTTTTTATGATTTTTATCATATTGTTTGTGATCAAGATTGACAACGATGGTGGTGTCTTTTTTCTGTTTATCCTGAGCTAATATAAATAATGGAGCAATCAAAAATATAGCAGATAATAAAATTTTCATGTTCAAGTTAATTTTTTGTTGGCAGCAAAAGTATAATATAAATTGGAAAAAACTAATCAAAAAATAAATCTGCTGAAATTCCATCGGCGAATAGCTTTCCTTCATTGGTGAGCTTAATACAACCAGAATGCATGGTGGTTTTGCCAGTTAATAAGTATTTATGAGCCTCGGTTAAAATTACCTGAGCTTTTTCTTTTCCAAAACTTTTGCTGATTTTTTCAAGGTTTATACCTTCCATGGTTCTCAATGAAGTCATAATATATTCATTCAATTGTTGTGTTTCAGAAAGCAGCTCTTCTTCAAATGAAGATTCCTTTTCACTCCATTGGCTTATATAAAAGGTGTTATTAGATATATTCCACCTTCTTTTATTTATTCCATTAAAAGAATGTGCGGAAGGGCCAAATCCATAATAGGCCTTTCCTTTCCAGTAACTACTGTTATGTTTACTTCTCATCCCGGGTTTTGCATAATTACTGATTTCATAATGTTCATATCCGGCTTCAGCAAGCAGCTTCATGGTTAATAAAAATTGTTCAGCTTGTTTTTCTGTGTTTACTGGAGGAGATTTTTTAGTTTTGATAAATTGATGCAAAGCAGTTTTTTCTTCAACCGTTAATGCATAAGCGGAAATATGCGGAATGTTTTTCTCAGCTATGATGCCAATGTTTTTCTCAAGCATTTTGTTACTCAATAATGGTCCGCCGAAAATAAGATCCACAGAAAAATTTTGAATTCCAGCTTCCTGAATATCATCAATACTTTGCAAGGCCTGATTCGCGTGGTGAGCCCTGTTCATCCATTTTAATTCTTCATCATCAAAACTTTGAATGCCCAAACTCAATCTGTTGATTCCGGCATTCATCCATTCTTTTATAATGATTTGATTAATATCATCCGGGTTTGCCTCAAGAGTAATTTCAGCATTGGTATCTATTGAAAATCTGGCATGAAGAACAGTTAATAACTCATCAAGTTCATGCGTTTTTAATAAACTGGGGGTGCCGCCTCCAAAATAAATCGTTTCTATTTTTTCTGCAGATGAAATGAAATCATTTTGCTGAGCAATTTCATTTTTTAATGCAATCAGAAAAGCATCTTTTTTATGCAAACTGGTGGAGAAGTGAAAATTGCAATAATTACATGCTTGCCGGCAAAATGGAATATGAATATAAATACCCGCCAAAGATTGTAGTTTTACATTTCGAAACGCTTTTGAAATCAGTATGCAAATTAAGTCTAATCAGATTATATTAAACACCGCAATGTTTTTGCTTTGCTGCATATTGACTCCAGTCTTAAAAGCTCAGATCATCATCCCAAAGGGAAATATTCAATTGATTTTAAAGACATCCGACAAAGATAGCTCGTTTGCTATCAAAGACCTTCATTTGAAATATTCATTCTCCTCAATGATAGAGGCGGAAAAATATCTCGATAAATTAACCTTTCTTATGGCGTCAAAAGGCTTTCCGGCAGCTTCTTTAGACAGTATTTATAAAACGGATTCTTCAATTGTAGTAAAACTTTTTGTGGGTTCGAAATTTGAAATTGCAGCACTTGATTTTTCTTCAATAGAAAAAAAAGCACTTACTGCTATTGGGATCAACAATGCTGGAATAAAAATGGAAACGCTATCTTTTTATAAACTTCAAAATATAGAACAACAAATTATCAATTATTATGAAAATAATGGCTATCCATTTGCTGCTGTTTATTTAGATTCTATTTCTTTTCAGCAATCTTCCTATATGGCCCAATTAAAAGTAAATAAAGGAGTTTATTATGCAATAGACAGTATTAGCGTAATGGGGAAAGTAAAAATAAAAAATAATTTTTTACAACATTATCTCAACATTTCCAATAACAGTGGATACAGCAAATTAAAACTTCTGCAAGTTGATAAACGTATTTCTGAGTTGCCATTTTTAAATGCCGTCCAGCCTTCAGAGTTAGTTATGTTGGGTAGTGGTGCTATTTTAAATTTATATCTTCAGCCTAAAAAAAGCAATCAGGTTAATTTTTTAATCGGCTTGATGCCATCCTCTGGTAATTCGGGTAATTTATTAGTAACAGGAGATGTAAATCTTGATCTAAAAAATACATTCGGAACAGGGGAACGTATATTTTTTAAATGGCAACAACTGCAACCCAAATCACCCAGACTAAATTTAGGATTTACTCAGCCCTATATTTTTCGATCCTCATTTGGACTTGATTTTTTGTTTGAGTTGTTTAAAAAAGATTCCAATTTCTTACAGATTAATACAAGACTCGGATTACAGTATATCGTTTCTCCCAATCAAATTGGAAAATTATTTTTGCAATGGCAAAGCAGCAGTTTATTGCCAGGCGCAATAGATACATCGGCAATAAAGTCTCAAAAACGACTTCCCGATAATGCTGATATGAGCACTTCTAATCTGGGAATAAACTATGAATGGAATAATACCAATTACCGAATAAATCCTATTAGCGGAAATGAATTTGATTTTACTGGAATCATGGGAATTAAAAAAATTATTAAGAATAATGAAATACTCAACCTTAAGGATAACAGCTTTGATTATTCAACTTTATATGACTCTTTAAAATTAAATACTTATCAAATCAGAATTAAATTTTCAGCCGCTCATTATTTTCCAATCGGGAAATCTAATACTTTAAAAACTTCAATGAATACCGGCTTGTATTTCAGTCCTGATATTTTTAGAAATGATCTTTTCCAAATTGGCGGGTATAAAATCTTGCGGGGATTTGATGAGGAAAGTATTTATGCAACTCAATATGGAGTTTTTTCGGCAGAATACAGACTGATTTTCGGGCAGAATTCTTATTTGTCATTCTTCTCCAATTACGGAATTACAAACTATAAATACAGATATGCAGATTATTTTAATCAATTCTTAGGAGCAGGACTGGGTTTTTTATATGAGACTAAAGCCGGACTTTTAAACCTGAATTATGCCATAGGAAAAAGAAACGATGTAAAATTTAATATCCGGGAAGCTTCAAAAATTCATTTCGGATATGTCAATTACTTTTAGCTTTCTTGGATAAAGGCCGTTATTTTTGCAAAAGAAATATTATATCATCTTGAACAAAATTTCTTTTTTCATTTTCATTTCTTTTTTTCTTTTTTCATTTGCCGGTTATTCCCAGGCGAATGATAGCGGTATAGGCAATGCTAATATTATAAGGGCAGTTCCGCTGCAGATAGATTCTTTGTTAATTAAGAAGGATTCTGTGACCAGCATTAAAACAAAAAAAACACTTTTTAATAATCAGCTGGAAAAATTATTATCGGAAAACAGATTTATTAATAGCGATAGAAAAGGCGTGTCACCATTTGTAACAGAAAGGGACCCGAAATCTAGTGACATGAATTTTTATTTATTGCTGTTTGTTTTTTTATTTCTAGGGATATTGAAAATATTATTCAGTAAATACTTTACTAATTTAATCAAGGTTTTTTTTAATTCATCTTTAAGGCAAAGTCAGCTTACCGATCAGCTGTTACAAGAAAAACTCCCTTCCTTATTTTTCAACTTTTTCTTCGTAGTTGTAGGCGGCATTTATATTTTTTATTTATTGGTTTCCTTTGAAATTTACACAAACAACAGGTATGATATTATGCTTTATTGTATGCTTATTGTAATGATTGTGTATCTAACAAAATTTTTAATTCTCGAAATTCTGGGTTGGATAACTGGTTACAAAAGGGATGTAAAAAATTACATTTTCGTTGTGTTTTTAATAAATAAAATCCTGGCAATTTGCTTATTACCATTAATTGTGGTCGTAACATTTGCCAGCCAGCCTATAAGGGACGGCGCTTTAGTGATTTCTTATTTTGTAATTGGGTTAATGTTTATTTTAAGATATCTAAGGGGATTCAGTGTCATGCATCAAACATTAAAGGTCAGTAAATTTCATTTTTTTCTTTACATCATTGCTCTTGAATTAATGCCTATTTTTTTGATTTATAGATTAGTGTTGACTATTCTAGATAAAAGTTTGTAATTTTGCAATATTATTGTATATATAAGTATGATTAAAAAAAGTATTAAAAAAGTTGCGACTCCCAAAAAGGCAATAAAGAAAATACTTATAAGCCAACCCAGGCCTGAAGGAAGTAAGTCTCCTTATTTTGAACTTGCTGTGAAATATGGTCTGGCTCTGGATTTTCATCCTTTTATAAAAGTTGAAGGCATTCCATCTAAAGATTTCCGAAAACAAAAAATAGATATAGCGGCTTTTACTGCAGTTATTTTTACCAGCAGAAATGCCATTGACCATTTCTTTCGTATCTGTGAAGAAATGAAAATCAATGTTTCTCAGGATACCAAATATTTTTGCATCACAGAATCTGTTGCTTTGTATCTACAGAAGTTTATTTTATATCGCAAGCGAAAAGTTTTTTATGGCGCAGATGGCCTGAACAAAAGTTTGTTTGATGTAATTAATAAGCACAAAGACAATGAAAAGTTCTTATATCCCTGTTCAGAATCCTTCGATAGCGAAATCACAAACTGGCTTAAGAGTAATAAATGTGAGTATGCTACACCCGTACTTTACAAAATTGTAAGCAACGATATAAAAGAGATCATTGCAAGAGAGTATGATGTGATTTGCTTTTTTACTCCTGGTGGCGTAAAAAGTTTGATTGAGAATTTCCCAAAATTTAAACAAAACGGAACAGCAATTGGCGCTTTTGGCGTAAATACTTTTAAAGCAGCAGAAGACGCGGGTTTAGTACTGTCTATAAAAGCTCCTTTACCACAATCACCCAGTATGGTAAGTGCATTAGAGATTTATTTAAAATCACTTCCCAAAAAATAGGGAAGAGCTAAATTTATCAGGGGATTATCATTTATTTTATTGATTCAAATTATCACATGGAGCCACATCAGCATACTAATGAACTGATTCATGAGTCCAGTCCTTATTTATTACAACACGCTCACAATCCTGTAAATTGGTTGCCATGGAGTGAAGCAGTTCTGCAGCAAGCGAAAATTTCGAATAAACCAATCTTAGTAAGCATAGGTTACTCAGCTTGTCACTGGTGTCATGTAATGGAAAGAGAAAGCTTTGAAGACAGGGACGTTGCTGCCTATATGAATGATCACTTTGTTAATATAAAAATAGACAGAGAAGAGCGACCAGATCTCGATCATATTTATATGGACGCCGTTCAGATACTTACAGGAAGTGGTGGTTGGCCTTTAAATGTATTTTTAACTTCCGAAGGCAAGCCATTTTTTGGAGGTACTTATTTCCCTCCCGAAAAAAAATACAATAAACCTTCCTGGAAAGATATTCTCCATTTTATCATTGAAATTTGGAATAAAAACCGAAATGAAGCAGAAGAACAAGCCAATAAGTTAATTACTCATATCCAGGCAGCATCCATATCATTTAATAAACCTGGGATTAATAAAACCGAAATCTTACAAAAACTGGATGATGATTTTTTCTCAGCATCAACCCAAAAAATATTAAAAAACGCCGATAAAGAATATGGCGGATTTGGAACTGCTCCCAAATTTCCTCAAACATTTTCTATACAATTCCTTTTATTGTACAGTTATTTTTATAAAGATGAGGAATCAAAAGCTCATGCGTTATTCTCACTGCAATCCATGTTAAACGGAGGGATTTATGATCATCTGGCTGGTGGCCTGGCAAGATACAGCACTGATGAAAAATGGTTAGCACCTCACTTTGAAAAAATGCTTTATGATAATGCGCTGTTGATTGATGTGCTTTGTGATGCGTGTCAAATCAGCGGCAATAATCATTTCAAAAAAGCCATCGAACAAACTATTGATTTTTGTAAAAAAGAAATGCACGATTATAATGGTGGATTTTATGCAGCCCTGGATGCAGACAGCGAGGGTGTGGAAGGTAAATATTATGTTTGGGAAATCGAAGAAATACGAAATATTCTAAAAGAAGATGCCGTTGTATTTTGCGAATATTACCATGTGGAAGAAAATGGAAATTGGGAAGAAAAAAACATCTTGCACAGTAAAAAATCATTTGATGAATTTGCGGCAGAAAAAAAAATCGACTCGAGATTTTTAGAGGTATCGTTAGAAAAATCCAGAGAAAAATTACTCACTATCAGAAATAAAAGAATTCGTCCATCAACAGACGATAAAATTTTACTGGGCTGGAATGCCCTTTTCCTTAAAGCACTGGCTAAGGCGTCTGCAGTTTTAAAAAATGAATCTTATAAACAAACGTCGTTGGATTTGTATGAATTTATTATTAATAATTTTTCCGAAAATGGCAGCGTCGTTTACCATAGTTTCAAAAATGGAAAGAAAAAATATCGTGCTTTCCTTGATGACTATGCCTGTCTTATTCAGGCATGTATAACAATGCAGGAATTAACTGGCGAAGAAAAGTACTTATTACAAGCCAAATCACTAACTGAATTTGTAATCTCAGAATTTAAACAGGAAGGAGGAAATTTGTTTTTTTATACCAGTAAAAGCCAAAATGATGTGGTGATCAGAAAAGTGGAAGTAAACGATTCGGCCGTTCCCTCTGGCAACAGCATAATGGCGGAGAACCTGCTTTATCTGGCTAAGATTTTTGACCATCAGGAATGGCAAAATCAGGCAGAACAAATGCTGGCAGCTACACTAATACTAGTGGAGAAGCATCCTTCCAGCTTTTCGGTATGGTTATCGGTCATGCTAAAACATTGTAAAGGGTACAAGGAAATTATTATCACTGGAGGGGGCGCACTTACCTTGTTAAGGGAGGTTTTGTCTAATTTCATTCCCAATAAAATCATACAATCGTCAATTGTGGAAAAAAAATATCCGTTGTTGAAAAATAAAAAGTTCGGAAATGAAGGTTTGATATATGTTTGCGAAAATTTTTGCTGCTCTGAACCAATAGAAAGCATCATGGAATTTCAAAAATTAATATAAAATTGTTTTGTTTTTAACACTTAGATTAACAATATTTAAATAATTTACACGTTTTGGAAAAAACAGGTTCAGTTTTTGTTATTAATTTAATGATTTATGATTTATTGAGTTCTGTTTTATTTTGAATTGAATTTATTATTACATTTGCGAATACCCACAAACACTTAAAATGAACAATCGGTTATTTTTCATGATAGCTATAGCAGCTATCACCGTAAACTCCAGCAGTTGTAAAATGTTAGGAGGCAAAAACAAGTCAGGTAGCGCATTGCCAAATGACGGCCAGTTGCATGGAGTATCTCCCGATTCCAGATGGACTCCAACTAGGCCACCTGGAATGGTGTATGTCAATCCTGGAACTTTTCATATGGGGCCCAGCGATGAAGATGTAAACTATTCGTATACCGCCAGAAATAAATCTGTTTCCATAAGTGGTTTCTGGATGGATGCTACTGAAATTACAAATAATGAATATCGTCAGTTTACCAATTGGGTACGTGATTCCACCGCAGCAAAATTGATGGGTTTTGTAAAGCAAGGTGCTGATGGTAATGAATATGTAGATTGGAAAAGAGCCAGCACTATTAAATGGGGCGACAAATCAACAATAGAAAAAATTGACGCAATCATCGTAACTCCAGATAACCGCATTTTTGGAAAAAAAGAATTAGATGCGTCTAAAATCGTTTATCAATCAGAAGTTTTTGATTATAAAGCAGCAGCACAAAATAGAGATGTTACCATTCCCCGCTCTGCATTTATAGTAAAAACAAAAGTTCCTGTTTATCCTGATTCTTTATGTTGGGTAAGAGATTTCTCTTATTCTTACAACGAGCCAATGGCTAAAAAATATTTCAATCACCCTGCATATGGCAATTATCCAGTTGTTGGAGTAACCTGGAAACAAGCAACAGCCTTCTGCGAATGGCGTACACATTATATGTCTGCATTTCTTGAGTCTAAGAAAAGATCTCCAGAATCTGATTTTAGATTACCAACAGAAGCACAATGGGAATATGCAGCAAGAGGCGGACGTTCTCAGTCGGCATATCCTTGGGGTGGTCCTTACTTAAGAAATAAAAAAGGTTGCCTTTTGGCAAACTTCAAACCAGGTCGCGGGAATTATCCTGAAGATGGTGGTTTTTACACAGTAAGAGCAGATGCATACTGGCCTAATGATTTTGGATTATACAATATGGCTGGAAATGTTGCAGAATGGACATCCTCTCTTTATTATGAAGGTGGATATAATTTTCAACATGACATGAATCCAGATATTCGCTGGAATGCTAAAGATTCAGATCCACCAAGAATGAAGCGTAAAGTAATTCGTGGAGGAAGCTGGAAAGACGTTGGACATTTCCTACAAACAAGTACACGCGCTTATGAATATCAAGACACATCAAAATCGTATATTGGTTTCAGATGCGTATTAGACTTACCTGCATCAGCCGTAAAACGTAGATAAAATATTTTCTTCTTATTTGAAACAATTCTAGAATTATTTACAGAAAAAATAACCCATTCTTAGTTGATGAACTTAGGATGGGTTATTTTACTAAATTTGCAATCAATTTAAAAAAACAATAAACCTTAAAAATTAAAAAACATGTCTTCAGTAAAAATCGATCCCAAAGTAAGTAAATGGATGGACGTTGCAGTATCACTAGCTGCAGCCGTAGTAATCTTCGGAGCACTTCAGAAAATTCTTCACACCCCTATTGCAGATTTATTCTTGAAAATCGGTCTTTATACCGAAGCAGCAATCTTTTTTATGTATGGTGTTATTTATATTAAAGCTCCAATTATACCCGATCATGCACATCCAGCAAAGGCAATCAGCCCAATGGATGCAATGGATAAAATGCTTAAAGAAGCAGATATTAATCCTGCAAACATGAAGAAATTAGGAGAAGGATTTCAAAAATTAAATGCTACAGTTACCAATATTACTGATGTAAGTGATGTAGTTAAATCTACAAGCGATTTTGGAGCAAAAACTAAAGAAGCTACTGCAGCAATCGGTTCTATGTCAGCTGCATTTAATAGCAGCGCAGCTACTATGGGTTCATTCAGCAATGCTGCAGAAAGTGCAAAAGGTTTCCATGATCAAGTACAGGTACTTACCAAAAATCTTGGATCATTGAATACTATTTATGAATTAGAATTAAAAGAAAGCAACAATCACTTAAAAGCGCTTAATAACTTCTATGGCAAATTAGCAGAAGCCAGTCAGGCAATGACATCAAGTGTTGAAGATGCAACTAAAGTAAAAGATCAAATCGCAACTTTAGCTGTTAATCTTGGTAAACTGAATTCAGTTTATGGCAACATGCTTGGTGCTATGCAAGGAAGATAATCCGGCTTGCTGATATTATAATTCAAACAATTTTCATAAAAATACTTAATATAATTAGTTATGGCTTTACCCGCAGAGCCCCGGCAGAAGATGATCAACCTGATGTACTTGGTGTTAACCGCACTCTTGGCATTAAACGTATCATCCGAAATCTTGAATGCCTTCAAGGTTGTAGATAAAAGTTTGATGACATCAAACGATAATCTTAAAAACGCAAACAATACCTTATACGCTTCACTGGATGCTAAATTAAAAGATCCAATGACAGCAGAAAAGGCAAAACCATGGAATGAGAAAGCTTTGATTGCTCAGAAATATTCATCTGATTTAAACACCTACATCGAACAACTCAAAGTTGATTTGAAAAAAGAAGCTGGAGAGCATGAAGTAGAAGTAGATGGCAAAAAAGTAATGCAATACAAAGAAGATGACCTGGAAGCTGCCACAAGATTATTCGGAGACGAAGAAGGTGGTAAAAATAAAGGTCCTGAATTTGAAGCTAAACTTAAAAAATTCAGAACTGATATGTTGAAAATTGATACTGGTATAGCAAAAGAATTTGCAAAAACATTTCCTGTTGATGCAGAATACAAAACAATTGGCCAGGACGGAAAAGAAAAAGATTTTACTTTCGCTTATTTCCACATGACACCAACTGTTGCTGCGATTACTTTATTAAGTAAGTTTCAAAATAACGTGAAAAATGGAGAAAATCAGATTGTAACTTATTGCCACAATCAAGTTGGAGCTGTTAAAGTAGTTTACGATCAATTTGCTGCTTTAGTTGGACAAAGTTCAAACTACGTTATGCCAGGAGAAGAAATGGAAATCACAGCAGGTGTGGGTGCTTATAGTAAAGCGGCTCAGCCTCAAATTTCTATCGGTGGATCATCTATGCCTCTTGGAGAAGATGGAAGAGCAAGTTTCAAAACAAAAGTAAGTGGTTCTGGTGCAAGAACAGTTCCTGTAAATGTTACTTACACCAAACCCGATGGAACAAAAGAAACCAAAACCTTTGATGTTAAATACACGGTAGGTACACCAGGCGGCGCTGCTGTTATGCCTGATAAAATGAACGTGTTTTACATTGGTGTTGACAATCCTGTAACAATCGGTTCACCAACAGGCTGGGATAAAACCACAGTTTCAATGAGTAATGGTACTATTGCTGGAAATGGATCTGTAAGAATAGTTCGTGTTACCACTATTGGAAAATCTACAATAACTGTAGTTGCGGATAAAAAGCCTACAGCATTCGAATTCAGAGTTAAAAGAATTCCAGATCCTGTTTTCAAAGTAGGTTCTGGTAAAGTAAGGATGCCTTCAGTAGAATTTAAAAGTCAGTCTTTCTGTCGTGCAGAGTTGGAAAACTTTGATTTCGATTTGAGATTTAACGTTCTAAGCGCTACTGTTTACTTTTCTGGAGCTAATTTCCCAAATGTTGCATCAGCAACTTTGCAAGGGAACAATTTAGGACCATTAAGTACGTTTATATCTAGATGTGGTCCAGGTTCAGTTATTACATTTGATAATGTGAAGGTTCAAGGTCCGGATGGTATCAGAACAATCGAAGGAAAATCAATTGCTCTATATTAAAATTAAATTCTATGAAAAGTAGGTTGCTCAAGTTTCTTTTTCTTGCTGTGGTATTTTGTGGATTAGCAAATGTTGCTGATGCCCAAAAGCCAAGAAAGTCAACAAAAAGATCAACTAAAACAAAAACTAAGGCTAATATCCAGGCTACAGAAGCAACTGCAGATACTGCTGTTGTTGCCGCAGCTCCTGAGGTTAAAGAACCTGTCAGCGACAGCTTGCCAATAAAGATTGTCAAGGTTTCTCTGAGACCCGACGAAGCTGTAGAAACCTCTGTATTAAGAGAAAGGACGCCATTAGCTTATGAGCACTTACGTGCCGATGACGCTGTTTATCGTCATAGAATATGGAGAGAATTAGATACCAGAGAAAAACAAAACTTACCTTTCATGTATGCTGCAGATGCAGATAATGGAAATCAAAGGTTTATTTCAATTATACTTCAGGCATTACAAGACAGTACAAGAGCAATTACCGCTTTCTCTGCTGTAGATGATCGTTTTACAACCCCAATGACTAAAGCAGAAATAGCTAAGGCTGTGGTTGGTGAAGAAGTAGAAGTTCCTGATTATGATTCTGTAGGTAATCTAATCGGAACCAAGAAAAAACGCAATGATATCAATCTGGATTCTTTCTACAAATTTCATTTAAAAGAGGAAGTTATTTTTGATAAAGAAAGCTCAAGATTATTCTGGAGAATTTTAGGAATTGCACCTGTAAAGAATATCATCACTTCAAGTGGAGTTGATCTTGGCCCTACAGAACTATTCTGGGTTTACTATCCCGACATGAGACCCGTATTCGCCAGTTTTGAAGTATATAATGGAAAAAACTTTGGAGGAAGAATGAGTTGGGAAGAATTGTTTGAAAGCAGAATGTTTTCAGCAAGAATAATAAAAAGTTCCATGGACAATCCAAGAGATATTCAAATCAAGAATTTCTCCGGCTTAACTGAAAATGGAATTCTTCAATTATTCGAGGGCGAAAATATCAAAGAAAAAATATTCACTTACGAACAAGATCTTTGGAGTTATTAATATTCTAAATCTATTTATAAAGCCCTTTCTTAACCGAAAGGGCTTTGTCATTTAATGAACTTCCTGTTTATGGAAATAATCAAAAATAAGTTTTGCCTTTGCCTTTCCAATTTCTAATGCTATTTCTTCTTTAGAAAGTTCAATTATTTTTTTTACAGACTTGAATTTCTTTAATAAAGAATCAGCTGTGGCTTTACCTATTCCCGCTATTTTTTCAAGCTCATTATTTATTGCTGCATTACTTCTCTGATTTCTATGAAAACTAATGCCAAAACGATGCACCTCATCTCTGATTCTTCTGATTAGTTTAAGGCTATCACTATTCCAAGGTAACTCAACAGATAAAGTATCGCCAGCAAAAAAAAGTTCTTCTCTGTTTTTTGCCAAACCTACTAATGTTGTTTTGCCAATTAATCCAAGTTCCGCAATACTTTCAAGCGCAGCACTCAATTGTCCTTTGCCACCATCAATAATGATCAGGTCAGGAAGCAATGCTCCTGTTTCCAGGACTTTTTTGTATCTACGAAATACAATTTCTTTCATAGAAGCAAAGTCATTAATTCCTTCTACCGTTTTTATATTAAAATGGCGGTAATCATTTTTACTCGGCAAACCATTTTTAAAACAAACCATTGCGGCAACAGCATTAGTGCCATGGAGATTAGAATTGTCAAAACATTCTATATGGCTGGGTAAAGATTGTAATTGAAGATCTTTTTGTAATTGTTGCAGTACAACATTTACTTCATCAGAAGTTTTTTCTTCTAAGTGCAATATTTTTTTTGCAATTATTTCACGGTTGAAATAATCTGCATTTTTTTGAGAAAGATCCAAAAGTTTTTTCTTGTCTCCGGCTCTTGGTATAGTTTGAATAATATTTTTATCCGGATAGTCTATTTCAAATGGGATAATAATTTCATTGGCTTCGCTGTTAAAAGTTTCCCTTAATTGTAAAATCGCAAATTGTAAAATTTCCGCTTTCGATTCTTCAAGTCTTTTTTCAAGCGTTATTGTTTTGGTATAAATAATACTGCCATCATTTACTGCCAGATAATTAACGTAGGCAATATCTCCCTCTTCCAGAATACTGAATACATCTACCGTTCCAGTCTTGGTATTCACAACAGATGATTTCGCCTTGAATTGCTCCAGTGAAATAATTTTTTGCTGAATCAGTGCTGCTTTTTCAAACTCAAGCACTTCAGAAAACACAGATACTTTGTTTTTTAATTCCTGCATTAATGGATTCAGATTTCCTTTTAATAAAGCCATCATTTGCTGAATCCCTTTGTCATAATCTTCAAAACTTTGCAGACCTTCACAAGGGCCTTTACAATTACCCAGGTGATACTCAAGACATACCTTGAATTTTTTCTTTTGAATATTATTTTCGGTAAGATTTAATTTGCAGGTTCGAAGTGGAAAATACTGCTTGATAAAATCAAGCATTTCTTTCACATTAATGATTGAAGTATATGGCCCAAAATATCGTGATCCATCCTTTATTTTTTTTCTCGAAAAAAAAACTCTTGGAAAGGGTTCGTTTTTGATTACAACAAAAGGATAACCTTTATCGTCCTTTAAACAAATATTATAATGAGGTTGAAATTCTTTTATTAATGAATTTTCGAGAAAAAAAGCATCTTGTTCGTTATCAACAATTGTAAATTCGATTTTTGAAATTCTTTTTACCAATTCAATCGTTTTCTGATTGTCTAATGATCTGTTGAAATAACTACTGATTCTTTTTTTTAAATGCTTTGCTTTTCCAACATAAATCAAAGTTTCATCCACATCAAAGTACTTGTAGATTCCTGGTAGTAAAGGAATTCCGGATGATATTTTTGAATATTCACTATTGGTCATTTGAATCAGTGTAACTCCATTTTACAGTCACCTCGTCCTCAGTACTCGAATTGTTGATTATAGTAATGCCCCTGCAACTTTTACCAGGAAGCCACGTAAGCTGTCTGATTTTATCAGGTGCGATTTTTTTCACCAAAAAAATTCTTTTTACCTGATTAGATTCGGGATCAATATAAATATCCCAGTGTTTCCAAGGGATAGTGTCTGGTAAATTATTTTCAACATCATAAGTCAAAGTAATGGCATTAATAGATTGGTCAAAAAATTTACTTTCTTTAAAAAATGGAGAATAACTTGCCGAATCAATAAGTGGAGTATAAAATTCATTAAATAAAACATCAAGTTGTTCTTTTTTCAACCAGATACTATCCGACTTGCCATTATTCACTGTTATTTTTAATAGACGAGCATTTGATTTTTTTATTTCCATAATTTGCCCTTTTAAGAATTCGCCAACAGGAAAAATTGTAGGAAAGTTTATAGTGGTATCAAGTTCACTGAAAGCATTAGACGCTGTTTCTGTATTTGTTTTTGCATTGTTACAGGAGAAAATAAAAAGAGCTGTAATTATCGGTAAATAGAACTTCATCATAAAATTAAATAGCTCTGAAAAAAGGTTAAATTAAAATTGTCAACAGTTGATTAATTAATACATCAAAAATTTAAAGGACTCTGGAAATACCAAATTTCAACCCAATGTTGTATAATTTTTCATTATAGAGATATCTGTTATCAAAAGTAGAGAACAACTGATATCTAAATTGTGGTCCGGCATTTATTGATGTTCCGTTTTTGAGTGTATAACTTAAAAAAGTTTCCACACTTGAATTCAGATTCCATTTGCGCAAAAAAGATTCATCCTGTGTATAATTATTTCTGTCTGGAGAATTGAAATAAGGATTACTGCCTACCATATAACTAGGCTGTACAGTCGCGCCTGCATACCACTGTAGTTTTTTATTGCCAGCTATTTTAAATTCGCTGCCAATTGGCAATGAAATCTGATAAGTGTTACTGTTCATACTGTTATTCTCTTCTGTATTAATATTCGATATCGAAGATATTGGAGAAGCCGAAGAGGAGTAACCATCGTTAACCTGAACGAATGCGAAACCAGAGTATTTATTGGCGTTGACTATTGATTTATATTTAGAATAATTTAATTGCATACCTGCCTTTAATCTGATAAATTTCGAAATATTTAATAGAAAAGTCCCTCCGGCTTCAAAGTTATAACCAGGAAGATGCCGGAATTGATAATTGTCGTTTTTGTTTTTTTCAGAGATTGCACTGTTCATTGCGGTTTCGGAAACACTATTTAACTCAGTGTTTTTGTACATATTCAGGTAACCAACAGATGAGGATGCATAGATCTGATAAGAAAAATTATTGTTCGTTTTGATCTCTGCATTATTTTGGATTTGAGTAGCCAAAACTTTATCTGATGTATTGTTTTTTATGATTAATCTATTATTTATAGCAACAAGATTTGAAGTTTCCGATGGAACAGATTCGTTAAC
>CALQSB010000004.1 GCA_943333125.1 Chitinophaga pinensis
CGATTTTATAATGAGTTATTGTTTTACAGCCCTCGGTTTCAACCGTGGGTGAATAAAAAAATAAATTAAACCAGGATTTCCTAATCGCCCATCGTTGAAACGGTGGGCTAAAATAAAATACAATCAAACGTATAAAACAATGTGATACGATTTTATAATGAGTTATTGTTTTACAGCCCTCGGTTTCAACCGTGGGTGAATAAAAAAATAAATTAAACCAGGATTTCCTAATCGCCCACCGTTGAAACGGTGGGCTAAAAAATAATTGATGTCCTTTCCTAGCCTTAGCCTTAAGGCTAGGAAAGGACATGATAAACAAAAAACCCACAGCATCAGCCATGGGTTTTCAAATTCATTCAAAAGAAAACTATTTCTCTACCGCACCTTCCACCAAAACAGTTGTACTATTGTTCAACACTTCTACAAACCCACTTTGAATGGTATATTGTGCCGTACTGTTTTTGTCTTTTAAAATTTTTACCGTTCCGGATTTTAGAGCGCTTACTAATGGGGCGTGCCTGTCCAAAACTTCAAACAATCCACTAATACCTGGAAGCTGTACTCCATAGACGTCGCCACTGAAAATTTTTTGTTCGGGTGTGAGTATTTCTAGTTTCATCTTTGCAACATTTAAAAGTCAAAAATCAAAAATGACTGTTCTAAATTTTTTACTTTTTAATTTTTAATTGGTTTACGCATTCGCTGCTGCCATCAGTTTCTTACCTTTTTCAATCGCATCTTCGAGCGTACCTACAAGGTTAAACGCGGCTTCAGGATACTCATCCACTTCTCCATCCATAATGGAATTGAAACCACGGATGGTATCTTCGATTGGAACCAATACTCCTTTTAAACCGGTGAACTGTTCTGCCACGAAGAAAGGCTGACTCAAGAAACGCTGTACTTTACGGGCTCTTGATACCACTAATTTATCTTCATCACTCAATTCATCCAAACCAAGGATAGCAATGATATCTTGTAATTCTTTATAACGCTGAAGAATTAATTTTACTCTGTTAGCAGTATTATAATGCAACTCACCTACAATTAAAGGAGTTAAAATTCTTGATGTTGAATCCAAAGGATCTACCGCAGGATAAATACCTAAATCTGCAATTTTACGACTCAATACCGTTGTGGCATCAAGGTGAGCAAAAGTCGTTGCAGGAGCCGGATCAGTCAAGTCATCAGCAGGCACATATACCGCCTGTACAGAAGTGATAGAACCATTTTTTGTTGAAGTGATACGCTCTTGCATCAATCCCATTTCTGTAGCCAATGTTGGTTGATATCCTACCGCACTTGGCATACGACCCAGCAATGCCGAAACTTCAGAACCAGCCTGAGTGAAACGGAAGATGTTATCTACGAAGAAAAGAATGTCTTTACCTTGTCCGTCACCTTCGCCATCACGGAAATATTCTGCTAGAGTCAAACCGCTCAATGCCACACGGGCACGTGCTCCTGGCGGTTCGTTCATCTGACCGAATACGAATGTAGCTTTAGATTCTTTCAGGCCTTCTATATTAACTGAACTCAAATCCCATCCGCCTTCTTCCATACTGTGTTTGAATTCTTCCCCATAATTCATAATACCTGCCTCAATCATCTCTCTCATCAAATCATTTCCTTCACGGGTTCTTTCTCCTACACCTGCAAAAACTGATAATCCATTATACGCTTTTGCAATATTATTTATCAACTCCTGAATCAATACTGTTTTACCCACACCGGCACCACCAAACAATCCAATCTTTCCACCTTTTGCATAAGGTTCAATCAAATCGATAACCTTAATACCAGTATATAAAATTTCAGAAGCTGTACTTAAGTTTTCAAATAATGGCGGCTTGGCATGAATAGCACGACCACCCTCTTTACTTACCTGAGGCAACCCATCAATAGCATCGCCGGTAACATTAAACAATCGACCCTTGATGCCTTCTCCAATAGGCATCGTGATTGGCCTTCCCGAATCAACAACTACGGTTCCGCGAACCAATCCTTCTGTTCCATCCATCGCAATGGTACGAACACTGTCTTCTCCAAGATGCTGCTGCACTTCAAGAACAAGGATATCTCCGTTTTCACGCTTTAATTCAAGTGCATTCAGAATCTCTGGAAGTTTTGAATCTTTGTCAAACTGAACATCGACTACCGCACCAATTACTGATTTTACTTTACCTGTATTAGCCATAGAAAATATTTAAAATTAGGTATTTATTTTGGGCGCAAAGGTAAGGGATGACACTTGTAATTAAAAATCGAAATCAGCTTTTTTTAAGATAAAACCCCAATGTTTGAATAGAATGTTTATATAGAAGGTCTTTTGTTGGCCAGATATACCCCTAATAAAATTACACAAAGGCTTAAAATCTGCATCCTTCCTATATTTTCGTGATAAACAATACCCCATAAAATAGCTACAAATGGGATGCCGTAAGTTACCATTGCCGCGAAAACGACTCCAGAATTTTTAATCAATATATAAAAAAGTATATTGGCAATTGAAGTTCCCAAGGCGCCGAGTAAAATGGAAAATCCTGTTGAAATCAGCACGCCCTTAGACATCAGGTCAAGAGAAAAATATCCAAAGAAATACAAGGCAATCAAAGCCGGAATAGCATTTAAACATAGTGCTACTGAAACAATTTGCAGAGAAGGGATGTCTTTTAGATATCGTTGAACCAGATTTACATTGAATCCATAAAACAATGTTGCCAGCA
Organism: Chitinophaga pinensis; assembly: GCA_943333125.1. Lineage (GTDB taxonomy): Bacteria > Bacteroidota > Bacteroidia > Chitinophagales > Chitinophagaceae > Ferruginibacter > Ferruginibacter pinensis_D. Next base: position 2,727 of record CALQSB010000004.1, read on the forward strand.
TAACCAGCAATACATAATGCAGATTTCCGCTGATAACCGCATCGGGCTGAGTAAAAAACAACATCATACTTCCACTAAAAGCTACTAGCACTCCCATTGTTTTTTGTAATGACGTTTTACTTTGAAAAAAAATCGCTCCGGTAATAATCACAAAAATTGGAGTAAGAGAATTTAATGTACCTGCCAGTGAGCTATCAATGCCCTGCTCCGCAAAACAAAATAAATAAGCAGGAAGCAGGCTTCCCAGTGACCCCGAAAAAAAAACAATCCACATTTTTCCGGCAGGAATTTTCTTGAAACTTTTAACCGCTAACGGTAACAGAACTATGCCCGAAGCTACAATCCTGACTGAAGCTACCTGAAAGGCATTTAAATGACCCATTCCTAATTTCATCAAAATAAAACTGCTCCCCCAAATAAAAGAAAGTGTAATAAATAAAACCCACCTCAACATATTTCCATTCATCTTTCTGTTATTTGTTTCAAAGCAAAATTGGGTAATTTCCAAGAATAATATATATTTATTTCCAGAAGCATAAATTTGCACATGCTTATTTTTTAACAAACTAAAACTTACACATTATGAGCTTTCTTAAAGAATTCAGATCATTTGCTATGAAGGGCAATATTGTTGACCTCGCTGTAGCGGTAATTATTGGTGGCGCTTTTGGCGCTATTATATCATCACTAGTAGATGACATTGTAACTCCATTATTACTTGCTCCGGCTTTAAAAGCTGCCAATGTTCACGAAATTGCCAGCCTGAGCTGGGGTGCCGTAAAATATGGCAACTTCCTCTCTGCAGTAATTAAGTTTATATTAATATCACTGGTGCTTTTCTCATTAATCAAAACCATGAATGCTTTCAAGAAAAAAGATGAGGAAGTTTCTGCTCCACCAGAACCATCATCAACAGATAAATTATTAACCGAAATAAGAGACGCTTTAAAAAAATAAATTATGAAGAAGTTTGCTTTTATCTGCATCCTTGTATTTACTTCATCTCTGATGAAAGCTCAGGATGCAACCGTTGTTGATCTTAAAAAAGAATCAGAAAAAATAATCAAGAAAGATCCTAAAGACACTATTCCTCAAGTATGGAAAAGGGGAGGCAATTTTAACCTCAACATCAATCAGGGCTCTATGAGTAACTGGTCGGCTGGAGGAGATAAATTTTCTTTTTCATTAAACTCATACCTTAATCTTTATTCGTTTTATAAAAAAAATAAAAACTCCTGGGACAATATGCTTGATCTAAATTTCGGCATTGTACAAACTACAAGTCTGGGAAGAAGAAAATCAAGTGACCGAATTGATTTTACTTCAAAATATGGCTATGCTTTAAAGAAACATCTCAATTTAGCTACGCTGTTTAATCTTCGTTCTCAATTTGCCAATGGATATAATTACGCCAATAACAGTCAGGGTGTAGAAACAGCAACATTAACATCAAAGTCTTTTGCCCCGGCTTATCTTTTACTTTCGTTGGGTCTGGATTATAAACCAAAAGATAATTTTTCTTTGTTCATGTCTCCAGTTTCGGCAAGATGGGTAGTTGTTGCTGACAAGGCATTAGGTAATCAATACGGACTAGATTCGGGAAAAACGGTAAGATCGGATATAGGTGCTTATGTTTCTGCTAATTATATCGCAAAAATCGGAAAGAACTTCACTTATAAAACCAAGCTCGATTTGTTTTCCAACTATAAAAAAGATCCTCAAAACATTGATATTTACTGGACAAACGTAATTACTGCAAAGGTTACCAAGTATATCAATTTCAGCTTTAATGTAGATATGATTTATGATAATGACATTAAGAATATAGATCCCACCAAAGGGCCTGCTCCTCAATGGCTTCAGCTTATGGGCATAGGATTCGCCTATAAGTTTGGGAACAACATTAAATAATCGTGGATAATTTTAATTTTCCTGAACCCCGAAGTAATTAACTTTGGGGTTCTTTTTTTTAGCTATTTAAAAACCAGATTTTGAGCAACACTCCATCATACCAAATCAAACTTGAACAGTTTGAAGGGCCATTTGATCTTTTATTGTTTTTCATTGAAAGAGACGAACTGGATATTTACAATATTCCGATTACTAAAATCACGAATGATTTTCTTGCACATATCCATCAAACAGAAAAGCTAAACATTGAACTGAGCAGTGAGTTTATTTTATTCATCAGCACATTAATGCGCATCAAAGCCAAAATGTTATTGCCCAGAAAAGAACTGGATGCCGATGGAAATGAAATTGACCCAAGACTGGAATTGATAGACAAAATTTTGGAGTACAAAAAATTCAAAGAAGCGTCTATAAAACTGGCAGAAATGGAAGCCGTGAGAATGTTGATGATGAAAAGAGGTAATCTACAAAAAGAACTATCACAAATCGGAGAAGAAGCAGGCGAAGGAACAGAGATACAAACCGTAACGATGTTCAAGCTGATGAAGGCATTTGAAAAAGTAATTCAGCGCATTCAGCAAAGAAATAACAAGCCTGTACATACTGTTGTTCAGTATAATTATACCATGGAGGAGTGTCGTAATTATATGCTCGATATGGCTACCAAAGAAAGAACTTTATCCTTTGAAAGAATATTTGAAGTTTGTGATAACCGCATTCATGCCATTTTTCTTTTCTTAAATATGCTTGAGCTGGTACAACAAAAATATCTGCAAATCATGATTGGCGAAGGAAAAAATAATTTCATTATTGAATACAACGAAAACAGAGAAGAGGAACAAGACAACTCACTAACTGCGGAAGATTTTAGTCATTTGAATTAGACCGCCCCCTCAATCCCCCAAGGGGGAAACTGATGCCTATGTTGGTCTTATGACCAACATAGAAAAAAAGTCTCGCGATGATGCGAGACTGCTGCCCTTGTTGGTCTTATTACCAACATAGAAAAAAAGTCTCGCGATGATGCGAGACTTTTTTCGTGGAACGTATTGGACTCGAACCAATGACCCTCACGTTGTCGACGTGATGCTCTAAACCAACTGAGCTAACATTCCTTTAATCAGACGGCAAATCTAAAAATTATCTTTCTAATTGTAAACAAATCATATGATTCACTGAAGAGAAAAGTTACTTTTGTAAAAATTATTTTTCAACATGCAAACTATATTATACAGCGCTAAAGACAGAGGCAGTGCCGATTACGGCTGGCTGAAGCCTAATTATTATTTTAGTTTTTCTCAATATCATAACCCTTCCAAAGTTCATTTTGGAGTTTTGCGGGTGTTGAATGATGATTTCATTATGGGTGGAGGTATGTTCCCTCCGCATCCACACGATAATATGGAAATCATTACCATTCCATTGACCGGAGCCTTACAACATAAAGACAGCACTGGCAGTGAAGGATTAATTAAAACAGGCGACATTCAAATTATGAGCGCAGGCTCGGGAATTCAACATTCGGAAGCTAATGCGTCTGCAACAGAACCGTTAACCATTTTTCAAATTTGGGTATTTCCAAAAGATAGAGATATAAAACCAAGACACGACCAGCGCAGTTTCGATGTTACAAAAAGAGACAATCAATGGCAAATTGTAGTTTCTCCAAGAGAAGAAGACAACGCTTTGTGGATTAATCAGGATGCCCGTTTCGCATTGACAAATATATCAGCAGGAAAAACAATTGAATATAAAAATGGGTTTGCTGGTAATGGTGTGTTTCTTTTAGTTATCAATGGTAGCGTCGAAATCAATGGAACAACGTTGAATAAAAGAGATGCTTTAGGAATTAGAGATGCCGAAAGTTTTATCATCAATGCGACTGAAGATGCGGAATTGCTGGCGATTGAAGTGCCAATGGGATTTTAAGAGCGCCAAAGATTATCAGAATATTATTCGTGCATTCGTGGCAATGTTTTGTGTTTTGTCCTCGCATCATTCTTCACCATGCGTTCCTATGGAACGCTTTTCTATTTTATCATTTTATGCTAAAGACGATTTGTTCCTATGGAACAGTGGTAAGAAGATTTTTATTCAATAGATAAAGCAAACGCTAATCTTCCTTCAGGAGTGAGATTTTTGAAAAATCGGCCCGCCACAGCGGGCGAGTGTCAATGAATCAATGAATCAACCCTACCGCACTTTGCACGCCCTACTAATCCCTGAGGCAACGAACAGAGAACCCAAAGGTCTTAACGTTGAAGCTTCTGAAAACATCGCTGTAGTTGAAGTACAGGACGCGGAACCAGGCGTAAGTTGTAAAGTTCTCCGTAGAACTCCACCAGAATCCATTGTAGCCAACGTTGAAGAATGAACCATCGTTGTCACGGAGGCCACCCGGAAGGCCTGCAAAGCCTCTGCTATTTGTAGCGCCAATATTGGGATTTGACCAATGTGTTAAGCCAGCTTCCTTCATCGCTCCCCCTGCTATTGAACTTTGAACGCAATTAATACAAGCTGTATCAGCAGCAGGGTCTATACATGTTGCCAGTTTATTCCATTCCGAATCGGTAGGTATATGCCAACCAGCTGGGGCCAGCTTTTTTCTCAATAAAAGATTACTCAATGAGGCAGCATCGTAAATACCTGCTACTGCATACCAATTATACAACTTGCCATAAACAGCTGCATAAGTAGCGGAGTCGTTAAGGTAATAGCAATACGCTCCTGTGGTTAATGATGCCCAGGCAGCTGCATTCTCTACCTTCGGTATGGGAGTTCCGTCTGCATAAGAAGATACATTCAAATTTTGGGTGGACCATATTTGGTTGCAAATAGAAACACTTAAATTGGCAACAACATTTGAAGCAGAACCAATTGTCATATTCATCCAAATATTTCCATTGAAGTAATTCATTTCTCCAGCACCTCCATTACAATCCGTACAATACACAATCAACCCCGCTGCCGGATTTACAATCGCATTTCGCTGCGCATAAGTCATACGTGGTGGTAAAAATCCTTGTGTGGTTGAACTTGCATCCAATACTGCTGATGCGTTAGGGGTAGTAGTGCCTACGCCTACATTTTGTGCAGACCCAATTAATGAAAAACTTAAAACCAAAAGGCTAAGTATCATTTTATACATAGTGATAATTTTAGGAATTGTGAATATACAGATTAATGTTTTGTTTTGTTGGTCATAAGACCAACATAGGCAGCAATTTTCTTGTTGGTCATAAGACGAATATCGGCAGCAATTTTCTTGTTGGTCATAAGACGAATATCGGCAGCAATTTTCTTGTTGGTCATAAGACGAACATCGGCAGCAATTTTCTTGTTGGTCATAAGACGAACATTGGCAGCAATTTTCTTGTTGGTCATAAGACGAACATTGGCAAGGGGGCTCCTAAATAACAACACTCTCCCATCCTGAGTTTATTCACCTAAAAAAAAAATCAAAATAGTTATAACACTTAAGAGGGTAGAATAGACATAAAGGGATCTGATGTTTAGTTTTTCTTTTCGCAACAATAAGATAGAAACTATTGGTAGCAAAAATAACATCGCTAGAATTGGAAGCCAAAAAATCTCAAAGATTGCACCAACTAAAGCAAAGCTGTATACATTTATGACCTGCCCTAGCCACAAGTATCCTGACGCAATAATGCTCAATAAAAAAACTATTTTGCTAGTTCTTGAATTTTTAAATGGAGTTGGATGTTCTTTCATAAAATTTTAATTAATTGAATAAACTTATTCTAACTGAAAAATGGATGTCAAACAACCCTTAAACCCTGCCTACCGGCAGGCAGGCAGCGAAGCGATTTAAACCATTAAACCGATTCAACCATTTGAACCTCTTAAACCAATTGAACTTTCGAAACTGAAACCATCTTCCTCAAAACCGCCGCGATCGCATTCGCATCAATACCAATTTCATCATACAACTGCTTGGGAGTTCCATGTTCAACCAAACGATCAGGAATGCCTAATATTTTTACATCAGCTTTGTAGCCATGTTCATTCATGAATTCTAAAATGGCAGAACCAAATCCACCAACTACTGTTCCATCTTCAACTGTAATCACTTTATTGTAATTGCTGAAAACTTCGTGTAACATTTCTTCATCCAAAGGTTTTACAAAACGCATGTCGTAATGTGCAGGATTGATGCCTTCTAGCTTAACGTCACGTATAGCCGCAGCTGCAAAATTTCCAGGATGACCGAAAGTCAAAACGGCAATATCTTTTCCATCTTTCAATTTCCTTCCGGTGCCCACTTTAATTTCTTTCATCGGTGTTTTCCAATCTACCAGCATGCCCTCGCCTCTTGGATATCTGATAACAAAAGGCAATTCGTTACTCTCAAGTTGCGCTGTGTACATTAAATCTCTTAATTCCGCTTCGTTCATCGGTGCACTCACAATCATATTGGGCACACAACGCATGTAAGCGATATCATAACAACCATGATGAGTAGGGCCGTCATCGCCAACCAATCCTGCTCTGTCTAAACAGAAAATCACAGGCAGCTTCTGAATCGCTACATCATGTATCACCATGTCGTATGCACGCTGCATGAAAGAAGAATAAATATTGCAGAACACTTTCAATCCTTGTGTAGCCATACCTGCACTTAGTGTCACTGCATGCTGTTCGCAAATACCCACATCAAAAGCACGGTCAGGCATTTCGGCCATCATGTATTTCAACGAACAACCACTGGGCATGGCAGGAGTAACGCCCATGATTTTTGAATTCTCTTTTGCCAGTTCGATAATCGTATGACCAAACACATCCTGATATTTTGGAGGCTGTGGCGTATCAAATGTTTTCTTTACAATTTCACCGGTTACTTTATCAAACAAACCCGGCGCATGCCATTTGGTTTGATCTTTTTCTGCCAGCTCATAGCCCTTACCCTTAACCGTCTTGATATGTAATAATTTGGGACCGGGTATGTCTTTCAAATCATTTAATGTGTCAATCAATTTGGTTACGTTATGTCCATCAATCGGACCGAAATAACGCAATTGCAAGGCTTCAAATAAATTACTACTCTTACTTACTACGCCTTTGATACTGGCTTCCAGCTTGCTCGCCATGGCTCTGCTGAAATTTTTTCCGACAGGCAATTTACCTAACCCTTTCCAAATATTATCACGCATTTCGTTATACGTATGAGAAGTGGTGATATCGGTGAGGTATTCTTTTAATGCGCCAACATTAGGATCAATGCTCATGCAATTGTCATTCAAAATAATCAACACATTACTTTTTTCAATACCCGCATGATTCATCGCTTCAAATGCCAAACCTGCTGTCATCGCACCATCTCCAATTACGGCAATATGTTGTCTGTCTTTTTCGCCTTTATAATGAGAAGCCATTGCCATTCCTAAAGCTGCTGATATTGAGGTTGAAGAGTGTCCAACGCCAAATGCATCAAATTCACTTTCGCTTCTTTTAGGGAAACCGCTTAATCCGTTATATTTTCTGTTGGTTGGGAAATTGTCTCTTCTGCCGGTAAGAATTTTATGTCCGTAAGCCTGATGACCTACGTCCCATACTAATTGATCATAAGGTGTATTAAAAACAAAATGCAAGGCCACAGATAATTCCACCACACCCAAACTAGCGCCAAAATGCCCACCATACACACTCACTACATCAATAATATATTGTCGCAATTCATCAGTAACCGCCTTCATCTGAGATTTCTTCAGCTTCTTGAGGTCATCTGGACTGTTTATTTTCTGCAGTAATTTTCCTGGTTTAATATCCATTTATTGTGAGTTTGAGTATAGTAAATTTAAGGTTTTAAATGCTATAAAATGTTAAACAATAGAATTTAGTGTTTGTTCGTTTACAAAGTCAAAAATCAAAAGTTAAAAACGTTTAATGGTTTAAATCGCTGCACTAGTTTAATGATTGTAAGTCCTAAATGGGCAACTTCCCCCTTTGGGGGATTAAGGGGGCTTTATATCACAACATTCACCATCTTCCCCTTCACAAAAATTATTTTTTTCGGCGCTTTGCCTTCCAGCCATTTTTGAACAATTTCATTACCAAGAACAATCTGTTCCACTTCTGGTTGTTGTGCTGACAAATCGATATTAATATTTGTTCTTACTTTTCCATTTATTGAAACAGGGTATTCTTTGTTCGTTTCCACCAAATATTTTTCTTCAAAAACAGGATAAGCGGCATCGAGAATACTTTCTTTATTTCCTAATTGATACCATAATTCTTCTGAGATATGTGGCGCATAAGGTGTAAGTAAAATCAATAACTTTTCGAGTATTTCTTTTTTATGACATTTTAAATCTCCCAATTCATTTACACAAACCATAAACGCACTGACAGCCGTATTAAAAGAAAACTGCTCTGTATCTGATTCAATCTTTTTAATCGTTTTGTGTAAGACTTTAAACTCGGCATCATTGGCTTTTTCTTCGTTCCAATCTTTACCTTTTAAATCATCATTGAATAGCCGCCATAATTTTCTAAGGAAACGATGAACGCCTTCAATACCTTTTGTATCCCAGGGTTTGCTTTGTTCTATCGGCCCCAAAAACATCTCATACATTCTGAAAGTATCCGCACCATATTTCAATACCAAATCATCAGGGTTTACGGTATTAAATTTCGATTTAGACATTTTTTCCACTTCAATTCCGCAATGATATTTTCCTTCTTCCAAAATAAAATCTGCATTTGTAAAATCGGGTTTCCATTTTTTAAAAGCTTCCATATCCAAATCTATTCCGTCAACCATATTTACATCAACATGCAACTCATCGACTTCGTATTTATTTTTTAATCCAAAAGAAACAAAAGTTTGTGTTCCTTTTATCCGATATACAAAACGACTGCTGCCCTGAATCATTCCCTGGTTTACGAGCATTTTAAAAGGCTCATCAAAACCAATCAAATCAAGATCATACAAAACTTTAGTCCACAATCTACTGTACAACAAATGTCCTACCGCATGTTCGGTACCGCCTATGTATACATCTACTTGTCTCCAGTAATCGCTTATTTTTCTGTCGCAAAAAGTTGTAGTATTATGAGGATCCATGTATCTTAAAAAATACCATGAAGAACCTGCATAACCAGGCATCGTAGATGTTTCCAGTTGTTGGTTTTTCCATTCTGCAATATTAGCCAAAGGGCCTTCTCCTTCAGGACCTGGGCCATATTTTTCAACGTGAGGTAGTTCAAGTGGAAGCTGCGTTTCATTCAATGCAATAGCCACACCATCTTCCCATTTAATAGGAAATGGTTCGCCCCAGTAACGCTGGCGACTAAAACCGGCATCACGCATTTTGAAATTCACTTTTCTTTTTCCCAAACCTTCAGCTTCAATTTTTTCAATCGCCACTTTGATGGCGTCTTTCATTAACAATCCATCAAGAAAATCTGAATGGTGTAAAGTAGCGTCTTTTGTAGAATTGGCTTCTTTACCATTGAAATGTTCTCCAATGATATTGGTAATAGGAATATTAAAATGTTGGGCGAATAAAAAGTCTCTTTGGTCGCCACAAGGCACTGCCATTATCGCTCCGGTGCCATATCCTGCCAACACGTACTCTGCAATCCACACCGGAATTTGTTTGCCATTGAAAGGATTTTCCGCATAAGCTCCGGTGAAGCATCCTGTAATTTGTTTTACTTCGGACATGCGTTCCCGATCGCTTCTGCTTTTTACATAGGTGAGATAGTCATCAATGTTTTTTCTTTGTTCTTCTGTAGTGATTTGATTTACTAATTCATGTTCGGGAGCCAATACCAAAAAATCAACACCGAAAATGGTGTCGGGGCGTGTGGTGTAGACTTTGATTGTCTTTTCGCTCCCCTCTCCCTTTGGAGAGGGGTTGGGCGTGCCTGCCGTGGCAGGGGTGAGGCTGAATATCATCTCACATCCCTCACTCTTTCCAATCCAGTTCCTTTGCATTTCTTTCATAGAATCACTGAAATCAACTGTGTTCAACCCATCAAGTAATCTGTCCGCATAATCTGTAATTCGTAAATACCACTGATGCATTTTCTTTTTTATAACTGGATGGCCTCCACGCTCACTAACGCCATTCACTACTTCATCATTTGCCAAAACCGTTCCTAATACTTCACACCAGTTCACATCACCATAAGCAGAAAAAGCCAGTCGATAATTCATCAAAATCTCCTGTTGCTTTGCCAATGAATACAATTTCCATTCCTCTGCAGAAAACTGATCCGCTTCATGTTTGCCAGCACCATGACCACCTTTGGTTTCAAATAATAAAATCAATGTATTAATTGATTCGGCCTTTTTATTTACAGGATTAAACCAGCAATTGAACAGCTGCAAAAAAATCCACTGTGTCCATTTGTAATAATCTGAATTACTGGTTCTCACTTCTCTTTCCCAATCATAACAAAAACCTATTTTATCGAGTTGCTTTTTAAAAGTTTCGATATTTTTTTCTGTAGTTGCTGATGGATGCTGACCCGTTTCAATCGCATATTGCTCGGCAGGCAAACCAAAACTGTCAAAGCCCATAGGATGAAGCACATTAAATCCCTTCAATCTTTTATATCTGCTGTAAATATCGCTGGCAATGTAACCCAGCGGATGTCCAACATGAAGACCGGCTCCGCTTGGATAAGGAAACATATCCAATACATAAAACTTAGGCTTTTCGGATTGATTGCTTACCCTGTAAGTATTTCTTTCGCTCCAGTTCCGCTGCCATTTTGATTCAATATCTTTATAATTGTACTCCATATTTTATTTATTAAGGTTTCGGATTGAGGGATAAAATCCGAATGCCGTTATCAAACTTCAACCAAGTCAGAGAGGATCTTGATGCCGAAAAAATCATCAAACTTCAAACCTCCAAACATTTTCATCAATAATCTTTAACAAAAAATCAATTTTTGAAGTGCACAAAAGTAAAACAAAGCACTTAAAAACCTTTACTTTTGCAACAGATAACCCATTAATATTAATTAACCAGATTATTTATGTCACAATTCGGAAAGGCTTCCAGCAAGAAAGGCAAACCCTCATATGGATATGCGATTATTGGTATCGCCCTGGTTTTGTTTCTGTTTGGAATTGTAGGTTGGTTTTTTCTCAACCTTCGCAAAACTGGTGACTATTTTAAAGAAAACATTCAGGTACATACTTACCTCAACCGCGATGCCTCCAAAAAAAGAATCGACAGCTTGGTAAAATACATAGAGGCTATTCCTTATACCAACAAAGTTGATTATGTTACCAAAGAAAAAGCCATTCAAAGATGGAACACCGAAAATGACACCACCTGGAAAAAATTCTTAAAAAATAACCCGCTTCCAGAAAGCATCGATTTTTATGTAAAAGCTAACTATGTAGATGAAGATAGTCTGAATTTACTTTCCACTAATCTCCAATCCAGTTTTCCAGGGATAATTTCTGAATTTCAATTTCCTACCGAAACGGTGGCCAAGGTTAGTACTTATGTAAAAACGGCAGGTATCATATTCTTGTTTGCCGCAATTTTATTGACTATTCTCGTTGTTTTCTCCATTGATAATACCATAAGACTGGCTATGTACAGCAATAGATTTTTAATCAAAACTATGCAAATGGTTGGCGCAACAAGAGGCTTTATTGCACGTCCAATTAATCAGCGTGCGGTTCTTAATGGCTTGTTTGCCTCGCTGATTGCTATTATTGCTATTTGGGGATCTGTTATTTTGATTGAAGGAATTTTGCCTGACTTCAAATTACTGCATGATAATACCGGCCTAATCCTTTTGTTCTTCGTTATCATCATTCTGGGTATAACCATTTCTCTCGCTAGCACACATCGTTCGGTAATCAAATACCTTCGTATGAAACTGGATGACCTGTATTAAACTATTTTTTTCCTATATTGCAAATCGAAAATTTATACAATGGCTACTAAAATAAAAAACGAACCAATAGTTAGACAATCTCTTTTTTCAAAAGAAAATTACCTTTTAATGGCTGCAGGATTAATTGTGCTTGCTATTGGATTCTTCTTAATGGCTGGAGGAAAAAGCCCTGATCCAAAAGTTTTTGACACTAAAGAGGTTTACAGTTTTACCCGAATTACTGTTGCTCCCATTCTAATTATTGCAGGATTTATCATCGAAATCTTTGCCATTATGAAAAAGTCCAAGTCGAATTAATTTATTTTCCTAATAGAATACGAAGTCTCCGCTTCGTATTTTTTTATTCCCCATTCAATGAATACGATTCAATCCATCATCATAGGAATTGTTGAAGGTGTTACAGAATTTTTACCCATTTCTTCTACCGCTCATATGCGCATTACCGAAAATTTACTTGGCATAAGTAATGATGACGAGTTCTCTAAAGTTTTCACAGTGGCTATTCAATTGGGTGCCATTCTTTCTGTTGTTGTTTTATATTGGAAGAAATTCTTTCAATTCAAGAATATAAATTTTTATTTCAAGCTCATAATTGCAGTTATACCCGCGTTAATTTTTGGGAAATTATTTAACGATAAAATTGATGCCGTACTTGAAAATCCACTGATTATCTCCTTAATCATGATTGCCGGTGGTATTATTTTTTTATTTATTGAAAGCTTATTCAAAACGCATACAATTGACACTGAAGAAAAAATCGACTTTCTCACCTCCTTCAAAATTGGTTTATTTCAGTGTTTGGCTATTTTATTTCCCGGACTCAGCAGAAGCGCAGCTACCATTATCGGTGGAATGAGTTTAAAACTTACAAGAGCTGCTGCAGCAGAATTCTCATTCTTTCTCGCAGTTCCAACAATGCTGGCTGCCACTGTTTATAAACTTTATAAATACCAAACTGAAAACGGCGGATTTACTTCAAATGAAATACAACAATTGGCAATAGGAAATCTTGTTGCATTTGTTGTGGCTTTAATGGCCATAAAATTCTTTATACAGTTTTTGCAAAAGCATGGCTTTAAAATTTGGGGTTATTACAGAATCGTTGTTGGATTATTGCTTCTTGCTTTGATTTTTACGGGACACCTCTATTCCCCAATGAAATAAGTTTGGTTGATTATTTTGAATTGTAGTATTTTCAACAATCAATCAATTTTATGCAGACTGCTTCCAAAAAAGTAATTAATGGATGGACAATGTATGACTGGGCCAACTCAGTTTACAATCTGGTCATCACTTCTACGATTTTTCCTGCTTATTACGAAGCTGTCACAAGCGATGGCGACCCTAACACCATAGATAAGGTTACTGTTTTCGGCACTACTTTTATTAACACGTCACTATACAACTATGCACTCGGCGTTGCCTTTATAGTCGTTGCCATCATGAGCCCTTTCTTGTCTTCCATCGCTGATTATAAAGGCAATAAAAAACAATTCCTATTCTTCTTTTGTACTTTGGGAAGTATCGCCTGCTGCTCTTTATACTTTTTCGATAGTCATAATCTGATGTTTGGTCTGCTCGCTATGATTATTGCATGTATTGGTTTCTGGAGCAGTCTGGTTTTTTATAATTCTTACCTTCCTGAAATAGCCGCTCCCGAAGACAGAGACCATATCAGCGCAAAAGGCTTTGTCATGGGCTATGTTGGAAGTGTATTGCTACAAATCATTTGCTTTGTTTTAGTACTCAAACCTGAATTGTTTTCTATCACCACTTCAAAAGCATCGCAGATTTCTTTTTTAATGGTAGGCATCTGGTGGTGGGGATTTGCACAACTGGCTTTAAAAAGACTGCCAAAAGGAACACCCAAAGACATCATTCATCAAAATAAAAACGTTTTATTAAATGGCTATAAGGAGCTGATAAAAGTATGGAAACAATTAAAAGAATTGACTGTATTGAGAATCTTTCTCTGCTCGTTCTTTTTTTATAACATGGGTGTGCAAACAGTTATGCTCGCTGCAACACTTTACGGCAAAAGTGAATTACAAATTCCTACAACCAATCTGATTATTGCCATACTTATCATACAACTCGTAGCTATTCCGGGTGCTTTTCTGATTTCAAAAATTTCAGAGAAAATAGGAAACTTTAAAACTTTGATTATTTGTGTTTGTTGCTGGATTTTACTTTGTATAGGTGGCTACCTTTTGCCCAAAGGCGGAACCACGGAATTCTACACACTTGCTTTATGCGTTGGTTTTGTAATGGGCGGCATTCAAAGTTTGAGCAGAAGTACCTACAGCAAGTTAATGCCTGTAACAAATGATACCACTTCCTTTTTCAGTTTTTTTGACGTAACAGAAAAAATCGCAATTGTAATTGGCATGTTCAGCTTCGCTCATATCACAGAACTTACCGGGTCACAGAGAAATTCGGTACTGGCATTAATTGTATTTTTTATTATTGGCCTGATTTTTCTTTTTAAAGCTTTAAATATACAAAAGAGATTAACTAGTTAACCATATGCAACTTTATACTATTGATACAGGGATGTTTAAACTGGATGGTGGCGCTATGTTTGGCGTAGTGCCCAAAACCATGTGGAATAAATTAAATCCTGCAGATGAAAACAACATGTGTTCCTGGGCGTTACGCTGCCTGTTAATTCAGGATGGAAAGAAACTTATTCTGATAGACAATGGTATCGGAAACAAACAAGATGAAAAGTTTTTTGGGCATTACTATTTACATGGAAATGATACCCTTGATCAATCATTGGCTAAACATGGCTTCACCACAGATGACATTACCGACGTTATTTTAACCCATCTTCATTTTGATCATTGTGGTGGCAGTATTAAAAGAGAAGGTGATAAACTGTTGCCCGCTTTTAAAAATGCATCCTTCTGGACCAATGAACGTCACTGGCAAACTGCCAATATTCCCAATGACAGAGAAAAAGCTTCTTTCCTTAAAGAAAACATTATTCCTATTCAGGAAAGTGGTCAATTAAAGTTTATCGAAAAAAATCAGAAAGACTTCCCTTCCATCATTCAGGTAAGACAAGTATTTGGACATACCGAAGGAATGATGCTGCCACAAGTCAATTATAAAGGCAAAACCATAATCTACATGGCAGATTTATTGCCGTCTGCAGCTCATTTGCCACTTCCTTATATAATGGCTTACGACATGTTTCCACTAACGACTTTAAATGAAAAAAAATCTTTCATTTCAGAAGCACAGCAAAATGACTATATTTTATTTTTTGAACACGACCCTTCAATAGAATGCTGCACCCTCAAAATGACAGATAAAGGAATCAGAGTGAATGAATGTTTTAAATTAGCAGATCTGTAATTAATTTAATCCCATAAATGACGTCATAGGATACCTGAGGTTTTTATAGCCCATCATATCCACTTTGATACTTCCAACCACAATAGGACTTTCTACACGCAGTAATAAATGATTGGGGTCGTCGCTTATCCATGCACTCATTTGTTCGCCCCCTTCAAATATGGTTCCTTTCACCAGCAAGGGCTTGAATTTAATAGCCCTAAATTTTCCGTACTTTGTTTTTACTTTCTCTTTTCCAATGTATCTCAGATACAGATGATGAATCTCGTCATCCAAAAACATATCAAATGGTATTTTATCTCCTGGTTTATATTTATCGAAATCAATGTTTCTGGTATAATAAACCGCACTCACTACATCCTGCATGCAGTCTGTAATTTTATATGTACCGTTAGTACTCACTGCGGTGTTTGCGGTTTGATTAAAAGTTACACTGTTAAATATTTTAAAGCCTCCTTCATTCACATCTCTGATAAATTTATAAGGCAACATCGAAGCCGTATCAATATAACTTTCATACCGGTCTGTTACTTTAAAAAAATTATCAAAAAAAGGATAAGTAACCCCAACACCAACAGCATGATAAACCGGCTTCCCGTTAAACCTTTCTAAAGTAGTGGTAAATGTGGCCTCCCCCGCTCCTATATATGCCCCCATCGTACTGTAAAAAACAGTCATCTTTACCACTTCCCCCGATTGGAATGAGGTATTCTTAACACCACAAAAATCGCCATTGGTTTTTGATGCACGACCGGCAAATATGCCGATTGACAATAATACTGTTTTTAAAATACTCATTTGCTTTTTAAAATTTTTGTACTTAAAATAAAAAAACTCCCAATGACAGCAGGTATAACAAGATTAATACACCAAATTCCAAAAGCTGCTGCCTGTATTCCCAAAGTATTAGTTGAAAATAGTCCTATTATCATTACACTTACGGTTGCCCTAACCGGCAATTCTGTAAATCCTATAGTTGGCAATATCGCCATTGCAAGATAAAATACAGAAAGCAGCCAGAAGCATAAATAAAAATCAATCTCCACATGAAGTACCCTGAGCAGCAAAATGTACTGCAATATAAAAATCATATAACGGGCAAAAGAAAGAAATAAAATTCTTAACAATACTTTTCCTGTAAACGAATCCACTATTTCTAAATGACGGATGACTTTTTTTAACAACGGAATTCTTGATAAAAAAACAACCAGAAAGTGGATTTTAAAAAAAAGCAAAATCAATATAATCGAAGAAATCAAACTGAAATAAAAAATAAAATCATTAAATATCCATGGTAGATTTTTCAACAAATAATCATTGCCGGAATTTTTTAAATAAATAATTGCGATAGCGCCAAGCAAAATAGTAATTGAAAGCTGGCTGATACTTCCCAATATAGTCGTTGAAATAGACGTTAACCTATTCTCTGGTTTTACAAATAAAATTCTTCCTCCAAACTCGCCGGTTCTGTTAGGAGTGAGCATCGTTATGCTGCATCCTGCAAAAACAGATTTTACCGATTGAAATAAACTTATTTTTTCTAATGGGCTTAATAATAATTTCCATTTAACAGATTCGATTCCCCAGTTTAAAAACATCAATAAAAATACCAGCCAGAAAACAGGTTCTTTCCAGCTCAATTTTATTTGCTGATATCTGATTTCCAAATCAGGCTGATTGATAATTTGTTTGAACAATAAATACGATAATATCACAAACAGTAAAGGCCCAAGAAGATAGTTGACTATTAATTTTATACTTTTGTTCAAGTAAGGAATTTATCAGTAAAAATAAGTTGCCCATTGCAAAAATCATCAAAAATAATTTTAGGAATTGATCCGGGCACCATTATCATGGGATTTGGATTGATAGAAGTAAAACTAAAAGGCATAGAACTTATTGATATGGGTGTACTTAAGTTATCCCAGGGCGATGATGCTTATGAAAAATTAGAAAAAATCCACAACAAAGTAGCAGAGCTTATAAAAAAATACAAAGCCAATGATTTTGCTATTGAAGCACCATTCTTTGGTAAAAATGTGCAAAGCATGCTTAAGTTAGGAAGAGCTCAGGGTGTAGCTATTGCTGCAGCTATGCAGGCGGGCCTTCCCATTTGCGAATATGCTCCAAAAAAAATCAAGCAATCTATTACCGGAAATGGAAATGCAGGAAAAGATCAGGTAATGAAAATGCTGCAACAAATTCTTTCATTCAAAGAAAATCCAAAATACATGGATGCCACAGATGCTTTAGCTGTTGCTGTTTGCCATTATTTTCAACAAGGAAGTTTAACTCAGCCCAAATCGGCTAAGATGAATGGATGGAAAGATTTTCTGTCAAAAAACCCTGACAGATTAAAGAAAAGTCTTTAGAGATTAGAAATAATTTTCTGTTGTATAGCAACTAACTCTTCCTGATCAAGTTTTAATTTTTCGCGGGTAAAGTTCAGGTCATCTGCACTATTGATAGGCAATAAATGCATATGTGCATGTGAAACTTCAAGCCCCACAACGCTTATTCCGCATCTATTGCAATCAAATGATTTTTCAATGGATTGAGCAATTGGTTTTGCAAATAACAGCATTGCGGTAAGATAACTTTCGGGCAGATCAAACAATTTGTCCACCTCGGTTTTTGGTACCACCAGAACATGCCCTTTTACTAATGGAAAAATATCCAGAAAGGCATAGAAATTTTCATTCTCGGCAATTTTGTAAGAAGGAATATCTCCTTTAATGATTTTAGAAAAAATAGTCATTGGGATTATACCGTAATGTTTTCAACTTTAAATTTAATAACTCCTGCGGGCACCACAACTTCTGCTATATCCCCAATTACTTTTCCCAGTAATCCCCTTCCAATAGGAGACGTAACAGAAATTTTTCCATCTTTCAAACTGGCTTCTTTTTCAGAAACAATATGATAGGTTACTGTTTTGTTTGTGGTAAGATTAGTAACAGTAACTTTTGTAAGTATGCTCACTCTGCTCGAATCAATTGATGATTCATCCAGAATTCTTGCTGTAGCAATGATTCCTTCAAGATATTTTATCTTCGCTTCAAGCATTCCCTGTGCTTCTTTTGCTGCATCATACTCCGCGTTTTCCTTTAAATCACCTTTCTCTCTGGCTTCAGCAATAGCTCTGCTGGCGGCCGGACGATCTACAGATTTTAAAAGATGAAGTTCTTCCTGCATCTTTTCAAAAGTAATCTGTGTTACATAATTTGTTTCTGCCATAATAATTCATTTACCAAATAAAAAAAAAATACAACGCCTTAGAAAGACCAAAGCGTTGCATATTTACAAATATACTAAAAAGACTAAAATGACAGATTAGATAATGTCAAGTTTTTCAAGTAAAACTCTACTCATTTTATAGGTCGCCTCTTTTGAATAACCCGCAATATGGGGTGTAATAATTACATTTTTTTGTTGAACGAGAAACTCAAAATTCTTTTTCTCAAGTTCATTATATGAATTCAGGTGTTCATTTTCTAATACATCCAGCGCCGCACCACTGATTAGCTGGTTTGTCAATGCAAAAATCAAATCCTCAGTATGAATCACCTTTCCTCTCGAAGAATTCAAAATAAAGGGTTTTTGTTTCAATTGCTCAAAAAACGCTCGGTTACCCATATAATAAGTAGACTCGTTTATGGGCACATGGAAGCTAATTACATCTGCATATTTTACAATTTGATCTAAATTGCTTTCTTTAACCGCATCATTACCAAAACCTGATTTATATTTATCATAAGCAAGTATGGATACCTCAAAAGAGGATAAAAGTTTGGCAAATCTTGATCCTGTGTTTCCAAAGCCAATGATTCCTACTACTTTCCCTCCTAGTTCCGTACCTCTGTTTTCGGCTCTCAACCATTTACTTTCGGCAACTTCCGCAGCACTTTTACCAATTTTTCTCATCAGACTCAGCAACAAACCCAGGCTAAATTCTGCTACTGCATTACTATTTCCTTCGGGACTGCTGACGCAAATAATATTTTTTTCTCGGGCATAAGCAACATCAATATGTTCCATCCCGCTTCCAACCCTGCCAATCCATTTCAAATTAACAGCCCGGTCTATCATCCGCTTGTCAATATCAATATGTGTAGAAACAATTATTCCAGTAGCTTGCTCAATATTGCTGAGCAATTCATCGTAATCTAAATCTGTTGCGAGTAAAAATTTTAAACCCTTATGAGTTAAGGTTTCTGTCAAAAAATCATGAACGGGAGCGGTGATAATAATCATATCAAATAGAAGCAATCATGCTGATTTCCACATTTACATTTCGTGGAAGACCTTTAACAGCAACGGTTTCTCTGGCAGGGTAATCGCTTGAGAAATATTGACTGTAAATTTCATTAACTGTTGAAAAATGTTCCATTCCACTTAAAAAAATTGTTGTTTTAATTACATTCTTAAAGTCTGCGTTTTCGGATTTTAAAATCGCTTTAAGATTTTCCATGACCTGCTGGGTTTCTTCTGCAATGGATCCGGTTAATAACACCTCAGTTCCTGGCACCAATGCAATCTGACCGGAAATAAATAACAAATCTCCTGTTTTTACCGCCTGATTATATGGTCCTATGGGAGCAGGTGCCTCCATCGTATTTATAATTGTTTTATCCATTTTCTAAATTTTAAGAATAAGCAAATATATTCCTTATCAAGCACCTATTTTTGCTAAAATTTATCCACAATGAACATTGCCATATTAGCAAGTGATATAAATTTCAGGGACATTGCCTCTTTATCCCCGGAAATTACCTGGAAAAGGGCTGATGATTTTTCCGGATTGATGAATATTCTGGAAGTTGATGCTTATTTTAATCTTGATGAAAATGCCTGGTTTGAAAATTATGAACCCTGCAAAAAGCCGGTATTCATAAATAGTGTTGCTTTTACATTAAAGGAAAGCCAGCATCGTTCAAATGTAATCAGACTGAATGGCTGGAATGGATTTTTAAATAGATCAATATGGGAAGTAGCCGGCTCTGTAACCCCAGGTCATGAATTCATTTTTAAATTATTAAACAAACCATACATCTTAGTTCCAGATGAACCGGGTTTTATTTCTGCAAGAATAATTTCAATGATTATCAATGAAGGTTTTTTTGCAAAAGCAGAAAAAATAAGTACAGAAGACGAGATAGATATTGCTATGAAATTAGGGACCAATTATCCAAAAGGACCTTTTGAATGGATGAGAGAGATTGGGATCAAAAATGTTTTTACGCTGCTAAACATACTAAGCAAAACCGATGCGAGATATCAGCCATCAGAATTATTAATTCAGGAAGCCAATCGTTCATGAGTATCATTTTAAATATCGACACTGCTCAGGAAAATGCATTTGTTTGTATTTCTGAAAATGGCATTCCTCTTTTATCCATCAGTAATGAAGTGCAAAAAGATCATGCCAGTTTTCTACATCAGGCCATCAGAAAATTATCAGAACATCTTTCCATTCCATTAACGGCACTTTCTGCTGTATCGATAGCTATGGGTCCGGGATCTTATACAGGATTAAGGGTGGGTATGTCGAGTGCAAAAGGCCTTTGTTATGCGTTGAATAAACCTTTGATTGGTATAGGCACCCTGGAAATAATGGCCAATGATATTTCAAAAAGAATAACCAATAAAGAAAGTTTTTTTTGCCCAATGATTGATGCCAGAAGAATGGAGGTTTTTACTGCTATTTATGATCATGAATTAAAAGAAGTAATGCCTCCAACTGCAATGATTCTGGATGAATTTTCATTTTCTTCTTTTTTAAAAACCAATCCAGTTTATTTTTCAGGATCTGGTTCTGATAAATTACAATCATTACTCACTTCACAAAACGCTCAATTTTTATCCGCAGATTCTTTACCCAATTCAATGAGTATGTTATCTGATAAACGTTTTAAAAATGCTGACTTCTCACGCTTAAACATAGTTGAACCTTTCTATATAAAAGATTATAAAGCCTTTTAATAAGTTAAATTTTTTTAGAAATGAGAATTGTTTTTATATAATATTCTCTTTGTAATGATGTTTTTATATATTTGCAGAAGCTTTATTTCCATTTTTAAAACTTTAAAATTTAAAACCTATGATTGTTCCAAATCAATCTGTAGAAAACAATTCCGGATCTCAGGAAAGTGCAGGTCAGCAATTGAAAATCAATCTTCACAATCTTAAAAAAGCAGCGCTTGTTTTAAGAGCCATGAACCACAAACTTCGTCAACAAATTCTTTCATTAATCGATACAGAGAAAAAAATCACTGTGACCGAAATATATGTGAGACTTCGTTTAGAACAGTCTGTTGCTTCTCAGCATCTTGCCATTTTAAGGAGAGCAGGTATTGTAGTTACACAACGCGACGGAAAATTTATTTATTACACGGTTAATCACGCCAGAATTGAGGAAATAAATAAGTTTATTTCTGAATTAGTTGACTAACATTTGTAAACTTAATGACTAAAGCGGTTGTATTAACAACCGCTTTTTTTATATTTGCCAGATAAAAAATATTTATGCTAATTAAACAATTCTATACCAATTGCCTGAGCGAAGCTGCTTATTATATAGAAAGTGAAGGCGAAGTTGCCATAATAGATCCTTTAAGAGATATTGACACCTATCTTGATTTGGCCAGCGAACACAACGCCAAAATAAAATATATTTTCGAAACGCATTTTCATGCTGATTTTGTAAGTGGTCATCTTGATCTGAGTAAACAAACAGGTGCGCCTATTGTATTTGGTCCAAATGCAAAAACAAACTTCCCCATTCATCAGGCAAAAGACGGAGAAATTCTAAAACTTGGAAAATTATCCTTTGAGGTTTTACATACCCCCGGTCATACGCTGGAAAGTACCTGCTATTTACTGAGAGATGAAAATGATAAGCCTCATGCAATTTTTACCGGCGATACCCTTTTTGTAGGAGATGTTGGCCGCCCTGATCTCAGCAGTGGAAATATGAGTAGTGAAGATCTGGCTGGAATCATGTATGAAAGTATTCATACAAAAATATTACCGTTAAATGATGCTATTTTAGTTTACCCAGCCCATGGTCCCGGTAGCAGTTGTGGTAAAAACTTAGGCCCTAATACGCATAGTACCATTGGAGAGGAGAAGAAAACCAATTATGCCCTTCAGCCTCAAACCAAAGAAGAATTTATAAAAGCAGTAACGGATGGATTACAATTAGCGCCTGTTTATTTTGCTATAAATGCAAAGATTAATCAATCGGGTTACGAAGAGATAAAAACGGTTTCAGAAAAAGGCACTCAATTATTATCAATAGAAGCATTTAAAACTGCAGCCGAAAATGGCGCAATAATTTTAGATACCCGAAATGCAACAACATTTACCCATGGATTTGTTCCAGGATCAATTTCGATTGGACTGGAAGGCAGATTTGCAGAATGGGCAGGAACTTTATTGCCCTTTGATCAATCGATCATATTAGTAACTGAAACCGGTAAAGAAGAAGAAACGGTAATCCGATTATCAAGGGTTGGTTTTGAAAAAATGGAAGGTTGTTTGAAGGATGGTTTTGAAGCCTGGAAAAATGCTGGAGAAAAAATTGATTTAATCATTGACGTAGAACCAGATGAATTGATGATGGACATTCCTCATGATCCTAATTTAATTATAGTTGATGTGAGAAAAGAAAGTGAATTTAATGAAGGGCATTTGCAGGATGCTATAAATCTGCCACTGAGCGAAATGACCGATGTGGCATTGATAGCTCAATTTGAAGAAAATCAAAACTTATACGTGCATTGTCAGGGTGGATACAGAAGCGTCATTGCAGCCTCACTTCTGAAACGTCAGGGCATTCATAATATCAGAAATGTACTTGGTGGCTGGAATAAAATTAACCTTGAGAAAGAGGCTAAAATTGTGAAAGAAACCATCGCCTTAAATTGATTTTATTTTTTTATGAATTGAGGGGGTTGCTGATCAATCCACCTCGATTCATACTCATTTTGAAAATCCCATTTCCACCTTCTGTGACTCCACAAATAATTGTCCGGGTGATTTCGGATGGTTTCTTCAAGTACATCTCGGTACAATAAAGTAAGTTCGCCTTCTTTTAAAGCAGCACCTTCTTCTGATAATACGGTAGTTTCAAACTTATACTTCCCTCTTTTAATTTTAATAAGCCTTACAAATATTACTGCTGTATTGTTTTTTATCGCGGCTTTATCGGGACCTGTAACAAAAGGGGCTGGTCTGTTAAAGAAATTCAGCCAATAAGCATTTGATGGCACTCCCGGATTTTGATCAGCAGCTAACCCTATTGAATACTGTTTACTTAATAACTGGTGCATTTTATTTTTAAACTCCTGTACCGAAACCAACACGGTTCCTTTTTTCGCCCTTAAGTCATAAAATATTTTATTGATGGCCTTGTTGTTTATTTTCATATACACTCCCACAAACGGAATCGGCATTTTTTCTGCAATCATCCAATTGGCGAGCTCCCAGTTAAATTGATGCCCTGCGTGAAATTGAATTGATTTCCCTTTGTTAGCTAACTGGATAGCTTCATCAAGATTAATTTCCGCCATTTTTGAAAATGATTTTTTAGAAATACTCAACAGCTTAATGGTTTCTATAAAAGTATCTGTGAAATTTCTATAAAATCCTTTGGCGATTTTTATTTTCTCTTCTTTGGTTTTTTCAGGAAATGCAATATCAAGATTATTGAAGACTACTTTTTTTCTGTACCCGATAAAATAATAAATAACGGTAAAAGCAAGGTCACTGATGCGATACAATATAAAAAAAGGAAGAAGTGAAATAAGATAAAGTAGTCCGTAAATAATGTAATACATGTGTTCAAAAGTAAATAAAGATGATCAACAAATTTTTTCTGTTTACAAAATAGTGTTCTGTATTAATTCCTCTCTTTGCAAATAGTCGGTATTAAAATGCAGGCCCCGGCTTTCTTTCCGCAACTCTGCGCTTTTTACAATCAGATAGGCTACTGTAATCATATTTCTTAATTCGCAGAGCTGAGGAGAAACAGCTGTTTTTTCGTAAAGCAGTTCTGTTTCGGCATGAAGTAAATCCAGTCTTCTGTTGGCGCGATTCAATCTTTCATTATTACGTACAATGCCAACATAATCACTCATCAATAATTTTAATTCTTTTAAACTTTGCGTAATAAGAATCATTTCCTTGGGAGCAGTTGTTCCTGCAGCATTCCAATCGGGTATTTTTTCTGTGAATGCAAGGGCATCAATTTGTTTTATTGCTGCAACAAAACACCGGTGTGCAAATACCATGGCTTCAAGCAATGAATTACTGGCCAACCGATTGGCTCCATGCAATCCTGTGCTTGCACATTCTCCGGCTGCAAATAAATTCCTGATTGAGGTTCTTCCCCATTCGTCTGTTTTGATACCACCACAACTGTAATGTGCTGCTGGTGCAACAGGTATCATGTCTTTAAAAACGTTGATGCCTGCGGTCAAACATTTTGTATAAATATTTGGAAAATGATTTTTGAAATTTTCCTGATTCATTGCCCTGCAATCAAGATATACAAATTCAGTTCCATTTATCTTCATTTCATTGTCTATCGCTCTGGCAACAATATCTCTTGGTGCCAGATCTTTTCTTGGATCATATTTCTCCATGAATGCGGCTCCTTTATGATTTCGCAAAACAGCTCCATCTCCCCTAACCGCTTCAGTGATTAAAAAAGAATGACCTTTTACGCCTGCTTCATACAAAGCGGTAGGATGAAATTGTATAAACTCCATATTTTCAATTCGTCCCTTGGCTCTGTAAACCATTGCCACTCCATCTCCTGTAGCTATTGCCGGATTAGTAGTGGTACGATATACCTGTCCATTGCCGCCAGTAGCCAGCATCGTTATCTTTGAAATTATCTTTTCTATTTTTCCGGTTAACTGATTTAATACATAAACACCATAACATTCAATGTCGGGAGTAGATTTAGTAACCAGGTAGCCCAGATGATGCTGAGTAATTAAATCAAGTACATAACAATGACTGATGAGTTGAATGTTAGGACATTTTTTTATAGCCTCCAGTAAGGCTCTTTCTATTTCCTTTCCGGTAACATCTTTGTGATGCAATATTCTGTTTTCACTGTGTCCGCCTTCCTTTCCCAATTTAAAATCTCCTGCTGGATCTTTATCAAACTCTGCGCCCCAGGAAATAATTTCCTGAATTCTTTCCACTCCTTCTTTAACCACTAATTCTACAATTCTTGAATTGCAAAGTCCATCTCCTGCAATTAAAGTGTCTTCTATATGTTTTGAAAAACTGTCTTCATCAAAATTCATCACCCCCGCAATACCGCCTTGTGCATATTTGGTATTGGTTTCATCACTAGATGCTTTGGTAATGATGGTTAAAGATTGCTCAGGATTGTGTTGAGCAACTTTTAAAGCGTAAGTCAACCCTGCGATTCCCGATCCTACAATTAAATAATCTGTTTTCATCCGTTTTGAAATGTGCGCAATATGGTAAACTAATTTATCGATGGCGATTCTACCCAAGCGCCATTTACTTTTAATAACTCTATTAATTCTTCAACAGCAGTTTCGCTGTTTATATTTCTTTTTACTACATCCTTGCCTTTATATAAAGTTATCTTTCCTACTCCGCTTCCCACATAACCAAAATCAGCATCTGCCATTTCCCCCGGACCATTTACAATACAACCCATAATGGCAATCTTCACTCCTTTTAAATGATGAGTTACAGCTCTGATTTTTGCTGTTGTTTCCTGTAAATCAAATAATGTTCTTCCACAACTTGGGCAACTGATATATTCGGTTTTTGAAATCCGGGTACGCGCTGCCTGCAAAATGCCAAAAGAAACAGAGTTTAATAGTTTCATGGGTGAACTCAATTCTGGATTTGAATAATGATATCCAAAACAAATTCCATCACACATCCCATCAATCAGTAATGCACCGGATTCTACAGCATAATGTATCAGACTTTGTTCATTAGTATTATGGTTGCTGTCCACGATTAGAATTACCGGATTAAGAATTTCATTCTCTCTTAACGCTATAAACATTCTCCTGATGGATTGAACTGCATTTACATTCATTGAACTCAAACAAACCACAGTTGTAGGATCATTCTTCAGTCGTTCAAAAATAACTTCTAAAGCAGCCTGATTGGTTTTCTGAGAATAACAATCAATCATTACAAAATTTATTTGTGTAGATTTTAAAACAGTGTCGGTAAGATATTCCACCTCTGATAATAAAGGGAAAGACTGTTCTTTGTTATTTGAAATCATCCACTCCTGATGATTCATGATTACTTTTAAAGTGCCTGGCAAACTAAATGAAGGAACTTTTTTGCAGTAAATATAATCTGCAGCCGCATCAGCAATATTCCACTTATCAGTAGACGCGTTGTAATTATATCCAATGTCTTTCAAATCATCCGGAGTAATTGAATTGAATTTATTATAATCTGCAACTACAACAGGAACTTGTTTTGAACCAATATTTCCTATTTGAATAGTCTCTCTTCTTTTATAAGTAAAGGGATCGTAAAGTAATTTATCAATATCAGGAACATCAGATTGATTTACCCGATATTCAGTTTGATATCTTTTTATCAGATCTCTGCAAACAGGAATTTCAAATTCAGGATCTTCGGTCAGGGATACACGAACCGTATCTCCAATACCATCTTCTAATAAAGTGCCAATTCCTATTGCTGATTTAATTCTTCCATCTTCGCCATCTCCTGCTTCCGTAACGCCCAAATGCAAGGGATAGCATTCTCCAAATTCATCAAACATGTGGTTAATCAGCAAGCGATACGCCTGAACCATTACCTGAGGATTACTGCTTTTCATACTCAGCATAATATTATGATAGTCTTCCGATCTGGCAATTCGAAGAAATTCCATGGCGCTTTCAACCATTCCTATAGCCGTATCTCCATAACGACTCATGATTCTGTCGCTTAGGCTACCATGATTGGTACCAATGCGCATGGCTGTTCCATATTCTTTACAGATTTTTACCAATGGGGTAAATCTTTCCCTTATTCTATCAATCTCTTCCAGATACTCCTGATCGTTGTATTCGATTTGTTCAAATTTTTTCTTGTCTACATAATTGCCTGGATTTACACGAACTTTTTCTACAATTCTTGCAGCAATTTCAGCAGCGTTAGGAGTGAAATGAATGTCGGCCACAATGGGAGTTTCATACCCTCTTTTCCTCAATTCGTCTTTGATGTTTTGTAAATTTTCTGCTTCGTTTTTAGAAGGGGCTGTAATTCTAATCAACTCTGCACCAGCCTGAATACATCTTATGGACTGCTCTACTGTAGCCATTGTATCCATAGTGTCTGTTGTAGTCATTGTTTGCATCCTGATTGGATGATTTGCCCCTAGAAGAAGATTTCCTATCTTGACCTCTCTGGTGTGAAGTCTTTTATAACGTGTTAATGATTCGCAATATAATTGCATAATGGTATGGTATAAATGAATGCTTATTTAAAAAACAAACACAGCAATGAAATGTTCAGATTATTTAACCCCTTTAAAAAATCCATAGTGCGTTAAAATATCTTTGGTAATCCCCAAGCCGGTTTTTTTCATTTCTATATTTTTATCCTGAGTTTTTATCAGATTAACGAAGAAATAAACATGCCTGTTTTCTTCAACCCAGCCAATAGTCCAGGAAAGTGAATTATTATTTTCATCAACCGTTGTTCCTGTTTTATAACTTAATTTATATGCAGTGTTGTCTTCCTGAACCATCATATTACGAACCGATTCCTGAACTGATTTCCTGAAAGACAATTGATCAAAGTATAATCTTTTTAAAAAGCCCAACTGTTCATCTGGTGAAATTTTTAATTTATTATTCATCCAGAATGAATCCAGCGCACCATCAATATTTCTATTTCCGTATGATATACTATCAATCCAGCTTTTCAAAGTATCACGACCAGTTCTTCTTGTTACTTCCTGAAAGAAAGGAACTGCATTTTCTTTAAAGGCATCCACAATATTCAGGTCTTTATTCCAGCTGGGTGTTGATCTTAATGTGCTATCCCATTTAATCATCATGTTTTCATCTGTAACAACACCAGTATGCAATACAATTAATGAATTCAGAATTTCGAAAGTTGATGCCGGAGAATATCGTGTAGTATCCATGCTCATATTATACACTGTTATTTCTCCTTTTGCATTATCAAGCAGCGTAAAACAACCTTCCAGTTTTGAAGACTCATAATAAGTTGCCAGGTCGTTATCTATTTTTGCTTTATTAACCGAACAGGACGAAACAGAAATAAGAAATAAAAAATTAAAAATAAAGGGTAAAGAGAATAATACTTTTTTCATCAATGAGTTTTATGTTACTTAAAACAATTTATAAATTATTTTTTTGAATTTAAATGATTTGCAGTTGCGGCTAATGCAGTATAAAATTCTTTGCCAAATTTTCTGATTAATGGTTCTTTTAAAAATTCATAAACCGGCACTTTTAATTTTTTTCCCAGTGTACATGCAGCCTTGCAATTATCTTCTCTGGGTTCGTAGTTGGCGAGCTCTGTAATTCCATCACTGCTTTTTTTAACTATTACAGGAAACAAATGACAGCTAATTGGTTTTTTCCAGGTTATCTTTCCATCAAGATAGGCCTGTTCAATACCACATTTCACAATACCATTTGAATCAAAAATCCCATAAACGCAAACTTTGCTGTTGATAGTAGGCGTTACCCAGCCAAATTCTTTATCATATACAAATCTACCCTGTCTTTCAATTTCTTTTTTACTGATTTCATTTAGATAGGGAACCACTTTGTCAAAAACGGCGTCAATTTCTTTAAGTTCGGTTCTGTCTAATGGCGCTCCTGCGTCACCGTCAACACAACAGGCACCTTTACACTTTGAAAGGTCGCAAACAAATTGTTCGCTGATAATTTGATCACTTAACAAAACATTTTCAATCGCTATCATGGCACAAAAATACGTTGGATTATTAAAAACATTGAAGGTTAATTAGGGTGTACTGGGTTTTAATGGCATACGTTGAATAGAACTGCTGCTCCATTTAAAAGTATTTATTAAATGCTCCATATCTTGTTTTAAAAATTCCTGAACCGGTTTTAAAGAATCTGCATTTGGTGTCGCATCAAAATACAATGCCCCTCTGATAAAATTCCTTGTGGTGTCACTTAAAAAAAACTGATTTGCTGTTGCAGCATTACCGGCTACTTTAAAATAAATTCCTGAAACGCCGTTTTCAGTCATCATTAAACTATCTGTTATGGCGCTGGCAACCACATCGTTTTTATTTGTCAAATTAAAGGCATCATTCACCATCAGATCAAACTTATTTACGCCAAGAGAATCTTTGTATGTGCCGTCTTGTTGTTTTAATTTAAATGGAGCAAGGCCGCCGATTATTTTGTAACTCATAAACAATCTTGCCTTGTAATCAGGGAAATCAACATTTATCCAAAAATCATTTTCTGGTGTACTGTCAAAATAAGTACTATCCTGAATTATACTCGCATAAACAGGATATTCAAAAGAATAAGGAAATGAAGGATTGTCAAATTTCTGATATTGGTGTTCGGGGAGATCGATTTTAAAATAACCTTTCTTTTTTGAAGTGTAATTTGAATTACAGGCCAAAAAATTAATCATGACCACTATCAATGAAAATAGCATCAGTTTTTTGTTCATTTTGAAGGTGCTCCTTGCGTTGAGATTTCTTTAGGTTTAATAATAACTTTTACTTTGTCAATTCTATTTTTATTGATTTCAAGTGGGACAAATGTATAATTTCCATTCAAAAGCTTTTCATTAATTTGTGGAAATTCTCCGGCAATTTCTAAAACAAGTCCGGCCAGAGAATCACTGCCTCCTCTTATCGCATCAAATGTATTCGAAGGTAAATCCATAGCCTTACAAACATCATTTATCATCGTTTTTCCTTCAAAAATAAAATTATTATTATCGATTTTTTTATTCCCGCTTTCCTCATCATCAAACTCATCTTTTATTTCTCCGATTACTTCTTCAATAACATCTTCTAAAGTTACTATTCCGGAAGTGCCGCCAAACTCATCAACAACGATTGCGAAATGAGTTCGCTTGGTTCTGAAGTCCTGAAGTAAATCTTCAATTAGCTTTTGTTCGTGAACAAAAAACGGAGTTCTGATTAAATGATGCCAGTCGAAATCCACAGGACTATCCAAATAAGGGAGCAGATCCTTGATATGCAAAATACCAATGATTTCATCCAGATTTCCTTTGTAAACCGGAAGTCTGGAATAATGTAAATCTTCGGAGAGCTGTATAATGTCATGCAAAGAAAGCGAAGATCCTATGCCACTAACGTCTAGACGGGTACGCATAACCTGCTTTACAGATGTGCCACCAAATTTTCTTATCCCTTTTAAAATTTGTTTTTCTTCCATACTGGCTTCGTGCTCGGGAAGTAGATCTATCGCATAGTCGAGATTGCTATTGTCTATGCCAGGAGTTTTTAAAGGCGAAACCTTTTTCTCGATATTATCACTGTAACTAACGAATTTTTTACTTATGCCAAACAACAAACTGTGAAAGACTTCTATCGTCAAAGAGGCGTTTGAAGCAAACCACACTTTGTGATGTGTAGCCCATACTTTAGGCAGCACTTCTGCAAATAATAAAATAAAAAAAGATACCGATAATACTTTTGCGATAAAATTCATCAGCACAGAGTCAAACAAATGTTCTTTAAAAAATCCATCCAATAATAAATTAGAAATCAAAATAATTCCAATATTGAAAAAACTATTTGCAATAAGCATTGAAGCTAGTAATGTTTTTGGCTGTTCGAGTAAGTTGATAATTCTTTTAAATGATGGTTGTTTTCTGGTTTTTAAAATATTGATGTCTTTTGATGTCAGTGAAAAAAAAGCAATCTCACTTCCGGAAAATAAAAAAGACAACAGAAATAAAATCAACATGGCAATAATCAGAATAGTTGTTGCTGCAGGAGAAATTAATAAAAAGCTGAACATTGGCAAGATAAACTCCGAATGATAGTACAAAATGATATTTTTTATTAAGCAATTTACTGCAGCTCAAAGTTGCAGATTTTATTTTAACAGCAGTCTGCTCAAAAAACTGGATGCAGAAAGCCTACAACAAATTTAAAGATACATTTTTATCCTGCAAATTGATCTGCTCAAATATTCCGATTAAGAAAACATATTTTGCTGTGTGATATAACCATCAATTATTCTTGGAAATGCTATTCTTTTAATTTGCCCCTTGCTTTTTAATACAAAATCTTCGAAAACTACCGGATTTTTCAATTTGAGATGAATAAAAACCCCGTTTATGAGTTGGTGAGTCAGTTTTTGCTGATAAGGCTTCGAAACAGAAATAATATTAAATTCTGAGGCTATCCTTTCTTTGAATTGTTTTGATTTTAATAAATCTTCTGTTGTCTTGGGCAAATCCATTTCAATTACTAAAAACTCATGAAGATTTTGCCAAATGTCGTTCTGCGCTCTTTTTCTGATATAAAATCTGTCGTTATATTCAGCGACCAGATAATAAAGCCACCGTTCTTTCTGACTGATGCGTTTAGATTTAACTGGATAACTGTTCGTTGTGTTATTTGAAAAAGACTGGCAATTACTCGCCAACAGGCAGCTGCTGCAAATGGGTAATCTGGGTTTGCAAATTGTTGCTCCAAAATCCATTATTGCCTGGTTGTAAAGATTTGCTTGGCCTTTTTTTAATAATGACTGTGCTAAATCATTAAATATTTTTTTTCCTTCGGTAGTATCAATTGGAATATTTATAGAAAAAAACCTAGATAGAACTCTGGTTACATTGCCATCAACCACCGCATAAGGTAAATTGTATGCAAAAGAAGCAATGGCTGCAGCAGTATAAGGACCAACTCCTTTCAGGGCTAATATCTCTTCGTACGTGTCTGGAAATACCCCTTTTAATTCTTCATTAATAAATTTTGCAGTTGAAATAAGATTTTTACAACGCGAGTAATAACCTAATCCTTCCCACAATTTGAAAACAGTAAATTCTTTAGCCTGAGCCAGTTTTTTGATATTTGGGAATTGTTTTATAAAGCGATTATAATAATCGAGGCCCTGTTCTACACGAGTTTGTTGAAGAATAATTTCACTGATCCAGATTTTGTAAGGATCCTTCTCTTTCTTCCACGGCATTTCCCTATTATTGAACTTTTGGTTCCATTCGAGTAATTTTTTAGTGAAAAAAAGCTTCAATTGAGCAGATTTTTCAGGCATCCTGTGAAAATTTTAAACAAACCTATTGATTATCACCAACTTATTTTTGTTTTTTCAAATATTTTTTATAACTTCCTATCCAAATTATTTGTATATGAGAAAAGCAGACTTAATAAACAAAATTTCAGAGAAAACTGGAATACCAAAGGTTGATGTATTAGTAACCCTTGAGACAATGTTTAGAGAGGTAAAAGCATCTCTTGCTAACGGTGAAAACCTCTACATTCGTGGTTTTGGTAGTTTTATCATTAAAAAAAGAGCAGCTAAAATCGGACGCAATATTAAGAAGAATGTGTCTGTGGCTATTCCGGAACATTTTATTCCTGCATTCAAACCTGCGAAAGAATTTGTTCAGGAAATTAAAACATCTCCAAACATTAAAGAAGTTCCGGAAGTCAAGGATGATATCGAGGATTAATGTAAATTTGCGCCCTGTCTTTAAAATTGACAGACTTTTTTAGTCGTGAAAAAACAAATTATTTTAATTGGTTCGGGCATCCTCCTGATTGTCGTTATTTTTATGGCGGGCAAAACGGTATCTGATGAAAAGCCCGTTTTGCCAATGTCGCAATCAAAAACTCAAAGCTTTGATATTCAAGGATTTATTGAACAAGAGAAAACAAAATTAGCTCCAGAGCAAAAAACACTGCTCAGCAAATTAGAAGAAAATACTTCCATCAATTCTGATCCCACACAAAAAATAGCTTCATTAAAAGCAGTTGCAAACTTCTGGAAAGACAGTATTCAGCAGTTCGAATCCTATGCTTATTTTATTGCAGAAGCTGCAAAGTTGGATAATTCAGAAAAAAGCCTCACCTTCGCAGCCCAATTATTTTTGAGTAACCTCAGAGGAGAACAAGATGACTCAAAATTAAATTGGGAATCCAACGAAGCGATTTCACTTTTTGAAAAAGCAATTTTACTCAATCCTTCAAGTGAAGATTTGAAAATAGATTTAGCAAGTTGTTATATTTATGGAAAGGGTAGAAATGGAGATCCTCAACAAACCATGAAGGGCATTTTGGAGCTGTTAGAAGTGGTTAGAAGGGACTCTACCAATATGAAGGCACAGTTGGTATTAGGAATCGGGGGATTTGTTTCAGGCCAATATGATAAAGCCGTGGCTCGTTTGACAAAGGTCATTACACAGGAGCCTGATAATCTTGAAGCAATTGCATTTCTTGCAGATACTTATGCAGCCCAGGGAAACAAAGAAGCTGCAATTAAATGGTATACTATCAGTAAGCGTTTGGTCAACAATCCGAGTTATTCCAAAGAAGTAGACGAAAGATTAAGAACGCTTCAAAACAAATAATAATAGAATTGAATTAATAATATTTTTAAACAAAAAGACTAGGTTATGCCTTGTGGTAAAAAAAGAAAACGTCATAAAATCGCTACTCATAAGCGTAAAAAACGTTTAAGAAAGAATCGTCATAAGAAAAAATAATTACAAAAACATTTTACATGTCTTTGTATGCTGCTCATTCTCATTTGCTGTTGCCAGTGAAGTGTGCACATTATTTAAATCTTTTGGTGTACGTGTGCTTCTTCTTTGTTGCTCACAACTATTGTTATTTGATTTATTTTTCAGATGACTTTATCCTGCCGTGATGCATAAGGGTCTTAAAATTAAATAATTTGACCAAGGAGTTAATCATAAATGTGGTTCCACATGGAGTGGAGATTGCATTGCTAGAAGAAAAAAAACTTGTGGAGCTGCACAGTGAAAAATCTGATGCCAGTTTTGCAGTGGGAGACTTATACCTCGGAAAAGTTAAAAAACTGATTCCTGGTCTTAATGCTGCTTTTGTAGATGTTGGTTTTGAAAAAGACGCCTTTCTGCACTATACCGATTTAAGCCCTTACGTAAAATCAATACTCAAATTCACCACACAGTCTATTAATCAAAAAAAAGGTGATTCCTTCGATTTTGCAAAGTTTAAAGTTGAGCCTGAAATTGTAAAGACAGGAAAAATAAACGATGTACTCAGCGGAAAACCTAACATCCTTGTACAAATATTAAAAGAGCCCATCGCAGCCAAAGGCCCGAGGCTTACCTGCGAAATTTCGTTGCCAGGCAGATTTGTTGTAGTAACCCCTTTCAACGATATAGTTGCAGTTTCTCGAAAAATTCATTCTTCTGAAGAAAGACGACGTTTACAAAAAATCATTGAGGCGGTTAAACCCAAAAATCTTGGAGTAATTGTACGAACAGCTGCAGAAGGTAAAAACACAGCCGAACTTCACGAAGATTTACTAAGCCTGGAGAATACATGGAAAAATATTCAAAGTAATTTATGCGAAGGTGTTTCTCCAACAAGAATATTAAGTGAGCAAGGAAAAGCAAACAGCATTCTTCGCGACTTACTCAGTGCAGATTTTAATAAGATTGTGGTTAACGATAAAAATATTTTTTCTGAAACGAAAAATTATATTCAACGTATCTCTCCCGATAAACTTGACATTGTTTCTTTTCATAACAATGGAAGTTCGATTTTTGATACTTATGGCATAACCAAACAAATAAAGGCATCTTTTGGAAAAACAGTTAATCTTCCCAGTGGTGCTTATTTAATTATAGAACATACCGAAGCACTTCATGTAATAGATGTAAATAGTGGATATAAAAGTGTAAGTAACAATCAGGAACAAAATGCACTGGAAACAAACCTTGAAGCTGCGGAAGAAATAGCCAGACAGTTGAGATTGAGAGATCTTGGAGGCATCATAGTGGTTGATTTTATAGATATGAAGCTGCTTGACAACAAAAAGAAGCTTGCCGACGCTATGGAACAAATGATGCATATCGACAGAGCCAAACATTCGGTGCTGCCGATTACTAAATTTGGTTTAATGCAAATTACTCGTCAAAGGATGAAGCCTGAGATGAATATTAATACCAGTGAAGTTTGCCCAAGCTGTAATGGTTCTGGCACTATTTCATCTACCCTCATTCTCGAAGATGAGATTGCAAAAAATCTCAATTACTTAATTATGCAAAAGCATAAAGGTTTGAAGATTGAAGTTCATCCTATTATTCATAGCTATCTCACTTGCGGATTTCCTTCTAGAAGATTTAAATGGAGCTGGAAATACAAGCAAAAAATTAAAATCATTTCTAATAACGCCTTTCACCTTACTGAATTTCATTTTTTCGACGAAAATGAAGAAGAAATCAAACTTTAAACTCTGACTCAACTAATTTTTATTGCCATTAAAGAATAAATTTTAGAAATAGCTCAGTCAATACAAGTGAGATTGTTTATTTTTAGTAAAATACATGCTCTCTTATTATTCAATTTTTTAAAATATGGAATACAAACTAATTAAAACTTTAAAGTCGATTGCTAAAATAATTATACTTGCGTTGATGATTATTTTAATTGTAAGTATGCTTTTGGGAACGGTTGATCTTGCTATTGAAGTAATCAAATTGATTATCAAGCCAAACCCCTATTACCTGTTGATTAATGTAGAAGATTTATACAATATTTTTTCTGTGATTCTGATTATTGTTGTTGGCTATGAAATGTTTAAATCAATGACACTTATTTTACATCAGGAAAAAATTCCAGTAAAAGCTATCCTTCAAATTGCCATGATTGCCCTGGCAAACAAAGTAATTACCTTGAATTTAAAAAATATCAGTCTGGATTTAATGATTGGGTTAGGAATGGTCATTGCAGCCTTAGGTGTAGCTTTTTTCTTTTTTAATAAAAGTTCAGAAAAAATAGAGTAATAATTTTTTTGATCTATTGCTTTAAATGCAAATGAATAAGTTAAATATTGACTTCTTTTTAATATCCAAAAGCTACTGCTCTTTTTATTTCCTGCAAAGCACCGAGACCTTTGATTACGCCATTGTATAAGGTAGCCCGTTCAAAAGTTATAAAAATAAATGGCTGTTTAGATGACGCCGCTTCCTTCAATAACATTTGATACGCTTTTTTCTCGCCAGTGTTTGCAGTATGAAGATTAAGGAATTTGGTATATGACCTAATTGCATTTCCTCTTGTTAACCCTGCAATCTGACTTTTGTCATCGAGTACCATCACCTTTTCCCAGTCTTCAATTCCATTCACAATTATCTTTGAAGTGATGTTTTCATTTCTGCCCGATTGATAATGAATTTTTTCTATCGCATATTTGCTAGCAGTCTGCTGAGCTTCCTCATTTGAATATTTATAAGTGATGGTATACTCAGAAACCGAAACAACCTTACCTGCCACAACATTTCCGTTGTGAAAATAAATAGTGTCGTTTTGTGCAAATGAAATTTTTGCAG
Source organism: Chitinophaga pinensis (assembly GCA_943333125.1). GTDB lineage: Bacteria > Bacteroidota > Bacteroidia > Chitinophagales > Chitinophagaceae > Ferruginibacter > Ferruginibacter pinensis_D. Next base: position 39,489 of record CALQSB010000004.1, read on the forward strand.
ATAAGAAAATACTAAGGAGAAAAAATAAAAGAAATTTATTCATAAATTAAAAGAATATTGAGTATGAATTTAAGATATTCCTTTTATAAAAAAGGATTGACAACTTTTCGCCTATAACTAATCCAGTAAAACACTTTTCATCTGAATTCCTTTCTGGCTATTAATTTTGAGTGTTTGTTTTTTTCCATTTGCATTAATTTCAATTGTATTTTCTCCTTCTTTTAATGGAATTCTCATATAACTGATATAAGCAGGCAAACTAATCCAGCATCTGGTATCTGCTTTCTCAGTTACTGAGTTTGTAATATTAACCAAAAAGCTTACGACATTTCCAACGGCCTCTGCTCTATCTTCCCTCTTCTTTTTTTCTTCTTCCGTTTCATTACTTTTTGAATTAGAATTGGCAATGTTTTCTGCCAGCTTTCCGGATCCTTTTTCTGTGGCTCGTTTTACAATAAACCTTGCCGCTGTCTTTGCCAGCTCTGTTAAAAATCTTTCATTAAGTACACTTACGGCTAAGGTATTAAAATCCTGTGCCAGTTGAGGAACTTGTGATTCACCATTAACATTTACAGACTTACTGATTTGATTTTTTGTTACAATACTATATTGAGGCATTGCCACTCTGAAAGTTTTTATATCACTCAGTTGATTATTGTTAATGCCGTAGTTGGAATACACAAATGGGAAGGATACATAACTACCATATTGATCAACATATTGAAAAGCATTTCCATTACCTGTATTTACAATCGTAAAACTAATTTCGGTTTTTACAGGCGCATTTCCTTCTTCACAAAACAAAATCAATTCGCCATATTCTGATTTGTTATTTTGCAATTTTTGATTAAACAGCTGTTCATATTTTTCTTGTTCGTCTGTGAAGCCCATTGCTGATGCACTTTTTAATAAATCTATTTTTAACTGATCAGGAGTTGAAGTGCCATAGTATACACCGCCTGCATCAATGTATGTATTTGCAGCATTTCTGTAAGAAATAAAAGCATTATTCATATCTCCAGACATTTCATAAATCATCCCCTGAAGGTTAAAGGCAAAAGGATCTTTATTATATTTATTTGGATTTTTGTTTTTTTCAGAAAGTCTATCGCTTGCTAATGTGATTTTTCTAGCCTCCACTACAGCTTCATCTGGTTGCCCAAGAGAAATATAATTCATAGACTTATAATAATTCAACATGAACTTCTCAAACTCTTCACCACGATAGATTTCCATCATTGGATTCAACAGATTGCTTAATACTACATCTTTTACTGTCTTATAATTTGCTTCCAGTTGATCATCTGCTAAATTAAAATATTGGTTGCTCTCTTTAGGATTATTATTTAGATAATGCAATCTTCCTAATTCGAAATTATAAATAAGTTTATTTCTGTTATGGTTTAATAATTTATTATGCTCAATATTTTTTATTGCTTTGTTATATTGGTGATTCCTGAGATTGATGTTGTAATCATTCATCAAAGTATTATATGAGGCACAGGAAAATAAAAAAGGCATCAATAGAAAAACTATCGATGCCCTGTTTCGAAACAATTTTATTTTACCGGGAGAATATGTATTTGAATGAATCAACCTTAGAAATTTTTAGGTCGAATTAATTCTTAATTACCTTAGAAATCTTTTTATCACCAATCCATACTATTTCATTGGTTTCGATATTTGTCAGTTCTAAATTAATCTGATAAGTAACTGTTTTATTTCTTTTAAATGCATCTACAATAGAATTGATAGACCCTTGTAAGATAAAATCTGCGCCATTTTCCAATCCAAATTTCTTCATGGTGCTTACAGAAGCATTGTTTTGCTGATCTCCTTTTTCAGCTCGTAATTCTTCTCTTTTCTTTCCACTTTGAACCAAACCTACTTTTGCAGTATTGATAAATGATCTTTCTAAATCTTTCATGAAAGTTTCGGCTTCAATGTGCTCATGACTTTTATTGGTAACCATTCCTACAATAACAACTGGTTTTTTTCCTTTGGCTTCCATATAATTTGCAAGCCAAGCTCCTGATAATGACTGACTGATCATTTCATCGGAAGTTAACCGGCTATCTGTATTATTCCACTTCCCACTGATATCAGGTGTTTCATTACTTTCTACTCTGGTTACTTTATGCGCACAAGATATTGTAAACAAAATCAAAGTAACAATAGTTAATAGCTTTAAAAATCTCATATTAAAGTCAGTTTAAGTTGATAAAAAAAGTAAGAGGTAATTAATATCTGTAGTAATATGGAGGCCTGTTGAATAAGTAAAAACAATCCAGATAATTATATCCGTTGCTCCAGAAAGCTAATGCTCTTTGTTGACGAAATTCAATTCGTTGTTTTTTTCTTTCCTGCTTGGCTTCCGTCCAATCGTATGCTTTGTAAGTCTGCTGAGCAGTAGTATTCATCGCTTCAAGAGTATTTTCCTGAGCATTTTGATACTTTGCTTGAGTGATTTTATAATTTGGATTTTGATCTTTAGCTAATGTTGGCTCCTGAGCTTTCATAACGGAAGCAGCAGAAAGAAATATTAAAATAAATATTATTTTTTGCATAGTAATATTTTTTAGTCTTCAAATATAATAAGGAACATGTAATAAGCCAATAAAATAATGTTAACGTATTATTTGAATATTCAGAATCATATTTTACCAGAATTTTGCAGTTGTAATCGTGATGAAAGGAAAAAAGGCAATAAAGACGTGCGGTTGAGCCGATATTTTGGACGAAAGCATAATGAATTATGTAGAGATCAAAATATCAATCAAACGCTTGCCTTTGCAGCATTTTTTTCTTGTAATAGATTTTAACTGCAAAAAAAGGGTTTAATGCTGATGATTATGTTGCATGCCCGTTAACTCTTCAGGTGTAACTTTTTTATCTTTTGTTTTTACTTGTTTTTCTAGGAAATCAAAAAGCCTTTCCGTTACAAGCCGACGATATGTTGCATCAATTTGTTTTTCATCTTTCATCATTCTGTCAATGTAACTGTCTAGCCAGCTCATGTCTTCACCCATATTCATCTGACCAAAATAACCTGTAACTTCCTGTCTCATGTGATTTCTGAGGTCATCCTGAGTAACTTCCAGTTTATTATCGGTAATTAATTTATCGCTGATTAAGGTCCATTTTAATTGATTGCTGAATGTAGGAAATTCAGATTCAGCTTCTTCTGCAGTTTTCGGTTTTTCGCCACCGGTTTGCAGCCATTTTTTCAGGAAAGTTTCTGGAAATTCCATTGCAGTTTTGTCAAGTAAAAGATGATACAACTGATCGTGAAGTTGATTGCGACTTTGAGCGCTCCAGTATTTTTCGATATCTTCTTTTAATATGCTGCGAAATTCGGTTTCAGTTGCTATTGCTTTTCCAGGATAAACTTCATTAAAAAAATCGGCGTTCAATTCACGTTTTTCAACCAGTCCGATTTTTACGATGTCGAGTTTGAAATATTTTGAAGCAGCTTCTTTATCATTTTTTTCCAATCCCAGATCATGCAACATCATTTCCAGTTTATCGCCTTCAAATGTTTTGTTGAGTTGAAAAATAAGACAATCTGCCATTTTCTTTCCCCTCAATTCTTTTTGCATTTTTGGAGTGAAATATTTTAGCAGCACCGAATTTTCTTTACTGATTCCTCCTTCAATAACATTTCCACTTTTGTCTGACTCTGTAAATAAAACGTTTAATACATTTTCTTCGTTATCAATAACTTCTGGTTCTGTCATTTTCCCCCCTTTGATCAACATTTTGCTGATTTCTTCATTTATCATGTCTTCTGAAACCTCAACTTTATGAGCTGTAATAGTTTGTTTTGAAAAATCAAGAAGTTCAAATGCTGGTTTTAGTCCAATTTCAAAACCAAAATCATAATCTGTAGGATTGTTAATATCAACTTTGCTTAAATCTTTTTCCAAAGGAAGAGGCTGTGCAAAAATATCAGGTTTTTCTTCATTGAGATACGCATATAATTTAACTTCTACAGCTCTGAGTACTTCATCATTAAAAATTGAAGGACCATACATTTTCTTAATCATACCCGCTGGCACCATTCCTTTTCTGAAGCCAGGTATATTGGCGGTCTTGCTGTACTCTTTAAGTTTCTTCTCAAACGAAGGAAAATAATCTTCTTTTGATACTTTAACGGTTAGTTTATCAGTTAATAAACCGATGTTTTCTCTTGCTACTGTTGACATACTTTAAAAATTATTGAAACGTTATTAAATTAAATAAGTTGATAAGCCAAGGATTTGGTTTAAATGACGTTGCCGGCATTTAAACCACTCAACTTATCAACTTAAAAAGTGCGGATGATAGGGGTCGAACCTACATGCCTCGCGGCGCCAGATCCTAAGTCTGGTGCGTCTGCCAATTTCGCCACATCCGCATTAATGACTATGTTGCCGCTTAGTTGAAATCGAAACGGGGGGCAAAACTAACACTTTTCTTTAAAAAATGATGAAGTTCGTTAAACTATATTTTATCTGACAACTAAACAAGTCTTCATTAATGTTCCAGGAACTTCAACACATGGATTTTTTGAAGTAAATTTGTGATACCAAATGCCATCTACAGATACCATACAAACTTATCATCTCTCTGAAGAAGAGGAGAAAAAAGAGATTCTGAGACATTATCGGGGTTTACTTAAGGCATTAAAGCAAAAAATGAAGCCGGGTGATAAAGAACTCATCCGTACTGCTTTTGAAATGGCTGTTGATGCTCATAAAACCATGCGCCGCAAAAGTGGCGAGCCTTATATACTTCATCCATTAGCCGTTGCAAAGATTTGTGTAGAAGAGATTGGCCTGGGAATACGAAGCAGCATTTGTGCCCTTCTTCATGATACTGTTGAAGATACAGACATCAGTCTAGAAGACGTTCAGAGAGAATTTGGCACTGAAATCTCTAAGATTGTTGACGGACTTACTAAAATTGCTACGGTAATGGATACCAATACCAGTAAGCAAGCTGAGAACTTCAGAAAGATTTTGCTCACACTTACCGATGATCCAAGAGTGATTCTTATAAAATTAGCCGACCGACTGCATAACATGAGGACGTTAGACAGTCTGAAGCGGGAAAAACAATTAAAAATCGCTTCCGAAACTGTATATGTTTATGCTCCGCTCGCTCATCGTATGGGGCTTTACAATATTAAAACCGAACTCGAAGATCTTTCCATGAAATACATGGAATCGGATACTTATAAATTTATTGCGAAAAAGCTACATGAAACAAAAAGGGAACGCACTCGTTACATCAACGATTTTGTTAAGCCATTAAAGGATAAGCTTCAGTCTACCGGACTGGATTTTGAAATTTTCGGCAGGCCAAAAAGTATACACTCGATCTGGAGTAAAATAAAAAAGAAGGGAATTTCCTTTGAGGAAGTGTATGATTTGTTTGCAATCCGAATTATTGTAAACTCTCTTCCTGAAAAAGAAAAAGAAGACTGTTGGAAAATATATAGCATCATTACGGATGCTTATAATCCCTCACCGGAACGGTTACGCGACTGGCTTAGCAATCCAAAAAGCAATGGTTATGAAGCACTGCATACTACGGTAATGGGACCTCAGGGAAAATGGGTGGAGGTGCAGATTCGAACCAAGAGAATGAATGACATTGCTGAGAAAGGACTTGCGGCTCATTGGAAATATAAAGAAGAGAAAGATGATGAAAGTAATTTTGATAAGTGGTTCAATCAAATTAGAGAAGCACTTTCCAATCAGGATACTAATTCACTCGATTTTTTACAGGACTTTAAAACATCATTTCTTGCTGAAGAAATTTATGTGTACACTCCTAAAGGTGATATAAAAATGTTGCCGGTTGGCGCCTCTGCGCTCGACTTCGCTTTTAATGTACACACAGCTGTTGGTGTAAAATGTATAGGTGCTAAAGTGAATCATAAATTAGTGCCCATCAGTTATAAATTAAGAAGTGGCGATCAAATTGAAATTATCACCAGTGCCAAACAAAAACCCAATAGTGAATGGCTGAATTTTGTAGTGACTTCAAAAGCGAGAGCCAAAATTAAAGATTCACTGAAAGATGAGAAGCGACAAATTGCCGATTTAGGAAAGAGTATTCTGGAAAGAAAATTCAATGCAATCAATGCCGTAATGAATCAGACTAATATTGAAGAGTTAGCCAATTTTTACAAATCACCGTCTACGCTGGATTTATTGTATGATATTGCTGTTAAGAAAAATGAGCTGAAAGAGCTGAAGGAATTTACTGTTCATGGAGATAAGTTAATTGCTCCTAAGATTGCCAAACCTGTTGAGGAACATCATGATCATGAGGAGCATAAACTTCATACCAAAAAGGATGCAGAGTTAATTATTTTCGGGGAAAGCAGTGATAAAATTATGTACACGCTGGCCAACTGTTGCAAACCGATACCCGGGGACGATGTTTTTGGTTTTGTTACTACAGGAGAAGGATTAAAGATTCACCGCACCAATTGCCCAAATGCCACAAGATTACTTGCCAATCATGCGCATCGTGTGGTAAAAACTAAATGGGCGAAAAATAAAGAAATTTCTTTCCTTACTGGTTTAAGAATAATTGGCCTCGACGATGTTGGGGTAATTCATAAAATCACCAATCTTATCAGCGGCATTTTAAAAGTCAATATCTCTGCAATGACAATCGAAGCAAAAGAAGGCATCTTTGAAGGGAATGTAAAAATTTATGTTCAGGACAAAGAACAACTTGATGTCATCGTAAACCATTTACTTGAATTATCTGGAATCGAAAGAGTGGACCGTTATAATACGGATGAAATTGCTTGAGTTTAGTATTTTTAGGAGTTATATTATCCAGCCTATCCTTACTTCAGCACTTCTCTACTAATCACCAGCTTTTGAATCTCACTCGTTCCTTCGCCTATAGTGCATAATTTACTATCGCGATAAAACTTCTCTACAGGAAAATCTTTCGTGTATCCGTAACCGCCAAATATCTGTACGGCATCTGTACTGATTTCAACAGCGATTTCACTTGCATAATATTTTGCCATAGCAGACTCCTTGGTCATTGGAAGTCCTTTCATTTTTAAATCACAAGCCTGTTGAATAAGCAATTCGGCACAAGCGATTTTTGTAGCCATATCAGCCAGCTTGAATGAAATAGCCTGAAAGTTTGAAATCGGCTGATCAAACTGATAACGTTCTTTTGAATATTTCAATGAGGCTTCATATGCGCCTTTGGCAATTCCCAAACTTAATGCAGCAATAGAAATGCGACCGCCATCAAGTATTTTCATGGCTTGCTTAAACCCCTCTCCTACTTCACCAAGGCGATTTTCATCAGAAATAATACAATGATCAAAAATCATCTCTGCTGTTTCGCTGGCTCTCATTCCCAATTTGTTTTCTTTTTTTCCTGCAGTAAATCCTTTAACCCCACGTTCAACTATAAACGCAGTTGAATTGTTTTTTGCTCTGGGATCACCTGTTCTGCAAATCACAACAGCCACATCACCAGACTTACCATGAGTAATCCAGCTTTTAGTGCCATTAATAATCCATTGATTCCCCTCTTTTAATGCGGTAGTTTTCATATTTCCAGCATCGCTTCCTGTATTGGGTTCTGTTAACCCCCAGGCACCAATATGATCTGCAGTGGCGAGTTTTGGAAGATATTTTTGTTTTTGTGTTTCATTTCCAAAAGTGAGAATATGGTTGGTGCAAAGTGAATTATGTGCGGCCAATGATAATCCTATGGAACCACAAACTTTTGAAATTTCCTGGATGATAACGTTATACTCAAAATAACCAAGACCTGTTCCGCCATAAGCTTCAGGAACCAAAACCCCCATCATTCCGAGCTTTCCTAATTCTTTGAAGATATGAATTGGAAATTCCTGTGACTCATCCCATTCCATTAACTGAGTTCTGATATGCTGATTAGCAAAATCTCTGGCAGTCTGTGCAATCTGTTGTGTAAGTTCTGTTTCTGAGAAATTCATAAAAGCTGATTATTAAGGCTGCAATTTAGGGAATTTAGCATACCAACAACTGTTAGTTTTTTGTCATTTTACGATTAAATAATGTACAATGACATTGAATGTTTTTAGGTCAATCAGGTTGATTTTTTGAATATCATCTAAACATTTAAAGCTTCCATGCTGATTGCGATAATTGATGATTGTATTTGCTAATTTATATCCAAAATAAGGATGCGATTTTAACTCCTCAAATGATACTGAATTAATGTCGATTTTTTTTGTTTCATCACTCACATTCAGCATTTTTTCTATTTTCTGATACACAGAATCTTGCAAACCCCATACTTCTTTCAACTGATTTACTTCATAAAATCCTCCAAGTTTATTTTTATAAACAATAATTCTTCGAGATAATGCAGGTCCAATTCCAGGAAGTGATTCCAGCAAAGCAGAATCGGCAAAATTGAGATTAATTATTTTTTTGGCTTCGCCTTTGTAATTGCTATTTGAAAACCTAGGATATTCTTTAGGGACCTGATCATTTTTTATTTTTACAAAGGGCATTAATTCGTCCAGTTTGTTTTCTGTAAACCCCCATATTTTTTTGAGATCCTCTGGATTGTTGAAATGCCCTCCTTTCGAAAGATAGTGCTGAATAGTGCTAACCGTTTTTTCTTTAACGCCAAGCTTTAACCATTCTTCTTTATTAATTCGATTGGGGTCAAACTCAAAGTATTGTACTAACCCATTTTTCTTAGTGGTAATATAATCCTGAGATTGTTCAAATTGCTTGTTTTTAAAATATGCTGATGATGCAGCCTGATTTATGTTTGAATCCGTTGTAATGAATTGGTCTGTATTAAATTTTTGTTCATTCTTTTCCGGAAGGAAATAATCAGCTAAATCTGGAAGAAAATAAATCAACAGATTAATCAACAAGATCAGGATAATCCCATTTTTCTCTTTCCTGGAAAAATAAAATAAATGATGCTCTTTTTTTTGCATGAATAAAAATAAAATTCATACAAAAGAAAACAATGAGAAAAAAACGTAAATATCAGCAGTTTATCACCTGGCCGTCAAAAGCGAGTTTTATTCCTTTGGGTAATTCTTTGTTCACATCCTGATGCTTTCCCATTTGATGGCTGATATGGGTAAAATAAGCTTCGGGTACTTTCAATTCATTTACTAGGTTAACGGCTTCCTTTAAGTTGAAATGGGAAATATGTTTTTCTTTTCGAAGTGTATTTAAAATAAGAATCTTGCTGCCAATGATTTTTTGTTTTTCACTTTCTTCAATTCTGTTGGCATCCGTGATATAAGTAAAATCGCCAAAACGAAATCCAACAACGGGCATCTTTAAGTGCCAAACAAAAATTGGAATAACGGGAATGTCTCCAATAAGAAATTCGGTTTCAGGAATGTTGTGTAAATTAATTTCAGGAATGCCCGGATACCGAAATTCACTGAAGATATAACTGAACTCTTTTTTCAATGAAGTTTGCGTTAATTCATTGGCAAAAACACTCATCGGTTGTTGATGAAAATAATTAAATGCTTTGATGTCATCCAGTCCTGCAACATGATCTTTGTGTGGATGAGTAAATAATACGCCATCTAATTTCTTTACTTCTTCCCTCAGCATCTGTGTTCGAAAATCAGGAGTAGTATCCACAACTAATGTGGTATTGTCGGAAGAGACCAAAATGCTGCTCCTTAATCTTTTATCTTTTTGATCCTGAGAATTACATACTTCACAATTGCAGGCAATCATTGGCACGCCACCACTGGTGCCGGTTCCTAAAAATTTGATTGTTAATGAAGGAACAAACATAAATGCAAAATAAGAAAAGGAATTAAAAAGAAGTCAATTACTTGTGAATCTCCATAGTCATCATTTCTTCATACAGCTTCTGACTCTCGTGAGTAAGGTCGTCGATATTTAAATTAAGAAGAGGCAATAAATCAATTAAGGTATTAATCCTCCCTTCTGTTGGTAAAAATTTATTCAATACTACCACTTTCTTCTCCTGTAAAATACAATAACCACTCTGAAAAGTACCTCTCTCATAACGTATAATGTATCCACCATCTTCAATTACCCTTTCTACTTTATCCAGTGAATTTTGAGTGTATTTCATATTTACAGCTTTATTAGTAGATGCAACTTCATTTAAATAACTGTCAATTGAAAATTATTTTTTCAACAAACGTTGATAAATAATTATTTAGTTGACATTCTGATAACGGGAATAATCATCTCCTCAAGACTTACCCCTCCATGCTGGAAGGTGTTTTTGTAATAATTCACAAAATGATTGTAGTTATTGGGATAGCATAAAAACAAATCGCCTTTTGCAAAAATGTAGGATGAATTGACATTAGGAACAGGCAATCCTGCTTCTTTGGGATCCCTGAAAGCCAAAACATCTTTTGGTTCATAATTTAAATTTCTGCCATGTTTATATCTGAGGTTGGCTGTAGTTTGTTTGTCACCAATCACTTTTACAGCAGATTTCACCCTGGTACTTCCGTGATCTGTAGCTACGATGAGATTGATATTTTTTTCCGCTACTTTTTTTAACGCCTGATGAAGCGGGCTATGTTCAAACCAGCTGGCGGTTAAACTCCGGTAACTAGTTTCATCTCCTGCCAGCTCTTTCAACACTTCCATTTCAGTGCGGGCATGGCTTAACATATCAACAAAATTGTAGACAATAACATTAAAATCATTTTGCAATAAATTATGCATATTGTCCACCAGCTTCTGCCCATCCTGATTATTGGTGATTTTTGTATACGAAAATCTGATGTCGCCTTTTCCCATTTTTTTCAGGTTCGCTCTCAAAAAATCTTCTTCATATAAATTCTTTCCCCCTTCCTCGTCATCATTCTTCCACTGTGACGAAAATTGTTTTTCAATTTCTATAGGTAACATTCCAGCAAAAATGGCATTACGGGAGTATTGGGTTGCTGTAGGTAAAATTGAATAAAAAGTTTCTTCTTCATGAATGCGGAAACTTTCGGCAAATATGGGCTGAATGGTTTTCCATTGGTCGAATCTTAAATTATCAATCAACACAAAAAACAAAGGAACTCCTTTTTGTAAATGAGGAAGCACTTTGAATTTTAATAAATTATGACTCATGATAGGCCCGTCTATACTTTTTGGGGAAACCCATGAAGCGTAATTTTTTGAAATGAATTTAAAAAATTCTGTATTGGCTTCCTGTTTCTGTGAAAAGAAAACTTCCTGCATTTCCGGACTATCACTTTTTTGAATTTCAAGTTCCCAGTAAACCAGCTTTTTGTATATATCCATCCATTCCTGATAATTCAAATTGCCATTCAGCGCCATAAAAAGACTATTGAATTCCTGTTGATAAGCAGAAGTGGTTTTCTCTGCCACTAATCTTTTATTGTCAATCAGTTTTTTTAAGCTCAGCCAAACCTGATTAGGGTTAACGGGCTTAATCAAATAGTCGCTGATCTGGCTTCCTATCGCCTCATCCATTATATTTTCCGCTTCATTTTTGGTAATTAATACAACAGGAAGATTGTTGTTAATCTCTTTAATTTGCTGTAATGTTTGAAGTCCGGTTATGCCTGGCATCGTTTCATCAAGTAATACCACATCAACAATATTTTCTTTTACATATTCTACGGCATCAAATCCATTGGTTTTAGTTTGTACCTGATAACCTTTATTTTCCAGAAACATTATTTGCGAATTCAGGCTTTCTATTTCATCATCTACCCAAAGGATTTTTGCTATACTCATAATTTTAAGTTTAGGTGTTAAACGAGATTAAATTAATTAAATGTATTTTTAAAAGAGGAATTTCTTACAATCTATACAAATTTAATTTTTTAACCCAATGGTTTGTAGCTTTGTTCAGGAATCTAATTTGATTTAACACATCATTCCCAATTTAATCATATTTAATGCGATTTCATAAAATTATAAATGATCCGGTTTACGGATTTATCACCATTGATGATGAATTGATTTATAAAATTACTTCGCATCCTTATTATCAGAGGTTAAGGCGTATTCATCAGATGGCTATGGCTCATTTGGTTTATCCGGGTGCCGTTCACACTAGATTGCATCATTCTCTGGGCGCTTATCACCTGATGAGATCTGCTCTTCATGAACTTTTATTAAAAGGCGTTGATATTACACCGGAAGAACAACAGGCAGCAAAAATTGCTATTCTGCTTCATGATATTGGCCACGGACCTTTTTCTCATGCTCTTGAACATGTTCTAGCTGAGCATCTGCACCATGAAGAACTTTCCCTTATGCTGATCAAAGAACTTAATGGAGAATTTGATGGCAAACTTCAAATGGCCTTGGATATTTTCACCAATGTATATCCCAAAAAATTTCTTTACCAGTTAATTAGCAGCCAGCTGGATGTAGACAGAATGGACTATCTCACCCGTGACAGTTTTTTTACCGGTGTTAATGAAGGCGTTATCGCTTATGACAGAATATTAAAAATGCTGACTGTTCATAATGGCGAATTGATGGTAGAAGAAAAAGGCATCTATTCCATTGAGAAATTTTTAATCGCCAGAAGATTGATGTACTGGCAGGTTTATCTTCATAAGACCGTTTTAAGTGCAGAACAGATGCTTCAACGCATTATTAAAAGAGCCAGGCAAATCAGTGCTGAATGTGCAGGACCGCTGAATAGTTTTATTAATCAGCCTATTGCAGAGGTAACTCTTGCACAATTTTGCAGTATTGATGATTATGATGTGATGATGGCGATAAAACAGTGGTGCAATCACGACGATGTTGTTCTATCTACTTTATGCAAAGGAATTATTGACAGAAACCTGTTAAAGGTTAAGTATTTTTCCGAGCCTGTATCACAAAGTTTGCTGATTGAAAAAGCAGATGCAACGAAAAAGCAATTCAACTTGTCTGATGAAGAAGTAAAATGGCTTGTATTTAGTGGCGAGGCCTCCAGCAGCACTTATAACTTTGAGAATGAACATATTCATATTCTTTTCAAAGATGGAACAATAAAAGACATTACAGAAGTAGACAACGCATTGATTAACGAAAACCTCAGGGGCAAGGTTAAAAAATATTACATTTGCTATCCTAGATAGCCCATTGTAAAAGCTTGCCGAAATAATATGCAATTCAGCGCTGCACAAATAGCCCAGATAATTAACGGAACGGTTGAAGGCAACCCCGACATTGTGGTGAATTCCTTTGGCAGAATAGAAGAAGCGCACTCCGGACAACTGGCTTTTTTAGCAAATCCCAAATACGAAGATTACTTATATACTACAGGGGCTTCTATTATCATCATTAGTGATACTCAGGAAATCAAACAGGAAATCACCTCAACTCTTATAAGAGTTCCTGATGCTTATTCGTCCTTTGCAGTTTTACTTGATAAATACCAACAATTAAAATCACAAATGCTTACCGGAATTCAGGAGCCAGTATTTATTCATGCCACGGTAAAAAAAGGGGACCATATTTTTATTGGTGCTTTTGCATATCTGGGAGAGCAGGTGATTATTGGCAATGGCTCGAAAATTCATCCTGGTGCGTATCTTGGAAACAATGTAACCATTGGTGAAAATTCTATCATTCACCCTGGGGTAAAAATTTATCATGATTGCAAAATAGGATCCGGAGTGGTCATTCATGCAAATACTGTTATTGGTGGTGATGGATTTGGATTTGCTCCTCAGGCCGATGGTTCATTAAAAAAAGTGCCACAGATTGGGAATGTAATTATTGAGGACTTTGTGGAAATCGGCTCTAATACCACTATCGACCGGGCTACAATAGGTAGCACCATCATCCGTTCGGGAGCTAAACTCGACAATCTCCTTCAGATTGCACATAATGTTGAAGTGGGAAATAATACAGTAATAGCTGCCCAAACAGGCGTAAGCGGCAGTACTAAAATTGGAAAAAATGTGATGATTGGTGGACAAGCCGGTATCGTGGGACATATACAAATTGCTGACGGGACTAAAATTAATGCTCAGAGTGGAGTAAGTAAAACGATAAAATTACCTAATACCGCAGTTACCGGATCTCCTGCTTATGATTATACATCAGCATTAAGGAGTCAGGCTATAGCAAAAAACCTCCCTCAGCTCGAAAAAAGAGTGAAAGAGCTTGAGGAAATGGTTAAACGCTTACAAAACAATCAATAAGGTTTCCTCCAAATCGCTTCTTGTAGCTCAAGGCTGATATTTTTGGAATATCTTTGCCGAAATTCAAAACAAGTATGGATAAGAATTTTAACCCCGACAGGCAACACACATTAGCTGAATCTATAAGCATTTCTGGAACAGGCTTGCATACAGGGATTAACGTGGACATGACTTTGCGACCGGCGAATCCTGGTTTCGGCTATCAATTCCAAAGGAGTGACTTGCCTGGTACACCAATAATAAAAGCAGATTGCGATTTAGTTACAGATACTTCAAGAGGTACCACACTGGAACAAAATCAAGTGAAAGTAAGTACTGTAGAGCATATCCTAGCCGCTTTGGTGGGAATGGGTGTTGATAATTGTTTGATTGAAATAAACGGACCAGAAATTCCAATCATCGATGGAAGCAGCAGTCCTTTTGTTGAAATAATTGAGCAGGTAGGTGTTGTTGAACAGGATGCAGCCAAGGCATGGTATACCATCGATACCAATATTACTTTTTACGATGAAAAGAAAAGAGTAGAAATGACTGCTCTTCCTGCTACTAATTATGAAATTACTACACTTATTGATTTCAATAGTTCTGTTTTGGGCACTCAGCATGCAAGCCTGAAAAATATGCGTGATTTTAAACCAGAAATAAGCCCTTGCCGAACTTTTTGTTTTCTTCACGAACTGGAAATGCTATTGGATAACAATCTTATTAAAGGCGGAGACATCAATAATGCTATCGTTGTAGTAGATAAGCCTATTAATAAATCAGAAATGGAGCGTCTGGCAAAAGCTTTTGGCAGAACAACCGTTGAAGTAAAAACCGAAGGCTATTTAAATAACCTCGAATTACATTTTCCTAATGAGCCTGCAAGACATAAGTTACTAGATGTAATTGGTGATTTAGCTTTAATTGGCTACCCTATCAAATCACATATCATTGCCAACAGGCCCGGACACAGCAGTAATGTGGAGTTTGCAAAGAAAATCAAACAATACATCAAGAAGAACAAACATACCAAGGACGTTCCTGTTTATGACCCGACACGTCCACCGGTTTATTCTCTGCAGCAAATCGAAAAAACACTTCCACACAGATATCCTTTTTTGTTGGTGGATAAAATTGTTGAACTAAGCGACACATGTATTGTAGGAATAAAAAATGTTACTTTCAATGAGTTTTTCTTTCAAGGCCACTTCCCGGGAAATCCTGTGATGCCGGGCGTTTTACAAATAGAAGCCCTGGCGCAAACAGGAGGAATCCTTTGTATCAACACCATGCCTGAAGGGGATTATGATACTTATTTTTTAAAAATAGACAATTGTAAATTCAAGCAAAAAGTAGTACCAGGAGATACTATGATATTGAAGATGGAATTGATTGAACCAATAAGAAGAGGTATTTGTGTAATGAGAGGCAGCGTTTATGTTGCCAATAAACTCTGTACTGAAGGTGAGTTTACCGCTCAACTGGTTAAGAGAAATAAATAAGGTCATTAGATTACACTAAACAATAATAGCTATAATTAGCACATAGATTTTTTGAAATAAAACTATAAAATGATTCATCCACACACATACATACACCCCAATGCGAAAATCGCAACCAATGTGAAGATTGATCCATTTAGTGTGATACATCACAATGTGGAAATTGGCAGCGGCACCTGGATTGGAAGTAATGTAACCATCATGGAAGGTGCTAGAATTGGCAACAACTGCCGTGTTTTTCCAGGAGCAGTTATTGCAGGTATTCCACAAGATTTAAAATATGAGGGTGAAAATACAACCGTTGAAATCGGCAACAATACTACCATCAGAGAATTTGTAACCATCAACAGAGGAAGCAAAGACAAATGGACAACCAAAGTTGGTGACAATTGCCTTATTATGGCTTATAGTCATATTGCGCACGATTGTATCATTGGCAACAATTGCATCATGAGCAACAACACACAAATGGCAGGACACGTAAGCCTTGGTGATTATTCCATTTTAGCAGGTATGTGTGCTGTACATCAGTTTGTGCAGATCGGACAACATGCATTCGTTGCCGGTGGCTCTTTGGTTAGTAAAGATGTGCCGCCTTATATAAAAGCAGGACGTACGCCTTTGAGTTATGCCGGCGTAAATTCGGTAGGATTAAAACGCAGAGGATTTTCTCTCGACAGAATAAATCATATTTTAGACATCTACAGAATCATTTACAACAAAAACCTCAATACTTCTCAGGCCTTGAATTTCATAGAAGAAGAATTAGCGGCTACGGATGAGCGGGATGAGATCGTAACCTTCATCCGTGAGAGCGGAAGAGGTATCATCAAACGCTTCAGTAAAGGAAGTATGGATGACGAATAGTTTTTACCAATGCAAATCACTTTAACCAATAGCGGCAAACGATTCAACAGAGAGTGGATTTTTCGTGGGATGGATTTTGTTTTTTTTTCCGGAAAAAAATATGCCATAACAGGCGCTAATGGTTCCGGAAAATCAACCCTATTGCAGGTATTGGCAGGTGCGCTCATGCACAGTGAAGGAAAAATTATTTACTCCGCAGAAAATAATACTAGTATTTCTGAAGAAACTGCTTTTAAACATATTTCCATCGCAGCTCCTTATCTGGATTTGATTGAAGAAATGACAGCAACAGAATTTTTACAATTTCATTCCACATTCAAAAAATTATCCAAAACCATTCCAGATATTTTATCTACAGTCGGGCTTCATGAAGCTGCATATAAACAAATCAGATATTACAGCAGCGGAATGAAACAAAGATTAAAACTGGCCCAGGCATTTTTTAGCGATACTTCTGTTTTACTTCTCGACGAACCCACAACTAATCTAGATATTCCAGGCATCAATCTTTATAAAGAACTCATTCAAAATTATTCAAAAAACAGACTGGTTATTGTATGTAGCAATGACAAGTATGAATATGATTTTTGTGAGACAGTGATTCCAATTGAAGAATATAAATAAGTTATGCTTTTGGTCGCTGTGATTTTTTTGAGATTGTGTTTTTAGTGTCAAACTATTTAAGCACACGATACACAACACCCCTTACAGGAGACATTGCTGGGAAAGTATATAAAACATAATCAACTTATCCATTGGGGGATCGAGGGGGCATCCTACCTCCTACTCGCAATCAACAAATTCAAATCCGTATACTTCAAATCAAATCTTTCACTCAGGAAGAAATTCGTCAGACTACCTTTGAATAAATAAATACCGCTGCGGATATTCATCTTATGCCAGATAATGCTGTCAATCCCTCCGTCTTCCCCTGTTTCGAGTAATAAAGGCATTAACACATTACTAATCGCCTGTGAAGCTGTACGAGCAAATCCGCTGGGTATATTAGGCACACAATAATGTATCACGTCATATTTGGTAAAAATTGGATTCTCATGAGAAGTCACCTGACTCGTTTCAAAACAACCTCCATGGTCAATACTTACATCTACAATCACAGAACCAGGCCTCATATTGCTCACCATGACTTCAGATACAACCACAGGTGTTCTTCCTGTTGCACCACTTAGTGCGCCGATTGCCACATCACAAGTCTTTAATTGTTTACCCAGAATTTTTGGTTCAATTACTGAGGTCCACATTCTTACTCCTATATTATTTTGTAAACGCTTCAGCCTGTAAATGCTGTTATCAAAAACCTTTACACTTGCCCCCATGGCCAATGCAGTTCTTGCCGCATATTCGCCAACGATACCTGCACCAATGATGATTACTTTTGTAGGTGGAATTCCACTGATGCCCCCTACCAGAACACCTTTTCCATTATTGGCATTGCTTAAATACTGTCCCGCAATAAGCATGATGGCACTTCCGGCTATCTCGCTCATACTTCTCACTATTGGGTTATGTCCACTGTCGTCTTTAAGATTTTCGAAACTTATCGCCGTTACTTTTTTCGCCATCATTTTTTCAAGAATAGTTTTCTTCATGATAGCCATATGTATCGGAGAAATGATGGTCGTATTCGAATTTAACAGCTCACAATCTTCTTCACTTACCGGTGCGCTTTTTACAATTATCTGGCAGTTAAATATTTCTTTCTTTTCATAAACAATTCTTACCCCGGATTCGCTGTAATCATTGTCACTGTAATTAGAGCCTTTGCCTGCATTGGATTCCATAATTACATTATGACCATTGGCAATGAGCACTCCTGCACCTTCGGGAGTAAGGGCAATTCTGTTTTCGTTGAAAGAAGTTTCCTTTGGAATGCCAATAGACAGTGATTCTCCTTTGGGTTTTACATCCAGCTTCTCTTCTTGTGTTTCATAAGAAAATGAAGAGGAAACGAAAGGTTTTGAAGTAGCCATAATGTCAATGCTATTTTTAGTTTTGCCACAAAGGAACTAAAGCAGAAAGAAACACGAAGTTTGTTCAAGCAGTTAGTATTTGTGGTAGTTGGTTTGTTACTAGAACTTATTTTGTTTGTGAATAAGAAACTATTCAACAATTTACAACTTTAATTTAATGTTTCGTGTGTCAGTATCTATAGTATGGATATAAACATGAATCACATCCGTTGGAAAAATTCCTGGAGCTTTTTCAGGCCACTCTACAAAACAATAATTACCGGAATACAAACAATCTTCAACTCCGGCAACAACAGCTTCGGCTTCATCCTTTAACCGATACAAATCTATATGATAAATAGATTTCCCGGAGTCCTGAACATACTCATTAATAATGGAAAATGTAGGACTGCTCAATCCGTTCCGGACACCCAATAGCATACAAACGGTATTGATAAAAGTTGTTTTGCCAGCACCCATTTCGCCATGAAAAGCAAAACATTTCGAGGTGCTGGTGTTATCAAGAAACCATTTTGCTGTATTGCTGATATCTGTCAGCTTGTAATTGAGCTCCATAATGCAAAGATATTTTCATAATTAGTAACAAGTGTAGGATATTTAAAAGATAATTTTGTGACATGGAAAAGATCGACTGGAAAGTTGAAGGAATGGACTGTAGCAACTGTGCTTTAAGTATCAGCAAGTTTCTTCAAAAAAAAGGCATGCAGGAAGTTAATGTCAATCCAATTGATGGAAAAGTAACTTTCATTGACAAGGAGAATTCCGACCTGGAAAAAATAAAAATAGGGATTTCAGAATTAGGCTACAAAGTAGTTTCAGAAAATAATGCAGTTGTAGAAAAAAAGAAATGGTTCTCTAATAACAAAGAAAGATTTTTGTTTACCCTACCTTTCACGTCGGTACTAATGTTGCACATGCTGCATAAATATCTTCCTTTGCATGTACTGAGTAATGCTTGGTTGCAATTATCATTATGCGTACCCGTTTTTTTAATAGGCATGCGATACTTTGGCAGAAGTGCAATATTGAGCTTGAAAAACGGAGTTCCCAACATGAATGTACTGGTGGCTTTGGGGGCTTTGGTTTCTTTTATTTACAGCCTTACTGGAATGTTTTATTATCAGGATTCCAATTATCTTTTTTTCGAAACAACAGCATCGATCATCACGTTGGTTTTTCTGGGAAACTTTCTTGAAGAATCTACGATGCGGTCTACACAACGTGCCTTACAGTCTTTAGTAAAGCATCAGAAAGTGATGGCTAACATGATTGCTTTTGATGACAAACATGAAGAGCAAATATTTCCCATTGAAAACACACAACTCAAAACAGGTGATTTAATTTTAATTAAAACCGGCGAACAGGTACCTGTTGATTGCAAAATTTTATGGGGCGATTGTTTAGTCAGTGAAGCTATCATCACCGGAGAAAGTATTCCATTAAACAGAACTAAAAAAGACATTTTAATTGGCGGTAGTGTACTTGAATCCGGAACAGTAAAAGCGCAGGTAACCGCCGCAGGAAAAGACACGGTATTATCGGGGATCATACAAATGGTGCAAACCGCACAAGCCCAAAAGCCTCCTATGCAAAAACTCGCCGATAAAATCAGTGCTGTTTTTGTTCCGGCAGTTATTGGGATTTCTTTGGCAACTTTTTTATTGAATTACTTTTTATTTCATACGGCTTTTGATCAATCCTTAATGAGAGCGATCGCTGTGCTGGTTATTTCCTGTCCTTGTGCAATGGGGCTCGCCACACCTGCAGCTATTTCGGTAGGATTAGGCCGTGCCACAAAAAAAGGCATCTTGTTTCGCAACGCTTCAAGTCTAGAGTCATTTAAAAAAATAAAACAAATCGTTTTTGACAAAACCGGAACATTGACAACCGGTAGTTTTACAATCAGCAATTTTCATACAACTATTGATGAAAATTTATTTAAGTCGATTGTTTTTTCTCTGGAAAAATATTCTAATCACCCCATTGCAAAATGCATTTTTAATGAATGGAAAAATAACAATCTCATCAACTGGAAAAAAGTTGAAGAAATAAAAGGTGTTGGTGTCAAAGGCGAAGACATTAAGGGAAATATTTTTGAGGCCGGTGCAAAAACAATCCTAAGCAATATCGCTAATGAAACAGCACATAATATTTATGTTTTAAAAAATAAGGAACTCATAGGTTGGCTAGACGTAAAAGATGAAATCAGATCTGAAGCTAAAAATGTTGTGCAATGGTTCAATGAAAACAATATCAATACGGTCATGCTAACCGGCGATATGCAATCAAAAGCCGATGAGGTAGCTTCGGCACTTGGTATCAAAAAAATATATGCTGAAAAAACGCCTGCTCAAAAAATGGAGATTATAGATCGCCTCAATAAAGAGTTGCCCACAGCCATGATTGGAGATGGAATCAATGACGCTCCCGCATTAGCAAAAGCAACTGTCGGTATTTCTCTAAGCGATGCCAGCCAGCTGGCTTTGCAGCATTCGGATGTGGTGCTTATGAACCAGGGACTGACTAATTTACCTGAAGCACTTGGGCTTGGCCGCCATACTTTTATTACGATTAAAAAAAATCTTTTCTGGGCATTTGCCTATAATATCGTGGCCATTCCAATTGCAGCGGCGGGTTTTCTTACTCCTACTTTTTCTGCATTGGCCATGGGATTCAGCGATGTGATGCTTGCCATAATATCTCTTCACCTCTTTGTAAAAAAGGTTTTTTAACTTCAATGTTCATCTCTTTAAATTTTGAGTGAAAGTTTATCCATATTAAAGAAATATTGGGGGCATGATCAGTTCAGGCCTTTACAGCAATCTATTGTAGATGCTGTGATGAAAAAAAAGGATGTATTAGCGTTGTTACCAACCGGAGGTGGAAAGTCTGTTTGCTTTCAGTTACCGGCGATGATGATGGATGGTTTGTGTATTGTAGTGAGTCCGCTGATTGCGTTAATGAAAGATCAGGTGGAAAATTTATCAAAGAAAGGAATCAATGCATTGGCAATTTATTCGGGCATGACTTTTTTGGAAGTCAAAAAAAATTTACAGAACGCCGCTTTTGGTGATTATAAATTTCTTTATGTATCTCCCGAAAGACTCGAAACAAAATTATTTTCAGAATTTTTACCCGCGTTGAGCCCTTGTTTGATTGCAATTGATGAAGCTCATTGTATATCGCAATGGGGTTATGATTTCAGACCTTCGTATTTAAAAATTGCCAAACTGCGTGAAGAATTGCCCGGGGTTCCGGTGATTGCATTAACCGCATCAGCCACACTGGAAGTTCAAAATGATATTTGTGAACGGATGTTGTTTGGAAAAAATCAGGAAAGATTTCAGCAGTCTTTTGCCAGGCCTAATTTATCATACGCGGTTATTGAACCCGCTTCCAAACAAACCAAGCTAGTTGAAATTTTTAGTAAAATAACAGGAAGCGGAATTGTGTATTGTAAAAGCCGAAAACAAACACAACAGATTGCAGAATTGTTACAACAGCATAAGATTAGTGCAGATTTTTATCATGCCGGATTATCCAATGCCGAAAGATCTCAGAAGCAAAACAACTGGATTAACAATAAAATAAACACCATTGTTTGTACGAATGCTTTTGGAATGGGCATCGATAAGCCTGACGTAAGAGTTGTAGTACACCAGAACATTCCAGAGAGCCTGGAAAATTATTATCAGGAGGCGGGCCGTGCAGGAAGAGATGGAAAATCATCTCAAGCCATTTTACTTTTTGATAAAAAAGAAATCAATGAACTGAGAGAAATTAATATCCTGAGATATCCTGAACCTGATGTCTTGAAAAAACTATACGCAGATCTGATGAATCATCTTAGCGTTCCGGCAGGTATTGGAGAAGGACAATCATTTGATTTTGATTTGCCTTTATTTTCAGAAACTTTTAAATGGAATATTTTACAAGCTACTTATGGACTACAGGCGCTATCACAGGAAGGCTTGTTTTTTATTGCTGAAAATTCTTTTCGTCCCTCTCAATTGGTATTCACGGTATCGAAAGAACAACTTTTTGATTTCGAAAAAAACCAACCTTCACTCGAACCCTTAATAAAAGGATTATTGCGCAGCTATGAAGGCATTTTTGATTACCCCACATTCATTCACGAAACATTGCTGGCTAAATTTACATCAACGCCAATTGGCATAATCAGAAAAAACCTGCAATTATTACATCAGTATCAAATTGCTAAATATTCTCCGGCAACAGAAAAGCCACAGATTGTTTTACTGATGAACAGGATGTACAAAGATGATTTCAAATTTAATATGAAAGATTTGCAGGAGCGTAAAAAAAATCATCTTAAGCGAATAGAAGCCATGGTCGATTTTTCGAACAATACAACGGATTGCAGAAGCGTAACCATTGCAAATTATTTTAACGACAACACTTCTGTGTCTTGTGGAAATTGCGACAATTGTCTGAAATTGAAAAAGACTTTTTTGAATGAAACGATTTTTGAAAAGATCAACATCAGAATAAAACAGGAATTAAGCAAAAAACCAATGCTTTATTTTGAATTGGCAAATATTTTAACTGAATTTGAAAAAGAACATTTACAAGAAGCCATACAATTTTTGCAATCCGAAAAAATAATATCGGGTGATAAATTCGGTAATCTGAGCCTGAGTTAACTTAGTAAAAAAGAAGATTCTAGCAGGTCTTAAAAATAAAAAAGGGACCAAGATAAAAATCTAGTCCCGCTTTAAAATCCAATATCCTATGAAAAACCGAAGTGAAGATAAAGTACAATACAATCTTAACCAAGTTTTTAATCAATTATTTCTTGATTTTCTTAACAAATAAAATGCTGCTACCTTTATTTTGTTCATAACTCATTAATTAACAGTACTAAAAAAAACTAACCCTGATTTATTGATATTCTATTTTAATGGCAATATGATTTGAATTGTTTTTTCAATAGCAACAACAGATTTATGCAATTGTCCAATTGTATTTTTTATCCATTTGTAATAATGATTATTAACTTTATAAAGTTGAAAGACGAATAATCCTTTGTCAATTATCTGGCATTCTGATAGTTGTAGAAAAAATAAAGAATTCTATAACGGAAAACATTAATTTATAGTCATGAAATAGCCATAAGAGTTAGCCTCATATCAACCGAGAATACGTGTTCCGAAATCTCGGGGATAATAAAGGCTTTAACATGTGGCCAAAAACAATAAATATTCACACATGAAAAATGTATGGTTGTTAATTTCCTTAATTTTTTTATTCGCTATAGTGGGAATGTCGTTCATAAAAGATGAACAACAGAAATACAATGAAGTAAATCTTGGAAAGCTTTTGTTTAATGAAAAAATGCTCTCGGCAGATTCAACGGTAAGTTGTGCAAGTTGTCACCAACCAGAAAATGCTTTTTCCGACACATTGGCTATTAGCCAGGGGATTTATGGAAAATTCACTTCAAGAAATACCCCTTCTGTTTTGAACATGAAAAATCGTCCTTACTATTTCTGGGATGGAAGGGCTGTATCACTAGATGAGCAGGCGCTGATGCCAATACAAAATCCTGATGAAATGGGATTGTCTATTAAAGAAGCTATAGAAAGATTGAAAACCTCTCCTTTTTACAACAATTATTTCCGAAAGGTTTACAAGCAAGATCCCAATACCAAAAATCTGGCAGAAGCATTTGCTGCTTATGAAAAAACTTTAGAGACAGCTGATAGCAAGCTGGATAAATGGGGCGACAATAAAGCCAAACTTACTGAAACAGAAGAAAACGGGCGACAAATTTTTATCGGTGAGAAAGCCAAATGTTTCAATTGTCATTTGTTTGAAGATTTTACTAATGACGAATTTAAAAACATCGGTTTATTCAATGGAAAAGAATTGAATGACAGCGGAAGATATTTAATAACAAAAGACAAATCAGATTTAGGAAAATTCAAAACTCCCGGATTGCGAAACATTGCTGTTACTGCACCTTATATGCACAATGGCATGTTTGCTACATTAGAAGAAGTGGTAGATTATTACAATGACACCCAAAAGAAAATACCCAATTCTATAAACACAGATACTTCTTTAAATAAACCACTCGGATTAACAGATCAGGAAAAAAAAGAACTGGTTGCTTTTCTAAATACACTTACCGATAAAAAATTTGTAAAGAATCAGTCAAATAAATAACGATTACTCATATTTTCGTTATGATTTTACATTACCTTGTTGCATTGAAAATAAAAATCAAAAATTACCTTTAACAAAATATTAGTCCGAATTTTATTGAATTAGAAAATGATTGATATAATTTGGACTTAACTAAAACTAATTACCATGGAAGCAGCAAAATCAAAAATTTTACTTTGCGAAGATGATACTAATCTTGGCATGGTGTTGAAAAACTATCTCGAATTAAATGATTATGATGTAACCCTTGAAAGAGACGGACGCTTAGGTTTGGCCGCTTTCCAAAGAGAAAAATACGATATCTGTTTGCTGGATGTAATGATGCCAAATATGGATGGGTTTACAGCAGCTGAAGAAATCAGAGATATCAATCCCGATGTTCCTTTATTTTTTCTGAGTGCAAAAACAATGAAAGAAGATATTATTCAAGGCTACAAATTAGGCGCCGACGATTATATTACAAAGCCATTCGATAGCGAAGTTTTATTACATAAAATAAAAGCGATCATCAAAAGAAATGAAGAGATTCATAAAGAAGAAGTTAATGCAGAGTACGATTTAGGTAAATATCATTTCAATCCCCGCCTTCGTGAATTAATTGTTGACGGAAAAACACAAACGCTTTCTCCAAAAGAAAATGAGTTATTGAAAATGCTGGCAGACTACAAAAATGATTTATTGCCCAGAGAAGCAGCCTTGAAAAAAATATGGGGAAGTGACACTTACTTTAATGGTCGAAGCATGGATGTGTATATTGCTAAATTGCGTAAATACTTAAAAGAAGACGAAAAACTTGAAATCGTAAATATCCACGGAAATGGTTTCAGGTTAGTTGTAACAGAATAAAGATTCTTATCCCCCAAATAAATCATGTTGAGTGCCGCCTTTGTGCGGCACTTTTCCTAAATGTCTGTAAGCTTTTTCAGTAGCTTCTCTGCCGCGTGGAGTTCTCATGATGAAACCTTCCTGAATTAAAAATGGTTCATATACTTCTTCGAGCGTTCCTGTTTCTTCGCCTACGGCAGTAGCGATTGTAGTGATACCAACAGGGCCTCCCTTGAATTTATCTATAATGGTGCTAAGTATGCGATTGTCCATTTCGTCCAGCCCATGCTGGTCTACATTCAATGCCTTTAAAGAATGAAGTGTTATTTCCATATCAATTACACCGGTGCCCAATACCTGCGCGAAATCTCTTACTCTTCTCAGCAACCCATTGGCAATACGTGGAGTACCTCTGCTTCTTCTGGCAATTTCTGCAGCAGCATCACTGGTGATTTTTGTATTGAGAATTCCAGAACTGCGAAGTAAAATATTTTTTAGTGTTACGGCATCGTAATATTCAAGACGTGACTTGATGCCAAAACGTGATAATAGCGGAGCCGTTAATAATCCGCTTCGTGTTGTTGCACCAATTAATGTAAAAGGGTTTAAAGTAAGTTGAACACTTCTGGCATTAGGGCCGCTGTCAATCATGATGTCAATTCTGAAATCTTCCATTGCTGCGTAAAGATATTCTTCCACCACATTGCTTAATCGATGAATCTCGTCAATAAACAACACGTCATTAGGTTCCAGATTAGTTAGCAATCCTGCAAGATCACCTGGTTTTTCTATTACAGGACCTGAAGTTTCTTTGATACTTACGCCCATTTCATTGGCTACAATTCTGGAAAGCGTTGTCTTTCCTAATCCTGGAGGCCCATGAAATAAAATATGATCCAGTGCTTCGCCTCTAAGTTTGGAAGCTTTTATAAAAACAGAAATATTATCTATGATTTGTGCCTGACCACTAAATTCGCTGATGTAACCCGGTCGGATATTGTTTTCGAATTCCTTATCAGGAGACTGCAAAAACTCTTTATCTGTATTTAAATTGGGATTGGACATAGCCGTTTTGTAAAACTAATCAATTATGAGTAGAAAAATAAACTGTTTCGTGGGCAGTTTTTAGGGAGATGAATTGAAAGTGAAAAATAAAAAATTACACTTTACTCAAAGGCACACTATGAATGGCAGCAGAGATTTCTTTTATTAAAGTTGGATCTTTTTCAATTGCATTGCCGACAACAATTACATCAGCACCAGCTTTACAATTGAGATAAGCTTTTTCGGGATCAGTAATACCGCCACCTACAATTAATGGAATGGAAATGCTAGCAGAAACTTTTTGAATCATCATTTCTGAAATCGCACGCCTGGCTCCACTTCCGGCATCCATGTAAATCAATTTCATTCCAAGCATTTCTCCGGCCATAGCAGTACAAATGGCAATTTCTGATTTATCGGACGGCAATGGATTTGCATTACTGATATAAGACACTGTAGTTGGTGCGCCTCCATCGATAACCATATAACCCGTAGACATTATTTCTAGTCCGCTTGCTTTAACAGCAGGCGCCGACACAACATGCTGTCCAATCAGTAATTCAGGATTTCTTCCACTGATTAGTGAAAGATATAAAAGCGCATCAGCATGTTTGGTGATTTGAGAAGGACTTCCTGGGAATAGAATAACAGGAATGTCAACGTTACTTTTTATTTTTTTTACACAGGCATCTAAATAATCAGAAACAACTAAACTTCCACCTACAAAAAAATAATCTACTTTGGATTCACTGGCAAGCCGAATCAGTTCGTCAAGTTTGTGGTCATCAACTTTATCCGGGTCCACAAGTACAACAAATGATTTTTGCTGATTTTGTTTCCGTTGCACCAATGACTGATAAATTCCTTTGTTCATTTTTTCAAAACTGATTATTGCAAAAATGTGCTTTTTTTTGGTCTAAAAGAAATATTAACTGCATGTAATTTAATAAAAACGAAAGATTTGATAAGTTGGGAGTAATTTTGGAGAAAATAATTTGGCGTTTGTATTTTGAGTTTATGGCTTAATGTTCAATTAGTTTCGGAAGTTTTAAATAAAACGCAATCATCATACCTCTTTTAGGGGGAACTAAAGGCGAATAAATGACAAATCTATTCATCGAAATAAAATTCAAAACAGCCCGAAGTGGTGGCAAGGGAGGCCAGAATGTAAACAAGGTAGAAACCATGGTGGAAGGCTACTGGCATGTTGAAGCCTCCCATTTAATTTCAGAAGAAGAAAAGAAAAGAATTCTGGTTAAATTGAAAAATAAAATCAATAAAGATGGATTTCTTATAGTAAAAAGTCAACTGGAAAGAACGCAATTGGCCAACAAGGAAGATGTTGTCAAAAAAATGAATCTGTTGATTAATAAAGCAATGGTTGTTCCAAAAAAAAGAAAAGCCACAAAGCCAACTAAAGCATCCAAAGAAAAGAGAATAGAAGAAAAAAAGTTGTCATCAGTAAAAAAAGAGAACAGAAAAAAAATAAAAGGAGACCATAATTAAAAGTTGAAAAAAATATTTGTCATATTGTTTCTGATGAGCGTTGTCTCAATAAATGCAGTTGTCATTGATAAGAAACCTACTCCGTTAAAATTCGAAATTCCTAAAGGCTGGCCCAAACCTCCCACTAATATTTTTGCGAAAAACAAATTAACAGAACAGGGATTTCAATTGGGCAGAAAATTATTTTATGATGGGAAACTCAGTAAAGACGTCGAAGTAAGTTGCGCCAGTTGTCATCAGCAATTTGCTGCATTTGCTAATTACGATCATGATTTAAGCCATGGTGTAAATAATTCATTAAGCATAAGAAATGCGCCTGCATTAATTAATGTTGCATGGATGCAACAATTGCATTGGGACGGAGCAATTAATCATATTGAGGTACAGCCACTGGCACCCATAACCGCACCCAATGAAATGGGAGAGCATCTTGATAGTGTTCTTTTGAAATTAAGAAACGATACTGCATATTTACGGATGTTTAAAGAAGCATTCGGAGATCCGGAAATCACTAGTCAGCGAATGTTAAAAGCAATTGCTCAATTTGTTGGAAGCCTCGTTTCATCCAACAGTAAATATGACAAGGTAATGAGAGGTGAAGCTGAATTTACCGATTATGAATTAAGAGGATACCATACTTTTAAATCCAATTGCGCTTCCTGCCATAAGGAACCTTTGTTTACGGATAACAGTTTTCGTAACAACGGACAAAAACAAAATCGTCTGAATGATATCGGCCGAAAAAAAATCACCAACCGAAGTGAAGATTCGCTGAAATTCAAAGTGCCCACATTAAGAAATATTCAGCTCACTTTTCCTTATATGCATGATGGGCATATTTATTCATTGTTTCAGGTAATTGATCATTACACTAAAAACATTGATTCTACTCAGGCTTTTTTAGATCCTGTACTAAAAAATAAAATATCTATTTCCACTAAAGAAAAAACAGAATTAGTTTACTTTTTATATACCTTAACCGATAGTAGCTTTTTAAGCAATCCACGGTTTTCTTCCGATCATAAAATCATTATCAAAAATTCACATCATAATTATAATAAGTAGAGAAGTGAATAAGCAAAAAAATGTAATTAAATTACACCCAAACATTTCAATTTGAGCGGAATAAAAAAATTAGCCAGTCAGACTTTATGGTATGGGGTTCCAACTATTGCCTATCGTTTTTTAGGATATCTGATGAATATGACGCTGCCGTTTTTCATTGACATGCCTGAAGAAACGGCTGATCTGGTACAGGTCTATGCAATGATTCCTTTTTTAAATGCCATATATGCTTATGGACTGGAAACTTCTTATTTTAAGTTTTCGCAAACTCATGATAAAACTAAATTATACAGTACCCTTTCACTCTCTTTATTTACATCAACCATTTTCTTCAGCATTATCCTTTGGGTTTTAAGAGGGAATATTACATCCTTGGCAAGTCTTGGAAATCATCCAGAGTATGTTTTATGGATGATTGGAATTCTGGCTATTGACAATTTGAACACATTGCCATTTGCAAAATTGCGTCAGGAGAACAGACCGAGAATGTATGCATTTGCAAGGGTTACCGCAATTTTTACCAATATTGCTGTGGTAATTTTCTTTGTTGGAATTGTGCCGTCTATTTTAAAGAAAAACCCTGAAAGTTTTCTTTCCCATTTTTATAACCCAAAACTAGGAATAGGTTATTACCTCGTTGGAAATGTTATTGAGAACATTGTAACCCTTATCATTCTGAATAAAGAGCTAAGGCAAATCAAATTAAAGTTCAGTTTTTCACTTTGGAAAGAAGTAATAAAATATAGTGCTCCATTAATTATTGTTGGTTTGGGTGGAATGATTAATGATGTACTCAGCAGACTTATCTATAGACATGTGGTTGGACTTCCAGAGCAATTAGCCAATCGGGAAGCTGGAATCTTTGCGAATATTTTCAGGCTGGCGTTACTCACCACCATAATGATTCAGGCATTCCGAATGGCAGCAGAACCTTTTTTCTTCAATCAAAGTAAAAGCGAAAATGCACAAAAAACTTATGCGAGAGTGATGAAGTTTTTTGTGATTGCCTGTTGTTTTATGTTTCTATTCATTGGATTGTTTCTGGATGTTTTCAAATGGGTATTCCTAACCTTCTCCAGTAAAAATTGGGTTGAGGGATTTCGCGCTATTCCTATTTTGGCATTAGGTAATGTTTTTCTGGGAATTTATTACAATATGAGTATCTGGTACAAATTAACCAACAAAAATACTATAGGAGCTTTGATTACGATTGCAGGTGCAATTATTACAATTGTACTCAACATTTTGCTGATTCCTAAATTTCATTATTATGGTGCTGCCATTGCCACATTCTCTTGTTACTTTTTTATGATGATCAGCAGTTATAAGCTAGGACAAAAATATTACCCGGTTCCTTATGCGGTAAAAAAACTCACTGCATACATTGTTTTGGTTGTACTGATTTACCTCACACACTGGGGACTAAATTCTCTAATAAAAGATCAGCTTTGGTTCTCTATTTTAAGCGCATTAACATTATTGTATTTTTTCATTCGTTTCGTTGGGAAAATTGAAGCCAGGGAATTATCAAGAATTCCTTTTATGAGTCGTTTTTATAAGGAAAAGTAGAGCTGGATAGAGAAGGATACTGGATACTGGATAATACGGTACTTTTCATCAATGTCCCTTTCAGGAGACATTGATGAAATAATTTGTGACAAAAAACCTCACCCCCCAACCCCTCTCCTGAAGGCAGAGGGGAGCAATAAAAATTAAACTTGAATCTTTGTGCTTAGAAAAGATGGGAAATTGCGACCTTGCTCCTTTGCGAGCTTTGCGTGAAACCATTTTTTAACTTCACATTACTGCATAAAAAAAGGGCCAAGATAGAAATTTAGCCCCGCTTTAAAATCCAATATCCTATGAAAAACCGATGCAAAAATAATAACCTTTTTTCATTGTGGAAGCTATTCTGCTTGCTAGGAATAGAGGTTATGTTCGCTTTTGGGTGACTAAATATCCAGGTTTATCTGGCTTATCTAGCTATTTCAACCCCATCCACCCATTCGCGCCTTTTTCTAAAAATTTTCGACATTAAACTTTAAACTTTAAACATTTCCCCCTACCTTTGCCGTCCGTTAAAAACATAGAATATGAACGCAGTAGATTTTGTACATGAGCAATTGACCAAACAGGCAACGCTTCCATCGTTTAAGGCAGGTGACAATATCACCGTAAATTATAAAATCCAGGAAGGAAACAAAGAGCGTATTCAGAGTTTCAAAGGAGACGTGATTAAGCGTCAGGGTACTGGTTCAACAGCAACATTCACCGTTCGTAAGATCAGTGATGGAGTTGGAGTAGAAAGACTTTTCCCTTTCCATTCGCCAAACATCGAAAGCGTAGTTTTAAACAAAGTTGGCCGTGTAAGACGTGCTAAATTGTTTTTCCTTCGTGAAAGAAGCGGAAAAAGTGCTCGTATTAAAGAAAAAAGAATGGCTGTTGCTGCAAAAAAATAAGCAACTGTTATACCTTATATTAAAAGCGAAAGTCATTGATTTTCGCTTTTTTAATGGGATGATCCGTTTTGTCTTAATCATAACAACAAAATTGACTTTTTAATCCCTTTTCCATTTTTATTGCATTAACTTTGACTAAATTTTTTAATTATGTTATTTACTTACATGAACACTATTTTCCTTGCAATGCCAGGATTTACCGAGATGTTGCCAATTTTACTGATTGCCTTGTTGATTTTTGGAGGTAAAAAAATCCCTGAATTAATGAAAGGATTAGGGTCAGGAATTCGTGAATTCAACGATGCAAAGAATAATGTAAAAAAGGAAATCCAGGACAGTGTAAATGAGAAAGACGCGAAATAAGCAGTCTCTCCCCATCATATATTTTTCATACCGGCCGAGGTGTGTGCTGCTACTCATTAATATCGTAGTTGCCCGCTTCGGCTGATTTATTAAAAGTAATCATGTTTTCTTTTACCAATATAGAACAATACCATCTTGATTTAAAACATCAAAAGACAAGTTGTAAAGCTGCCGTACAATTTTATCTTGACTCCATTGCCAGTCAAAACCATTTAAATGCTTTTGTAGAAGTATATGCTGAGGAAGCCGTAAATCGTGCTTTAGAGCTGGATAACTTCAGATTAGAAGGGAAGCTGATTAAAAGACTCCACGGTGTTGTAATTGCTTTAAAAGATGTAATCTGTTATAAAGACCACAAGGTAACTGCTGCTTCAAAAATATTGAATGGTTTTGTTTCTATGTATCACGCTTCTGTTGTGCAATATCTTTTAGATGAAGAGGCTATTATCATCGGTACTTGTAATTGTGATGAGTTTGCTATGGGCAGCAGTAATGAAAATTCAAATTATGGGATTGTATTAAACCCGATTGACAATACAAAAGTGCCTGGTGGCTCTTCGGGAGGCAGTGCTGTTGCCGTGAAAGCTAATATGTGCATGATCAGCCTCGGCAGTGATACCGGAGGCTCTGTTCGACAACCTGCCGATTTCTGTGGAATTGTAGGATTAAAACCTGGATATGGTTCGGTTTCCCGTTATGGCCTCATTGCTTTT
The DNA here is from genome assembly GCA_943333125.1 of Chitinophaga pinensis. GTDB lineage: Bacteria > Bacteroidota > Bacteroidia > Chitinophagales > Chitinophagaceae > Ferruginibacter > Ferruginibacter pinensis_D. The sequence goes on from CALQSB010000004.1 coordinate 72,162, forward strand.
GCCTCTTCTTTTGATCAGATTGGAATTTTCGGAAATAATATAAAGGATGTTACCCTTATTCTCGAAATAATCAGCAAGACTGATGAATACGACAGCACAATGAATCAAAAACAATCACTTGAAAATATTTCTCAGCATCTGGAAGTGAAGGCTAAAAAAAATTACAGGATTGCTTTTTTTAAAGAAGTAATGAATCATCCTATGCTGGATTTTGAAATAAAAAATCAAATCAAAAACCAATTGGATGCCCTTAAAATTGAAGGTTGCATTGTTGAAGAGATTGATTTTGATTTACTGGATTATGTAGTGCCCACTTATTATATTCTTACCGCAGCAGAAGCCAGCAGTAATTTATCCAGATATGACGGCGTCCGATATGGACATCAGACTCTCGAAAAAACAAACAGCCTTAACGAGTATTATGTAAAAAACAGAAGCGAAGGATTTGGCAAAGAAGTTAAGAGAAGAATTATGCTGGGAAATTTTGTATTAAGCAGTGGCTATATGGATGCTTATTTTACAAAAGCCCAACAAGTAAGAACGTTATTAATTGAAAAAACTGCAGCCGTTTTCAAAAACTACGATGTTATTGTTATGCCAACAAGCCCTGCTACAGCATTTAAGCTGAATGAAAAAAAGAAAGACCCGGTTGAAATGTATCTCGCTGATATCTTCACTGTTTTTGCAAATCTTACGGGTATCCCTGCCATATCCATTCCTTTATTTAACCACAGCAATGGAATGCCTTTTGGATTACAGCTACTTTCAAAAAAAGAAAATGAATTAACCTTGCTGCAATTTGCACAACAACTGAGTACACAAAATAAAAATTGAAAACCAGTAATCAATTGAAGAATATTTTTTTCATACTTATTTTTATTTTGCTTTTGAATGCAGCAAAAGCAAATAATTATTTCTGTGTTTCTGAGCCCACTATTTTAATAAATATACAGGACACTTCTAAAGACGAAGAAATTATTGAAGACAGTTTAATCAACGAAGTAATTAAAAGTAAATCAGAGCCACAAAAAGAAAAAGTGCAATACCTGAGCCAGTTAACACGATACGGATTTAAAAATCTTTTTACTCAGTTTAATTATAATCCTTCGCTCCCCTATTCTTCACAGGTAAATCCAAATGCAGAATTATATATGCAGGATTACTTGAGAACACACCAGCAATATTTATTAAAAATGAAGCTGTGGGCCATTCCTTATTTTAATCTCATTGATAATATTTTTACTCAATACGGATTGCCTAGAGAATTAAAATATCTGGCGGTAATTGAAAGTAGTTTGCAAACCGGCGCTACCAGCTGGGTTGGAGCTGCAGGACCCTGGCAATTTATGCCTGAAACAGCAAGAAGATATGGACTAAAAGTTGACCGACAAAATGATGAGAGAAGAGATTATTTTAAAAGCACTCATGCTGCTGCACATTTTCTTTTAACATTATACAGTATTTTTCACGACTGGCTTTTAGTTATTGCAGCATATAACGGTGGCGCTGAAAGGGTTAATTCCGCTATCAAACAAAGTGGCAGTAAGGATTTCTGGACCTTGCAATATCACCTTCCGCAGGAAAGCAGAAATCATGTAAAGAAATTCATTGCTACACATTTTATCATGGAAAACAATTCAACTGTAATATCCAATGACAATAAATCCATCAGTCAGGATCCCTTAAATCCTTATGATAATAAATCTAAATTGTCAAATATTGAAAAAGAAAATGCTGCTACACAAACCATTTCGGGAAAATATATTTCCAAGATTATTGCAAAGAACCTTTCTATGGAAATGAATGTGTTTAATAATTATAATCCTGACTTTGACAGCAGAATTTCTCAAAATGGTCAGTTTGACCTGAGATTACCTAAAGAAAAAATGGAACTTTTTATTGCTATAAAATATCAGATTCTTAATGAATGTGTGGAGTTAATGCTAGGCGACAATGAAGTGCCTGTTTCAAAAACAACCTATCCTTCCACTCCGCATTCAAAAAATAAAAAAACAAATCATTAATTTCAACCCAGACTTTGTTCATAACGGAAAAGGTTATCAGGGTCGAATTTTCTTTTTACCGATTGCAAGCGTACATAATTTTTTGAATAATAATATTCTTTCCATTCTTTAAAATTGATATCGGGATAATTTCTGTACTGCGCTTTTATGCCATGATTAATAAATACTTCCTGAACTTGCTGGAAGCGTTGCAATAATTTCTTTTCCTGAGCGGGTTGCTCCCAGTAGGTTTGCAATTCGGAGAAATAAATATAGTCGCGATGAGGAAAAGAAGATGCTGTTTCAAATTCCTTATTCAATATTTTACCCCCCAAAGCATTTACCTGATAAATCATTCCAGGGGTATTAACAACAAGTTCCATCGCCTTTTCAATACAACCCGAAATTTCAGAAAAGTCTTTGTATAAACCAGCTGAAGCATTTTTAAAATATAAAGGATATTGACGGCCATAATAGTTTTTCAATGCCGAAGCAAGTGGTTGTCTTACACTGTTCGTGGATTTATCGCTGACCGATTTCAATTCATCAATGACTTGTTGCAATTGAGGTGTGTGCTTTCCGGCGTTGGTAATTAGGATATACAAAGTCTTATGGTTCAGCACGAATGCACTGAAGCAGGATACCGGCAATCTGCCACAGATGGCGAACCATTTTTCAAGAATGGCTTTGGCAAAAACTGTATTTACATTAAAAGACCTGAATTTAAAACTCTGCATCGTTTGAGGCGCATCATGTAATTTAAAAGTAAGTGAAGTAACCACACCAAAATTTCCGTTGTTCCCTCCTTTACAGGCCCACAATAATTCATTATCGTTATCAGATGTTCTGATATTTCCATTTCCATCAACCATAGTAACAGATTGCAGACTATCACAGGTTAATCCAAATTTACGTGCCAGCAAACCATAACCACCACCAAGCGTAAGACCACCTATACCCACTCCTGCACAAGATCCACCTGGTATGATTTTATTTTTAGGGAGTAAAACATTATACAGCATAGCCAGTGTACATGCCGGACCAACACGTATTGTATTTTCATCAAGCCATTCTATTTTATTAAGTGCCGATAAATTAATTACCATTCCATTGTTGTTGCAGGAAAATCCTTCCATACAATGACCTCCACTTTTAACAGCTACGGGTAGACTTTTTTTTATGGCGAGTGTTATGGCTTCTGAAACGCCTTTCTCATTATTACATCTTGCAATGATTTCGGGATATTTATCAATGCGTTTATTAAATCCTTTTCTCAGTAATTCATATTCTGCATCTCCTTTTTTAAAATAAGTAACATTCGCATTTTCAGCAAATGGATTGTTGCTAATCAGCCAATTCATGGGTCGGGCTAATAAACCCAGTGGACTAATCAAGGCCAGTTGGAGAAATTTTTTTCTATGCATGGGAAACCAAAATTTATAGTAAAAGAAACTAACCTTCTGATGATTGCAAAATCTTTTTTATGGCAGATGCTTTTATCAGACTTTCCTGATATTCCTGAAGTGGATCGCTATGGAAGGTGATTCCTCCTCCGGCTTTAAATGAAATAAAATTATTAGCCTGGTTATAAAACAAACTTCTGATCACCACATTAAAATCAAAGTCGCCATCAGGAGAAACGTATCCAATCGAACCTGAGAACAGTCCTCTTGGTGAGGCTTCATAAAGTTCAATCAATTCCATGACTCTTTTTTTGGGAGCTCCTGTCATGGAACCCATGGGATAACAGGCTTCGATAATGTCTGTCCAATGCGTATTTTCATTTACTTTTCCTTCAATTGTACTGATCATCTGATGAACCTGCGGAAAACTATAAATACCAAACAATTCTTTCACCACAACAGATCCTTCAAGACAAATTTTGCTCAGGTCGTTTCTCACTAGATCAACGATCATTACATTTTCACTTCTTTCTTTGGGGCTGTTCAGTAACCTTGATTTTGAAGCTTCATCTTTTTCAATATCATTAAGATATCTTTTACTTGTTCCTTTTATTGGCTGTGAAAGAATTGTGTTTCCTGATTTCCTGATGAATCGTTCGGGGCTTGCACAAATACAAAATTTATTTTCCAGTTTATAAAAAGCAGCAAACGGGTTGGGTGAAATTTTATTGAGCTGATGGTACAGAGAGATGGGATTCAGGAAAGCATCTTCTGCAAAAAATTCCTGGCAGAAATTAATTTCGTAGCAGTCGCCTCTTTGAATATGTTCCTTCAATTTTACGATTGCGTCCAGATATTGGGTTTCACTGATTTTATGCCGGATGTTGAGATTTATTGCTGATGGTAAAATGTGGCCTGACTGTTCTTCTATTTTTTTAAAAATCGTTTCAGGTGCTTCTGAATCAGATTCAATAACAAGGGTATTTCCAGAAATCTGAATCAGGATTTGAGGAATAAAAAAGAAGGCAGTGGGAAATCCGATCTCATCATTTTGAGCAGATGAATAATTGAAATGACCAAAAAGCCAATCTTTATTTTCATTACTGAATAGTTTTAATTCGGAAAAAGATTCGAGCGTATTTAATTGAATGTCTTTTGTTGAGCCTATCGCCAGGATGCAATCGAAAGTAGATGAAGATTGATATTGATTGCTGTCTAAAAAGCAAAAAATGTTGAAAAGGTTTGACCAATTCAACATTTTGATTTTAAATTCTTCCGTATTGTTTAATAAAAATTTATGCTGTTTTTTTTTCACGTATAGGATTAATAATCATCATCATCAAATCCGCCACCGCCCATATCGTCATCAAACAACCCAAGATCTTTGAAGTCGTCGTCTGCGCCAAAATCATCATCTGCTTTAGTCGGTTTTTTACCAACAGCTTTTTTTACTTTTGACTTGGGTACATCAAACTCATCAAAATCAGGATCCCAGTTATCATCTTCCTCGGGTTTTTCCCAATCATCTTTTACTTCTACATCATCATCATCGTCATCATCACCTTTCGCTTTTTTGGAACTTCCTTTAGCAGCTTTGGTTTTGGACGGAGTTTCATCAAGATCATCATCATCTAGATCATCATCATCAGACTTTGATTTTGGTGTTGCTTTCTTGGCTGCAGCTTTTGAAGGTGCGGCTTTTTTAGTTGTTGTTTTTTCTTTTTCTTTCTCAGATTTTATTGCCATAACTATACGTGATTAGTTGTGTAAAATTTCCACGAGTTTTTGAATTAGCCAAATATTTTCGCCACTTTTTTTAAAAAATTATTTTATAGATACAATTTGCTCTCTTCCAGGGCCATTGCTAATATACTTTACGGGTACTCCAAGGTACTGATTGATGTAATTTATATAGGTTTTCATAGCCTGAGGCATTTCTTCAAAAGAAGATATTTTTGAAATATCTGTATTCCATCCTTTGAAAGATTCGTAAGCCGCTTCAATTTTCATTCTGTTCATTTGAAAAGGAACCACATTGCTTTCTTTTCCGTTTATCAGGTAGTTTTTGCAAACCATTAGTTCTTCCAAAGAATCCAGGATATCGGCTTTAGTCATTACTATTTGAGTTACGCCATTAATCATACAAGCGAAATTAAGGGCCACCAGATCAATCCAGCCACATCGGCGAGGCCTACCCGTCGTACTCCCAAATTCATTGCCCGCATTGCGTAAAAAATCGCCTGTAGCATCCGTTAGTTCAGTAGGAAAGGGTCCGCTGCCCACTCTGGTACAATAAGCTTTAGTAATACCAATAACATCTTTTATTTTTTGAGGAGCGACTCCCAGTCCGGAACATACACCCGCTGATATTGTACTGCTGCTCGTAACAAAAGGAAATGTTCCAAAATCAACATCCAGCATACTTCCCTGTGCTCCTTCTGCCAGCACCCTCATGCCTTTTTTAATCTTATCATTGATAAAATATTCTCCGTTTACTATGTTTAAGTTTTTTAAAAAATCAATCGCATCAAAAAACTCTTCTTCCCACTGAGATATTTCTTCCTGAAAATTAAAATTATCGAGCAGTCGCTGGTGCTTCATCCGAAGTTTAATGTACTGAGTAGTAAAATTTTTATCTAATAAATCACCAACCCTTAAGCCATTTCTGCCGGTTTTGTCCATGTAAGCCGGACCAATTCCTTTTAATGTACTTCCAATCTTATCATTGCCTTTCGACAATTCACTGGCTTTATCCAAAGCTCTGTGTGTTGGCAAAATAAGATGAGTACGTTCGCTGATAAATAAACTTTTTTGATAATCGACACCGAAAGAAGCAACAGCCTCACATTCTTTCTTCAATGTTACCGGATCGAGAACAACACCGTTGCCGATTAAATTTATTTTTTGTTCATGAAAAATTCCACTGGGTATTTGATGTAATACAATTTTTTTATCATTTACATAAAGGGTATGTCCTGCATTTGGACCTCCCTGAAATCTTGCAATCAAATCATAGTTCTTTGCGAAATAATCTACAATTTTTCCTTTTCCTTCATCACCCCACTGCAAACCCAATATTACATCTACCATTTTAATTTGTATTTAATTGAACTGAATGAAATGTAAAATTAACCATTAAGGCAAGTATATAAAATATTATTTTGAAAATAAATTGAAAAGATTTTTATTGATTGGCCACTTAATTTCTTCATAAAAAAACCGGCAAAAAATGCCGGATTATTTTAAAAGTTTTTTCGTATTTACTAAGCTACTTTCAGCATACTTAGTTTTGTGGTATTGAATTTCCTTTCTGCATATTCCAGGCTCACATTGAAATGAGTAGGATTCTGGGAAGGCAACTCATACATGGCGTCGGTAAGAATTCCTTCGCAGATACTGCGTAAACCACGGGCACCCAATTTATATTCAAGGGCTTTTTCTACCATGAAGTCGAATACACCGGGATCAAAAGAAAGAGCAATCCCTTCTATTTCAAATAATTTTGTGAATTGTTTAATAATTGCATTTTTCGGCTCCGTTAAAATACTTCTCAGTGTAACCACATCCAGCGGATTCAGATAAGTAACTACAGGCAACCTTCCCAAGAGTTCGGGTATCAATCCAAATTGTTTCAGATCAACAGAGTTCACAAATTGTAGTAAATTATTGTGCTGATAATCCTGCATTTCTTTATTGACATTAAATCCAATGGCATTGGTATTTATTCTTCTGGCGATAATTCTGTCAACGCCATCAAATGCACCTCCACAGATAAAAAGAATATTTTGTGTATTTAATTTGATCAGTTTTTGTTCGGGATGTTTTCTTCCTCCCTGAGGTGGAACCAGCACTTCGCTTCCTTCCAATAATTTCAATAATCCCTGTTGAACCCCTTCACCACTAACATCTCTAGTGATGGAAGGATTATCACTTTTACGGGCAATTTTATCTATTTCATCAATATAAACAATACCTCGTTCAGCGGCCGCTACGTCATAATTGCAGGATTGCAACAAACGGGTCAGCATGCTTTCCACATCTTCTCCTACATAACCGGCTTCTGTAAATACCGTGGCGTCAACAATTGCAAAAGGCACATTAAGCATTCTGGCAATAGACTTTGCGAGTAATGTTTTTCCGGTACCCGTTTCTCCCACCATGATGATATTGCTTTTTTCAATCTCCACATCATTTTCTATTTTTTGATTGAGTCTTTTGTAATGATTGTAAACAGCAACTGCCAATACTTTTTTTGCATCATCCTGTCCAATTACATACTCATCGAGAAACTTTTTAATTTCAATAGGTTTTTTTACTGTGAGCTTAGCGCTGACAGCGGCAGTATTTTGATTTTTGGATCCGGAATTTACAGAAAGTTCCTGACCAATAATTTCCTGGGCATGTTCTACACAATTTTCGCAAATATGTCCATCCTGACCAGCGATCAATATTTTAACCTCTTCCCGGTTTCTGCCACAAAAAGAACAATGCAAGGTTGCTTGTTTAGCCATAAATAGAATTTTGCTGAGCAGGTTTGATATCAAAAATTAAATGCCCAAGTTCAAAGATAACAAACCTTAATAAAAGGTTATAATAATAAACGCATTATTATTGTTGTGTTGCAATAAAAAAACCCCGCTGATTGCGGGGTTTCGAAATACTAATTAATTATAATTTATCAAGAAGATGATCAACAATTCCATAAGCAATGGACTCATTAGCATCCATCCAATAATCTCTGTCAAAATCTTTCATTACTTTTTCAAATGTTTGACCGCAATTATTGGCAAGTAGTTTAGCACCCATTTCTTTTGTCTTCTGCATTTGAACTGCCATAATTTCCAGATCTGCGCTAGTGCCTCTTCCACCACCACTTGGCTGATGAATCATTACTTCGCCATGAGGAAAAATAAAACGTTTGCCTTTTGCTCCTCCGCTCAAAAGTATACTGCCCATGCTCGCTGCCATGCCCATACAAATAGTACTTACCGGTGAACTGATCATTTGCATGGTATCATAAACTACCATTCCGCTGGTAACAATTCCGCCAGGGCTGTTGATATAAAATGTAATGTCTTTACCCGGATCAATGGCTTCTAAATAAAGTAATCGGTCTGTAATTTCTTTAGAACTTTTATCATCAACAACTCCCCACAGAAAAACCTTACGTTGTTCAATGAATTTTTTGTCGAACATCCAGCCACTCATCATTTTCTCCATTGGATTTTCGGGAGTTGAAGCTGGTGATTCTTCGTCCTGACGTATAGTTTTTGAATTATAGTTCATAAATATTTTCTGATTAATGATTAATAAGTTTGATTAGTCTTTTTTAGTTTTTCTTGGGTTCATGATAAGTACTTCATCAACGAGGCCGTATTCTTTAGCTTCTGTAGAAGTCATCCAGTAATCTCTGTCGCAATCCTGAGCTACTTTTTCAACCGGCTGGTTGGTATGATGAGAAATGATATCGTAAAGTTCTTTTTTTATTTTTCTGATTTCATTTACAGTAATTTCAATGTCTGTTGCCTGACCGCCCGCACCTGCGCTGGGCTGATGCATCATGATACGGCTGTGTCTCAAAGCAGTACGTTTGCCTTTTGTTCCGGCACACATTAAAACAGCACCCATACTTGCAGCCATTCCTGTACAGATTGTTGCAATGTCGGGAGTAATAAATTGCATCGTATCATACATTCCCAATCCGGCATAAACACTTCCGCCCGGGCTGTTAATATACATTTGAATATCTTTTGCACGATCGGTACTTTCAAGAAAAAGCAACTGAGCGGTTACGATATTTGCCACTTCGTCATTGATTGGATAACCTAAGAAAATAATTCTATCCATCATCAAACGACTGTAAACATCCATCACGGCTACATTCATAGGACGTTCTTCGATAATATTTGGAGTTAGGTTAGTAACGTTATGATCTATATAACCATGCAGTGTATTACTGCTGATTCCTCTGTGCTGCACAGCATATTTTTGAAATTCTTTTCCAAAATCCATTGTAGTAATTGATTGGTTATTAATGTGGTTTTGTTCTGTTTTTATTTTCTGCGCTAAGTTATCAATAATAGTTTTAAAGATAATGATTAACGATATTTTATTTTTATTCTATAAATAATTAATCTCTGTTTCTTCCCATATACATCATGATATATTGAAACAACATTGTGATAGATGCTAAAGCTGCAACAACATAAGTTAATGCCGCCCATTTTAATGCATCCTTTGCTTTTTCTTTTTCAGATGATGTGGTGATGTTGGCTGTTCCTAACCATTTCAATGCTCTTGCGGAGGCATCAAATTCTACTGGTAATGTTATTACAGTAAATAAGGTAGTTACTGCAAATAAAATAATTCCAATAAGTAATAACGTTGAATTGCCATGGCCAAATCCCAGGTATCCAATTCCAGCCATAATAATCCATTGAGAAAGTGTACTGCTGATCTGAACAGCAGGAACAATTTTACTGCGCAGCATCAGCATTGAATAAGCTGTTGCATGTTGCACCGCATGTCCACATTCATGAGCAGCAACAGCGGCTGCAGAAATATTACGGCCTTCAAAAACCTCTCTGCTTAGATTAACTGTTTTATTCATTGGATTGTAATGGTCGGTTAAAGAACCTTCCACCGAAGTAATCAGAACATCATAAATCCCATTGTCATTTAGCATTTTTCGGGCAATTTCTTCTCCGCTCATATTGCTTGTTGTTGGCATGTTACTGTATGCTGTGAATTTGCTTTTCAATTTGGATTGAACCGCCATACCAATTACCATAAAAATTAAAGAAATAAATATGATTCCAATTGTCATTGTTTATGTTTGGAATTGTTTATGCAAAAACTATTCCTATATAATAAACTGACAAAATAGCAATTTTTGTTTTTTATTATCAATCTACTATTATTTTAAAATGTTATTCAAATGTTCAAAAAACATAGATTTTAAAGGAGCAGTATTAATACCAATTTGAATTACATTTTAGTCCACTATTTTCTTGTATAATGCCGACTTGATAGCTGTTTGGGACAATTCCATTGGACCATTACAGATATCCAGTCGGTATAAAATAAAAAAAGGAGCGAATTGCTTCACTCCTTTGGTATAAGATTAAATAATTATTGTGTTACTTAAACTGGGCACTTAGTCCATTTGCTAAATCAGTCATTTTTTTAATTCCTTCATCTGGCAGATTTCCTTTTTTAAAGTCGGCAAGAATTTCCGGATATTTATTTTCCATTTCCAGCAAGAACTGCTCTTCAAAAGCTTTTACATTTTTGATAGCAACATTTTTCAACAATCCCTGAGTTCCTAAATAAATAATAGCCACTTGTTTTTCTACAGAGAAAGGTGAGTACTGAGCTTGCTTTAAAATCTCTACGTTTCTGGCTCCTTTATCAATAACATTCTTTGTTGCAGCATCCAGATCACCACCAAATTTCGAAAAGGCTTCGAGCTCACGATAAAGTGCCTGATCCAGTTTCAAAGTACCGGCTACTTTTTTCATTGATTTAATTTGTGCATTACCACCCACACGACTTACGGAAATACCTACGTTAATCGCCGGGCGAATACCTGCGTTAAACAGATTGTTTTCCAAAAATATCTGTCCGTCGGTAATTGAAATTACGTTTGTAGGAATGTATGCAGAAACGTCACCGGCCTGTGTTTCAATAATAGGTAATGCAGTAAGTGAACCTCCGCCTTTTACCAAATGTTTAATAGAGGCAGGTAAATCATTCATCTGTTGTGCAATTTCATCCTTTGAAACTACTTTCGCTGCTCTTTCGAGTAAGCGACTATGTAAGTAGAATACATCACCTGGATATGCTTCACGACCAGGAGGACGGCGAAGCAATAAAGAAACTTCACGATAAGCCACGGCCTGTTTTGACAAATCATCATAAATAATTAACGCTGGTCTGCCGGTATCACGGAAAAACTCTCCGATGGCGGCGCCGGCAAAAGGTGCGTAGAATTGTAAAGGAGCAGGTTCTGAAGCAGAAGCAGCAACAATAGTAGTATAAGCCATTGCTCCATGTTCTTCCAATGTTTTCATGATACCAGCAATGGTAGAGGCTTTCTGGCCAATAGCTACATATATACAATAAACAGTTTTACCTGCAGCATAAAATTCTTTCTGGTTAATAATAGTGTCTACTGCGATGGCTGTTTTACCAGTCTGACGATCACCAATAATTAACTCCCGTTGTCCACGTCCAATAGGAATCATCGCATCAATGGCTTTAATTCCTGTTTGAAGAGGTTCTTTTACGGGCTCTCTGAAAATTACCCCAGGCGCCTTACGCTCCAAAGGCATTTCATATAATTCACCTTTAATAGGTCCTTTGCCGTCAATAGGTTCACCTAAAGTATTGATAACACGACCGCACATTCCTTCGCCTACTTTAATAGAGGCAATCTGAGAAGTACGTTTTACTTTATCCCCTTCTTTAATATCGCCACTGTCGCCCATTAGTACCACGCCGACATTATCTTCTTCAAGGTTCAAAGCAATCGCTTTTACTCCATTTTCAAATTCCACCAATTCTCCCGAACGAACATTATTGAGTCCATAAACACGAGCAATACCATCTCCTACCTGAAGAACAGTACCTACTTCTTCGAGACTTGACCCTACGTTGAAGTTGCTTAATTGCTGACGAAGTATCGCCGAAATTTCATCTGGTTTAATTTCTACCATAGTTAATTAAGTTGAAAAGTGATTTTTGATGTAAACTAAAGGCAATTATCTAACCATTATCTGCATTAGATCCTTGAGTTTGAAATCGGGTGCAAAGGTAGGGTTGAGCAGCTTAATCACAAAAAATAGATACAAGAATTCCAAAAATACCTTTCACTAATGCAAAAAGTATATTTTTAGACTGTTACAATCAATGATTTCTAGTCTAATTTATTCTATTTGAAGATTTTATTACCCAAAAAATAATATTTCAGTCCCAAAAAAAGAAGTAATTTTCAGCCTTGTTTTTGTACCCCTCTGAAAAAAAGTCCCCATTTGATAAACTTATGGACGCCTGAGGCTGTTCATATAGAATAGTTTATTTTTTACAACTTATTTTTATTTACAATCTTCGAATATGAAAAGATTTCTACTTTCTGTTGTTTCTTTGTTTTTTGTGTTAACCATTCAGGCGCAGGATATTGATAAAGCCAAGGCAATGGAACTTGTTATAAAGAACAAAAACTCATTAGGCCTGACTGACAACGATATTGTTAATTCTATAGTGTCTAATGCCTATATCAGTCAAAGTTCTGGTTTAACAATGATTTATTTACAACAATCCTATAAAGGCCTGCCCGTTTTTAATCAACTATTATCACTGGCTTTTAAAGATGAAAAATTATTTTCAAATTTCGGCAAGTGGATTACTGACATCAATAAGAAAGTAAATACTTTAAATATTTTCCCTTCTGTAACACCAGACGTTTCGGTAAAAAAGGCATTAAAAGAAAAGAAAATTTTCAACTTCAATGCTTTAATTGCCACAACACTGATACCGGGAAGAAAATTTGATTTCGGAAAGGCTGGGGTTGCCAATGAAAACATAACTGCAGAGTTGCTTTGGGTTCCTGTGGACAATGGCAATAGGGTTATACTGGCCTGGCAGATTTATCTTGTTCCCAGCTCGAGTTCGGATTACTGGATGATCAGAATTGATGCCAGCACTAATGAGGTGATTGATGAAAATAATCTGACTGTTTTTTGTGACTGGAATAAAAATTCAGGTAATGAAAAATCTATAGCCGGAAATTTTGTTCAGACAAATAAAATAAATAAAATAAAAGAATCTAATTGTATTGTTTCTTCATTTCTCAGTGACCGTCAACCGGAAGAAAAAAAAACTTTTAGCCCCTCAATTATAAATAACGCAACCTACAGAGTTGTTCCATTTCCATACGAAAGCCCAAAACACGGACCAACTACAAGTGGTATCGTTACAAACCCATGGACATTAGCTCCAGGAAATGCAACAACTTTAAAGTGGCATAGTACTGGAACCATTGATTATGTAAATACCCGAGGGAATAACGTTTGGGCGCAGGAGGATGTTAATGGCAATAATGGCAGTGGGTTCTCAGCGATTTCCACAACTTCAGTGGATCCATTAAGTTTTAATTTCGTTCCGGATTTCAATGTGTCGCCAACAACTTCTACTACAACAAAAAATCAGCAGTTTAATACAACCAACTTGTTTTATTGGAATAATCTTATGCACGATATTACCTACCAATATGGTTTTAATGAAGCCGCTGGAAATTTTCAATCTAATAATCAAGGAAGAGGCGGCAGTGGAAATGATTATGTTTTAGCCGATGCACAGGATGGCTCAGGTACTAATAATGCTAATTTTTCAACACCTGCTGATGGCGGCAGTGGAAGAATGCAAATGTATTTATGGAATGCTATTCCAGGTTTTACGGTAAACACACCAGCCACAATTGCCGGATCTTATCAGGCGATTGAAAGCAGCTTTAGCACAGAGAACAAACTCATTAATGTTGGGCCTGTTACCGGTCAGGTCATCTATTATAACGATAACGCAGCTGGTACAACTCATGAAGCCTGTTTAGGAGCACCAGCCAATTCCATCGCAGGAAAGATTGCACTTATAGACCGTTCTACCTGCAATTTTACTCTTAAAGTAAAAAATGCCCAAACCGCTGGTGCCATTGCAGCAATAGTGATAAACAATGTAGCCGGCAGTCCAATCATTATGGGCGGAACTGATAACACAATTACTATTCCTGCAGTAATGATTTCAATGGCCGACGGTTTAATATTAAAAAATCAATTAGCCAATAACGAGAATGTAACCTTATCAAGTGGACAGTTTATAGATGGAGATGTTGATAATGGTGTAATCTCTCATGAATACTCTCACGGAATAAGTACACGCCTTACCGGTGGTCCTGCTAATTCTTCTTGTCTTGGCAATGCAGAGCAAATGGGAGAAGGATGGAGCGATTATTTAGCATTAATGGTTACACAAGACTGGGCAAATTCAACCACAACAACTGGATTTACTTCACCCAGAGGAATTGGTACTTATGTATTTGGACAACTTCCCAATCAGGATGGTATTCGTACACAAAAATATTGTACTGATTTCTCAATCAACAACAAAGTGTATGCGACAACGATACCTTCAGAAATTCATGAGTTAGGAGAACTTTGGTGTGCTGCTTTATGGGATATGACATGGAATATTATTCAGGCTACAAATTCTGTGAACCCTAATATATTTAATTCGAATTCTACTGCAGGAAACAGTATTGCACTTAAACTTGTTATAGAAGGATTAAAACTTCAGCCATGCAGTCCGGGTTTTATTGATGGAAGGAATGCGATTTTAAAAGCCGATTCGATTTTATTTGGCGGAGCATACAATTGTGCTATCCGAGAGGCTTTCAGAAGAAGAGGAATGGGCTTGTATGCGTCTCAGGGCTCTTCATCAAGTGTAACGGACCAGGTAGCAGATTTCACGCCATTTGTAACTATAAAAAAATCTCAGAATATCAATGATGCATCTGTTGGTCAGAATGTTACCTATACAACCAATGTAAACAGTTGTAGTCCGCTTACCAATTATACATTAAGAGATACTATACCCTACAACGTTACTTATGTTTCTGGAGGTACATATGATGCAGTAAACAGAGTGGTAAGTTTTCCTGTAAATTTCACAGCAGGTCAAACTCAATCATTCTCATTTATTGTGAATGTTAATGCGGGAAGCTATTTTGCACCTCAGATACTTTTAGAGGAACATGTAACCGGCACATCAATGCCTTCTACCTTTACTGCTTCTTCTACTACTACCAATGTCTGGTCAGTATCAACAGCTCAAAGTCTGAGTAGTCCAAATTCATTATTCACTCCTGATGCTGCAACCGCTTCAGATCAGAAACTGGAAACAGCAACGACAATTGCATTAGGGGCCAGCACTTCCTCTTTAAGTTTTTCTCATTTATACAATACACAGGCCGGGTTTGACGGAGGTGTTGTAGAAATCAGTACCGACAATGGCACTACCTGGGTAGATCTTTCCAATAAAATCACAGCTGGATACTTCAACAGTACTTTAGCCAGCGGCACTGGCAATTCTCTTGCAGGACGTAAAGCCTGGTCTGGCAATTCAAATGGATTTATTAATTCATCAGTTAACCTTAGTAGTTATTCTAGCCAAAACGTCAAATTAAGATTCCGCTTTGGTTCTAATACTACAGTATCTGGAACAGGATGGTATATTGATGATATTATTGTAAAACGAAAACCTGTTATTAATATCAGAGCAAGTTTATTTAATACAAATGGTGTGCGTGTTAACTATAGTGATACTATTACAAACATTCTTGAAACTACAGTTTGTACGAATGTGCTAGTCAGCAGTCAGCCTGTTAATCAAACAACATGCGTAGGTGCGAATGCTACATTTAGTGTTAATGCCGATGGCACAAGTCCTGTTTACCAATGGCAAGTAAGTACAGATGGCGGAATAACTTATACTGATATCACAGGAGCTACTAATTCTTCCCTGACGCTCAATTCTATAACTGCTTCTATGAACAACAATCATTACAGAGTTGTTGTAACCAATTCCTGTCCTTCAAGTTCTACTTCTGAAGCCGCAATTCTGGTTGCCACTATTCCTGCAAGTATAAATGCGCAGCCTGTTGCACAAACAGCCTGCGTAGGAGCAAATGCGTTATTCACTGTCAATGCCAGTGGTTCAACAAATAACTATCAATGGCAGGTAAGCACTGATGGCGGGGTTACCTTCTCAAATATTTCAGGAGCAACAAATCAAACTTGCACAATAAACAGTGTAACATCAATACAAAATGGCAACCTGTATCGTGTTGTAATTTCAAGTTGCAGCCCTTCTGTATTAAATTCAAACGCTGTTCAATTAACCATAAGCAATCAGGCCAGCATTTCATCACAACCTTCAAATACGCCTTCCTGTACAGGAAGTTCAGCAACATTTACCGTTTCTGCTTCAGGAAGTTCGATTGCTTATCAATGGCAAGTAAGCACTGATGGAGGTATTACTTATTCAGATATTGCAGGTGCGGTTTCTGCTAATTTAGTTTTGAACGGAGTAACCTCCATTATGAATAATAATAAATACAGAGCACTAATCAGTAATAGTTGTTCTTCGAGCATACTTTCAGATGCTGGTATCTTAACTGTTAGTGATCCTGCTGTACTTACCGCACAACCTAATAATAATACCATTTGCGAAGGTTCCGATGTTTCTTTTAGTGTTGCTGCAACAGGTACTAATATTACTTATCAATGGCAGATTAGTACAGATGGAGGCTTAACTTTTAACAATATTTCTGGCGCTACCGCTGATGTTTTGTCAATAACCAATGTAACGGCTTCTATGAATAACAATCGTTACCGAGCCGTACTTTTCAGCTGTAGTGCAACTGGGCTAAATTCGAATGCAGCTATTCTGAATATCAATAATCTGGCTACTATCAGTACACAACCAGCAAGCTTTGATGCCTGTCCAGGAAATAATGCAATATTCACCGCTGCATCCAATGGAACTAACGTTTCTTATCAGTGGCAGATTAGTACTGATGATGGAGCTACATACTTAGACATTACTGGCGCCAATACTTCAACATTGAACGTGCCGAATGTAACATTGACCATGAATAATTACAGATACAGAACTACAGTAAGCAATAGTTGTTCATCGAGTGATATTTCATCATTTGCACTTTTAACCGTTAGCGGTAGTGCTGTAATTTCTTCACAGCCTTCAAATGAAACTATTTGTGAAGGACAACCTGTTACATTCAATGCAACTGCTTCGGGATCAACCTATCAATGGGAAATGAGTAATGACGGGGGATCTACCTACACAAATATTTCAGGAGCTAATGCTTCTTCACTTACCATATCTGCAGTAACATTGAGCATGAATGGCAATAAATACAGATTAGTACTTGGCGGATGTTCATCAACTTCATTAAATTCAGATGCGGCAACATTAAGTGTAAATGCTCAGGCATCAATTGTTACACAGCCAGATAATATTTCTGCTTGTGTTGGTAACAATGCCAATTTCACAACTGCTGTTAATGGCACCGGCTTGATTTATCAATGGCAAATCAGTACAGATGGAGGAATCACATTTACAAATATTCCCGGAGCCGTAAATGCTGTATTAGCTTTAATAAGCGTGACTTCGGATATGAATAATAATCTTTACAGAGCATCTATCACTGGCGATTGTACGCCTTCCTTAGTTTCCAATTCAGCAACATTATCAGTTAATAATCAGGCTTCCATTATTACTCAACCTTCGAGCAGCAGTGCTTGCTCTGGAAGTAATGTTAGTTTTTCTATAACAGCCAGCGGACCCGGTCTTACTTACCAATGGCAGATTAGTACAGATGGAGGCATTTCTTTTCTAAATATCAATGGAGAAACAGCTGCGACTCTTAATATCGCCAATATAACATCGCCGTTGAATAATAATAAATACAGAGTTGTTGTGAATAGTAGCTGTTCGGCAATAGGTAACAATTCTGATGCGGGGTTACTAACGGTTTTGCCAGAAGCCGTGGTAAATATTGTTCCTGAAAACTTCAGCGGATGTGCTGGATCAGCTGCAAATTTCATTACTAGTATTTCTGCCAACAATCTTTCTTATCAATGGCAAGTAAGTACTGATGGTGGATCTAATTACATCAATATTTCAGGAGCAACTGATTCTTTCCTTGTTTTAAATAATATCACAACAGCAATGAACAACAATAAATATCGTGTTGTTGCGACTGCGGATCCTTGTGGCGTTATAACTAATGCGGCGCTACTTTCAGTTTTACCTTCACCGGTAGTAACCATTTCAGCTACACCTTACCATAGTTTGTTACCCAATTTACATACTACCCTTACCGCTACTTCTATTCCAACAGGAGCAACTTATAACTGGTATAAAAACGGTGTGCTAGTGGCAGGAGTTAATGGCAATATGCTAACGGTGAATTATGCCGATAAAGGCATCTATACAGCAAAAGACATGAATGGATGTGATAACATTTCAAATGCACTAAATATTCTGGATTCTTTATCTAATACATTATTTGTTTATCCTAATCCTAATAATGGACAGTTTACCGTTCAATACTTCAATGGTAACACTAGTCAAAAAAGAACGGTAACCTTATTCGATTCAAAAGGGGCTCGGGTTTACTTTCAAGAATATAATCTGAGTTCTGGTTTTGATGTAATGGAGGTTGTGGTAAAGAAACTTTCTGCAGGGGCTTACCTGTTGTTATTAACTGATGGAAACGGAGTTAAAATTGCAACTACAAAAATTGTAAAACAATAAATTAATTAAAAACATATAAATAAAAGGCTTTTCTAGGGAAGCCTTTTATTTAACTAGCAGGCTTTTACATCTAAATAAATAACTGTAATTTAGATAAAAATAATGCTTGATTTTTCAAAAAAATAGAAATACACATTACCAATTAAATATTATTCTTTAACCGTTTCAATAGGTGCAAAAGCTTTTTATTGAAACTCAGAAAATTCTCATGAAAAAAAATCTACTTCTTTCTTTCTTGTTATTAAGTTTTGTTGTGCTTAAAGCACAGGTCGATGACAATCAGATAGCAAAAGACCTGGTAATTAAAAACAGCAAATCCATTGGATTGTCTAATCAGGATTTATCAAACTACATTATTTCAAATACTTATTTCGATAATGCATCAAAGTTGAGAATGGTTTATTTACAGCAATCTTATTTAAATATTCCTGTTTATAATCAAATTCAGGTTTTAGCTTTTAAAGATCACTCGCTCGTTTCTAATTCAGGAGGAAGAATTTCAAGCATAGAAAAAATAACAAAGGGAAATACCGGAAAGCCTATTATCGCTGCCGATAACGCTGTGATGACGGCTATTGCTGACCGAAAATTAATCACACAAAGAAACCCATTTGTTTTGGAAACTAAAAAAGGCGGCAATTATATTGTATTCGACAATATGGGGATTTCAAGAGAAAATATTACTGCAGAATTAATGTGGGTTCCCTCAATGGATGGTAAGAATATATTTTTATCCTGGCAAGTTTATATCATTCCTTCTTCCTCGTCTGATTATTGGATGATCAGGGTAAATGCAATGGACAATTCAATAGTTAGTATAAACAATTTGACGGTCTTTTGTAACTGGGACAATCCTTCGAATGAAAATGTGGCGAAAAATAATTCTTCAATTCAAAATAAAAAAGACAAAAAGAATCTTATCAGCACATTAAATTTTGATTTTTTAACCCCAGAAATAAAATCACAAAACAGTCCTTCATTAATTAATAATGCGACTTACAGAGTTATTCCTTTTCCTGCCGAAAGTCCAATTCATCCAGGCGGCAGCCATGATGTAAGAACTAATCCTTGGGCATCGGCACCAGGCAATGCCACTACTTTAAAATGGCATAATACCGGAACTACTGATTATATCTACACAAGAGGAAATAATGTATGGGCTAAAGAAGACAGAAGTAATACTAATGGAACAGGAAATCCGGCAACTTCAACCACATCTGCAGATCCATTGAGTTTTGATTTTACCCCAACCTTTACCGTAACACCAACACAAACTACACCCGTAAAAAATCAACAATTCAATATTACTAATTTATTTTACTGGAACAATATCATTCATGATGTCATGTATTTAAATGGATTTGATGAAGTTTCCGGAAATTTTCAGGCAACAAACCTAGGAAGAGGTGGCCTTGGAAATGATTTTGTTTTTGCAGATGCACAGGATGGTGGTGGCACCAATAACGCCAATTTTGCAACTCCTGCAGATGGAGGCAATGGAAGGATGCAAATGTATTTATGGAACGGAAACCCTCAAAAAGACGGAGATGTTGATAATGGGATTGTTTGTCATGAGGCCGCTCATGGTATTAGCAACCGTTTAACCGGAGGTCCTGCTCAAGCCGGATGTTTGAGTAATAATGAAAATATGGGTGAAGGATGGAGTGATTATTACGGACTTATGTTAACACAGAACTGGGCTACCTCCACTCTAAATACAGGCTTTGCTTCTCCAAGAGGAGTTGGAACTTATGCGATCGGACAGCAATCAACGGCTACCGGTATACGCTCACAAAAATATTGCACTAATTTTAGTATTAATAACAAAGTATACGCTATTTCTATTCCTGCAGAATCTCACGACAGAGGTGAAATCTGGTGTGCCACACTTTGGGACATGACTTGGAACATTATTAATCAGGTTGGGAATATCTCTACGACTTTATATGATGTCAATGGTACTGGCGGAAATATTATTGCACTTAAATTAGTAACAGAAGGTATGAAATTACAACCTTGCAGCCCTGGATTTATTGATGGTAGGGATGCTATTTTACAGGCAGATCAACTTCTTTATAATGGCGTACATCAGTGTGCTATCTTGGAAGCTTTCAGAAGAAGAGGTATGGGAGCTTTTGCTTCACAAGGTTCATCGGGCAGTGTTACTGATCAGGTTCCTGACTTTTCAATTGGCAATGCTTCTTTAAGTCTGACTCAAAGCATTACACAAGTAATCGAAGGTCAAAGTATAACTTATACAAATAAAATAGTTACAGGCGATTGTGGTGGTATTACCAATTTTACATTAACGGATACGTTACCCGCCAATGTTACTTATGTGAGTGGAGGTACTTACAACAGTGCTAATCGTGTGGTAAGTTTTTCAATAACTTTAGCCGCCGGACAAACACAAACTTATTCGTTTACAGTAAATGCTAATAGCGGCTCATACTACCCTACCGTTAGTTTATTTCAGGATTCTGCAAATGGACCTACTATTCCTGCTACATGGACGACAACAAATACAATGCCTAATGGAATCTGGAGTATTTCAACTGCTCGTTCTTACAGCTCAAATAGTTCTTATTTTTCAAACAACTTAGATACAACCTCTGATCAAAGACTTATCCTTACTAATGCTATAAGTTTAGGTGCAACTCCTCCACCTTTATCATTTCGTCATTGGTTTAATTGCGAAAGTACTTATGATGGCGGTGTACTTGAAGCCAGTATAAATGGGGGTACTACCTGGACAGACATGCAGCCTAATATCATACTTGGTGGTTATCTTACAACTATGGATGCCACTACATTACTTGCGGGAAGAAGAGCCTGGTCTGGCAGCAGTAATAACAAATGGACTAAGACTAAAGTAAATCTGACTCCTTATGCCAATCAAAATTTAAAAATACGATTCAGATTTACTTCTGATGTGGGTACTAATCTCGAAGGCTGGTATGTTGATGATATTGCCATAAAAAATCAGGCTGTTATAGAAATGCAAAGTAATCTCTACAACAGTTCAAATGTTCGTGTTGCTACCAGCGATACTTTCACCATTATACTTCCAGTAAATACTTGTACTGCTGCAGTTATCAGCACAGAACCTAATAGTGCAAATGTTTGTAGCGGAAGCTCAACTACGTTTGTTACTGCAGCTACAGGAAGCAATAATAGTTATCAGTGGCAGGTTAGCACCAATAACGGTGCTACTTATACGAATATATCTGGTGAAACAAACCCATCACTTACACTGAATAATGTTTCCACTCTTCTTGATAATAACAGATACAGAGTAATTGCATCCAATTCTTGTCCTTCAAAAGATACATCTGCAATAGCAGTGTTAAATGTTTCTACACCTGCTTCTATTTCTATTCAGCCTGAAAATCAAAATATTTGCCAGGGTAATGATGCGGTTTTTAGTATCACCACAAACAGCAACACTAATACTTATCAATGGCAGGTAAGCACTGATAATGGTGTTAGTTTTTCTGATATCACAGGCGCTACCAACCCAACACTAACACTTAATAATGTAACTAATGTACAGAACAACAATCAGTATCATGTTGTTGTTTCCACATGTACTCCTGGTGGATTAATTTCTTCAAATGTAATTTTAACGGTAAACAGTCCAGCTAGCATTGCTACACAGCCTGTCAATACAAGCGCATGTCCAAACGGGAATGTAAGTTTTGATGCGAATTGCATCGGAACTTCTTTAACTTATCAATGGCAGGTAAGCATCGACGGTGGTAACAACTACACAGATATTACAGGAGAAACAAATTCCATTTTAAACCTAACAAATGTTACTTCTTTAATGGACAATTACAAATACAGAGTACTTGTAAACAGTACTGCCTGTCCTGGCGAAGTAATTTCGAACGAAGCGTTGCTCACTATAAGCAATAGTGCCGTGATTACGACTCAGCCATTAGATAACAATACTTGTTCAGGAGCTAATGCATTATTTTCTATTTCTGCATCAGGATCAGGCCTCGTTTATCAATGGCAAATAAGCACTGATGGCGGTGTAACTTTTAGCAATATTACCGGAGAAACAAATGCTGCACTTACCGTTTCAAATGTAACAACTGCAATGGAAGGAAATTTATACCATGTTGTACTTTCTAACTCATGTTCGGCGATTGGCACTACATCAGATAATGCCATACTTCATGTAATCGCATCACCTCTTATTAGCAGTCAGCCATCTGATGTTATTACTTGTATTAATACTACAGCTCAATTTACTGCCTCGGCTACAGGTAACGCCCTTTCTTATCAATGGCAATTAAGTACAGATGGCGGTGCCACCTTCACAGATATTACCGGTGAAACAAACAATACTTTCAGCATAACAAATGTAGATGCTGCAATGAACAACAATAAATACAGATTAGTTGTTACTTCTTTGACATGTGGTTCGATATTTTCTGGTGCAGTTTTATTAACGGTTGTATCACCTGCAACTATTAGCACTCAGCCAACTAATGTAAGTATCTGTGAAAACACTGATGCTGTTTTTAACGTTACGGCTTCGGGTACTTCTATTACTTATCAATGGCAATTAAGTACTGATGGAGGCCTCGCATTTACAAACATTACTGGCGCAAACAACAGCTCTTTAACTTTGCCTGCTGTTAGTTCTTCTCAGAATAACTATCAGTACCAAGTTGTTATTTCTGAAATCAGTTGTGCTGATATTACTTCTGATGCAGCTACATTAATTGTAAATAATTTGCCTGTGGTATTGATTACAGCTTCTCCTTCACCTGTTGTATTGCCTAGAGAAACGATTACATTAACAGCGAGCGCTACTCCTGCTTCTACTGTATTTAGTTGGTATAAAAATGGCACAATAATAAACGGACAAACAGGAAGCAGCATCATTATTAATGACAATGGCGCAGGATCATATACAGCTTCTGTTATTGATGGAAATGGCTGCAGCAATAATTCTAATACGCTTGTAGTACGTGACACCGTTTTAAATTACACATTCATTTATCCAAATCCTAACAAAGGATATTTTCAAGTTAGATTTGATGGCATCCCTTATAACGGGCAGCCAAGATTTATTACTATGTATGATGCTAAAGGAGCAAGGGTTTTCAGTAAATCTTATACTGTATCTGCTCCTTATGAAGTGATGGATGTAAATGCCGAAAAATTCAGCAGAGGCGTTTATTCATTGGTGCTATCAGATGCCAATGGTACTACTTTAGCAACGGGCAAAGTAGTGATACAGTAATTTCTATTCTCACATTGGCTTTATTGTGGGCATATTATATTAAAAATGGGCATATTTACTCTCAATGTAATTATGCCCATTTTTAGTATTGCTTATCTTGTTTGCAGAGTTATTGAAAGTATTTTATTTCAACCTTAAAATGAATTTGAATTAACTATTTAAAATGGTTGCGAAGTATTTAAAAGTATGGGGGCATACAATGTCAAAATATTACGCTTCAACTAAAAGAAATAGTCCTAGTATACTATATTTTTTAATATACTTATAGACACTAATTATATTTAAATAAACAGCTTTTCTTCTTATCGGAAATCCTTTTAGTGTAAATTCTGAAAAGGCTTATGATTTCTATTGACTTGTATTGATGTTGGCTAAAATCTGGTTTTTTTCTAGGTGTATCTCGAGAAATTCATTTTTACTTTTAAACCCTTGATTTTTATTCCACTAACGACATAAAAAAAGGGCCAAGATAGAAATCTAGCCCTGCTTTAAAATCCAATATCCTATGAAAAACCGATACGAAAATAATAATCTTTTTGCATTGTGAAATTTTTTCTACTTGCTGTTTGATATTTGTGTCTTTTTTTGGATTAGCGTGATAGAAATC
>CALQSB010000005.1 GCA_943333125.1 Chitinophaga pinensis
GAACCTTCTGCACTTACACAACCATCTACTGTTTGTGTAACGGTATAAGTTCCTGCACTAACGCTGATTGATGAAGTGGTTTCACTTGTGCTCCACAATAATGATCCTGAGGCTGTGGTTGACAATGTTGATGTACCATCGCAATTATTTACCACATTCACTGTTGGTGTTGCTGGTGTGGTTTTTGGAGCGGCAATTCCTGAACCTTCTGCACTTACACAACCATCTACTGTTTGTGTAACGGTATAAGTTCCTGCACTAACGCTGATTGATGAAGTTGTTTCATTTGTACTCCACAGTAATGATCCTGCAGCAGTAGTAGACAACGTTGATGTGCCATCGCAATTATTTACCACATTTACTGTTGGTGTTGATGGTATCGTTTTTGGCGCTGCCAATCCTGAGCCAGCTAAACTTACACAACCATTTACTGTTGTAGTAACGGTATAAGTTCCTGCGCTAACAATTATTGATGAAGTAGTTTCACTATTGCTCCACAACAATGTGCCTGGGGCCGTAGTTGACAATGTTGATGTGCCGCAATTATTGGCAACATCCACTGAAGGAGCAGTAGGAGTAGCATTAATAGTTAAATTTAAAGTAACTATACTATCACAACCGGCAGCGTTAGTACCTGTCCATGTTGCTGTAGTATTTGATGCATAATACATTGTACCATGCCATAATAATGAATCGCATGAAGTCAATGTTTCTGTAGAAGCATTCGCACAATTTTCTCCAATTTGGAAATCACCAAAACTTGTAGCTCCAGTTATTTGAGTTGAAGTAGATGTTTTTGTTCCAACAGTTGGATAAGACCATGCACTGTTATATCTGCCAGCAATAAATGAAGATGTAGTTGCACTGTTCAAGATATCTGCTGACACAAATGTAAATGTTGCGCTATAGCTGGTTAAAGCAACGCCATCATTTGTAAGTGTCCAATATCTATTTAAACGTTTTGTTCTGCTGACGTTAGAAGTAGAAATATTTGGATGAGCTCCATCAGCTTGTGATACCATCGCTGTTAAATTACCAGCAACGGTAACACCATTTAATGTTAATGAAATAGGACGATAAGATGTTGCACCGCCAATTTCAAATGTTTTAGATGTAGCTGCAACAGCAATTGGTTTTTTCAAATTACCTGCAACCCAACCAGAAGTTCTATTGGTAATACCATTAGAAGTCAGTGTATTTGAACCGGTAGTTACAACACCAGAGGTTAATGTTAAGGAATCTGAAACAATAGTAGAGCCAGACAATGTTAAGCCTGCTGCATTATTTACTGTCAACCCACTAACTGTTGATGGCAAACCAGAACCTGTAACCTGGGCTACAGCACTTTCATATTTATAAAGACCTGAATTATATGTTCTAGTAGTTGTTCTGATCGGACCAGCAGCTGAAGAAGTTGTTATACCATCAGCAGACCCAATTCTCATAACACCTCCACTAGAAAGTGTAAATGAACCTGCACCAGTTACTGTTTGAGATACATTTCTGAAGTCTGCAATTTTAGAAACAGTAAAGCTACCTCCAGAAGCGACATTAACAGTTGCTACAGTTCCAGTTCCTGCTGCATCACCAGACTGTGTGCCATTAGGATAGAATTCTGAAACATTCAATGTTCCTAGAGCACCTACATTAATTGTAGAAGTATAATTTGTTGAAGTGCCCAAACTAAAATATCCATTTTGATTACCAACAAATGCAGAAGAAGGAGTCGCAGTGTTACCAGAAATTTGTCCATCCATGAAAGTCATGGTACCATTTATATTGAATGTTTTGTTAGTTACACCGTTGTTGTTCGCACCACTTAAAGGCGTATAACAAGCAAACTGATCGAAAGTCAACGTCTTACCTGCATTTATAGTCAACACATGAGTAACTGTATAAGAAGTTGGCATTGGAGAATTTGTATAGATTGCTCCGGCATTACCTGCATTAGTTGATCCATGATAGTGCACTTTTACATCGTTATCTATTGTCAATGTTGAAGTAGCAGTAGTATCAGAAAGTCTAACTCTTGAGAAGTTGATGGTTCCACTTCCGGTTATAGTCATGTTACCATTGAAAACATCTAAGCTAATACCATCTGCACTGTTACCATTTGAAGTAGTTCCAATCGCACCTCCAGCTTTAACATCAATTGTAGATCCATATACTTTTAAGAAACATACTTTATTTACCAAACTATCAGATCTTAACGTTCCTGAAACGGTTAGATTATTACAAGATCTTGTTGTGTTATCAGTTCTTATTGTATGACCAGAAAGTATGAATACATTATCTGTTTGTGCTGGAACAACAGAAGGAACAACTGTCCAGCCAGCTAATACACTACTCCATTGACGCCAGTTGGCAGTAGCGCCCCACATTCCTGACTGGTATGAACCGAAATCACCAGCTGCATAAACATTTGGTGTAATATTCGCAGATTGTGCAACAGACCATGATGATCCGTGTCTTACGAAAGTTTTAAAGTATTGAGTTGTACCGTTAGTTAATCCGGTGATTGTAGCTGATGTTCCAGTTCCTTTATAAACTACATAACTACCCGAACCTAAATCAGTGCCTGAACCGAATGCGGCATTAGCAGTGTAAGCAGACCCATCACCTGATGGCGATTGATCAACATCACTTCCAGATTTTGCTACAATCATTACTTCATCCCAATAATTAGATTGAGTAGTATAATAGGAAGGATTAGTCCATGACAATGCAGATTGAGCATTACCATATGCTGCAGCTAAAGAAGTAGTTGGAGCAACTGCAGTAGTTACATTTAAACTTGAAGAAATTGAGAATGTAGCACCATTATAAGAATAAGCTACAAAATTATAATCAGTTAAATCTGATAAGCCAGTAATTTCCGCGCTATTTCCTGAACCAGAATAAACCAAATAATTGTCTGTACTATAAACTCCAGCTAAACTTATATCAGAATTTGCATTGTTATAATCAGCACCATTTCCTGAAGGTGTATGTGTAACACTTGAAGGACGTGCAAAGATGATCACATTATCATAAGTACCCAATGGAGATGACCATGTTAATCTTACGATGTTGTTTGATTTATGGCTGGATGCAAGGTTTGTTACAGGATTTGCATCACCTAATATGGTGAAAGTAGCAGGAACAAAAGTTATAGAATAATTATTACTGTTAGGAGAAATAGCCAATGTTCCTTGCTGTATTTGATAAAGACCGGCAGTTTCACCACTAGCACGAGATAAGGTACCAGTAAATACATCAGAGTTTAAAAGACTACCACTTGTAATGTTATAAGTAAATGAAGGATCTGAAGCATTAAGTGCCTTAGAAGCATCTACTGCAGTTACGGTAATGTTATTAACCGTGGCAAATGCAACATCTCCAATTGAAGAAGTTGATGGAACAGTAACTGTTGATGAAGTTGATCCTGAAACTGTACCTGGGTAATCCCAAGTTGCACCTGTAGTATTAATTGCAGAACGTAATTCACTAATTGTAGGCGAACCTAATAAGTCGCTTGCGCTTGAATAGGTGTAAGTACCTGCATAAGTTCCTGCAAATCCATCAGGACTTGTTAGAGAAAAATAACGATTCAATGCTGTTGAAGTATTTAATCCAATTGTAGAAACTGCAGATTGTGATGACAATCCGGTTTTAGCTGCTACCACTAAATTACCTGATGTTGTAACAGCAGATACAACTATAGAAGCAGGAGTATAATTATTAGCATCTCCTACCTCAAATGAATAAGTAGCAGGCGTACTAACTGGTTTTTGTAAATTACCATTTATCCATCCTGTACCTCTGGTTAATGTACTGTTTGCAATTGCTTTAAATGCACTAGTAGTAGCTACTACACTGCTACCCAAGGCCAATGTTCCGTTCACCGTTACATTTCCTCTCAATGAATCTACACCTGAAGTATTATCAAAATACAAATCGTTGAAAGTACCTGCAGGAATAAACTGCAATCCATTAGTGGCGTTAAATCTTACAGCACCATTCCATGTTTTACCAGAAGGTACACCATAAGGACTGGCAGTATTGGTATTTTGTGTTTTAATAATTGTTGAACTATTGGTAGTAGTAGTTGTAGAATTCAGATATCCTAATTGTAAATCTAATGTTCTTCCAGACAGATCAAGAGAACCAGAACCACCAAAATATCTTGATGCAATTGCTCCTGTGAATGTAAAGTCAGAACTTAAGGTATAGCTGCCCGTTATATTGAAGTTAGTTTTACCAAAGTTATTATTTGTAGAAGTAACCGAAATTGTTTTAGAAACACCAGATAGTGTAAATGAGAAACTTTGAGAACCTCCGTTATTCAAAATACCACCAGTACCCGTTGAAGACAGATTACCTGATAAATTAATTTGTCTGGTATTTGCATTGTCTCCTATTAACCTACCTATTCCTGAAATTGTCAAATCTCCGTTGATGGTGATATTATTATGTGCGGTATCTGTTGCACTGGTAATAATCAAATTGTTATAAGATGTTTGAGAAGGAACTATTATTGAGGAACCTGCAAACTCAACTGTGCCTCCCCATGTTTTAGATGCAGGTATTGGCGTTGATGAGGTGTTTGATGTTTTTAAATAGCCGTTAAGCGTAACAGTAGACATAGAACCTAATAATGCATAAGTAGACATATCAACTGTACCCACTGAAGTTACAAAAGCACCATTTACAGTAAGATCTGCTCTAGCTGAATCTATGCCAGATGAGTTGGCTATTGTTAAATTATTATAAGTGCCGCCTATTACAGATTGACCACCGCTTGAAGCAACAAAAAATACGGTTCCGCCCCAGGTCTTTCCTGAAGGATAAGGAGCTGAACTCAAATTTGCAGTCTTAAGAGTACCCGCATTTGAAAGGCCTGAAAGCGTTCCACTTATTGCATAAGTTGCCATATCAACAGTACCACTAGCAGTAGTAGTGAGTGTACCATTTATTACAACATCTCCTCTTGCAGAATCTATTCCCGAAGTATTGTCAAATGTTACATTATTATAAGTACCCGCTTGTAAGTAAGAACCTCCACCTAATGCAGTAAATTCTACAGTACCAGACCAAGTTCTGCCACTTGGGTAAGGAATGTTTGTTGAAGAGGTAGACCCTGTTTTTAAAATACTGCTTGCAGAGGTCGTAATTGTTGATAAAGTCGTATATCCCAGGTATAAATTCAATGTATAACTGCTCAAATCTAGAGAACCCGCCCCACTGATATTTCTAGATGCAACCGTTGTAGGGTATTCGAAATTACCTGCTAAAGTATAGGCTCCAGTGATGGCTATATTTGATTTAGAATAATCTGATCCTGTAGCCGAACTAACTGCTGTGTTTGATGCCCCAGTTAAACTTATTGCGAATGTTGAAGATTGACCTGTTGCATAAGATAACCCACCGGTTCCTGTTACTGAATAATTACCAGCTACTGTTAATGTTCTGGAAACACCTGCTCTATTATCCAAAACAAATTTACCAGAACCGAGAACTGAGAAATTATTTACCGTTAAAGCTCCAGCAAGAAAAATTGAATCGGGTGAATTTATCGTCAGATTTCCATAAGTTGGTGTAGTGGATACAATTTGTTTTGATCCATTATAAGTAACCGTGCTACCGGAGTTTAATGTGCCAAATGTTGGATAAGTAGCATTTTGAAGTACTAGATTATTTGAACCCGAAGAAGCGCCAAGAATATCTATTGTTCCTGTAATTGCTCCTGCAGATGCAATAGTAAGTGTCACCGCACTCACCGAAGGATCTCCTAGTATAATTTTTGAACTTGCCCCTGAAACTGTCCAGGCTCCTGTTGTAGTTCCGTTTGTAGTAACCTTGTATGTTACACCAGCCGTTGTAAAATCAACAGGTGTTGTTCCTGAAGTTAAATCGGAATTCCCAGTCCAGCTTGAAGTAGATTCCAAATTACCAATGCCACTTCCTCTATAATAGTAAGTTGTTAAACTACCAGTAACAGATAACGTTGGAGAATTAGTTGATGATGTTGCAGAAAAACTAATGCTACCAGTTATTGCCCCAGTTCCTGTTGGACTGAAACGAATGTATAGAGTAGCTCCTGCCGGGGCTAATTTAAAAGAGCTTGTACTCCATGTACTATTGTCTTTAGAAATCTGAAAATTTGTTGGAGGGGTAACGGTTATACTATCTGTTCCTAAACTAACACCAGTAACCGTTATACTTTGTGATGTACTATTTGCACTAACTGCGGTACCAGCAAAGTTTGAAATCGAGGTTGGCGAAAGAGAAATAGAAGGATTGGATACAGAACCATTTAATAATACAGCTGCATTATCTCTGCCGGCTAATGTAGCAGCATTTGTTGCAGTTACTTTAATACTATCACTATTATAAGAACCAACAGCCAATCCGGTAATCAATCTTACATAAATTAATGTAGAATCTACTGTTCCCGAGGCTGGAGTTAAAGATAAACTGCTAGAATACGTACCTCCTGACGAAGTGGCAATCTCATAATTTGCGGTTGATGTAACGGAGAGATTGCTTGTTAAATATCGCCCTCCTACTTTGACTGATTGAGGAGTAGAAGGACCTGTACCTAAGCCATAAATAAATCCTGTTAAAGATGAAGCTGATGGGTTATAGATAGTAGGTGTATTTAGTGATACGGTTAAATTATCAAAAAACAATGTATTACCGGTGTATGTCCCGCCTGTGCTATGATTAAAAATACCGCCAAAATAAGGAAGACTTCCCTTTGTATAAGTACTATCTCTTACTGATGTAGCTTTTGAAACAGTATCCTTTATCTGTGTTAAGCCTGAAGAGAAATCTGTATTAGCAGTGGCGCCATCATCTCTTAAAAATAATTTCCAGGTATTGGTACCAGGTGTAAATGATACTTTTATCGATACCCAATCCTGATTTTGAGCAGTAGTTAATTTAAATACAGTAGTATCTGTAATAATCACGTTAGTTCTGGTGCCATTTATACCGCCCGTAAATTTAACAAGTCTAAAATTATTATTTGTGCCAGAAGCTCCAGCTCTTTCCATAGAAACAGCATAGCCGTTACCCCCACCAGAAGCGCTAATGAAAGAATTATTAGTACATCCTAAAACGAAAGCTCCTCCATAGTTTCCTGCTCCCCAGCCAGAAAAAGGATTGGCGGTTCCTCTGTTTGTTTTCATATGGAGCGTCCAAACTACTTCAGATGTATTACTATTAAGGGTAGAATTGTATCCTGCTGCAAAATTACTGACTGCACCATTGAAATAAGTTAAACCAGCAGTTTGAACTGCTGTTGTGCCGGTAGTTTCGCCCGATAGAATCTGTGCTGAATAGTTAGATCCAGACTGTTGATTCAACCTAGTGATTGACCCAGCAGGAGCACCGGCAGTAACCGTAGAAGTTGTACCAGTAGCATACGTCATAGATGGAGTGCCACCATTGCTCATTGCAGAAGACGTACCCGATCCTCTGTCAAAATTATCAGTAAAAACAGTTTTTTGTGCAATACTATTTTCTTGCAAAAAAATGAGCAGAAAAACAATAGAAGCAAGCGATCGAATCATCAATCTGTTGTTAACTAATGTTTTGATTTTTTTAGAAATCAAGTTAAATGAACTGCTTGTTTTACTTAACTGCAAAGGTGAATTTGACATCATGGCAAATGAATTAAAATTAAAAATTTTAAAATGTACTTAGTTTAAAAAATAAAAATCAATAGTCTTCTACTGTGGGTGGTGGAGAGGCTCATTGGAAATTTAAAAGTGTAAAATTAGGAGGTACGGTTAGCTACACTAAAATATCCAATAAGAAACAAAATATGCTTAGAAAGTTAATAAACGGATTAATAATTAATTGAAAATAATCTATTTATTATCGTTCTATTTTAAAATATTTTTAACGTTTATAAGAAATGATTGAATAAAATTCCATCTTTAACTTCGGTAACGTTACCGGCAACGATTTCTTAGGGTTTAAATAATGTTAAAATTAAATCAAAAAACTAGTCAATGCAAAATTTACCACTAAATTATAATTATAACACTATAAAACTTGAACTAAATTTCAAATCATTCTGCATTAATACCATTTCAAATGAGCCTTTTTTAATTGATTTAGGCAGCTCGAATTGATAGCTATTATCACTGGAATGAATTGTTAGATTTCTACTATATACTTTTTTGCCCAAATTGTCATAAATGACCAAATGATAATTTCCAACAGGCAGGTTCTTCATGTCTATGTTCAACATTCCATTAGCCCGAACAGGATTAGGACTAATTTCAATCGCGGCCAAAGATGCTGACATGACTAGTTTTACTATTTTGCTTTGAACAATCTCCCCATTAACAGATAAGCTTTGAACTTTATAAAAATAAGTGTTAGCAGCTCCTAACTGATTGTCTGAAAAACTATATGATAAATTTGAGGTTGCCACAAGATTTCCAATGGTGGTAAAATTCATTCCATCAGTTGATCTTTGAACATGGTAAGAAATTACATTGTCCTGATTGGCCATGTCCCAATACACTCGATTTAATTTATCTTCTTTAGTCGCTTTTATATTTATAAAATATGCAGATAAAGGAGCCAATGGCTTGAATGTTAATCTAAAACGATCTGAACTGTAAGAAGCGGCGTCATTTGTTATTTCAAATGAGATACTGGCTGTATCATTAAGATCAAAAGCAGTAGTTCTATTTATAAATTTATCTTCCAGATAACCCACCAAACCAGATTCTGAAAGATTCTTTGGTTTAATATGAAAACGATAGTTAGCCAATTTCATTTGTGCCAGGTTCATAAAAATAGTATCGTTTGCAGTTAGCTCAGGAGCCGTTTCAATAGAAATTAATTTGCCATGTTTTTTAATGGCAAGATTTTCATTTAAATTAGAAAGCTTTGAAGCATCATTTTGATCTACATTGGCAGAAAATTCATTACCAAATATTGAAAGCATGCCATCGCACAATTGTTCTTCTGTAGTTTGTTTTTTGTATAATAATACTTGAATACTTTTTGCATTATTCATCTGCCTTGAAACCAGATTTCCCTGAGTAGATTTACTGCTTTCATTAAACACTATTCTTCCCGGGGCACCTCCTATTCTTTGCACCATGAATCCTTGACCTGACTGAATTGAATAATTGGAGCTGGGATAACTGCTGCCCGCATCACATGCACTGCAAGAAATAGTACCTCCAAAAAGAAGCATATTTTGATATCCTCCATAGTTAGACATTTTCGGATCATACAGATAAAATGTAGCCCCAATATTTTGACGATCCAGATTTTGAAAATCAATAGGACTAGCATAGATATTTGGAATGGAGATGAACTGAGAATCTAAAGTACCCAAATTTGAAAAAGTACGAGAGCCTGTAATTAAAGCGCCTTTTTCCCTTAAGATTGTAGCTGTTGGAAGTTGTGTCAATCCTGTAACTGAACGATCTCCTCTAATAAAGGTCATATAAGCTTTTAATGTATCAAATTTGCCATCAAATGCTGTCGGTGCAGCAACATTCGTTGTTGAAATGATACCATCCCATCTGTTTAATGTGGTGTTCCATGTTTTTATTGATGGAGAAAGACTAATCGTATCAAACCCAAAAGCATAAGGATCTGTATAACCTGAAGGAAGATTACTGGTGATTTGTAACCCATACCCAGGCTTAGGATTTTGAGAAGATAAAGTTGCCCCTTCCTGCCATGCCTGTTTGATGGTTTGTAAATTATGCTTTGTTGGCATCGTTAACAATCTCCATGCTTTTTTGGACGAGATATATCTTTCAACGGTAACATCCCCTGAAACAGTTCCTTTGGTGTTCCCAACTCTTGCAGTCCCTAACTCGTCCGACTTTAAAGTCAGCAAACTATTTGTATTTAATATAGCTAAAGTATCCACAGTTAACACTCCGGGATTAATGCCTCCAACTATGCTTAATGAATCTATTAATATGGCCTTTGCGTTTTTATTTAACGTCAATGTATTGAGAAGCTTTCCACCTGGTGAAAATCTTAAACTATCATAAGAAGAAACGCTTCTTGCTAAACCGGATAAAATTAGTTTGGAAGAATCTGTGCCTAAAAAAGAGCCATATTGAGGAGTAGCAAAAGAGTTGGCGGCGGTACCAGAAAAATTCCTGCAAGAAACAGAACTGTCCACAATCATTGTAGAATTAGCTAATAGCAAAGTATCTGATAATACTAATTTTCCCACTTTTACAATGCTTTTATTGAGTATTGCCCTGGCAGGACCATTCTGAGGTGTAATTGAATCATATAGAAAGCCTGAAATAATAGTAGAATCAGGTGAAAAAATCTTATCTGTTGAAATACCGGCCAGGACTACATTCTTATAATCTTTTCTGGCATCCACTTGTTGGAAGGAATAAGAGTAAGGTGTTGAACTATTTGTTCTGTAAAATCCAACTGATGACTTTGGGCCTAAAATTAAATTTTCGGCACCTTTAAATTGAAAAGCAGCAAAATTATCTCCGGGATTTTCGCCCACATTACTTGAAACGAATCCGGCTTGTTTGTACAACCTTACTGCTCCTTGTATTTCAAGCTTTGCATTGTAATTCATAACAACATAAAAATGCAATGAACCCGAAATTTTCAAATAATTTGATGTATCAACGTAGAGGTAAGACTTAATTGTTGGTGTTCCAGCAAAACCAAGGTTCATAGTTTTTCCATCAACATATAATTTTCCAAAATTGGGACTTTGTACATAATTATAAAGCGGAGAATTAATATAATGAACTTCTGATAAGGAATCCAACTCCCCAAAATTCAACAACGTATCAGTTGCTTTCATGTAAAGAGAGTTTCCCTTCGTAGGATCATTGGATTTCGCAATGTCCAACACCACAGGAGAAATGGTATTAATCGTAATAGAATCCACCAATTTAATAGGAGGATATAGCGGGTCGCCTAAAACTATTTTTGTACCTATACCTGAAATGGTCCAGAGTCTGTTAGTGGAAATTTGAGAAGGTGAAGTTGGACCAATAATTTTATATAAAACACTATCATGAGAAAAATCAAGGGGGTGGGTAGAATTTAAATCCGCAGTAAGTGCCGTCCAAAAAGGAATGGTATCTACTTTCAGTCCATTGCCTGTATTGTAATAAAAGGTTCTGATATAACCACTCAATGAGATTTTTGTATTTGATTTTGCAAATAAAATATCTCCAGAGAAACCTCCTTGACCAGTAGGGCTATACCTTACATAAATCTTTTTACCTGTTAATGTCCCAGAAGTTGTAGGAATAGTGATAGTTGTTGGATTTGCTACAAAGGTTATACTATCAGTAGAAATCTGAAAATTTGCAGGGGGCGTTAATACCAAGTTAGGCTCAAGATTAGATCCGTCAATCACCACAGATTTTATGGCACTATTTGCTCCAACTTCAGTATTAAGAAAATTCAAACTGTTGGTGCTTAAAGTATAATTGGCTTTATCGATGTAAACATTGTAATTATCGAAGTATATGGTGTTATTCGCTTGGTATGCAGTATTACTTCCACTGGAAGATCCATAGATCCAGAAAAAACCAAATTGAGGAAGTGATGCTTTTGTATAAGTAGAATCCTGAACACTTGAACCAATTTGAGTGGTAACACCTGTAAAATCAGTAGTTATAGTTGCCACATCATTTCGTGCATATAATTTCCAATAATGACCACCAGGAGAATAGACAACTTTTACACTTACATAATCAGAATATGCAGTAAAAAAATCTGATGCAGGTGCAGAAAATATAGTTTGTGTACCTAATAAGCCTCCAGAAAATTTTACTAGTTTTATAGTATTCAATGTAGTTCCTTTTGTCATTACTACAGCATATCCATTACCAGCACCCGCACCCGATAAAGTACTATTAGTACACCCAATCACTACCGCAGCAGAATATTTCCCTGCTGCCCATGGAGTTGAATTTGTAAATGCAGTTGTTCTATTAGTTTTCATTGTGAAGTTCCATATCACATCACCGGTATTATTTGCAAATATGTTATTAAAAGGCGTGTTATACACAGAGGTAGAAGCAGTAGAATAAGAATTCCCTGAAGTTTGGTTACGAGTATTAGTGGTAAAGGTAATTGGAGCCGCAGCACTTGAGGCAGTCGCGGCCTGGCTTAATGTTACGGCAGTCCCGGAAATTGCAGTTACGGTTGTTCCTACAGGCACAGATGCGCAATTCACAGTAAATCCGGGAAGAATTGCTGCACTAGTTCCTGATAAAGTCATTGCTGTAGAACCCAATGTAGTTAGAGCATTAGAAGATGGTGATGCTGTAACAACTAAACTATCGGGCCCCATTATTTGTAAAGCATAATTTGTAGTTACAAATTGATTAAGCCTTGCGGTTGCTCCCGAGCCGGTTCCAGTTGAATTTATAACTGTGCTGTAAGTTGCTGTGGGCGTTCCTCCTGTGAAAGGGTTTGTAAGTGAAGATGCTGATCCTGATCCTCTATCAAAATTATCACTAAAAACATTGGTAAGCTGAGCAGATGAGTTAAACAAAAAGCAGGTAATAAATAAAAACAATAATACTATTCTTTGTGCAAGAAATTTACTCTTTAAAAAAGAAACCGAGCAAAAAAAGATAAATACAAAAAGTAGATTTTTTTTCATGTATTCGTTTACCCTTTGATTATTATATTTATGCTGAAATTCAAAACATTCATAAAGTTAAAAAGGTATTATTTTAAATCAAACAAATAAGAGATGTTTTGGTTTCAGTATTATTTCCGGAATGTAATGTAATTGTTCTAAAATTATTACAATATAAATATTTTGGGAATTTTTATTTAAATTTTATGCTGTAATTTAATATTTTATCTTATCAATTGCAATAATAATTAGAAAATATCTAACCCTAACATTCGGCATCGTTGCCGGAAAGGGTATCGCAATTATTTCTTCAATCTTTCTGTCTGAATGCCACGATTTTATTCATCCTGTGCAATTAAAACTCGATTTTTTTCATTTTAGGCACTAAAAGGTGCATAATGGACCAAGCCAGTACATAAGCAATTGCACAAAAAGCAAACATTATGGTATAGCCCGTTTCAATATGACCCAATGCTTTGTAATGATCAAAAAGCGCACCTCCCGATTTTGTTACAATTACACCACCCAAACCTCCCGCCATTCCGCCAATACCAACTACTGATGCAATTGATTTTTTGGGGAACATATCAGACACCGTTGTAAATAAATTTGCACTCCATGCCTGATGAGCAGATGCGCCAACACCAATAAGAAGAACCGGCATCCAGAAACTTATGTGTCCCAATGGCTGAGCAGCAAGCACAACTAAAGGAATACATGCAATCATCAACATGGCTTTCATTCTTCCATCATAAGGCGTGTACCCTTTTTTAATAAAATACATTGGGAACCAACCACCGCCGATACTCCCAATCATTGTCATGCTGTACAATACCGATAATGGAAGAATTATTGAAGTACCTGTCATGTGATACTGGTCTTTTAAATAAGCCGGCAACCAAAATAAGAAAAACCACCAAACGCCATCCGTCAAAAACTTACCCACGGTAAACGCCCATGTTTGCTTGTATCCCAGCAATTTTGTCCATGATAATTTCTCTGCCGCATTTTCGCTGTTTACATCTTTACTTTCGTCTACACCTTCCTGTATGTATTCCAGTTCTTCTGCAGATAATCTTTTTTGATGCTCTGGTTTTTCATAGAACATGAACCAGAAAATCAACCATAAAAAACCTACTCCTCCAATAATAAAGAAGGCCGATTCCCAGCCCCAGTTGGCAGCAATCCAGGGAACGGTTAGTGGCGCCAGAATTGCCCCTACATTTGCACCAGAGTTAAATATACCTGTTGCCAATGACCGTTCTTTCTTTGGAAAATATTCTGCAGTGGCTTTTATTGCCGCAGGAAAATTCCCCGACTCTCCTATTCCTAATATCATCCTCGAGAACATGAATCCCGCAATAGATACCGGCACAGCAGCAATACCAACCCATCCCAGACAAGCTGTAACTGATTCTCCAATTGGAATTGCAAATCCATGAATCGTCGCACCTATAGACCAAATAATCAATGCCCATGCGAACCCCCATTTGGTGCCTAATTTATCAATGATGCGCCCGGCAAACAACATTGAAATAGCGTATGTAAACTGAAACACCGATGCTATATTTGCATAGTCGCTGTTTGACCAGTGAAACTGTTCTTCTAATGTAGGCTTTAATAAACTCAACACCTGCCTGTCAAGATAATTTATAGTTGTAGCAAAAAACAAAAGGGAACATATTGTCCATCTGTATTTTCCAAGAGTGTTGTGCTTAATCATTTGATTATTTTTTTATGGTTTGAATCAATGCCAACACTTCTCTTGTGGCTGTCTCTATACCTGAGTAATTTTTTTCTTCCATTAATTTTTTGCTAATTAATTTACTTCCCATACCTACTGCACAAACACCAGCTTTGAACCATCCTTCAATATTTTCTTTTGTGGTATCTACACCACCGGTTGGCATGAACAACAGCTTGGGAAAGATTTCCTTGATGCTGCTCAAAAATTCAGGGCCTAGCATATTTCCCGGGAACAACTTAATAAATCCGAGACCGTTATTTTCAGCAGCAATGATTTCTGTTGGCGTCATGCAGCCAGGCGCATAAAGCATTCCAATGCTGTTGGCTTTATCAGCCACTTCTTTTACATAACCCGGACTAACCATGAAATCTGCTCCTGCAGCAATATAATCTTCTGCCTGTTGTACATTTTTAATCGTTCCTACACCCATCAGTAAGTCTTTCATTTCTTCATTTCTGATGGCCACCATTTTTTTGAAATTACTCAATGCCGCTTCTCCTCTGTTTGTGTATTCGATTGCTTTAATACCAGCTTTGTAAACCGCTCTTAAAACTTCTACACTAACGGTTTCGTCTGCATTAAAATATAATGGTAAAATTCCCTGTGCTAAAATTGCTTCTGTTGCTTTTTGTTTCATATTTATAAAATTGTTTGTAGCCCCCTCAATCCCCCAAGGGGGAAGTTGTTTGGCGATTATTGTTGTTTGTTATTTTTGTTGTGTTCAAAAAGTTTAAAAGGTTTAATGAGTTCAAAAGGTTGTAGCGAGTAAGTACATTTTAAACATTTTGAACTAATTGAACTTTTTGAACCATACTGCCTTATCCAGTATCTAGTATCTCCTACATTCTCACCTTCACCACCAACTTCTTAA
This sequence comes from Chitinophaga pinensis, assembly GCA_943333125.1. Classification (GTDB taxonomy): domain Bacteria; phylum Bacteroidota; class Bacteroidia; order Chitinophagales; family Chitinophagaceae; genus Ferruginibacter; species Ferruginibacter pinensis_D. Next base: position 15,232 of record CALQSB010000005.1, read on the forward strand.
TCAATCCTTCCCCAATCATTGGCGCGTGTACATCTTCGGGAAAGAAAATAGCAAACTGCCCGTCGGTTAATTTGAAAAACATATCAGGCTGATCGTGAAAAAACTGAACATCTTTTTCTTCATTAAAATCTCCGTTGGGAGTTACACATTTTTCTCTTGGCTTCCATCCGATTGTCTCGTTACCTCTGATGCATAATTGAATGTCGATATTTTTGTTGTGACATTCGAATTTTGACAAACTGGTTTCTGCTGTTTTTCCTTCATTGTCGCTGATAATAGCTTTCAACCCTTCGGCAATATCAGCTTTACCTACTTCAATGTTCTTGATGTCATTGGTAGTGATATACTGAAAGGCTCTTTCAAATAATGGATGAACCGAAAAATATTTGTGGGCGTTATTAATTGTGTCTATTATCATTTTAAAATGTTTGGTGTTTGGTGTTTGGGGTTTGGTGTTTGGGGTTTGGTGTTTGCAACGAATTAAACGTTTAAACCAAAATACGAAACAACACCAAACACCAAACGCCAAACATAAATAATTATCTCTGCACTCTACCCGATCCATCTCCCTTCATCAAATCCTTCACCTCTGATAAAGTAGCATGATTTAAATCGCCGGGAATAGTATGTTTTAAAGCACTTGCTGCTACACCAAATTCTGCAGCCTCATTCATTGGCATGCCTGTAACCAATCCATAAATTAATCCACTGGCAAAACTATCTCCACTGCCTACACGATCTACAATTCTTACTGCATATTCTTTAGTGTGATAAAAATCTGTTCCATTATATACCAATGCACTCCAGCCATTATCACTTGCACTATGACTTTCTCTTAATGAAGAAGCAATAAATTTAAATCCGAATTTTTCTTTCATTTGCATAAACACATCTTTAAAACCATCCAGATTTAATTCGCCTTTTGTAACATCGGTGTCTTTTGCTTTGAAGCCTAAAGTGGTATCTGCATCTTCTTCATTACCTATACATACATCCACATACATACAAAGTCTGCTCATCACTTCCCTTGCTTTTTCTTTGGTCCACAATTTCTTTCTGTAATTTAAATCTATACTGGTAGTGATGCCTCTTGCTTTGGCAGCTTTTAATGCAGCTTCTGTTAGTGCAGCAGCTTTATCACTTAACGCTGGAGTAATTCCTGTTGTGTGAAACCAATCAGCTCCTTCAAATATTTTATCAAAATCAAATTCAGCTGCATCTACATCTGCAATTGAAGCTCCTGCTCTGTCGTACACAACTTGAGACGCTCTCATTGAAGCTCCTGTTTCCAAAAAATAAATACCTAATCTCTCACCACCTCTTGCGATGTATTGAGTATCTACACCATAACGACGAAGATGATTGATTGCAGATTGACCAATTGGATTATTAGGAACTTTAGTTACAAAAGTTCCTTTCAACCCGTAATTACATAATGCAGCGGCCACATTAGCTTCACCACCACCGTAAGTAACATCAAAGGTATCGGCCTGAACAAATCTTTTAAAATCGGGAGTTGATAATCGTAACATAATTTCTCCCATGGTAACTACTTTCTTAGACATAATAATTAAATTTTTAAAAAAGTTTTTATAATTAATAAATAAATTTCTCTGTGTAATTTCCAGATTATTTTCCTTCGTAAGATTTCAAATAAGACAGCATCTTCTTATGTAAGTCTTCCACTATTTTCTTATAGTCTTTTTCGTCAATTACATTTTCTTTTTCGAGAGGATCTTTTACATAATCATACAATTCTCTTTTGTAAATGCGATTGTCTCCGTATGGTTGTGTACTGGTAAAACTGTTGTTAAACCAAATCGTGTAACGGTACTTGTCAGTGCGCATACTGTATCCCATTAATTTCCCGTCAGTATATCCTAATTCTTTAAACTCAGGCCCTTTCAATTTTCTTGGGTATTGGCTCATTGCAAATTCATTTACGGATGTAGTCTTATTTTGCATAACCGGCTTCAAACTCTTTCCTTGCAATTGAGACGGAATAGACAGATTGGCTAAATCGCAAATAGTAGGAAACACATCCACATGCTCTGACAAAGATTTTGATTTACCTGGCTTTAAGCCTGGAGCTGCAAAAATCAATGGTGCTCGGGTTGCCTGTTCAAAGTTGGTATGTTTACCCCACATGTCATGATCGCCAAGATGCCATCCATGATCACCCCATAAAACAATAATCGTATTGTTCAACGTGCCCAACGAATCCAGTGTATTTAATAAAATACCTACCTGCGCATCAATATAAGATACGGCTGCATAATAAGCCTGAATTAATTCTTTTTGTTTTTCAGGTTTCAATCCTGCTCTTAAGTTTTCTTTAGGAAAAGTGGTATTAGCAGGAATATCTGTATAATTTCTTAACTCGCCTGATGATTCATAAGCTATGAATACTTCGTTTTTAGCATGTTCCTGAAATTCGGCCAATGGCATATCTTCTCGCTTGTATAAATCCCAGTATTTTTTTGGAGAAACAAATGGTAAATGTGGTTTATGAAATCCGCAGGCAAAAAAGTATGGCTTATTATCTTTTGACAATTCGATAATGGCTTTTTTTGCAATTAATGCATTTACCCCATCTTCATAAGCATTGTCAGGAAGATCCAGGCATTCAGTAGATGGTTTTACCGAACCTGAGGTGCTTTCTCCGTCATCTTTTGCTCCTTTTTCGGGAGGCACTTCTGCATTGATGGCCGCTTTAGTTTCAGGCGACTGATAATGTTTTTTTGCTGGAAAACCTAAGCCATTCGCATAGTCTTCGGCTTTTGCATTCATGAAAGGAATACTCCATGAAGCTTCGTCATTCTTTTTATCAATACAAGAAGGATGATAAATTTTACCTACACCTGCAGTGGTGTAACCCTGAGTAATTAAATATTGTGGCAATGTCAAAATATCAGGCACTACATCACGCATTTTTGTTTTCAAATCCCAAACCTTTGTCGCATCAGGACGCATACCTGTCATTAAACTGGCGCGAGTAGGCCCGCATACTGCTTGCTGACAATAATTATTTAAAAATACAGTACCCATTGCAGCGAGTCTGTCGATGTTCGGTGTTTTAATCATGTTATTTCCATAACATCCAAGCTCTGGCTTTAAATCATCCACAGCAATAAAAAGAATATTAGGCTTTGACTTTTTTTGAGCAAACAAATTAGCTTCAGAAATTGTAAAAAAAGAAAGGGCAAGTAATAAATGTAGTCTCATTTTTAATTTTAAAGGATTAGATAATATTATTTATTTATAACCATTTTGATAGTCTTTATTTTTTTATTCATTTGGATGTTTACAAAATAAACACCTGCAGGAAATCCAGAAAGCATAATCTCTTTTGAATAGCTACCCACCAATTGAGTTTCATTTTCTGCAATTGTTTTTATTTTTTTTCCATTTATTTCATAGATTAAAACAGAAACTTTTGAATCTTCATTTAAAATATATTGCAAACTTGAAATTCCCATACTGGGATTTGGAAACAAAGCCACTGAGGCCAGAGTACTTTCAGACAATGTTGGAGCTGATCCTTTTGCAGCACTTGTAGATTGTATCTGAAACTGCATCCAGTCTCCCGAACAGGTATAATTGGCTGTACCTGCCGAACTGTAAACTCTTAATCTTATTTCTCCTGTTGTTGAAATATAATTTGCAGGAGAATTTTGTGTATTTGTTATAGTAACATCTGTTGTTGAAACGGCTCTGCTGTCAATCTGCACCCAGGCAGCAGTAACAAAGTTGTATAAATAAAGCACCTGGGTTTTTGATGCAGAATTCTTGCCATCATAAGTAACCGTCAGTTTAGTAACTGTTGAAGGAGACTGCGTAATAAAAGTACTTCCATACCAATCCAATTTTCGTGTACCCGTTGTCGTAGAATTCACTACATAATAACTGGAATTATTAGTAGCTAAATTTCCAAAAGTACCGTTATTTAAAGAGCCAAATAAAATAGTTGCAGAAGTTGGAACGTAAGTATAAGTCTTGGTTACCGTTAAAGTCTGATTAACACTTGTTGCTGATTTATAAATATTATTACCAATTTGTGATGCTGTAATGGAAGCCGTTCCGGTGCCAACGATATGAATAATATTATTAACGATTGTAGCTACGGCAGCATTTGAACTGGAATAACTAATTGCGAGTGCTGAACTTGCTGTAGCACCCGGAGCAAAATCAACATCACCCAAAATCTTAGCAGGCAATGCCGCAAATGTGATGGTTTGCGCTATCCCGGTAACGGTTAATGTTTGCGATACTGAAGTCGCTGCATAATATACAGCGTTGCCTGACTGAGTGGCTGTAATTGTTGATGTACCATAACCAACAATATGAATGTTGTTGTTAACTATGGTTGCTACTGCAGTATTTGAACTAGTATATGTCACCTGCAAACCTGAAGTTGAAGTTGCTCCGGGATTGAAATCAGGAGTAGCATTTACAACTTTTGAAGGTATTGAAGCAAAATTAATTGTTTGAGAAAGTCCGGTCACCGTTAATGTTTGAGTAACGTCAGTGGCAGGACTAAACACAGCATTACCCAACTGTGAAGCAGTAATAACAGCACTGCCATATCCAACGATATGAATGTTGTTGTTAACTATGGTTGCTACTGCAGTATTTGAACTAGTATATGTCACCTGCAAACCTGAAGTTGAAGTTGCGCCTAGATTAAAGTCAGCTGCATTTGCCACTTTAGATGGAATAGCAGAAAAGCTTATCGTTTGTGAGCGGAGAACGATTATCGGTTTACCGGCTCCAACTGCATTTGAATCCAACGGAAAATTTGAAACCATACCTGTTCCATTTATTTCATCACATCCTACATCAAAAATTGAAGAACGCGTTTGTCCCTGAGCGTCAAGATTGCCAATAATAGCACTATAATAAATGGTATTAACCGATGCATCCTGAACAATTGAAGGAGCTGATAAAATTCCATTTACTCTTGAGCCAAAAGTCAATGTAGTATTAGCAAATCCTGTTGTATTTGTCAATCCCAAACCTGACGGCGCACTATACATATTGCCTTCAGCAAAATAGGTCAACAAACTATCTGTAGGTTCTTTATAAATTGCCTGTCCTGAAGTCAGCTTAATAACATTATTTGCTAAAGTGGTTCCTAATGGCTGATTCAATGCCATACCCGCATCGTAATTTCCAAGTTTGATACCTGGCCCGCCTGGACAATTTACAATTGTATTATTGGCAATTAACGCACTATCTGCAGGCAAATAGGCGCCATTTAATACCAGTGGATTTAAACTATCTGAAGAAGGATAAGTACCATTATAAGTAACAATCGGACATCTGATAGAAGTTAAACTACTAGAAGAACCCAACAAGCCTTCGCAATAATTATTATAAACTTTATGTCCTTTATCTATGATTCTGATACCATAAGAACCGGTTTTAGTAGGATCGTCATTGATAAAGAAATTTCCATACACACTACAGTATTTTCCCATTCTTAAAGTAAGACCGCCATTGCAATTTTTAAATGTATTGTAACGATAAGTATTGTAGTAAGATTTATTGGACACAATTTCCATTTCGGCCTGAGTCATGCCTTCAAATAAATTATATTCAACGATATTATACCCAAAAGTTCTTGAATTATTACCTACACCTAAACGTATGGTTTCGCCACCATTTCCACCCATATAACTTCTTCCTTTAAAATAATTAGAATCTATTCTATGAAATGTCGAAACTGATCTGTCGGGAAAATTTGCATTGCTATACCAAACCACTACCGTAGCACGTGCATTCGATTTATTAATAAAAGTACAATGATCCAATCTGTTGTTAGTTCCAAATATAGCTACCCATTCATTCTCTACCGAATCAATTGTATTGTAGTTGTCAAAAGTAATGTTAGAAACTCTTGAATAATATGCAAGAATATTTGATGTAGTTCTAAATGCAACTACTGCATTCGTTCTTGAATTACCATTAGCAAATTTGAAACCATCAATTTGAATTCTATATCCTGAAAACATCAGATAAGTAGAATCGGTAAAAATCACATTGGATCTGGTTTGCGCCATAACAACTATCCATGCACTTGTTGAATTTCCGAAGGTATTGTTTAATGAAATTTTTCCCCAATTGTAACTACCATTGGCAATTACAATGGTATCACCTGGCCTAGCTGCAGTATAAGTTGATGTTAATGAAACCAAAGTATTAACCGTGGTTTTTGTTGCACTTGCTTGATTGTTTTGCAATAAAATAGCAAACAAAATAAATAACAAATAATGAGGTTTCATTTCAGAGTGGTTTTTATGACGATTGAATTAATTGAGACCTAGTTTCAAAAACCATACCTCAAATTAATATAATTCAATTCCGCATTGAAAAAACAGGAGTTATAAACAAATGTTTAAAAATAACTCAAGTTTAATTTTAGTTTTTAAAAGGGTCTAGACTAAAAATGAAATCTATAATATTCTTTACTAATTCGTTGTTCTTTTCTTTTGTGAATTTACCATGTCCACCACCTGGCACCGTTATTAACTCTGCCCTTACACCAACAGACTTATACTTCTCTAATAATTGCTGTGATTGTAAATAAGGAACAGTTGAATCTGCATCACCATGAATGATTAAAGTTGGCGGTGATTTTTTATTTACATACCAGATGGGAGATACGGACTTTGCAAATGCCTCGTCATTTTTTTTGGGCCCTAACCAATCGCCAGGTGATTTGCTTTTTCTTACCGCAGTTCCATAATTATTATATGCCCAGGCCCAAACATCTGTAATGCCCCATTTGTCGATAATTGCAGCAACCTTAATATTTTCAACACCAGTACAATTGGTATCAAACAAATGATTGCTAGCAAGTAGCCCTGTCATCAATGCCAAATGCCCACCGGCAGAACCGCCCATTACCACAATTTTATTTACATCAATATTAAACTTCTTTGCATTTCTAATTAAATAAATCAAGGCGCATCTTAAATCTTCTACTGCTGCAGGCGCTGTTGCCTGATTGGTCATTCTGTATTCCACATTAGCGATTGCAATACCTGCTTTAAAAAAATAAGTAAACCCACTCTGAGATTCTTTTACTCCATTCTTCCAGCCTCCACCATGAATATTAATAATAATAGGTGTGGGTTTTGATGATGTTGGTTGATAGTACAAATCCATTCTACCCTGCCAGTCTCCTACTTTTGTATACATCTCATCGAGATTAGCTTTGAAGTCTGCTGGATATTCAACAAGCTTGTATTTTTTTAATGAATCAGGTATATCAGTTGCCTGTTGAGCAAAAGAAATATTTGTCAATATCAATTGAAATGAAAAAACGAAAATAAAATTTGAAAAAATATTTTTCATATTAATATCCAGGATTTTGAGGAATGACAATTGTTGTATTGATGTCAATTTCTCTTTGCGGAATTGGCAATAATAATTTTTGAGGCGTTACCATATTCTGCAAATCAATCAATGACAATGGCTGAGGATATTGAGAATAATAAGATGAATACATATTTGAGAAATGATTTTGCATAATCGCAACGGGATCTAAAGTAGTTGTTGTTGTCTTAAATCTAATTATATCAAACCATCTTTGATTTTCAAAAGCAAATTCACACCTGCGTTCATAGGCCATTGCTTTTTCAAAACTTGCCACTGAATTGATAGTTGTAGTTGTGTATAAAACCAATCCTGATCTCGCTCTTACTTGATTGATCAATGCAATACTTTCAGGAGTATAACCTTGTGCTTCAGCCATCATCAACAATACATCTGCATATCTGATGATTGGCCAATCGCTCTCGCTGTCATTTTCATAAATCACATTACTGATGTGTTTTTTAGGATATATTTTTCCGAAATAATTACCAATATTGTATTTGTATCTTACATCAAGACTGGAGTCATATCCTCCCTGAGTTTTTTTGAGTAATTCTTTGGCAACAAAATTATATCCTTTACCGTCACCATTTACGATTAACTGACCGCTTCCACTTGGTGCGAACAAATTCGCAAATGGGGAACCCAGTCCTACTTTACCGGACTTATATCTAATAGCAAATAAAATTTCAGCATTCATTTCATTTGTTGTAGAGAAAACATCACTATAAGTAGATTGAAGACTATATCCGCTATTGTTGATCACATCTTGTAACAATACGATTGCCTCTGCCTTTCTGTTTAAGGTAAGATATACTTTAGCCAATAATGCTTTTGCAGTCCAAACATTTGCTCTGCCATAATCGTTCACATTTATTGAAGCAAAAGTTAATGACGAACCATTATTGATAGTATTTTGCAAATCTGCAATGATGAGTTGGTATGTTTCTTCAATGGAACTGCGATTGATGAATTTAGATTCAGCGGGCGAAAGTGGTGTATGAATTAGAAACACGCCTCCAAACAATCTTACCAGATTAAAATAATGATACGCTCTGATAAAAGATCCTTGAGCAGACATTCTTTTTTGATCGTCTAATGTTACAGGTATATGTGCTGAATCATAAGTTATCGTTCCTGTTTCAGGATGATAATTAACAGCCAGATTGTACATTACTTTGTTAACATTGTAAATGTTGTAGTAATTGTTTAACCAGTAATCGTAAACGCCTGAATGTGAAGTTGCCGGCATAAACATATCCAAATCGCTGAATTCGCGATTATCTGAACTGCCACTCGTGGGACTTCCCATCAATGTATTATCACTTCTTAATTCAGTTACTTGCCACTCAAAGTACAACGGCTTTTGCATCCCATTATAACAACCGGTTAATGCTTTATTTACTTCATCGGCGTTTTGGTAAAACGCCTGATCATATAAGTTCGAAGTTGGATACACATCGATTACTTTATTACAACTTGCTGTTACAAAAAGTATCGCAATAAGATATAAACTATATTTTTTCATGTTCAGATAATTAAAATTGATTTATTAAAAGTTAACGTCAACACCAATTACAAATGTTTGTGGAATAGGGAAAGCACCACGCTGGTAACCTGTAATCAATGATGATGAGTATGGACCAGAAGATATTCTTGCTTCAGGATTGATTCCTCTGTAACCTTTAGCTGTGTGATAAAACAAATTTTGTGCTGAGAAATAAACCCTTAAACCATTTAATTTAAGTTTAGAAATTTTTGCTTCTGTAAATTTGTATCCAATATTTACTTCTCTCAAGGCGTAATAAGAAGCATCTTCCACAACATAATCGGTAAGCATCCAGTTGAATGCGGCTTTGTTATAGTTAGGTGTTTTTCCATCACCCGGGAACATTGGAGAAATCCATCTGTTCTCATTGTAATTTACAACCAGCTTTTTCACATCATCGTAGTTAGGATCTCCGTTGATCAATGAACCACCTTGAACACCTTGGAAAGTTAATGAAATATCAAATTGCTTGTAAGTAATGGTATGTGTCATGCCCCAAGAAAAATCTGGATAAGGAGAACCTATAGTTGTTCTGTCTTTTGTATCAATAACATTGTCGCCATTCAAATCAACCAATTTCAATTGCCCTGCAACAAATGCATTTGATAATGGGCTGCTCAATCCGCCTGCAATGGCAGCATCTATTTGAGCTTGCGATAACCAAATGCCATCAGTTTTATAACCATAGAATTGTATTAATGGGTTACCCACTTTATTCAAATACAATTCATTTCTTTCACCTTCATTTAATAGATAAGCTTCTTGCCCTAATTCTTTAATTTTATTTTGGGTATGAGAGAAATTAGCTGAAGTTGTCCATTTGAAATTACGTTTGGTTAGATTGATGGTATTCAATTGCAATTCAATACCATTATTTTTTAAACTTCCGATATTGTTCCAGCTGGCAGGTACACCTGAATAAGCGACTGCTGATTGTTGTAATAAAAGTTTATCTGTTGTAGATATATAGTAATCTGCAGTCAAACTGATTTTACCTTTCAAGACAGATAAATCCATACCAAAGTTTGCCTGATAAGTAGATTCCCAAGTAATGTCTTTGTTAGATCTAATGGTTGAAGAAGTTGATTGACCAGGAGTAACTATTCCTGTACCAGTTCCAAAAGCATAGTTAGTTGGATATAACAAATCAAGGAAACCAAAATTTAGAATTCTGTTATTTCCGGAAACACCATAACTAGCTCTCCATTTTAATTTAGAAATCCAGTTTACATTTTTCATGAATTTCTCTTTGTCCATTATCCAACCTAATGACACAGAAGGGAAAGTTCCCCATTTGTTTCCTGGTCCAAAATAAGAACTACCATCCGTTCTGAAACTGGCAGACAATAAATATTTGTTTTTGTAATTATAGTTTACCCTTCCCAAATATGAAAGCAATCCAATTTTATTAGTAGTCGTGAATGTTCCTGATTTATCTACGATGCTGGCATTGTTTAATGTTCGGATGTTGTCATTTGGAAAATCCAAACCTACAGCTTGGTCATTTCTTGTTTTGGTAACTTGAGAAGTAAAACCAGCAACCGCATTGATTGTATGGTCTTTGTATATTTTGTTGTAAGTCAAAGTTTGTTCTGCTAATAAATCAACAAATGAATTGTTATTGAAAACGCCTCTGCTCACCAATCCGTCTGCTTCTGCATTTCTGTTAGACCAATTCAAACCATTGTTATTGTTTACATACATGGTTGCCAATGATTTGAAATCAAGACCTTTCGACAATTTCACTGTAAGATCAGCAGAAGTTTGCAAGCGGTATTCTTCTGTATTAATAGACGTATTATTTAAAATTGAAACCGGAGAGTTTGTGCTAGAGTTAAATGCATCCGAGTTTGCACCTGGATCCCAGAAGCTGCCATCAGGCATATAACCAGTATAATTTAAATTACTGAAATGACGAGGTTGTGCATAACTACCAACTTGTAATGTAGACCATTGTGGATTTTGGTAAACAAGATCCAATGTCGATTGAGTATGCGTTACTGGCAAAAAGCTAGGATATCTGACAAATGTTGTGTAATTGATAGAAGGCGATTCTTTTCTAGAATAAGATGGATTCAGATTGACAGTTAGTTTTACTTTTTTTGATAGATTGACATCTATTTTAGTTCTAAAATTAAAACGCTCATATTCACTATTACGCATCAAACCCTGATCTTTTTGATAGCCTCCAGATACATAATATTTGATGTCTGATTTACCACCTGAAGCAGTTAAATTAATATTTTGAAAAAGTCCTGTACGTAAAGCTTCAGATTGCCAATCGGTTCCTATGCCGCCTCGGATTTGGTTTTCAATAATGTAACCTGATCTTTCGTTATTTGATGCTATGTTCTGATCCACTGGTACAGGAACACTTGGATCCATTGCTTTTAATGAAGCTTCATAAAAAAGATTATTCATATACTCTGTTGTGGAAAATACATCATATCTCTTATAATCTTGCTTGGCACCAATTGAGTATTTGAGTACATATTTTGGTTTTTCAGATTTCCCTGTTTTGGTTGTTATTAAGATAACACCACTTGCACCTCTTGAACCATAGATCGCCGCAGAAGCCGCATCTTTAAGTACTTCTACAGATTCTACATCAGACATGTTTACAAAAGCCAATCCATCCGGAACAGGTTGACCATCTACAACAACGAGTGGACTCGCTCCTGCATATACAGAACTGATACCTCTTACCGTAACCTTTGGAGGAGCACCAGCTTCAGAAGAAACGTTTTCTACCTGAACACCGGCTATCTTTCCTTGCAATGCCTGATCAAGACGAGACACAGGTGCTTCATCTAATTTTTCATCTTTGAATTTGCTGATGGCACCTGTTACATCAGATCTTCTTTGAGTACCATATCCAATCACCACCACCTCTGCATTATCCGTTGATGCAGGCTTTAAGGCAATCAATATCGTATCGGTATTTTTTTCAACTACTACCGTTTGAGTTGCATAACCTATACTTGAAAAAATAAGTATTGCCTTAGCCGACTTTACACTGACTTTAAAACTACCATCTTTTTGGGTATTTGCTCCAGTCTTCGATTTATCAACAAGAATATTTACTCCCTCCAAACCTTCTTTAGTTACTTTATCAATAACCTTTCCAATGATTTCTCTTTTCTGTGCACTTGCATTTGCAATGAAAAACAATGACAGTAAAAGTGCGTAAGCGATTTTTTTCATTTTATTTCCTTTAGTCGATTAATGTAGTTAGATGATAGATTGAAATAGCGGATTTGTCTTTTGAAAGAATTTTATAAATGGCAATCTTACAATCAGTACAATTGTATTTATAATACCCTTGTGCCAGAAGCGGAGTAGCATTATCTTCAAATTCAAATGGTTTTATCTGTTGAGCAAACCATTCTTTTTCTTTAGTTAAATAAGGCTTAAGCGCTTCAAATGCTTTTTTAAGAGACTTTCCATTTGCTGATTCATAATTCCATAAATCAACACCGGCAACATCAGACATGTTTGCCGCAAGAAACAGGGGTTCCAGTATAAATGCTGAATAATGCAATGAAATTGTTCTGGCTAATTCGTCAGGAAAGAAACCAGTCGAATCCATTTGTAATTCAAATCTGTTTTTTAAATTGTTAATAGTGCTTAATGCTATTTCAGTTTTATTGGCAAACAAGGCAAAAAATAATTTTTGTTCATCATACCATACCCCATGATTATTTTTTGCTTTTGACTCTTCTATTCCATTTTTACTGGTGGTCAACCATTGTAAAAAATCCTCAAACCATTTCTCCATTCCTATTTGGTCTTTTTCTGTCCAGGTTGGTGAAGTATGTAACAGCCCTACTCCATCTGCAACACCAGCCAAAATTCTGCTTTCAATAATACCAATTCCCCTGCCGTCATTTTTCCCTTTAACTGCCTGAGCAAAATTCAGATTGGGATTCATTTTTGTAGAAGGATCCAGAAACCAGGTTCTGATATACTCTTCTGCTTTTTTACTGTATTTAGGTTCGTCTGAAAAATAATAAGCAAGTGACAATATCTCTACATAATCAGCTACTTTTTTCATATTGTCTTTGTCCTTGTAATCATTAACCTCAGGATTAATTTCCCCATCTTTTCTGATGTAGGGAAGACCATCGGGTTTGGAAGGATCGGGCCAGTAATAAATGGCAATACTCATGTAATCATGCATATCTCCACTTGGAGGATTTTGCTTTTTTTCTAGTACTGATGGACAATGGTTATTAAGCAAGCCATCTGCTTTTTTTAATAACTCCGCATATGCAGGAAGCAAGTCCTTATTCCCTGACTTCAATTTTTTCTTATTGACTGTTAATGCGTTTCTGTCTTTTGCAAATACCCTGAGTTCATTACTTTGTGCATGAACTGCAAAAGATACAAAAAAACATAAGATCAATACAAACCCAAAACGATTGGTTTTCATTATTATCATTTGATGATTGGAACAATTTTACTAATAATATTTTTCTTCCCTCTGAACGTAACGATATAATTTGCTGAGGACATTCTAAGCACATCTATCTGAGTTGAATTAAATCCTTTGGCAACAAAAATATCTTTCCTTGCTAAGAATCTTCCCTGCAGATCATAAATAATTACACTTCCTAAATCAGATTCGGGCGAGAATATTCTTACCACAACCTGACCACTGTTATTACTATACGCTGATAATGTTTGTGCCAGGCTATCTGATGGATATATGGTAAGTCTTCCGTCAACGTAAGTAAATGAATAGTTTGCAGATGCTGCATCAGCAGGACTAGCGGTAAATATTCCCGGAGCAGATGAAGTTGTTGCTGATGTATTAACAACAGGCTGACTAACTAAATCAGAAGCTGTTTCTCCCAAAACAAATCCTGAATATATAAATCTGAATTGAGGATTTGCAGTGCCTTCCAGTTTAACGGTATCGGCAACGGCAATTTGCAAAGGAGCTTTTAATACTTCAAGTGGATTTGTAACATCAACAGCAGGGAAATAATTAGGACTACCTGCCTGAGAAGCTGTAATAATAGTTGTACCTGCTCCAACAATGTGAATCGTGTTTCCGTTTACAATTGTAGCCACGTTATTATCACTACTGGTTAATTCAATAGGAATAGTAGAATTGGTGCTAGTTACCAAAGGAATAAAATCTCCCTGACCGTATGTTACTGCTGGTAAAGAATTAAATGTGATTACCTGAGTTTGTCTTTCCACTACAGACAATACACCATCCAGGTAACTAATTTCGTAATTCTGTGCAGATGCACCAGATGCAGTTATTGGATAAGTGCCGATTGGAGATGCCTGAGTTGCTGTTGTTACTAATGTTGGTAACGTTAACAACACTGATTCTGTTTCACCATTTACAAATCCTGTATAAGTTGCCGTTAGTGTTGGATTAACATCCCCCTGAAATTTTGCCAGATCATCAGCTTTAATAGTTAAAGGCGCTTTATTTATCAAAAGTGGCTGAGTTTCATTAGCATCAACATAAGTACCATCGGAAGCCTGAGTAACGGTAATATTTGTTGTTCCTACACCTACGATATGAATAATCCCAGTGCTTGAAATTGTGGCTACAGAAGGATCTGAACTTGAATAAACAATTGGCTGAGTAATATTCAAACTCGAAACTGCTGAATTAAAATCCGCATCACCATAAATTCTTGGAGCTATTGGATTGAAAACAAATGGAGTCATCAGCGGTTGAGAACCCACTCCGAAATAACCCACTGTTGTTGAAGTGGCATCAACTGAATTAATAAAATTATCCCCGATTCCGAAAGGTACGCTCCATGCCGTTCCTAAATTTTTTATCATCCCAATTCTTGAATTGGCCTGGGTAGCAAATAACGCTCCTTCCAGAGCCGCATCCCATTTAATATTGATACCCAAATCTCCTGATCCGGAAACTCTGCCCACTTTCCAAACAGCATTTACCACAGAAAGCAAATCTGTTCCGCTGAGTGGGGTTCCGCCAATCATACCATCTGTGGTAATTCCTTCATAAACATTGGCTGTTAAATTTGAAGAGGATACCGGAGCAAATGTTATTGGCAAATAGTGTGCAGCACTTCCTACTGGAAATAATTTTTCTGATCCCACAAGATCAATTCTTAAAGTTCCTGTAGTTGTAGCATTGGAAATCGTGGCTATATATTTTGTAGTATTAAATGGAGCACCGCCAATGTCTTTACCATTTTTTATTCTGATGGTATCTGTAGGTCTGATTGAAAGCACTCCTGTGTTTATGGTTAAAATACTATCCACTACGGCAGTTCTGTTTGTTGTTGCCGATGCATTAAATGTTACATTTCTCATCGTACCAACAGAAATCGTACTGAAAGGCTGTGTTGTAGCTGCATCAAAAATAAAATCTGTAGAAGAAGAAATTGACTGCGTTCCTATACTACCGATACTTCCGTCAATTCCATTAATATTAGCCGTTCTAAGTACAGGAAAATTTCCTGAAATAGTCGCAGAAGCAGGTGTAGCAGTTAATGGATTGGAAATCGTAATGGTACTTGAGCTGCTGCTTGTTCCAATGATGAAACTATTAGCAGGTATTCCAGTTCCCGTAACATACAAGCCATTATAAACCCCTGCAGTATTTATTATTGAACTATATGCGGCAGGATCAAGTGATATAGTATAGCCTCCGACAACACCAGTTGTGACCGCTGTAGTTATAGTTAAGGCTGCCTTTGTTTGAAGACTACCCGTTCCCGAAATGCTATAAGTGCTGAAATTTATTTTTCCATTAATTAAAGAATTCGTTGTTCCGTTTACTGAAAGATTCGCGTTTAAAGTAACATCAGATCCTGCACCAACAGACAATGCCCCTAACGGCAAAAATGTTCCTGTACCACTAATAGTCTGAGGGGCAATTCCTTTCATTAAAAGATTTGAAGAGGTGAATCCTGTTGCCGATCCTAATGTTCCGCTGTTAATGATATTGCCTGAAATCGGAGAAGCCCCTGATCCTTTTATATAAAAAGTAGACCCTGATTCTATGGTTAGATTGTCGATATTATAAAAGAAATCACCGGTAACAGTTTGATTATTTCCAACAGTTACATTTGACAGTCTTCTTGCCGAAAATATATTTGAAGAGGTAACCAATGTGTTAGGAATAGAGGCTTCAAACCTTAACGTACTTCCTGATTGAAGATCCAAAGGATTATATGAAGACGTTGAAGTAAACATTGAATTTCCACCTTCATAAATCAATGTTGATCCATTTTTAAATACCACTGCATTAGGCACTCCCGAGTTTGAACCAAATGGGAAATAGGTAATTAATGTATTTACTCTGCATGTTGATCCACTTTCAAAAAACAGTGAGCCTCCAACTGCAGGATTTGATGCCGTTGTTCTGCTTGCACCCAATGATAAAGCCATAGATCCAAAAACTCTGCCCGTTGCATTTGTATTTAGAAGTAAATTATTACCGGAAGTTGCAGCCACAGAATCAGCTACAGTTAATTTAAAACTACAACCTGCATTTATCAGAAAATCATCTGCTGCAGTTGCATCTCCATTAATAGTAATCGTTCCAGTGCCTGTTGAAGGTCTAACCAAAGTAAGACTGCCTCCATTTCTTATGATCAGCTGGCTGACAGCCGTACTTCCGCAGGTAGCGGTAACGAGACCAGTGGTGGGAGTAGCTCCGCCAACGTTAGTGCCATCGATAATTAAAATGTCGGTGGGATCATTAACCGTTCTATTAGTACCTGATCCATCTAAAGCGGTGTTCCACTTAGGACTTGATGAAGAAGTAGACGTAAAACTCAAATTACTTGTAGCTCCGGTTCCGCCAATCCAGAAATAAGTGGTTTGGGCGCCTGCCAAAAGAGTCATTGAAGTCAACACTAAAATGATTAAAGATTTTTTCATTGATATTATTTTTCTGATTATTTTATTAAACTAAAAATCCGGTATAAAATAAATTGCGCTTAAAACTAACTATAAAATAAAGTCTTGGCGCATTGGATTAAATACATCCACTAATACTCCTTTATCCAAACAAACAACTCCATGAATGAGATTTGAATGAACATAAAATACATCCCCTGCATTTAATACTTTTTTAATCCCGTCTATCTCCACTTCAAATGAACCACTTTCAATAAGTGACATTTGAATATGAGGATGCTGATGCAAGGATCCTATTCCGCCTGTCTCAAAGGATACCCTTACCATCATTAGATTTTTGTCATAAGATAAGATTTTTCTACTGACCCCTTCGGCCATTTGCTGCCATTCAATTTGTGAACTGTCTACAAATGTCTCAGTTGTTAATCCCAATGTTTCTGTCGTTGACATAATTTGAATTTTTGTTATAGTTTATAGTTAAAGTTTTTTATGATCATATTCCACATAATATGGTCCAATCCATTCAAAGTTAAATTTGTCAGTTGTAAATTTATGCTTTAAATGATCATCAAAGTTATTATTACATTGAATGATGAAGAGCTGTTTTTCTGCAATATTTATTTGTACTGCAGTAAATTCTTCGTTGTCCTGAATTTTCGTGATTGATTTAATTTCAGATTTCGACTTGACTGCAATTTCTGAAACAGGATTAAAATTTCCATGCGCTTCAATTACATTTATAAATGTTTGATTTTTATTTCTGGCTCTAAGAATATACGAAGGATCATTTCTAAGATTAAAGTTGGGATCATTAGCCCCTATTCTTGTAAAGAAAATATCCAGCGAATCATTCGACAGTGTAGATATCGTATAAAATGTTTTGTGATTTAAAAAAGTAAACTGAGTAAACGGGGCTATTTTTTCAGCATGAGCTTCCACCCACAAATGCTGATATCCATTTTTAATTCCTAATGGACTTAATGCTGTATTGTTAGAAATATATTTAAAGCTGGTACTCATCACCGTTCCAATAAAATTAAAGGGCAAATCGTACTGATGTACCGAATCTGAAAATGTTTTGAAAATATCTGCAACAATTACTTTTTCAACACCCGGAATATGAATCATATATTCTGATCTAAAAAGTTTTACATTGTTGTAAGCATGATCATCCATTGCTGATACCACTTGTAAATTTTGATTTCCTGTTTGACCAAATAATCTTTCAGGGTGATTTAATTCACTTATTTTTTCTACCCCATTATAATGACTGGTTTCGTCAACCGTAATGGTATTATGCGCAATGGTTTGCTGAGCATAAGTATTTGTTTCAGGAAGATATCTTCCACCCCATTTTTGTTCGATATTGATATATCTTACAGCTCCATAATCCTGCAGAATTTCATTTCCTTTATCATAAAACTGAATGTTTAATTTATCATAATGGCCATGAGATAATCCATGAGAGCTGTACTTATAAATCAGCGTAGACAAATCATTTCCTTTCCCAGTTCTCAAAACAGATACTCCTCCTTTTTTACCATCAGCACCATCTTTGTATTCTGCAGATTGATAAGGGTAACTTGAAGTTTTGTAGTTTAATGAAATTATTTTCTTGCTGATATCTACTCCACCCCTGTTTAAAATTACTTTGTTTTGTGCTTTACAAATAGGCAAATAAGAAGAATCATACCCATAAGCTTGCCAGGCCAGATCAATGGCATTTACCACTTCATTGGTCTGATAAGTTTTATCTTTTAACGCATCATTATAACTAAAAAATTCTCCGGAGATATTTGTTTGTTGCAAAGCCACATCTAAAGCTTTTTTCAAAATACTGTCTCTGTATTGAAATATTTTCAAAGCCGGTTTTAGATGATTGATTGCGTTTGCAAAAAGATAAAAAGGCAAAATCGCATAACGGGTATAGTAAGGTCCTTCATTATAATATCCATCAGAAGAAAATAATCCATCAAGGTGAGCAAGAAATCCAGCCTTGCCATCTTTTTCAGTTCCGTATAATGCCATGTTGATATAATCGTCGTTATCAGATGCAATGCCTACAATGCCTACTCCTGCACATGCCCATACGGCGTGGTTATGAATAAGGTTGAACCAATTTTTTTGATCCGTCACAAAATAATTTACTATAGGAGCAAATGCCTTATCCGCTATGATTTTCCTTTCGTCTTTTGTAAGGAAATTATTAACGAGATCAAAAGCCATTCCAGCATAGACCAGCCAGTTAGCATCATTAAGCGCCTGCCAGAACAATCTTCCCGGAGATGAACTTGTTGCCTGCGGATGATTTTTTAAAGTAGGATTTAATAACGTGTATTTCATTAAAACATTCTTCACCAGCAGTGCATATTTTTCATCCCCTGTAATCTGGTACATCAATCCCGAATTGAATATTAAGTTATAAATAAATTTATGCTGATCATGAGTATATCCTCCTGCTGCATCTTTTGGAAAAGGCACATCTATATCTTTTAATAAATAAGGATCCACTTCCTTTTTGATATTTACAAATGACTGATTCAATAATTCATTTGATTTTAAATTACTGACCACATAATTCAGGTCTTTTTTTGTAGCAAAAGCAACAGGATGTACCTGAGCATTGATTAGCTGTGAACTAAAGATTAATATGGTCAGTACTTTTTTCATTTATCTAATCGCCATCAAAATTACCATTCAAAGTTTAGTCTTTTAAAAATGTGTCCGCTAAAATTAATGCTCCGTGTTTTTTGAGTTCTCCTAAATAGTCCTTGCTAATGTAATATTATCCGTAATTAATAAAGAATTAACGATAAACATTGTTTTATTTTATTCAATATTTTAGGTGATATCTTAGATAATATTCACCATAATCATATTAATACTAAAAATAAACAAAACAATAAGTATGGCAACGATGCCGGAAAGGGTGCCGGTAATTTATGAAACATTGTCAGAAACATATCATAATTTTAGCCCTTTATGGAAAGGCAAATTACAATAAAAGACATTGCAATAGCACTGAGATTGTCCACTTCAACAGTAAGCCGGGCGCTAAGAGACGCCCCGGATGTTGGCGAAGAAACGAGAAAAGCGGTGAAAGCATTAGCCGAAGAACTGGATTACCAGCCTAATATGCTGGCATTGAGTCTGCTTAAAAAACAAACAAATACCATTGGTTTAATTATCCCTAATCTTGATTATGTTTTAGCCACAATGGTAAAAGGTATTGATGAAGTAGCATTAGAAGCCGGCTATACGGTAATGGTTTGCCAAAGTGATGAAAGCTTTGGAAGAGAAATTGTAAACACCAAAAGATTACTCGACAGTCTTGTAGATGGATTCATCATTTCAGTTTCGAGTGAAACCATGATTTTTGAACACATAAAAAAAATTCAGGTAAAGAAAAAACCACTGGTTTTATTTGATCGCGTTATAAATAGTATCAATGCTCCTAAAATCAGATTAGATAATTTTGAAGGTGGCCGAATTGCTACTCAGCATTTGATTGATCAGGGATATAAAAAGATTGCATTATTGGCAGGCCCCGAAAATCTCAGTATCAGCAATGAAAGAAAAGACGGTTACCTGCAAACCCTAAAGCAAAACAAAATTAAAACAGACAAGAACTTTATCATTCATTGTGATTTCAATCAGGAATATGCATACATAGCCGCTAAAGAATTGCTAGCAATGAAACAGAGGCCAGATGCAATATTCTGCATCAGCGACAGATTAGCCATTGGTGCAATGCTGGCTATTAAAGAAGCCGGATTAAAAATGCCGAAAGACATTGGCTTAGTTGGCTTCAACAATGAACCCATTACCAAATTACTTACCCCTGCTATCAGCAGTGTAGAAATGTATGGATTTGAAATTGGCAAAGCCACCGCAAAAGTATTTTTAGAATTAATACACAGCGAAACAGACATGTCTGATAAAGAAATAATCTTCAAACCCAAACTTTTCATCAGAGAATCATCGAAGAGAAGCTAAAGCTATTTTTTATTCTGTATAATTTTATCATCAAATATTTATCACTTATCCTTTAATTAAAAAAATAACATCAAATGAGAATTATTCACACCGTTCATCCCGAAGATTTTGTAAAATACAATACAGAACAAATCAGGGAAAGATTTTTATTAGACAAGCTTGTGCATCATGGCCAAATTAATTGCGCCTATACCCATTACGACAGAATGATTGTTGGCGCTGCAAAACCAACCAGCGGAGCATTAACATTAGGCAATTACGATCAGCTGAAAAGTAATTTCTTTCTGGAAAGAAGAGAAATGGGGATCATCAATATTGCCGGAAAAGGAAGTATTGCTGTAGACGGAACGACATACGAACTGGATAAACTGGATTGTTTATATATCGGCAAAGGATCTAAAGATGTGCAGTTTTCTGGCAGTGAAGCAAAATTTATTTTCTTCTCTTGTCCGGCACATGCAGAACACCCCATCCAACTAATGAAGGCCACTGATGCGACTCCTGCAGAAATGGGTTCTGCAGAAACTGCAAATCACAGAACTATAAATAAATATGTTCATACAGAAGGCTTGAAAAGTTGTCAACTAATGTTGGGCGTTACTAACTTCAAAAAAGGAAGCATCTGGAATACTATGCCTCCTCATTTACACGACAGAAGAATGGAAGCTTACTTTTATTTTGACCTTCCAGAATCTCAGCGTATCATTCATTTTATGGGTGAACCACACGAAACAAGACATTTATTTTTGAATAACGAAGAAGCTATTGTCTCTCCTTCATGGAGTATTCATAGTGGCGTTGCTACTTCCTCTTATTCATTTATCTGGGCAATGGCTGGTGAAAATATTTCATTCACCGACATGGATCCGGTAAATATTATGAATCTAAAATAATTCCACACTATGATTAATTTCAGAGTAGATAATAAATTAGCCATCGTAACAGGTTGTAATAAAGGAATAGGAATGGAAATCGCAATTGCTCTTGCCGAAAATGGCGCCGATATCATTGGCGTAAGTAGCAAAATGAAAGAGTCGGGACAGGACGTTGAAAAAGCAGTAAATGATGCAGGAAGAAAATTCTATGCTTACAATGCTGATTTTACCAACAGAGATTCTCTCTATCAATTTCTTAATGATGTTCAAAAAGATCATCCGCGAATAGACATTCTGATTAACAACGCAGGTCATATTTTACGCACTCCTGTTGCCGAACATTCCGATGAATTTTGGGACACCATCATTGATATCAATTTGAATGCTCAATTTATCATCACCAGAGAAATTGGCAAACAAATGATTAAGAATGGATATGGCAAAATCGTTTTTACCGCATCCCTGCTAAGCTTTCAGGGCGGAATAAATGTTCCTGGATATGCTGCAAGTAAAGGCGCTATCGCTTCATTGATAAAAGCTTTTGCCAATGAGTGGGCAAAATTTGGTATTACCGTAAATGGCATCGCGCCTGGTTATATTGCCACAGAAAATACCGCGATGCTCAGAGCTGATAAAGACCGTAATGCTTCCATACTGGCAAGAATACCTGCAGGAAGATGGGGCGATCCTAAAGATATGGCTGGTGGATTTGCATTCCTCTCCTCACCTGCTTCTGATTATGTAAATGGAACCATTTTAACCATCGACGGTGGCTGGATGGGCAGATAAAAAATTATCGTTCGAATTTTTCAAAAAGCCGCTTCTTCATTGAAACGGCTTTTTTTATTAGCCTCTTGAAATAAAAAAACCCCGAAAAAATCAGGGTTCAATTATATGATTTCTGGCAAGTTACTCTAACGGTGTAAAATAGGATTGGAACTCTTTTGTTAGGTTTTGGTTTTTCTTAGGTTTAAATGGTTATGGCTTCAGAGGTATTGGAATTGGTATTGCTTAATTCCTATGTAAAAATATAAAGTGCGGTTGGATTTAAACAATGACCTTGATTGTAAATTCTAAAATTCGGTCTAACTACTTGTTTCGGCTAAGTAATCTTACTTAAAATGACCTTCTTTTTGATTGAATAGTCATTATTTTTATTGATATTTGCCTAATCTTATAGCAGTAATGAAGGTTTTAATAAAACAAGCACACATTATTTGTCAGGGTTCTCCTTACAACAACTCCGTAAAAGATATTTTCATTTCTGGAGGAATCATACAAAAAATCGATGACCATATTGATGAAATTGCCGATCATACATTCAGCGTTCATGATCTACATGTAAGTATTGGTTGGATGGACATTTTCGCCCATTTTTCGGATCCCGGACTTGAGCAAAGAGAAACGTTGGAAACTGGTGCTGGTGCTGCTGCTGCTGGAGGATATACGGATGTGATGATTTTACCCAACACGCTTCCTGTAGTTTCATCTAAAACTCAAATTGAATATATTATTCAGAAGTCAGCAGCATTTCCTGTAAACATTTATCCCATTGGCGCCATAACCAAAAATGCAGAAGGAAAAGAATTAGCAGAAATGTACGATATGTTTGAAAGTGGTGCTATCGCATTTTCGGATGGACTAAACTCGATTCAGGGACCCAATCTGATGATAAAGGCGCTTCAATATGTATTAGCCAATAACGCTGTAGTTATCCAAATTCCCGATGAGTTATCCATTTCAAATCATGGACTGATTAACGAAGGAATTACCAGCACACAGCTTGGACTACCCGGGAAACCTGCGATCGCAGAAGAATTAATGGTGGCCAGAGATATTGAATTACTGAAATATACTTCATCTCAGTTGCACATAACAGGCATATCTACCCGAAAATCAATCGATCTTATTACACAAGCAAAAAAAGCAGGCTTGAAGATTTCCTGCTCAGTTACTCCTTATCATATTTATTTCACTGAAAACGATTTGACAACTTACGATACTCATTTAAAAGTAAACCCACCATTAAGAACAGCCGATGATCTTTTAGCTGTTCGGGAAGCTCTTAATAACGGAATGATTGACTGTGTCGCTTCTCATCATATCCCATTAAACTGGGACGACAAGACTTGCGAATTCGAAAATGCACACTATGGTATGATTGGACTGGAGAGTATATTCGGCGTGTTAAATAGTGTTAGCAATGATTTAGAAAAACTCATCAATATGCTTACTGTTAATCCAAGAAAAATATTCGGAATTGAGTTGCCCGAAATTAACGTGAACACTTCTGCTTGTTTAACCTTATTTATCCCTAACGAGAAATACATTTTCGACAAAACATTCATAAAGTCCAAATCGGGTAATAATGCTTTTATTGGTAAAGAACTTAAAGGCAAAGTTATCGCGATAATCAACAAAGGAAAGCTTTCGGTTAATTAACTATCAAAAATGCATAGCCGCATTTTTAAACAGCCTATTAAAAGCAAATTCAAGCTATCCTTAAAATAATATTTATAAAAATGAAAAAAATCAGTGCAAAAAACAAAGGGATTGTTATTTCATTTTTAATGATACTGCTCTCTTTTATTTTCTATCATTTATTGCAACCCAAAAATTTATACCTCAGCAGATATATTATTATATCGATTTTTATTGTTGGATTATTATGGACAATTAAAGATTACAAAAAAACCAACAATGAGGCTACATTCAAAGATTTATTTAATGAGGGATTTAAAAATTTCATTGTGGTTACTTTTTTTATGGCTTTATATTCTTTCATTTTCTATAAGATTTATCCCTTGCCTTATGAATACGAAAATTTCATTGTAAATAATAAAGCATTGTTGCTAAAAGAAGGAAACAGAACGGCTAAAGAAATTAATGACAATGCTGCGCAATGGCGAAATTATTTTGTACCGCTGATCCTTTCCTTTTACAATTTTACTTTTTTGATTCTAGGCACAATTATCAGTGGTATTACTTCTTATGTTTTCAGCAAAAAAAAATAACTTACTTTAGCAGTATAAATTTATAAACCAAGACTAAACCGAATAAAATGGACGTTACCATTGTCATTCCACTTTTCAATGAAGACGAATCACTTCCAGAGCTATCTGCCTGGATTGAGCGAGTGGTCAACGAAAATAACCTGAGTTATGAAATCATTATGATTGATGATGGGAGTACTGATAATTCATGGAATGTAATTGAGCAACTACGCTCTGCGAATTCAAATATTAAAGGAATAAGATTTCAAAGAAATTATGGAAAAAGTGCTGCATTAAATGAAGGATTCAAAGCGGCACAGGGACAAGTCATCATTACAATGGATGCTGATATGCAGGACAGTCCTGACGAAATCCCCGAATTAAGAAAAATGATCCTTGAAGGTAATTTTGATATTGTGAGTGGATGGAAGAAAAAAAGATTCGATAATACTCTCACCAAGAATATCCCCAGCAAACTTTTCAATGCCGCTGCTAGAAAAATGAGTGGCATACAATTAAATGATTTCAATTGCGGATTAAAAGCTTACAAATATAAAGTAGTAAAAAGCATTGAGGTTTATGGTGAAATGCATCGTTATGTTCCAGTGCTGGCTAAATGGGCAGGCTTCAGAAAAATAGGCGAAAAAGTGGTGGAACACCGGGCCCGTAAATTTGGAGTAACTAAATTTGGATGGGATCGTTTTATTAACGGATTTCTGGATCTAATGACTATTTTCTTTGTTGGAAAATTCGGAAAACGTCCTATGCACTTTTTTGGTTTATGGGGCACACTTTTCTTTCTTTTTGGATTTACAATATTTATTTATTTATCGGTTTCCAAATTCTTTTTTGAGGTCACTGGAATGACACAAAGACCTTTGTTCTTTTTTGCTTTATTGGCAATGATTATGGGAACACAATTATTTCTTTCCGGATTTATTGGCGAATTAATTGCCCGAAATTCTTCTGAAAGAAATCATTATTTGATTGAACAAAAACTGGGATTATAAAACAATATCCTGCAATTGTCATCAACATCTAAAAATATCATCATCATTGGACCGGCCCATCCGCTAAGAGGCGGACTGGCTTCTTACAATGAAAGGCTCGCAAGAGCTTTTATTGAACAACATCATCAAGCCGAAATATTTACATTTTCACTTCAGTACCCTGACTTTTTATTTCCCGGCACTACTCAGTATTCTACCGAACCTGCCCCTGCGGATTTGAAAATTCATGCTGAAATAAATTCAGTCAACCCTTTAAACTGGATTAAAGTTGGACGAAAATTAAGGAAATTAAATCCCGATATTATTGTAGTTCGTTATTGGCTACCTTTTATGGGGCCCTGTCTGGGTGCTATTTTAAGAATAGTCAGAAAAAATAAACACACGAAAATCGTTTGCATTGCTGATAATATTATCCCACATGAAAAAAGAATTGGAGATCATGCATTCACCAATTACTTTATCAAACCTGTGGACGCTTTTATTACCATGAGTAAAAAAGTATTGAAGGATATGAATGATTGGGATCCCTCCAAAAAAACATCATTTGTACCTCATCCCTTATATGATAATTTCGGAGAAAAAGTTTCTAAAGAAGAAGCACGCAAAAAACTAGGCCTGACGAATGAAAACAAAATTGTTCTTTTTTTTGGATTCATCAGAAAATATAAAGGACTTGATCTTTTATTTGAGGCCATTAAATTACTAAAAGACCGGAATGCAATTAGTAATATAAAATTTCTGATTGCCGGAGAATTTTATGAAGACAGAAAAATTTATGATGAGCAGATAAAAAATCTAAATATTGAAAATGAACTAATATTAAGAACTGATTTTATTCCAGACAGTGAAGTGAAATATTTTTTATGTGCAGCCGACACCGTTATACAGCCTTATAGAAACGCAACCCAAAGTGGCGTCACTCCTCTAGCCTATCATTTTGAAATTCCGATGATTGTAACAAATGTTGGTGGATTACCATCATTGGTTCCTGATGGAAAAGTAGGTTTGGTGGCCGAGCCTAATCCAGCATCTATTGCTGATAAAATAAATGAGTTTTTTATTCTCGGGAATGAACATTTTTTGCTTGACTTAATTGAAGAAAAAAAGAAATACAGCTGGGAGGTGATGGTCAATGAAATTATTAAGCTCTCGGAATTTTAATAAGAAGGATCCTAAATCACAAAAAAGCAACATTAAAGCCAGATTTACCATTTTCCCCTATTTTCATACGCGTCAAAATTCATCTTGTTTGCACTTCTCAAATCAACTAAATTATCTAATTTGCAACCCATATGATATACAGAAGTAAAGCGCCATTAAGAATCGGTTTGGCTGGAGGAGGAACTGATGTAAGTCCATATTGTGATTTATATGGAGGCGCCATTTTAAATGCTACGATTTCATTGTCTGCATACGCAAATATTGAACCTCTCGATGATAAAAAAATTATCGTTGAAGCACTTGATCGTAAAGAAATTCAAATTTTTGATTTCAGTTCCCAGCTTCCTATTAATGGGGAACTCGATTTATTGAAAGGAGTTTACAACCGGGTAAAAAAAGATTTCTCATTCCCTGATTCAGGATTCCGGCTTTCTACTTTTGTAGATGCCCCAGCAGGATCGGGTTTAGGAACGTCTTCTACTTTAGTAGTGGCAATACTGGGTGCCTTTGTTGAAATGCTTAAATTACCATTGGGTGATTATGATATCGCTCATCTAGCATATGAAATTGAAAGATATGATTTAGGATTAGCAGGCGGACGCCAAGATCAATACGCAGCAACATTTGGAGGTGTGAATTTTATGGAATTTTACGACAATGATAAGGTCATTGTAAATCCATTAAGAATCCGTTCTCATTATTTACATGAGCTGGAAAACAATCTCGTTCTTTATTTTACCGCTACTTCAAGAGAAAGTGCTACAATAATAAAAGAGCAAGTGAAAAATGTAACTAGTAAAGATGAAAAAAGTATAGACGCTATGCATCAGCTAAAGGAGCAGGCAAAAATGATGAAGGAGGCTTTACTTAAAGGCAAGCTTTCTGAATTTGGAGAAATACTTGATTTTGGTTTTCAACAAAAAAGAAAAATGGCCGCAAACATCAGCAACAGTGCCATTGAAGAAATTTATGAATCAGCTAAAAAAGCAGGCGCTACCGGAGGAAAAATAAGTGGTGCAGGTGGTGGAGGTTTCATGATTTTCTATTGCCCGGGGAATACGAACTATGCTGTAAAAGAAGCCTTACAGAAATTCGGTGGCGAAGTGAAAAATTATACGTTTACCAAATATGGACTTTCGAGCTGGAGTGTGTAATGACAATTAAAAAGTAAAAATTTAAATAAATGAGCAACCAAATAAAGAAAATCATACAGGAATCTATTGATGTAAAATCTCAATTACTAAATGATGAAACGATAATAAATACATTGTCATCATGTGTAACCGATATTGTAAATGCCTTTAAAAATGGAAATAAAGTGTTGTTTTGTGGAAATGGCGGAAGTGCCGCTGACGCGCAGCATTTAGCCGCTGAATTCAGTGGACGATTTTACACAGACAGAGATGCATTACCTGCAGAAGCGTTGCATGTAAACACTTCTTATTTAACCGCAGTAGCTAATGATTACAGTTATGATGTGGTGTATTCAAGAATCATAAAAGGAATTGGTAAAAAAGGTGATGTGCTTGTTGGATTAAGCACTTCAGGAAATAGTGTCAACATTGTTAAAGCTTTCGAAATGGCTAGAGAAAAAGGCATGATTACCATTGGATTGACAGGCGCTACCGGTGGAAAAATGAAAGACCTTAGTGATTATCTTTTGAATGTTCCCTCTACGGATACTCCGAGAATTCAGGAAAGCCATATTTTACTTGGACATATCATTTGTCAACTTGTAGAAGAGCAATACTTTAATACAACAACCTGATTTTATGATTCCTGAAAATCCATTAAAAAAAGGACCGGAATTAACTCTGGAAAAAAATTATGAATGCATCATTCTCGCCGGGGGATTAGGTACACGCTTGCGTTCTTCGGTTCCTGATTTGCCCAAATGTATGGCCCCAATTGCAGGGCAACCTTTCTTAAAATACCTGATTAATTATTTATTGAAAGAAGGTGTAACTAAATTTATTTTTTCACTTGGATATATGCACGAGGTAATTGAGGCCTTTCTATTAAAAGAATATCCCCATCTGAATTATAAAATTGCATTGGAAGAAGAACCTTTGGGCACTGGAGGAGCAATCTTGCTCTCTTGTAAAAAAGCAAGTAATAAAGAAGTCTTGATTTTGAATGGAGATACAATGTTCCAGGTTAATATTGAAACATTAATGACTTTTCATCATCAGCATGATGCCGATTGTACTCTTGCATTAAAACCCATGCACAATTTTGATCGTTATGGAGTTGTGGAAATCAATAAAGACAATTTCGTGGAGTCTTTTAATGAAAAGAAATATTACACCGAAGGACTTATCAACGGAGGCGTTTATGTGTTGAATGTAAATAGATTTTTACAACTGACTTTCCCGGATAAATTTTCATTTGAAAAAGATTATCTTGAAAAATATGTTACTTCCCAAAGAATGATGGGTTTAATTCAAGATCAATATTTTATAGACATCGGAATACCTGAAGATTTTGAAAGAGCAGGTATAGAACTGAGTTAAAATATGTTTTTTGTTTATGGTTTGTTGTTTATTGTTATGTTTTTAAATACACGCCACAAACCAAAAACAAAAAACCATAAACAACAAACAACGAAATTGATTCCTTTTAAAAATATAGATAAAACATGGACACTTTTTCTTGACAGAGATGGTGTAATCAATCATGAAAAGCCATTGGATTACATTCACAACTGGGATGAATTTGTTTTTTATGAAGGCGTGCTGGATGCTATTAAAATCTTCTCCGGCATATTCAATCGGATTGTTGTAGTAACCAATCAGAAAGGTGTTGGAAAAGGATTAACCTTATTAAGTGATCTGGAAATTATCCATGAGAATATGAAAGCCCAAATCAAAGCTGCAGGCGGGCATATTGATGAAGTTTATTTCTGTCCGGATTTAGATGAGCAGAGCCCATACCGAAAACCCAATCCCGGAATGGGACTTAAAGCAAAAGCACAATTCCCTGAAATTGATTTTAAAAAATCGATTATGATTGGCAATACCCTTGGAGATATGGAATTTGGCAGAAATCTCGGGATCTTAACTGTTTTTCTTTCTACCACCCGACCTGAAGTTAGTTCTGAAGACCCTCGAATTGATCTTTACCTTAACTCCCTGCAAAACTTTGCTGATTTATTAAAAAAACGACTTTAGTTAAATTATGATTTTTTGAAAAAAACTAAAGCAATGCCAGTTTTTGTTCATTAAATTTATGGGATGAAATCATATCTAATCACCTCTGTATTTTTTTGTTTATTTATTTCTGCTCACGCACAGCATATCAGTAAAGAAGATTTAAATCGATTAAAAATCCAGGAAGACTCGATGAAAAAACCTTCCATTGATTTGATACAGGGAATAAATGCATCAGATCGTTTTAAGGCAGACAGTATTTTTACAAAAACATTTGTACGTGCGTTAAAAACAAGAAATTCATTTTACTACCCTTTCGATTCTTTATTTACTATATCCAAGCTCTACTCTCCAGACAGCCTTTTTAAAATATACACCTGGCAATTGATTATTGATGACAATATTATCCGTCAGCATGGTGCGATTCAAATGAATACAGCCGATGGCTCATTAAAATTATTTCCATTGATTGACAAATCCGAAAACACACAAAAGATACAAGATACAATAGCCAATAACTATGGATGGATGGGCGCCGTTTATTATAAAATAATTTTGAATAAAGCAAAAGACAAATCCATTTATACCCTTTTGGGATTCGATGAAGATAACATTCGTTGCAACCGGAAATTTATCGAGGTTTTACATTTCGAAAATGAAGAGCCTATTTTTGGAGGCAATTATTTTGATTTCAGAAAAGACAGTTCACAATCTCAGCAACGTGCCCGACATATCATGGAATTCAAAAAAGAAGCAGGTCCACGATTAACTTTCGATAGGGAAATGAATATGATTATAATGGAACATCTTGTTTCTGAATCAAACGAGCCTAAAAAGAAATGGACATTAGTTGGGGATGGCGACTATGAGGGTTTTAAATGGAATGGAACCACCTGGGTATATATTCCAAAGGTTTTCGACAATGTAACTCCTGAGGGAAAAACGCCAATGCCCAAACCATTGCTGGATGAAAAAGGAAATATCGACAACAGCAATTTAAAAGTTCAGTAAAAAAAGAATATTATTAGTTTCGTTTACTGTTGCTACTCAAAGAATCCAAACTATTCTCAGGAAAGTGACGATATCTAAACAGTAAAGGAAAAAACACAACCAATACAAGTGCATACCCTGCAAATGAGAACCAGATCATAGGCCAGTTTTTTATTCCGTTGACGGTAAATTCATCAACAACCCAGCCACTTCCCAATCCACCAATGATGGCACCAAAGCCATTTGTAATCATCATGAACAAGCCCTGTGCACTTGCTCTCATATTTGAAGGCGTTTCCTTTTCAATAAATAAAGAGCCTGAAATATTAAAGAAATCAAAAGCCATTCCATAAACAATCATAGACATTAATAAAAACACAAAACCTCCATCGGGATCAGCAATTCCAAACAAGCCAAAACGTAAAAACCAGGCTAGCATACTGAAAATCATCACCACCTTAATACCAAATCTTTTGAGAAAGAAAGGAATCGTTAAGATAAAAAGGGTTTCGGAAATCTGAGACAACGACAACATGACCAATGGATGATTAACAACAAATGAATCCGGATAATCTGTTTTGAAGTCATTTAAAAAACTGCCTCCGAAAGTATTGGTAATTTGTAGTGCTGCACCTAGTAACATAGAGAAAAAGAAAAAGACAAACATCTTTTCCTGTTTTAAAATAACAAAAGCATCGAGTCCAAGTTTTGAAGCAAGACTTTCATTATTGCTTTTTCCAACGGGAGGACATTTAGGAAGGCTTAAACAGTAAATCCCCATAATAATTGCGGAACCCGCAGCGACATAAAACTGCAAGTTAGTACGGCCAAATCCAGATAAATCTTCAAACCACATTGCGCAAATAAATCCTATTGTACCCCATACTCTTATCGGTGGAAATACTGTTTGAACATCATAACCCGATTGAACCAAAATTCTATAGGAAACAGAATTGCTTAACGATATTGTTGGCATATAGGCCATAGAATTAAGTAACATCACCCAAAACATAACTCCAGGCTCATTTATGAATGAAGCGGCTATAAGACAGACGGCTCCCAAAAAATGGCTGTAGCCTAAAACCTTTTCGGCATTAACCCATCTGTCTGCAACAATCCCCAATAAGGCAGGCATAAATAAAGAGGCTATTCCCAACGTAGAATAAATCCCTCCAATTTCAACTCCATGAAAAGGTTGCAGTCCATTAACTTTTATTGAAAATAAATAACCTCCTGTTGAAATTAACCAGGATCCCCAAATAAAAAACTGTAGAAAACTCAAAATAGTAAGACGTAACTTAATGGTCATCGTTCTGAAGTTTTGGATTTTGAAAGTCGAAGTTACCGTTTTTTTTGAAAAGGCAAATTATTTCTAAACATCAACATTTTGTATTATGTTTTAAAATCCAAAAAATCAACAAGATTAACTTTCAATGAGCGTAAATTTGTAAAAAAATTGAAATGAATAATATCACAGAATTATTAATGAAGCGTTCAACAGACACTACACTTAATTCTATTGCAAAAAAAGTTAGTGAGGGCATAAGAATTACTGACGAAGACTGCCTTTATCTTTTCGAAAATGGCGATTTATCTTTTGTAGGCACATTAGCTAATTTCATCAGAGAGCAGAAGCACGGAGACACTACTTACTTTAATAGAAATTTCCATATCGAACCTACTAATGTTTGTGTTTTCAGTTGTAAATTTTGTTCTTATTCTATGTTATATGCTCATAAAGAAGAAGGATGGGAATTGAGTATAGATCAAATGGTAGATATAGTTAAGCGTTATGATGACAAGCCCATAACTGAAGTCCATATTGTTGGCGGTGTACATCCCAAAATGAATATGGATTATTTTAAAGAGCTGTTACTTAAAATCAGAACACACCGACCTGATTTGCATATTAAAGGATTCACTGCGGTAGAATTGGATTATATGTTTCGCAAAGCAAAGCTTACTGTTGAGGAAGGGCTTCAGCAACTTAAAGATGCCGGGCTTCAATCATTACCTGGTGGTGGTGCCGAAATTTTTCATCCTGAGATACGAGATTTAATTGCGGGAGATAAAGTGAGTGGAGAAGGATGGCTGAAAATTCATGAAACTGCTCATCGATTAGGAATGCACAGTAATGCGACTATGCTTTACGGTCATATTGAAAAATACGAACACCGAATTGACCACATGCGAAAGCTGAGAGATTTACAGGATAAAACAAATGGATTCAACACTTTCATACCTCTTAAATTTCGCAATGCCAATAACGATATGAGTTATGTAAATGAATCTACCATCACTGAAGACATGCGTATGTATGCTATTGCCAGAATTTATTTGGATAATTTTCCTCACCTTAAAGCCTACTGGCCAATGCTGGGCAGACAAAATGCTCAACTTTCACTTTCGTTTGGTGTAAATGATATTGATGGCACCATTGATGACTCCACAAAAATTTATTCAATGGCGGGAAGTGAGGAACAAACACCAACGATGACTACCGAACAATTAGTAGCCCTTATCACTCAATCCAAAAGAAAGCCAGTTGAGAGGGATACTTTATATAACATTATCAAAGACTACAGTGAAACAGCTGTACCTTCTTAATATTTATTTCTTTAAAAACAAACATCATGTCAACTTGCAATTTTAATATTAATTTTTCAGGCTCTGCAGAAGAAATTCTAGACAAAGCAAAGTCAGCTGTTGAATCTCAGGGAGGTTCATTTATTGGGGATACCAGTGCAGGAAATTTCAATGTAAGCCTTATGTCAAATACAGTTTCCGGGACTTATTTAGTTGCTGGCAATCAGCTTCAATTAACCATTATTGAAAAACCGATTTTTGTTCCTTGTAATGCAATAGAAAGTTATCTGGTAAAAAAATTATCCTGATTTTTTTTATAAATATTTTTGTTCTGCAAGTAATGCTCTGATTTTATTCCAATCTGCATAAGGTCTTTCTGTATTTCCTTCCGGATAAATTAAAGGACAACCCAATGCCGCATCATCAATATATAATTGAGCATAGGCTTTGGGAGAATCTGTCCATCTAGACTGATCAGGATTTTTCTGAATGGCAAACAAGGGAATATTGTTTTTTTTAAACCAGTTAATCGCATCCGTTAAAAACAACTCTTCATAATCCCCAAACATTGATTTCACCATTCTGTCACTTCTCATGGTAAACAATATCAATTGATGTCCATTTGCTACAAGTTCTTGCAATACCGACTCGGCTCCTATTGATCTTCCAATTTCCGGATATTCGTGTGTTACACAAGTACCATCAAAGTCTATGCAGATTTCCATTAAATAAAACTATTAAATTTTCAGATTTGTGTTTAATAAAAAACCCCGAAAATAATTTCGGGGTTTTTACTATTTTTCGAGTTGATTAATGATTGCTCACTATCAATTCAGTTCTTCTGTTTTTTGCACGACCTGCTGCAGTTTTGTTGTCAGCAAGAGGTTTGTCTGGACCAAAGCCCATTGCATTCATACGAGTTCTGTCGATACCTTTTCCAGCAAGATATTCTTTAACAGCCATTGCACGTGTTTGTGACAATTCTCTGTTTCTATCTGCAGAACCTGTATTGTCTGTAAAACCATCAATTTCAATTTTCAATGTATTATCAGCTGCTAATAAGGCTGCTAATTCATTTAAAGATTTGTTTGATGCAGCTAATAATTTAGAACTTCCAGTTTGAAACTGAATACTTTTTGCAGCAAAGTTTATTTTTTCGATAACTGCTTTTTCGATTTCTGGGCAACCTTGATTGCTTGCAGGACCAGCAACAGCAGGACACTTATCTTCTTCATCATTTACTCCGTCTTTATCAGTGTCTGGAATTGGACAACCTTGATAACGAGCCAAACCTTTTTCAGTTGGACACTTATCTTGTTCATCATTAATACCATCACCATCAGTATCTGGAACTGGACATCCTTGATATTTTGCAGTACCTGCAACAGTAGGGCATTTATCTTGTTCGTCATTTAAACCATCCCCATCAGTATCAGGAATTGGACAACCTTGATATTTTGCTAATCCAGCAACATCAGGACATTTGTCATCTTTGTCTAACACTCCATCATTATCGCGATCAACAACTGGTGGTGGTGGTGGAGGAATAACTACTTTAGGTTTTTCTTTAGCAAGATTTTGTGCTATACCAAAAGAATAAAAAAGATTATCTCTCATTACATCTTTAGTAAGAGTAAAACGATACTGAGCTTGAAGTATGAAATAACTGTTGTTACTTAAATTAGCAGTCATGCCTACTCCAGTTGGAACATAAGCTCCAAACTTTTTGCTATACATTCCAGCGCCAACACCGACAGTTAAAAATGCATTAAACATACTTTCGTCATTGAAAGCATAAGCGTTTAATGAAGGTTCAATTTCAACACCATTTTGATTGTAATTAGTTGTGTAAGTATTTCTGTCAATAGCTGAATAGTTATGGAACATCATTGTAGCTTTTGCAGAAAAATCCAAATGCTTGGCAACTGTTTGCCAATAAGATAATGAAAATCCTAAATCTTGTTCTTTAAATCCACCCAATGCTTTTGGGCCACTGTTATCTTTCCAAACCTGAGGAGAGTTTACATCAATAGAATTAAAATGCATTCCAATGAGTTTTCTTTTGTTACTAGAACCTTTGTCTTTCTGAGCAAAAGCAAATGTTGCTAATACCATGAATGACAACAATAATGTTAATTTTTGTTTCATAAACGCTAGTTTTAATTTAAAATTTTTTTTTCTCGAGGTATCACGAGACTTATTAATTGGGTTAATACTTGCAAATATAAAGGCTAAATACATATAAATCAGCGGTTTTTTTTTCAATAATCAAAAAATCTAATAAAATCGTAATAATAAAGAATGAAGACGCACATTAATCAGGTGATTACAATAAAAATCCGTTCATAATTAAATGATACTGATTAAAATCGGTCTAAAAATATTTATTAATGAAAAATCGACTTATATTTGCATCCCAAAATTCAAGTCACTGAGGTTCGGTAGCTCAGCTGGATAGAGCATCAGCCTTCTAAGCTGAGGGTCATTGGTTCGAATCCAATCCGGATCACAAAAAAAGGTCTTACAAATCGTAAGACCTTTTTTATTGTACATCTTCAAAATATGTCACGAAACGTTCCTACGGAACGAAAATTAAACCTCATTTCTGGCTAGAGA
The DNA here is from genome assembly GCA_943333125.1 of Chitinophaga pinensis. Taxonomy (GTDB): domain Bacteria; phylum Bacteroidota; class Bacteroidia; order Chitinophagales; family Chitinophagaceae; genus Ferruginibacter; species Ferruginibacter pinensis_D. Next base: position 51,406 of record CALQSB010000005.1, read on the forward strand.
CAAATTGTTCCGATGGAACAAAAAAGCGAATTAGTTTAAGTTTGCTTATCCAGTATCTAGAATCTAGCTTCCAGCTTTATCCAGCTTTATCCAGCTCTATCCCAACTTACTCAACAGTCTTTGGCGTTCAGCATCTTTCATCGCCTGATTTATTTTCTTTAATCCGCCACCGATTTTTACAAAGCCTATAGCTATTAGCAAAATGGAACAGATGATTTCTATTCCTGCTACCCAATCCCAAAGAAAAATATAACTATTTTTCCACCAGATACCTGAAAACACATCAAGCATAGCCTGTGCCTCACCTTGTTCCTGAGCAGTGATTTGCTGAATAGCTGTCTGGTATTCGAATGAAGCCACATTCATTTTCTGAATTTCATCCAGGCGTGTTTTTAATGATTGTAATGCTTCCATATTTTTGTCGAAACTGTTATCAGGTGTTTTAAAAAAAACAGCATTATAATCTCCGTCAAAACCTTTGCCTTTGAATTCCGAAACGAACTTATCAATATACACAGCTTTTTGCTGAATGGTAGAGGCTTTTTCCGCCAGATTCCAATAGGATTCATAATCCCTTTCGTAATGGTAATTACCAATGGTGGCAAAAAATATCATAACAACCAACCATAAAACGCCAATAGAAATGGAAATAATACCTTGCTTTCTCATTTTTTATTTTTTAAAATTCTTACAATATTAATTCAAACGCATCACAAAATCACCAAACGTTCCTATGGAACGAAAATTAATCTTCTTTTCGGGCTAGAGACGAAATGTTCCTATGGAACAAAAATGCGAATTAGTTTAAGTTTGCTTTTCCAGTATCTAGTTTCAGCCTATCCAGCTCTTCCCCGCTCTAATCCACTCTCCTCACAAAAATATTCCCCGACATACTCCTTGCCTTATATTTATCTCCATCTTTTTTTGCTTCCAAAGAATTGATTTGGTATTTGACTTCTATTTTTTTATTGATTGCTTTTAATTGCATTTTATCCGGTGCAACATTTACTTCTGATTTGGTTTCATTGAATAAACGCTGCAACATATCATTGAAATTCAAATTGAAAGGCTGTTGTTTCAATTCTATCTTCTGGTCATCGGCTTCAAGTATCAAAGGTGTTTTTTCATCAGAATTATATATTACTTTATAAGAAACCGAATCCAAATCGAAAGAACAAACAATGGATTCATCATCATTATAATTATAATCACTAAAACTCATGGTGTAATCATAGCCTTTTACATTTAATAATTTTTCATCACCGGTTGTATTGAAATTAACATACTCGCTTTCTGTTTCATAACGATTTTCGTATTCAAGTCCCATGGCATTCATATAAATTTCCGCTTCATTATAATAATTATTTTCTTTTGATTTCATTTTAGCATCAACTAGAGAATCAATATTCTGCGTATACCAGCTTCTAATCGAAGTAAATCCATGAAAATCATCCATATAATCCAAGATTGAATACACTTCATTGTGCAATGAATCTGAAAGTAATTTCTCATTTTTGAATGCTACGCTTTCATTATTTTTATTGAAAACCGATTCATTCTGTATTTTTCCGTCTTTTAAAATGGCGGCCTTTTCAAGAATAGCTTTTAATCTTTTTACTTGATAATGTTCACTCACAGAAAACATCCCCCAAGGACCGAATGATATCAACAACAACATAATAGCCAGTGAAACCGGAATGAATTTGATATTGGTTTTACCTATAATTGTATAAACACAAACCACACAAAGCCAGATGCCCAAAAAGAAAACCACATATCTTTTGATGGTAATCCCATAATCATCAATCCTCATTAAAATGGCAATGAATAAAATCACTAACAAAGGAATCAAAATCACATAGAATAATTTTGAAGCTTTCTTAATCCATTCATTTTCTTTTTGGTTCCCATAAGGATACAATAATAAAAAAGTAAGTACGCCCAGTATTGAAACGCAAATGATCAAATAGGAAACAATTCCTTTGGGCCAATCCCATGATAGTAAAATTTTCCCTCCATAGAAATATAAAATCACTAAATAAAGAGCCAGCAATGACAATAAAATGTATTGAGCAAATATTTTAAGTCCTTTAGGATATACCTCAATTGAATCCAGCTGATCAAAATCTTCGGGAATACCGCTTAGAAAAAACCAGGTATTAAAAATGCCCGCAATGAAAATATAAATATCAAAGTATAATTTTTCATGAATTTTAATTTCGAAAAGCATCTTCATTGACACTAACGCCAATGCCAATCCTATATACAAGACACCCGAAAATAAAACTGACGTCCATATTCTGATAAAAAGAATTTTATTGTGCTGCCAGAATCCATTGATTTGCTTGCTGAATACAAATGGTATAAATGAAACCAGTAAATGTGCGGTAATGTTGTAAATCGCATATTTAATATATGGCAATGCCGTATTATGGGTAGATTCCGCGTTGGGTAAAGTAAAATAAATCGCAGTTAGCAATCCTGTTACTAACAACATCAGTAACCAATGTTTTAGGGAATCCAATTTCTTTTTTCCTGAAATAATAGTAGCACTAAAAAACAACGGAATTCCAAGGCTTGCGGTTAGCATCAGATTTATATAAGGAAAAAAGTTTTTTACATGACTTTCTTTTTCTGTCAAATAAATACCAATAACAACTGCAATCGTAGATGCTAGTAATGTTAGCGGAAATCTTATCAATGATTTTCGAGCATTGGATAACAAATAATTAAAAGAAGGAAGTTTCATAATTGAAGTTTCATGAATTATTAATAAAAGCATTTGAAGATAAAGTAATTTGTTTAAAAAACTACTTCGCTTCATTTGCGCTGTTTGATTTATTTTTACAGAAGGCTGGTTTTTTGTATATTAAATCTCATAAAATAAAATGGATGTAAAACTTCATCCTTCCTGGAAATCTGCATTGGAAAACGAATTTGAGAAAAATTATTTTCAGCAGATGATTATGTTATTAAGAACCGAAAAGATTTTGGGTAAAACAAGCTTCCCCCCAGGCCCTCTTATTTTTAATGCATTTAATACAACCCCTTTCGAAAAGGTAACGGTGGTGATTTTAGGCCAGGATCCGTATCATGGGCCCGGGCAAGCTCACGGCCTAAGTTTTTCGGTTCCAACTGGTGTTAAACCTCCCCCTTCTTTAGTCAATATTTTCAAAGAGATTCAAAATGATATTGGCATTAAACTTGCCCCCAGTTATGGCAATTTAACCAAATGGGCACAACAAGGAGTGTTGTTGCTCAATGCTGCATTAACAGTAAGATCTGGTGAACCTTTCAGTCATGCAAAAATCGGATGGGCACAATTCACAGATGCTGTAATTCAGGCAATTTCTGATAAAAAAGAAAATGTCGTTTTTCTATTATGGGGTAAATTTGCTCAGGAAAAATTAGTCTTAATTGATCAGAATAAACATTTTGTTTTAAAAGCAGCTCATCCTTCTCCTTTCTCAGCCGATAAAGGATTTTATGGTTGTAAACATTTTTCAAAAACAAATGAACTCCTTGTAAAGCAGGGATTAAATCCTATCGACTGGAAATTATTGATTGATCACATTGACTGAAACATCAGGCATTTGTTGATAAATTGTACTTCTGGAAATTAATTGAATCCATGAAATATCCATAACGAAACTTGTGATACCAATCAGGGACAGCTTGCCCCGAAATCTCGGGTATAAAAAAGGCTATATCATGTGACCAAAACAAACTATTATTAAGACATGAAATTTATAAAAAACATTTTTGCGAGAGTCTGGGCTTTATGGGGACTGGTTAGTTTTGTAATTAGTTTTCTGCTTATTCTTTTACCTGCAATGATTTCTAATTTGTACAAGGACGAAAAAAAAGGACAGCTTTATTTTATTCGTGTATCAAAAATATGGATGAATGTTTGGCTTTTTCTAATTGGTTGCAATTTAAAAGTAAAAGGAAAAGATAATTTCAAAGCATCACAAAATTATATTGTAGTTTTTAATCACAATACATTACTGGATGTTCCTTTGTCATCACCTTATACTCCAGGCGCTAATAAAACAATAGGGAAAGCCTCTTTTTCAAAGGTTCCCTTATTTGGCCTTTTTTACAAAAGAGGTGCAATTCTCATTGATCGCAATGATGAACAAAGCAGAAAAAAAAGTTTTGAATTGATGATAAGCACATTGTCTATGGGAATGCACATGTGCATCTATCCCGAAGGTACCCGAAACCGAACTGACCAAATATTGAAACCATTTTACGACGGAGCTTTCCGGCTTTCTGTAGAAACGAATACACCAATTATTCCTTGTATCATCAGAGGTACAAAAGAAGCCATGCCGATTCATAAATTTTTATACCTTTACCCAACATCGCTAAGTCTTACATTTCTTCCTCCAGTATCACCAGAAGGCCTAAACGCAAAAGAATTAAATAAAAATGTTTTTGATTTGATGTGGAAAGAACTACAAGCCCCCTAAATCCCCCAAAGGGGGACTTTGATTATGTTTTATTTTGGATGTTTTGTTGGCGTATACTTAATAAGCATTTTGTAATAATGGAATGTAATTGACTTTATTTTGAGGCAGCCCAGCAAGGCGCAATCAAAGTCCCCCTTTGGGGGATTGAGGGGGCTACAAATCATAAAAATATCTGGTGCGGTTAACATGCAAATCTCTGAGCATACTTGATTTAGGACTGATATTAATACTGAAGTAACGGTACTTCCCAACTGGAGACATGACAATATTCATTTGCCAGCAATGTAAATCTCTGGATAAATTAACGGACAAAACGCCCAATTGGTGTTCGGTGATATTAAAAGATCCCGACATGCCTACTTTCCACTTTGGTGTTAAACTAATGTTGCCATTCCAGTTGAAATCCTGATTTATTTTGGTATCGAATTTTCCTGGATTTGTGTAAGACATCGTACTAGAAAATCTCAAAGAATAAGAAATATCTGCCGTCCATGGCGAAGTAAAATCAACAAATTCATTTGGGTTATTGTGCATATAACTGGCTTCCTGTTCATTTTCATCCATTACATTATTGCTCACCGAATTTTTACTTGAAAGTGAATTGTCTTTTTTGCCTGATTTTTCGCCACCGCTGAATCTACTTTGCAAAGAGACCCCTCCGCTGGTAAGCCTACCTAGAGAAACTGGATGCTGAGTCCAGACCAGCTTGTCGATTTTTCTGCCCTGACTGTTATATAGATAGGGATCAAATTGTGCGTTGGCAGTAATATTTATTTTATCAAACAAATTGCTTCTTGCTGATAAATTAATTGGCGAGATTCTGAATGAATCGGCAAGAAAATTATAACTGCTGTTAATGCTTAACCCGTCTAACAAGGATACTTTTTTCATTGATGCGGCAGTGGTATCCTTTAAATTTTTTACTTTCATCTGAAGCACATTGTCAATTCCAAAGCTTAATCCTCCAAATCTACTGTCTGAAAACGCACCAAATACACTTCGTTCATAATAACTGTATTTTGACACATTTCCTGAGGTATCGATTTGTGTGGTATAATAATTAGCCGCATTCATATTGGGTTTATAAATAGCCGAGATGCTGGGTCTGATTTCGTGGCGAATAGCTTGAACTTTGCTATTCTTACCAAATCCAAGCATCCCAAATATCCTCGTGCTCATGCCAATCCCAAAACCCATATCTCTTGCTGTATAAAATCCATTATTAATGACGGTATCTACTTTCTGTTGGCTGGGATTCCACTTGCGAATAAATCTTTCCTGATACCATCTTTCCTGATAGGTAACGGAAGGCGATACCTGAAGCGCACCCAATGACGGAAGCGATAATGATATTGGCACACTATGACTGGCGCCCCATTTAAAATTGTTATTAAGTTGCTCAGAAATATTATGTGCCGTATCATAAAAATAAGACAGACTGCGGGCGTTGGTACTCAAAGCTATCCCAATATTTTCGTACCATTTATATTCCCCCAGTGCTTCCTTTCTTCTAAACGGATACTGAGTATTTACATTAAATGATAAGTCTGGAAACCGGATATTAATCAATCTCGAATTGGTATTCTGATCATGATTTGCACTTGCAGATAAATTAAAAGGCTTATTCTTCCATGCTTTTGTAAAAGTAATAGATGAAGAAAGCTGATTGGTAAAATTTAGCGCAGGGCTATTGGGTACCTGAGCATTAAATTTACTGCTGCCCGCATTTACATTGGCACTGAATGTTTCTCCTGGCCTGGCTTTTGAATCCACGCTGTGTGTCCATCTTATGTTGAATGTTTTTGATGATGAATAATCCGGATCACCTTTAAATCCTGTTTTAAATCGCTGCATGTCAAACGAAAAATTACCCTGATATCTGTATCTTTTAAAATAACGGGGGTTTACATTAAATGTCCAACCGCCATAAGAATATAAAGTCCCCCGGGTTACCACATCCCAGTTAGGATTTAATATTTTATAATAACCCAGTCCTTCCATTGCCAAACCTAATTGTTCATTTGCAGTAAAGTTGGGAGCAATAAATCCTGAGTGCCGGCCTTGTGTTAAGGGATAAATTCCGAAAGGAAGTACAATGGGCAGCGGAACTCCATCTACCTCCGGATGAACGGGACCTGTAAATGCCACTTTTTTATTTATAAATTTCACTTTGTTGCTTACGAATGCAAAATGAGGCGTATCTAAATTACAACTGGTAAACCGGCCATTCAATGCATAAAAAACGTTTGCATCCACTTTTTTTATTTTCTCTCCATACACAAACATTTCCCCTTGCTGTGTATAGGTGCCTTTGGTAAGCCCCTTTCCGGTTTTCATGTTAAAATAAATAGTGTCGCTTATTGATTTAAAATCAGCCTGCATAAAACTGGGATAAGCCAGCACTTTTCCTGTAGAATCTTTTATAAGGAATGCTTTAACCGTATTTGTACTCTGATCAAACTGAATGAAAGGTGCTGATAATTTATTGTCCGAATAATTAACTTTAGAAGTTTTACCATATAATAGCAATTTCTTTTCCGGGATATCAAAAACCATTGAATCATCGGCATGGTAATTTACCGGAGCGGAAAGCGAGTCTTTGGATGACTTGAAATTAAATGTGTCTCTATTAGGGATTATGAGGGTATCGTTTTTTAATATTCTTAATGTCGAATCAATATTTGAAGCCATTTCCACAATTGGAGATCCTATTTTTTCGATTAGGGAAGAAGTGTCCAGGAAGTTGGTTTTTACAGGTATTGTATCGTAAATTTTAAAAGAATAATTTTCGAAAGAATGATAAATAAAGTTTGCTCTAGAATAGAATGTTAATATGACAAGTATAAATGCCAATAGCCCGCTTAATATATTTTTTGCCTTACCTTTGTGCCGTTGCTTCATATATAAGGGGCAAAAATAACCATATTACAATAATGTATTTGTGAATAATTTTACAAATGCAAGGCCTATTCATAAAACCTGAGTTATCCATGTTAAAACATAGATTGTTTTTTACCCTATTGGCTGGTTGTTTTGTTTTGTTTTCAATTTCCGCATTTGCCCAACAACCCAAGAAATTAAAAACAATAATTGTAGATGCTGGTCACGGTGGTGATGATTTTGGTGCTATAGGACAATATGAGCATTCAATGAGATCTAATGAAAAAGATGTCACTCTTGCTATTTCCCTGAAACTTGTAGAAGAATTAAAAAAACAATTGCCTGAAATAAATGTAGTTCCCACACGAACCGCTGACATCTATCAAACCCCTATCGAAAAAGCAAATATTGCAAATGAAAATAAAGGCGACCTGTTTATTTGTATTCATGCTGATTCGGGGCCATTAAAAACAGGCAGAAGACAAACTGGAACACGAACGGTAACCCGATATAAGGTCACTTACAAAGGAAAAGGCAAAAAAAAGAAAAAAATATCCACTCCTTATAAAGCAGTAGAACCGGTTTATGACTACTATAAGTTACCATTAGAAAGAAATGGAACCAGTGTATGGATATTCGCTGCTCACAAAACAAGTGAAAAACTTAAGGCCATAATGAGTGAGGAAGGCCAGAATGAAGGTGAATACCAAATTGAAGCCGGCGCCGATTCCTCTATTAATAACTTTGATTTTAATACTCCCGAGGGAAGGGCTATTGCTCAGATTTACGCTAAAAGATATCAGGAAAAAAGTGACCGTCTGGCAACCTTGGTAAATGAAGAAATTGAAAAAACAGACAGACCTGCTTTAGGTGTTAACCAAAGGCAAAAAGGAATCTGGGTGTTGCAAGCCACCAATATGCCTGCTATATTAATTGAAACTGGATTCATCAACAATCCTGAAGATGAGAAATTTCTGAATAGCGAATCTGGTCAGCAACAAATGGCAGCATCTATAGTCGCTTCCATTATTCGCTATAAAACTCAAATTGAAAATACAAATCACACATCCCCAGCATCAACAAACAAATAATAATTGTCGGTTTTATACCTCGACATATAAAAAAAAATAACAGGTGAAAATTAATAACGAAACAAAAATTGGAATCATAGGTGTAATCACAGTTGTACTTTTTGTTCTTGGATTCAACTTTCTAAAAGGGAAAAGAATATTCTCCAATAATTTAATTCTTTACGCAAAATTTCAGGACATACAGGGATTAGCTACTTCAAATCCTGTAATCATCAAAGGACTTGAGGTTGGCAAAATAAATGCCATTACCATCGACAAAAACATGAAAGAAATAAAGGTTGAAATTTCAATTAATAAAGTCATTAATATACCCTCCAATTCCATTGCTATTGTTTCTCCAAATCCATTAAGTATTACAAAATTAGAAATCAAATTTGGGGATGCACCAACTTATTTGAAAAGCTACGACAGTATAAGCGTTTCGCCCAGTGAAGATTTTATCGGAAATATGATTAACAGCAAAGTTGATCCTTTATTATCCTCTGCGATGAAGTCAATTAATTCAATTGACTCTATTTTAACGAATGCCAATAATTTATTAAACGAAAATAATAAAAGAAATTTATCTGCCACTATTGAAAACCTGAATAAAATTACAGCCTCTGTTGTTTTATCTTCCGTATCACTTCAAAACATTCTCGACAAAGACAAAGGTCCGCTAACGAAAACCCTTAAGAACGTTAATTCCTTTACGGAAAATCTGGCAGCCAATAATGAAAAAATAAATGGAGTATTAAATAATCTGGACAAAACATCTACTCATTTATCAACGCTTGATTTACAAAAAACGCTTACTTCACTGGATTCTACAATTAATAGTTTAAAAATCACCCTGGATAAAACAAATAGTAAAGATGGCACGGTAGGCTTATTATTAAATGATCCTACTTTATACAAAAACCTTACCTCTACCAGCAATAAAATAAATATTTTGCTTGATGATGTAAGACTGCATCCTAAAAGATATGTTTCACTTTCGTTGTTTGGAAAAAAATCAAATGAAACGCCATTAAGTGAACCATTGCCTGATACGATCAGCGCTCCTTATCTAAAAAGTAAAAACTGATAATAAGGAATTTATCTTTAATTGAAATTATGGAGCATTCCGAAAATTTAACCCCCATTCAGATTAAAAAAAAATTCGCCTTTTTTTTCTGCATTGGTTTTATTTTCTTTTTAATAATATTCAGCAATAATTCATTTTCACAAGCGGCAAATTATTCTATTACCCCTTCGTCCGATACCAACAAAACCATTGAAATTATTAACGCCAGAAATCTCCGGCAAATTACCATCAACGATTCTACCATCCTGCAAACCCTTGCCGGAAATGCAAAAGTAAAACAAGGCAGCACTACTCTTGAAGGTGATAGCATTGTTCTTAACAAGAGGCTGGGCACTGCAGAAGTTTTTGGTAATGTTCATATCAATGATGCTGATACCGTGAATACATACTCGCAGTATTTGAAGTATATAGGAAATGAACAAATGGCTTATTTGCAAAATGATGTAAAATTAACAGACGGACGCGCAAAAATAACTACCAACAATCTTGAATACAATCTGAAAACTGGCGTTGCACAATATAAAAATGGCGGGAAAGTAATTAATGATAAAACGGTGCTTACCAGCAACGAAGCCACCTACTACTCTGATACAAAAGACGTTCTTTTTATAAATAATGTTCATCTCAAAGATCCAAAATACAATATGACTGCGGATAGTCTGAGATACAATACTGCTTTTAAAAATGCTTACTTTATATCTCCTACTCATATCATTTCTGAAAGCGGCATCATTGATACTAAATCAGGGAATTACAATCTGGAAACCGGCGAAGCTGTTTTTTTCGAGAAAACTATTTTCAGAGACAGCACCAGGTTTATCAGTGGTAACAAAGTAGCTTTTGATGAAAAAAGCAACATGATTCAAATAGAAGGAAATGGAAAGTTTGTAGACAGCGTTAACAAAATTATTGTACTTGGAAATCAACTTTTGATTGATAAAAAAAACAGCACTTTTCTCGCAACCAGAAAACCTGTAATGATACTTTATCAAAAAGACGACAGCACTTATATTTCTGCTGACACGTTATTTTCGGGAAGAAGAACTAAAGACAGTGTTATTGTTAATCAAAAAGACCCTACGGATACCTTAAAGAACACAATTCAAATCGATTCCGATAAAAAAACAAAAGACAGCATCCGTTTTTTCATTGGCTTTCATCATGTAAAAATATTCAATGATTCTTTACAAGCCATAAGCGACAGTTTGCATTACTCTAGTGAAGATTCTACTTTTAAATTATTTGGGAATCCAGTTTGCTGGAATAACAATACTCAATTAAGTGGAGATACGATGTATCTTTTTACAGAAAAGCAACAAGCAAAAAAACTTTATGTTTTTAATAATGCTATCGTTGTAAATAAAACCAAAGAAGGACTTTATAATCAGATGGCCGGAAAAACTTTAAACGGTTTTTTCAAAGATGGAAACATAGATTACATCAGAGTAAAAGGCACTCCTGCCGAAAGTATCTTCTATCCTCAGGATGACGACAGTGCTTATATTGGAATGAATAAAAGCAAAGGCGATGTAATAGATATTATTTTTGTAAGTAAAAATATAAACAGAATAAAATTCATCAATGACGTAGATGGCACTTTGTATCCTATGAATCAGATTCCTGCTGCTGTTAGATTTTTAAAGAACTTTAATTGGCAGGATCAAAAAAGACCTAAGAACAAACTCGAATTATTTGAGTAAATTTATAATCTGATTTTGAGGTAAGTACAATTTGGCTTATTATTAAATTTCATTCCTAATGAAACCTTTTTTTGTAACGCTGATCTGCATTTTTATTTTGAGCCATTTGATTGCACAGGATATTTACACTGGCAAATGGACTTCACACACTGATGTCAACAAATCCATCAGTGGATTAGATATTTCTTTGGAAATTGGCATTTCTGAAAAAAACATCCTTTATCCTGCACAATTAAGAATATCCTTAGACAGTTTCAATGCTACTTATCAGCTCTTACTGGTAAAGAAAAATTCTCGTCAGTTAGCCATCAGTTCTCAAAAATATGCTGTTTCAGAAACACCTTTCAGTTTGGGAAATATCACTTCTCTTTTAAATGGCACCTTGGACTTTGGCAAAGATATTAAAGGAGTCCCCTTTCTTGAACTCAACAGAATATTAACCCGGTCAGGCAGAAATATCGGATTAAAAATGCCTGAACTAAAATCTTATCCTAAAATTCATTATCCACTCGCAGAAAACTTATTTTCAATTATTGAGAACGAATCCATAATAGTAAAAAAACAAAATAATGAACCTTGGGTGGATAATAACACTCAAAAAATATTGCAACCCAAAACATCACCCACTTATTTTGGAATTGTTGATACCATTTTTGCAAAAACAAAATATGGCTCCGTTAAGTTTCTCAACAACAATGATGTGGATATTATCTCTTTAAAATTAAATGGGAATAACATTGTTGATCAAATCGATTCTAAAAAGAACAGAGACAATGAAGACTTTATTCTGGATACGGGTTTGAATATTCTCGTTTTTTTTGCTGACGACTTTGGTAAAAATGGAGCCTCCAGTTCTTCTGTTAATATTCAGTTTGACAATACTGAAAAAATTCTTGATTTTAAAGAAATACAAAATACCGCTGCAACTTTTATTGTTGTAAAAATATTTCTCAAGTTCGATGAAGGAAGCATTACGCGGTTTGACAACTATCCTACAGCGCTTTCAAATAATAACACCGGAAATAATAACGGAAATAATTTAAATAACAAACCATCAAGCCTAAACAGAAACAGCAAATTAATTGGAAGTATTGTTGCGAGATCGCAGCAAATTACTTTTGCTATCTGGGATGATGCAGTAGAAGACGGCGATACGATTTCACTGAGTATAAATGACAAGTGGATTACAAAAAATTTTCCCGTATTGAAAAGACCTCAGTTTATCACCGTTACTTTAGAGCCTGGACCTAATGTAATCACCTTTGTCGCCGAGAATTTAGGCTCAATCATTCCTAATACTTCTGTACTTGAAATAATCGATGGTAAAAAGCGAAAGTCTTTTTATATCGAAACGGATTTGAATCAAAATAACCTCATTAAGATTTTCTACGATCTGAAACCGGAATAATAAAAACAGCTTTTTACCACATACTTCCTTACTATTCTAATTATTTAGGTTCTATTTTCAAGATTTCAGTTGTTTTATCCTATTTTTGCCGACCTAAAAAGCATAACTACTATTATGGAAAATTTGATTTATGTCGTTCCTGCAATGGGAATTCTTGGATTGATTTATACAGTAATTAAGTTCAATTGGGTGTCCAGGCAAGATGCAGGCACACCTCGTATGAAAGAAATCAGCACTTATATTGCTGAGGGTGCGATGGCGTTTTTAAAGGCCGAATGGAAAGTTTTGGGCTATTTTGTTGTTATTGTAGCTATTCTTTTGGCCGTAATGGCTCAGGCAAATCCAAATTCACATTGGAGTATTGCTATTGCTTTTATTATTGGAGCTGTTTTGAGCGCAACTGCAGGATATATTGGGATGAAAGTAGCTACAAAGGCAAATGTCAGAACAGCTCAAGCTGCAAGAACCAGTCTGAGAAAAGCATTAAATGTTTCTTTTACTGGAGGCGCTGTTATGGGATTGGGTGTTGCAGGACTTGCTGTACTCGGACTAAGCGCTGTCTTTATTGTATTATTAAATGTTTTTGTTCCTTCTGCTTCAGATGCTATATTTAATCAGATGGAAATGACAAAAGCCATCGAAATCCTGACTGGTTTTTCACTTGGCGCAGAATCTATCGCATTATTTGCCCGTGTTGGAGGTGGAATATATACAAAGGCCGCTGATGTTGGCGCTGATTTAGTGGGTAAAGTTGAAGCTGGAATTCCTGAAGATGATCCAAGAAACCCTGCAACTATTGCAGACAATGTAGGTGATAATGTAGGTGATGTTGCCGGTATGGGCGCTGATCTTTTTGGTTCTTATGTTGCTACTGTTCTCGCTACAATGGTATTGGGTGCCGAAACAAAAGTGAATGATAACTTTCATGGCATGTCAACAATACTGTTGCCGATGCTCATTGCCGGTGTTGGAATCATCTTTTCAATAATAGCCACTTTTTTTGTTCGTATCAGCGAAAATGCAAAAGTAAATACAGCAACTGTTCAAAGAGCCCTGAATATGGGCAACTGGGGCAGTATTGTACTTACTGCAATTGCATCCATAATTCTTGTAAAATTTGTACTCCCAGAAAATGGCTTTTATCTGCTTAGAGATTATTCTGATATCAGCACCAATGAGTTAAAAGATAATGTAAAAATGATTACTCAAAATGGGGTGATTGGGGCTATCCTGGTTGGATTAGCTGTGGGTACATTAATGAGCATCATTACAGAATATTATACCGCTATGGGTAAACGCCCGGTATTATCTATTATCCGTCAATCATCAACAGGACATGCAACGAATGTAATTGGTGGATTGGCTGTTGGAATGGAATCTACTTTTTTACCTATACTTGTTTTAGCCGGTGGTATTTGGGGATCTTTTGAATGTGCAGGATTATATGGTGTAGCCATTGCCGCAGCCGGAATGATGGCAACTACCGCAATGCAATTAGCAATAGATGCTTTTGGACCAATTGCAGATAACGCAGGTGGTATTGCAGAAATGAGTGAACTCCCTCCAGATGTTCGTGAAAAAACAGATGTGCTTGATGCCGTTGGAAATACTACAGCCGCTTCTGGAAAAGGATTCGCTATTGCCTCTGCAGCACTTACTTCACTTGCCCTTTTTGCGGCATTTGTTGGCGTCGCTGGTATTTCAGGTATCGATATTTATAAAGCCAATGTGCTGGCTTGTCTTTTTGTAGGTGCAATGATTCCTTTTATCTTCTCTTCTTTAGCGATAAGAGCTGTTGGTGAGGCCGCAATGGCCATGGTAGAAGAAGTTCGCCGTCAGTTTAAAACAATCCCTGGAATTATGGAAGGCACAGGGAAGCCAGAATATGATAAATGTGTGGCGATCTCTACTCAGGCTTCACTTAAAAAAATGATGTTACCCGGTGCTATCGCAATTGTTTCGCCATTGATTATTGGGTTTATGCCAGGATTAGGTGCTGAAGCACTTGGAGGTTTCCTTGCAGGAGCAACAGTAAGTGGTGTGCTTATGGGTATGTTTCAAAACAACGCAGGTGGTGCCTGGGATAATGCAAAAAAATCTTTTGAAAAAGGTGTTGAAATAAATGGTGAAATGTTTTACAAAAAATCAGAACCCCATAAAGCCTCTGTTACCGGAGATACAGTTGGAGATCCTTTTAAAGATACCTCTGGTCCTTCTATGAATATTCTGATTAAATTAATGAGTATCGTTTCTTTGGTAATTGCTCCTACCCTTGCAGAAATGAGCTCTAAATGTCTAGGTGTTTGCAACAAACCTGAATGTGTTAAAAAAGCAGTTAGCTTAACAATAAAAAATAAAAAACAGATTGATAGTCAATTGAAAACTGATTTTTTATTAGCTAAAATTTCAGAAGAGAACAACAACACCGTTTCATTGTTAAATGGCAAGTTATTTTACAAAAATTTCTCTCAGTCTGAAACTAAAATCATTGCTTCTCAAAAATTATTAACTACTGTTGGTATCGCTCATAGAAAAGCAAATTCTTAAAGCCGATTTTTATAAAATATACATTTTACGGGAAGATTAAAGCCTTTTTTTAAAAAAACTTTAAATATCTCCTGCTAAAATTAGATTAGAATATGTTTTGTAAGTACTTTTGAGTCTTCTTACCCCTAACGAAGACGCAACCTAAATCGTACTTATATCAAACACTGGCTAACTATACTATTTATAGCATTAATGTGCTCAGCAGAATGTCAAACTGTTGACTTTACCTTTATTTCTTCTAGTAATCAATTTTGCGCTCCTGCAACGGTTCGATTTTCAAATCATTCCCCTGGTAGTCCGGTTGGGTTTTTATGGAATTTTGGCAATGGCCTTAAAAGCAATGCGCCAAATCCTACAATAACTTTTAATTCTTCTGGTACTTTCCATGTACGGTTAATTGTAGTGTATAGCAAATATACTTTAGAGAAAACCAAAGACATCGTAATTAAGTTTACCGATCATGTTTCCATAAACAGCGACAGAGATCAGTTGTGCGCTCCTTCTGCCGTTCAATTTGATGCGGTAACCAATTCTTCTGCAACTGGTTTTCAATGGAATTTTGGAGACAACAGCAGTTTGAATTCTAATTCGCCAACAGTACGTCATTCTTATACAAGCTTTGGAACTTTCTCTGCAAATGTAAATTTCATCAATGCTAACGGGTGCATCAGTAAAGATTCAAAGATTATCACAATTACAGAACCCACATTAACCGGATCATACACCATTGCTGATGGCTGTACTCCCATTTTAAACGAATTTCATTCCACTGTAACTTTAAATACAAACAGCCAGGTTTCAAATTATCAATGGGATTTTGGAGATGGAAATACCCTGTCAAATCTTACTAACGATGTTTCCCATAGTTATAATACCGCTGGCAATTTTGAGCCCAAACTAACTATAACCACTATTGATGGTTGTACCCAATCTTTTATATTTGATTCTGTGCGTTATGGTATGCCTCCTGAAAATTTAATTGCCTATCCTGAACAATACTCTTTTTGTGGTTCCGAAGATGCCGTTTTTATTGCTAAAGCCGATCACGCAGACAGTTACGAATGGGACTTTGGAAATGGTTCTTTAATAACCACTGCAGATACGATTATTCGTCACAAGTTTACTACCCTTGGATTAAAAACAGTAACCGTAACTCCTAAATACAATAATTGCCCTGGAATTCCTGTTGTAATGCAGGTTACTGTTATTGGCACTATTGCACAAATGAGATATCATAATTTTTGTTCGGAAAAAAATACTTTTCAATTTCAAAATCTGAGTGCAGGAAGCAATCTTGTTTTTCATTGGGAATTCGGAGATCAGACAACGAA
This sequence comes from Chitinophaga pinensis, assembly GCA_943333125.1. GTDB lineage: Bacteria > Bacteroidota > Bacteroidia > Chitinophagales > Chitinophagaceae > Ferruginibacter > Ferruginibacter pinensis_D. Next base: position 67,904 of record CALQSB010000005.1, read on the forward strand.
TTATATACAAAACAGACCTATAAAAACTTTTCCATTAAGAGGTGAATTTGAAACCAAGCTCTTTGTATTGGACTCCGTTTCAGGATGTGTGGATTCGGCAAAAACAAAGATTTACACCGCCAGACCTTCTATGCATGGCACATCTTCTCCTATTTGTATAAACAGTTCTGCGAGATTTCTAATAACCAATAACTATAGTAATCCCAATACCACCATCACATGGAAAATTATGGGGACCCGTATCGGCCCAACCAGGGATTCTGTGATCACTTATTTGGCTGAAAACTTAGGCAACTTTTCAAACATGGCAATCATTTACAATGGAAGTCCCTATTGCCCGGATAGTGTTTATATTGTCCGTAATATGATGGTAAAAGGCCCTGCCATAAACTTTGATGTAGATAACAGCCTTTGTTTATCGAAACCCGTTTTACTTACCAATTTATCTATGCCTTATTTATCTTCAGACACTATAAATAGTTATTCATGGAATTATGGAGATGGCAGTAATTTGGTTTCCGAAAAACATCCTTTACCATATTTGTACGACAAAGAAGGACTTTATAACATTTCCCTCACTGGAACTGACATACATGGCTGCAAGGATAGTCTGGTAAAACAAATCAACATCAGACCTATGCCCTTTGTTTGGATTATCCCTAAAAACGAAACTTATTGTCAGGGATCTGTGAATTCAATTATTGCTTACACCAGCGATTCTCTAATCTGGAATACCTCTATTCCTGTTTTGGGACTTTGTTCCACTTGTGATACCAATCAGATTTCTCCTGCACATACTGCACAATTATTTGCTACTTCAGTTAACAGATACGCTTGTACTTCAATTGACAGTTCCACTATAATTATCAAAGAACCATTTGTTGCCACAACTCCTACTTCTGAGGCTGTCGTTTGTGAAAAAAATAGTATTGAAATCAGCGCCGGTCCAGCAGGAAATAAAATATCCTGGAGTCCAACAACAGATTTAAGTAATTCCGATAATTATACTACAATTGTAACTCCAAAGGAAACAAGAGTCTACAAAGCGCAACTGACGGACTCTCTGGGCTGTTTCAGCAGCAGTATTGAAGTGTTGGTGAAGTTAAAAACGAATCCATTGGTTGAGCTAGGAGACACCCGGTTTTTACCTTATAAGGCTTTATACACAATACATCCTGTTTACGGACCTAATGTGGTCAATTATGAATGGGCCCCAGCCGATGACTTATCCTGCAGCAACTGCGCATTCCCTCAAACGCAGGTAGACAAATTAAAAAATTACACCCTTAAAGTGACCTCTGATAGTGGATGTGTATCAACAGATGAAATTACTTTAGTTGTGGAGTGTAATAATGCTTATATCTTGATGCCCTCTGCTTTTTCTCCTGATAAAGATGGCCTTAATGATATTTTCTACCCTCATTCAAATGGGATTAAGCATATAAAGAAATTCGCGATTTATAATAGAAACAGCAACCTATTGTTTCAGCAATCTGATTTTTCGCCAAATGATAATAGCAAGGGCTGGAATGGAAAATTCAGAGAAACAGACCAACCGGCCGGCACTTACATTTACATCATTGAGGCGGTATGTGAGATGGGGCAAACTACCTTAAAAAAGGGAAGCTTCGTGCTGATCCGCTAATTTTATTTTCTCTAATCTTTCCTGAAATTTTATTATTATAATTACAATTATTATATTGCATACGAAATAAATCGTAATATGGCCATTCAAAAAACTACAAAGCCAACAGAAAGTGAGCTTGAGATACTAAGTGTATTATGGGAAATGAAAAATGCTTCCGTAAGAACGGTTCATGAATCATTAAGTAAACACAAAGATGCGGGATATACTACAACGCTTAAGCTGATGCAAATTATGCATGAGAAGAAACTAGTAACCCGAGATGACCGTAATAAAATTCATATCTACGAGGCAGCAGTAACCAAAGAAAAAACGCAAACGCAATTTTTAAACAGAATGATCAATAACTTATTCAGCGGATCATCAACTGAACTGGTACTGCAGGCATTGGGTCAGCAAAACACGAGTAAAGAGGAGCTATTGAAAATCGAAGCGTTAATCAGCATGTTAAAATCGAAACAATAATTCAACATGAACAGCATTATAAATTCAATAGTAATTACCCTACTGCATAGTATTTGGCAGTCGGGAATATTATTGCTGCTGTTTACTCTAAACCAAAAATTATTTAAGCAACAATCTCCAGAAAGCAAAAGAAAAAAACTTTTTTTGATTCTTTTGGTTCAGTTGGTAGTTTCTGTTTTAACTTTTGTCTTTTGTTTTTATGGGATTAACAATTTCGCCTTCACTTTTTTTTCAACTCTCATTATTCCTGACCGCAGTTTTTATGGTGTTCCATTTTCAACGGTTTCTTCTTTTATTTTTATTGCCTATTTACTTTTTCTTTTTATAAAAACAATAAAGACATTTATAAGCTGGATTCAATTCAGGAACAATATTTCATCAGGACTGCAAAAACCTCAAGTAGAATTCAGATTGTTTACTAATAATAAATCACTGGAATTAGGCATTAAGAGAAAAGTGAATTTATGGTATTCAGATAAAATTTTATCTCCGATTACATTTGGTCATTTCAAGCCTGTAATTCTGATGCCCATTGCATTGATTAACAAATTGACATTAGCAGAAACAGAATCGCTAATCATCCATGAACTCACTCATATTAAAAACAATGATTTTTTTATGAATTGGCTACTGCTGATTACAGCGCATGCTTACTTTTTCAATCCTTTCATAAAAAACATTTGTACTCAGTTAAAGTGGGAAAGAGAAATCCAATGCGATATCCAGGTGCTTCAATATAATTACAACGAAATTGATTATGCGAATGCATTATACAAGGCTGCTGAACAAAACATAGCCTATAACGATTTTCAACTTACTGCTGCACAGAATCACCAGATTCTTTACCAGAGAATTAAATTTTTTACTGCAAAAGAAAACCTCAACTTCAGAAAGCATAATCATTTACCGGTAAAGTCTTTTTTCTCAACGGCATTTTCTTTTTTTGTAATAACCTTCTTAACCATAACATTATTTCAATTTTCCAACTCGAAAAATAATTTAATCCCGAATCAGTTTGTTTCATTTCAGAAAAAAGATAATTTTTCTTCCTTATTGATTTCTCCCAATCTTAAGCAGCAATCACCTATTGTAGCAACCCCAATAAAAAATAAGAATAAGCCTTTTCGTATTCATCATGAAGAACTGCCTGTTACGCATAACAGCATACAGAATGATATTAACCTAGATGCATTATCTGAGAATTTGAGCAGCAAATACGCTTCTCAAAGAAATGAAGAAACAATCAATGAAAAGCAAATCATTGTAAAAGAGGAAAACCCCGCCATTGGGAAAATATCTACAAAGTCTTACCGGTTAGTGAATAGAAATGGCAAATGGGAAACTGAATTACTTTGGGTAATTGAAGAAAAAATAAATCCTGAAAAGCTGATTATAAAAGATGCTATCTTCATTCCGGACGTTCAATAAATTAGTACTACCAAATGTTTTTCGGGCAAGTATCTCCGTATTTATTTCCGAAAATAAATCCAACCATAATTTCGTGAGTGTTGCCTGTATAATTTTTCAATCTGCTCGTGGTAGATAATTCGTAAGAATAACTTGCATTTAAAGTGTTGGAAATATTAAATCCAAGCAATGCCGAATAACCAGAAATAAGATCTGAAATTCTATAGCTCGCTCCTGCCCAAATCAAATCTCTGTATTGTAATTTTAAATTCAGATGAGTACCCCACAATTGTGGTTGCCAGTATTGACACATTACCGAAGGCAATAAATTAAAGTTGTCATCAAGGTTAAATCGGTAACCTGCAGTTATAAAATAATTAGGACTATAATAAACGCCATAACGTTCATTGTTTACAAATTTTAATTTTCCGGGAACCACATTGAGCACCGAAATTCCTGCGAAATAATGAGCATTGTACAGCCAAAGTCCAGCGCCAAATTCGGGCTTTACCTGCATTAATTCATTGCTGGCATAACCAATAGCTGGATCATTGGGATCAAGATTTGCAAAGTATATTTTTGATTGATCAATGTTTGTACTGGACACTCCAAAATTTATTCCTGCCGCTAATGTAGTTTGCGCACTCACTGGCTGATGATACGCATAAGAGCCATAAATAGACCACCTGTTGATATAGCCAGCTTTATCATTAAGAAAAGTAAGACCAATTCCGTGGTGAGCAGGTGGTGCTGTATATTGAGCCCAATAATCTTTCCCTCTTGGGTTTATGCCTTTCATATCAAAAGAGGTTGCCGTAGTTCTTGTATCTGATTTTCCTATAGGACCATGTATAGTCACATAAGCAGTTACGGGAGCTCCGGTAATTCCGGTCCATTGATTGCGGTAACTTATTTTCGCATCCGTATAATTTTCTATTCCTGTGATTGCAGGATTTAAAATATAATTATTGAGTACATATTGAGTGTAAGAAGGCTTGGCCTGACTCCAGGCTGCATTAGAAAAAAGCAAAGAAAATAAACAGGAATAAAAAAACTTCATAAAACAATTCATTACTTCAACCTCAAAAAATGTATTCTGAAAATCAGAACACGATTTAAAAAATTATTTCAAAATGGTTACATATCCTGTAACCGGTGCTCTTCCGCTTTCAGGCTCAATAATATAATAATAAGTATCTACCGGTAAAAGAGATCCAGATTTTGTTCCGTTCCAAGGTTTGGTATAACCGCCACGACATTCAAATACCAATTGACCCGTTCTTGTAAACACCTGTACTTTTGCCTTAGGATATTTTTTCAAATATTCTATTTCCCACAAGTCATTTATTCCGTCATTATTTGGACTAAACGTATTAGGAACTAAAGGAACTTTCAATACCGAAATATGAACCTGATCTACAGAAGGACATCCACCAATACCCGTAACAGTGAATGTATAATCTATATCATTGATTGGAGCACAATTTGGATTTCTTATTCTTGGGTTGTTCAGATAAGTACTGCTTTCCCATAAATATTGTAATTGTGTACCAAAGGCTGTTGCAGGGATAGCTTGGCTTTGCCCCTCCAGAATAAGCAAATCAGGTCCTGCGCTAATTACCGGGAATGGATAAACGAAAAATATCTTTTTCATGGTATCACTGATGCAACCATAACTGTTTATAATATGCTGACTTACGGTATAAAATCCGGTATCAGTATAAGTATGTGTTGGGTTTTGTTGTGTAGCGTTGATAGCATCTCCAAAATTCCAATACCATAAATTCAAGGCTCCATCCATTGGATTACTTAGGTCAGTTAATGTAACGTTATCACCAATACAAACGCTTGGTTTGGTAAAACTAAAATCTGCATGAGGCCTTGGATGTATGGTATTAACCGCTATTGTTGTATCATCAACACAACCCACTCCACTAGTAACTGTTAACTTAACATTGAAAGGACCCAGCCCATAATAAGTATGAGAGGGATTTATTGCCAGTGATGTATTGGAAGTGCCACTTGCTGCATTTCCAAAATTCCATTGGTATGTAAAAGTATTTTGAGTGCCATCTGCAATTGATGACGTATTATTGAAATTAATTACGGCAATAGGTAAACAGGCAGTGTCTGTAAAACTAAATTTAGCCAGTGGTTGTGGATTAATCAATACGTCTTTGACTTTGTCAATACTATTACAACCTTGATTTGTAGTAACCAATAAATGAACATTATAATTTCCTGCGGTTGCAAATACATGAGTAAATAAACTGTTGCTGTTTCTGATTAATACAGGCGTGCCATCACTAAAATTCCAGCTCCATGTTGTTAAGGAACCGACCGGAGCCAATGAAGTATCTGAGAAAGTTAATGTATGACCTTCGCAGGCAGGAGCACTAAAACCAAAATTAGCAAGAGGTGGTTGTAATATTTTTATTGTCTTTCTTAATGAATCGGCACAACCTCTGTTTGATGTAAATGTATATAAGATAGGGAATAATCCGGCACCTGATATTGCAGGATTAAAAATTCCTGTGCTGCTGATTCCTGTTCCAGAAAAAGAAAAAGTTCCGGGAACTCCTCCTATTTCACTTGCCTGAGTTATTTGAAATGGATTAATATATAAGCAAGTATCCGGTATTACATTGAACTGAACTTTTGGTGCAGCATTTATTGTTACATCCTGAAAGAAATCATTAATACAAGTTTCTCCAGAATAAGCTCTGAATCTTATTTTATAAGTTCTTGTAGGAGGACTTTGAAAATTAGGATATAAATGTTTATATATTTTATTAGGGTAAGGCAAATCGTCCGTTTCAAAAGTAGTTGGATTACCAATATTATCCCAGTAAATCTGAATCTTTACTACAGAACCAACGTTTACGGTTGATGTATTTTTTATGGCTACAGAATCATTTGCACACAAGCCATTTGGATTGATTACGGCTATACTTGCTACAGGTATATCTCCATTTACAAAGAAAGACTGAATGGTGGTATCAATACACCCTGAGTTTGTAACCACAATCAACCTTACATTCTTTGTTCCGATAGTATGATAACTGTGTCTTGGATTTTGTGTTGTTGAGGTATTAAGCACTCCACTGGCAGGATCATCAAAGAGCCAATCCCATGTAGTAATAGTTCCTCCAGGAACAGAACTGCTATCGGTAAACTGCGCATACGTATCTGAAAGGCATACCTCAGGATTTATAAAGCCAACTCTAGGCTTAGGATTTATAGTAACAGGGATAGTGGTTTCATTACTTAGACAGCCGTTGCTGGTCTTTATATAAAGTTTAACTAAATAAACTCCTGCAGTTGCAAATGTATGTACAGGATTACGAATGGTTTCAATTGGAGAACCATCATTGAAATTCCAATGCCATTCGGTAACTGTACCTGCATAAGGAACTGAAGTGTCAAAGAAATTAATTGTTTTCTGAGGGCATGCAGGAGGATCAAATCTAAAAGCAGCTAATGGTTGCTGATATATAGTCACTGCTGTACTTGCTGTTTGAGCTTGAATACATTGTGTTGAGCTTGATTCTTTAATGCTTACCAACTGATAAGTAAATAACCCTGAAACATTTGTTGGAGCAGCTACAGTTACACTATTTCCGGAAGTTGTGGTTGCTGTTAAATTAGCGCCCCCATTTATTGTATAAGTAAAAATATAAGGAGCTATCCCATTGGCTCCAGTAAAGGTCACACTTGGAGAAGGTGCATTTAGACAAACTGCAATAGCACCTGCAATAGTTGCGGTTGGCAATGAATTTACTGTTACCACCGCAGTTCCACTTTGATTTTGAAAGCAAGTTGTTGTACTTCCATCAACAACGCTTACTAATGTATAAGTAAATGTTCCTACCACATTAGTGGGGGCTGCAACCGTAGCTATATTACCAACAGAAGTTACCGTTTGTGTAGCCCCGTTGTTTATTTTATATGAAAAAGTATAAGGCGCTGATGCTCCACCTCCAGTATATGTAATCAAAGGTGCTGTTGAATTTTGACAAACGATGGTTGTGCCAGAAACTATTGCTGTTGGTAATGGGTTAACGGTTATAATTAAAGGAGGAGCCGCTTGTGTTTGTAAGCAGGTTGCTCCCTGAATACTGGTTAATGCATAACTGTAATTACCAGTTGAGGTAGTTGGGGCAGTAATCGTTGCTGTATTGGTTGTGGAGTTAAGGGTTTGATTCGCCCCACCGTTTATTGAGTAATTAAAAATGAAAGGAGAAGTGCCTACTGTTGAAGTAAATGTAATTGTTGGAGCCGTTGCATTGTTACAAACAGAAGTTGCACCAGACATATTCCCAATAGGAAGCGGATAAACGGTAACTGCAATTGTGGTATCACTTACACATCCAACATTTGTCACTAAAGAAAAATTTACGTTGTAAGTACCGGGAGTTGTAAAAAGATGAGAAGAATTATGAGTGCTGGAAGTATTATTATCATTAAAATCCCAATCCCATATATAAGAAAACGTACCGGTAGAATAAATGGTATTATCTGTAAAAACTACCGGATCATTTACACAACCATTATTTGCCCATGAAAATTTTACATGTGCAGGATTGTACACATAAAGATCATAATCGGCTATAAATGAATTACCACAACCCTCAACAGAATTGGTTCCGCCATTTACTGTGATTTGATAAGAACTTGAATCCAGAGTTGGATTGTTGACATTGAAGTAATAAAATGTAGGCAAATGATAACACCAGTATTGCTGCGAACCCACAAGATGAATAGAATCAAATATTGTAGTAGGGTCGGCTATTGACACATTGGTATTAGGTGTTTGGTAAGGCGAATTATGAAAATCAATAGATAATGAAGTAGGCTGAAAAGGGAATGTCAATGTCAGATATGCATTGGTTCCTGAACAAGCAACAGTATTTCCGGAAATATTCAAAGGGTTATATGCCCTGATAGGTATAAATGGTTTTATGTTTGTTCCGGCATTATAACCATAAGACTCTGCAGATCCAAATCCGTAAGCGATTGCATTAAATCCAGAATCAGATTCAATAGTATGAACTCCTGATGCCGCTAACTGACTGCTTAAATAAGAAAAAGCAGGATCTTGAGGATGAACAGTAAATAATGCAGAACTAACGGTAACGCCATCTAGTTTAAAAGAACTGATCGCAGTGCCTGTATTGGGAATAACTACATTATAATAATGCTGAGTAATATTATTGTTTGGCGTTGCATTCCAAATTACTGTTGAAATATTTTGTTCTACAGGACTGAGATAAATAACTTCGGGGTCGCCCGGATTTGTGCCTGATGAAGGATTACCACACATTCCCTGTGTAGCAATATATTGAGCTACTGTAATGGGTTGATCAGCTTCTATTTTTAAAGGAGCGGTGGTAGCCGCAATTTCGTAATAAAAATTGTTAACCAATGATACAGCAATTGGAGCTCCATTTACCGAAACAACAGTAGCAGGATCTAATACACAAATTCTGTAAATATTATTATTCAAACTACTTGTAGGTACAGTTAAAAACTTTTTTCCCCAGGCATCTTTAGGAAAAGCCTGAACCATATAATTGTCGGAGGAAGAGGTATTGTTACTGCAAGTAATACTAAGTTTCCCACTTCCCGAAAAAACGGCTACTCTTTTACAAGCACCATTACCCGAAGCAATACTTTTTACTTTAGAGCCGGTAAGATCAACCGCGGTATAAGTACCTCCATTATTACCTGTCAGCTCTCCCATCAAGTTGTACACTTGTCCTTGTGTAAGACTAATTGTAAATGTAGTTCCGGCAGGATGATTTATCGTGTTGGCCGATGGGGTTATTTCAACTGATGTAGTTCCGGTATCTGTGGCAATTACATAAAACCAGCTATTGGCATTGTTTTCATTGGCTATGTTTTTGTAATTGATTGAATAATATTCTTTTCCTAAAGTGGTGGTTGGAAAAAGTATTGTGGCTCCGGAAACACTTTGATCATAGATATGCGCATAAGCCACCATCGGTCTGTCTGAAGTAATATGAATTCCTTTATTTTCAGGAGCAGTGGATTCTGCAGTTAATCTGCAATCCTGAGCACCTGTGTTGGGTATCGCAGCAGAAGTAAGTACCGTTGGAGCCGCACCACTTACCAGTGTTTGTGTATATCCAGTTCCTGGAACCGTAATGGTAATATTGGTTACCTGATCTGTTGCAAAATAAAGAACCATGTCTTGTCCATTTATAGGAGACGCCCCATTACTTTGCGACATTCTTACATGATATCCATAAGCAACCCAAAAGTCTTTGCCTTTGTTTGAAAAATTTTGAGCATAAGAATTTTGAACAATAGAAAACAATAAAAAAATAAAGTAAATTTTCCTCATTAAGACGCATTGAAAATAGCTTTGCAATATACGATAAATGTCGTTTTATAAACCGCACAAATAAAAATAAATACCGCTCCTGACCATGAAATCAAATATTAAAAAACATAATAAAAAAAAGCCGCATAGAAATGCAGCTTATGTTAAGAATCTTTCGACTCTGTAACCCCCAAAGAAAACTTCTTTACTCCATTTTTTTTAGTTAAAAATGGTTAATAATTATTTTTAATAAATCTCCTATTTATTGTTTTAGTTTCAACTGGAATTATCGCCCAGTAAGCATTGTATGAAGGATCGAAAAGGTACGACTTGATTTTCATCAACTTATTTACCAGTTGAGACAGCTTGTTTTTTAATTGTACCTTTTTTGTCATATTAGCTTATTAAATGTTTTAAAAAAGAAAGTAAGGTGTAGCTGCCCAATTATTGGCAAAGGCAGCTACAATCAATTGGAAAAATCATTCTTTTTTTTCCAATTGTACGTTAATTGACCCCTTACTTATAGATGAGTGTTTGGATAACCTATTTTGAACCTTAATTTTGAAAGATTGGCAACTCTGATCAGAAGCGGTTGAATTGATTCGGTTTGGCTGTGAAATACCGGAATGGTTAAATGAAAAATTGCTTAAAAAGCCATATTTAGTGAAAAACTGAGGTATGATGCAAAATGTATAATTATTGTTCATGATCTTGTAGGTTACGTAAAAAACTTTTGCTTGTTTAGAATTTGACAGTTGATGCCAAACTAAGAGTGGTTAAACGGGCGGAAGTGGAGTAAGATGTTGAAAGCAGGATAATTAAAGTAAGAAAATAAAATCATCTCTGTTTCTTCAACAAACATATAAAGTTCATTTTCTAAATCAAAGCTTTTTTCATTTTATTTTTAAAATAAGTCCTAATTTGTCATCGCTGATTAATTGTAATTCCATTACTTTTTCCAATGATAAATTACGTTTTAAAATCATTATAATTTACAATTGAATTTTTTTATTCGAAATAGTTTGCCTTTCATTGATAACCATATTGTTTTGTAATAATAATAGATAATTACACTGCTATTAATAAATATTGTTTTTCTTGTAATTATTTGCCATAATAAACGATTAATTATATTCTATTTATTAATTGATAAATCATCTCATTAAATTGATTATCTATAATTTAAATTAAAAATATTTTTCTTATTTTTTTAGTTTTTATTTAAAATTGAATTTCAATTCAAAAATCTTAAATACTAAATTATTTATTAATTGTTTTTGCTATAAACGTTACTATCAATACCTTCACTTTTAAATCATTTAAATGAAAATCAATAAGCTGCCTCTCCTCTGTTTCTTTTTTATTTTCACATTAATATTGGGATCCTGCCATTCCTTTAAGGACCTAGAATTTAAAGAATATAAGAATTTGAAATTAGAAAAACTAGGGTTTAGCAATACGTCTCTCTCTGCCGAACTCACCTTTTACAACCCCAACAATTTTGGCTTGGAGCTGAATGAAACAAATCTTGACATTTATATCAATGAAAAACTGCTTGGGCATTCAAGTCAGATGTTTCAAGTTAAAATCCCTAAGAGAGGGAATTTTAATTTGCCTTTAAAAATTGATTTGGATATGAAGAATTTGATAAAAAACAGCCTGACTTCGCTTTTCAATAAAGAAGTAACTATAAAAACTGTTGGGAAAATCAGAGCAGGTAAAGCCGGATTTTTCAGAATTGTCCCATTTGAATATACAACCCAGCAGAAACTATCGCCATTTTAATTTGAATTACTCCTGATCGAATGGAGTGGTTTTTACCTGACAAGCTTTTGGAAAGCGGTCATAAGTAGTTTTTTCTGCCATCACATCATCTGCATCATAGCCAGCATTGGCGATATGAGCTTTTACTTCTTCGATATTTGTGCGGTCTTTAACCCAGGTAACTGTAGTTGTTTTCTTCTTGAAATCTGCGTCAACAGTCAATATCCCGGGTTGTCGGCTTACATAATTCTCAAGTCTTTTTTTACAATATTCACAGTGCACTCCGGGAGTCTGGATAACTGCTTTATCATTGGCCTTTACCTGAGCAAAAGAGTTCATTCCGAAAGCAAAACTGAGAACGAGAAGTAATTGCAGCTGTTTCATGTATAGCATTTTTGACAAATTTATAATATTCCTGTCCATTCTGATGGATTTTCTCTCCAGCTTAACAAGTTAGCCTGATCAGAACTGCTTACTTTACCGGCAGATATAGCCAGTTCGATAAGTGAAGCATAATTGGTAAGGGATATCAATTCGATTTGAGCCTTTTCAAATGCTTCTGCGGCCTGAGGAAACCCATAATTAAAAATAGAAACCATTCCCAGTATTTCAACTTCTGCAGCTTTAAGTACATCACAAACTTGTAAGCTGCTTTTGCCGGTAGAAACAAGGTCTTCCACCACTACAATTTTAATTCCTTTGCTTACTACCCCTTCAATTTGATTGCCTAAACCATGATCTTTAGGCTTTGGCCTTACATATAAAAAAGGAAGCTTTAATTGATCTGCAGCCATCGCTCCCCAGGCAATCCCAGCCGTTGCCACACCTGCTATTGCCTCTGCATCCGGATATCTTTCAAAAATCACACTGCACAATTCACTTTTAATAAAATCGCGATCGTATGGAAATGACAGCATTCGCCTGTTATCGCAATAAATCGGGCTTTTCCATCCACTGGCCCAAGTATAGGGCTCATGTAAATTTAATTTTATCGCCTCCACTTGCAGGAGTTTTGCAGCAACAGCTTTTTCGTTGTTCATGCTGCAAATATATAATTTAATCAAACGTATATTTGTCCCTCACCTCATTTTATATGTTACTAAAAATATACTGGTCGGATAAAATAATTTTTCTGTGCAATAATATCTCTGAGACGATTCCGTTATCTGATACAAATAAATGCGAGATAATAGAAATCTCAAATGCCGCAGAGATTGAATCTTTTGTAAAACAATTATCAAACATCCAAACCGGTTGCTACGCTCTTGTGTACAAAGAATTCGATTTCTTAAAGACAAATTTCTTTAACCAGTTTCATGCAATTGAAGCTGCGGGCGGTGTTGTTTTAAATCAAAAAAAAGAATTGCTTTTTATATTCAGAAGAGGAAAATGGGATCTGCCCAAAGGCAAATTGGAAGCCGGCGAATCTTCTGAAATATGCGCCGAGAGAGAGATCGAAGAGGAAACAGGTGTTAATCAATTAAAGCTGATTGATAAAATCACCAACACTTACCATATTTATGAAGAAAGAGGACAGACCGTTCTTAAAACATCACACTGGTTTTATTTTACAACCACATTCGACGGAAATACTGAACCACAAACTGAAGAAGACATTTCAGAAATAAAGTGGTTTTCAAAAAATGAATATTATGAAATCCCCATTTTAAACACTTTTGATGCCATCAAAGATGTGATAGATAATTTTATTCAAGTACAATCCTTTTAATTAAAAAAGTATCTGTTATTTATTTGAGGAAATAGATGTCATTACCACATCAGGAAGAAACTTAGACACATCTCCCCCATATTTCAATACATCACGAACAAGTGTAGATGCAACCGAAGTGTATTGAGGCAGACAAGTTAGAAAAACAGTTTCAATGTGATCAGCAATACTTCTGTTCATGTCAGCGATAGCCTTTTCGTACTCAAAATCATTTACATAACGGATTCCTCTTAAAATAAACTGAGCCCCGATTTTTTTACAGCAGTCTACAGTAAGTCCTTCATAAACTATAGCTTCAACCTTGGGTTCATTTTTATAAATTTCATTAATCCATGCTAATCGCTGCGATTCATTAAACATGGGCTGTTTGCTGGTATTTCTTCCAATTCCTATATACAGTTTATCAAATAAAGGCAAAGCTCTGTTAATAATATCTGTATGCCCAAGGGTAATCGGATCAAAGGTTCCTGGGAAGAGTGCGATGCGTTGCATGTTTGGAAAGGTTTATGGGTTTAATGTGAAATTAAGTACTAATTACTCAATTCCTTTTTGCCCGACAATAAATATAATACCGCCATTCTCACCGCTACTCCATTTTCCACTTGTTTCAAAATTACAGATTGCTTACTGTCTGCAGCATCACTGTCAATCTCCACTCCCCGATTAATGGGCCCAGGGTGCATAATTATGATTTTCTTTTCTAGTTCATTTAACAACTTTCCGGTAACTCCAAAGGCGCGGTTGTATTCACGCAACGATGAAAACAAAACCTGATTTTGTCTTTCTAATTGTATTCTCAACACATTAGCGGCATCACACCATGCTAATGCTTTTTTTAAATTGTATTCTACTTTCACCTCAAAGGCTTCCTGAATATACTTAGGCATTAATGTTGGAGGACCAGAAAGCATTACCTCCGCTCCCATCTTTTTTAATAAATAAATATTACTTAGAGCTACTCTGGAGTGCATGATGTCTCCAATTAATAATATTTTTTTTCCTTCCAAACTGCCTAATTGTTCAATAACTGAGAATGCATCCAGTAAGGCTTGAGTAGGATGCTCATTTATTCCATCTCCGGCATTTATAATAGAAGTGTTGGGAAGGTGTTTGGATAAAAAATGTGGGGCTCCGCTTGCACTATGGCGCATGACGACCATATCCACTTTCATACTTAAAATATTATTCACCGTATCGAGCAACGTTTCGCCTTTCGAAACAGAAGATCCTGATGCAGCGAAATTTATAGTATCTGCACTTAGTCTTTTTTCTGCGAGTTCGAAAGACATTCGGGTGCGAGTTGAATTTTCATAAAAAAGGTTAACAATGGTAATGTCTCTTAAAGAAGGCACTTTTTTAATAGGCCTTTGTAATACGTCTTTAAATTGCTGAGCAGTAGATAAAATTAACGAGATATCTGTGGGAAGTAAATCTTTAATGCCTAGTAAATGTTTTGTAGATAGTTGCATTAAGCGACAAAGTTATAGTAAAATAAGAATCTAATTTATGGTTTTATACAATTTATTCAATTCCTCGAAATCTCCGCGTTGAAAAAATAAAAAAATCAATAAAGCACTACCTCCGATTTCTCCAGATTTACTTTTACTTTCTGAGATGAAGTGGTATCAATAGCAATACCGAAAAAATCAGGCTGTATAGGCAATTCTCGGTTAAATCTTCTGTTTACCAAAACACAAAGTTCTACTTTCTGGGGACGTCCAAAATCCTGAAGAGCGTCCAATGCCGCCCTGATTGTTCTTCCGGTGTATAAAACATCATCAATCAGTATAACCTTCTTCCCTTCAATAGAATGAACCAAAGTAGTTTCCTTTGGCATGTGAAGTTCCTCACGGATATCATCACGATAAAAAGTGATATCTAGCAATCCATAATGAATGGGGCCTTCTTTATAGATTTCGGATACTGCTTCTATAATTTTATCGCTGATAAAAACACCCCTTGGCTGAATTCCCACAAAAACTATATTACTCAGATCGTCGTGATTCTCCAGCAACTGGAAAGCCAGCCTTTTAATCGTCAATTTTAACTGCTGAGCAGATAACAGTACTTGCATGGCGCTAATTTACTACAGATTTCCTAATATCATTATTATAATAGCCTGTTGATAAAAAAAGTCCTCCAATGGAGGACGGTAAATATTCAAAAAAATTATTTGGGGGAAATCATTTCCTGCTTAAATATTTTCAGTTCATCCCATTTCCCTGCTGCTGCTAATTTTGCCTGCCTCGACCATGTTGTATGATGTTTTACTTTATTCAGCAATCCTGCATTTTCGATATTCAGCAGGATTCTTTTAATCGTACAACTTCCCAGATCTTTGAAAGTAATGATTCCATCATTATTCAACATAGTAATCACCTCTTCTGTTATTCCCGAAATTTTGGTGAGATTATCTGCTTTAGTTTTTGCTGGAGTATTTTTTTTAGTCATTATTTCTTTAGTTTTTGGGGATGATTTTTTGGATGATTTTTTGGAAAAAGGAACTTCGATAACACAATTCTCAATAGCTTGACCAAAGGCCTCCACTACTTTTTTCCCGTTATTATCATTCACCCATATTTTATCGTTTAGTAAATACCGGTATTCATAAGTTTTCCCTTCAGTAAGCAGTAATTCTGCAGTCATCGATCCATCTTCCAATTTCTCTAGATATATTCCTTCTGCTATGTTCCAGTTATTAAAATCGCCAACCAGTATACCATGAGTTGCCCCTTCTGCATAATCTGGCGGCAAAATAAATGATATTTTTTTGTTCATGTGTAAATATTTTTTGTTTTGGGTCACTTTTTATTGCCTTATTACCCCCAAGATCTCGGGACAAGCATTCCCGGTTTGTTTGAGAATACTCATGTGGCTATTTCTCCTGCATAAAAGGATAACTATAGTCAGTAGCCGCGTTAAACGTTTCTTTTATTGTTCTTGCACTGAGCCAGCGGTATAAATTAAGAGGAGATCCGGCCTTATCATTTGTGCCACTTCCTCTTGCGCCACCAAAAGGCTGTTGACCAACCACGGCTCCGGTTGGTTTGTCATTAATATAAAAGTTCCCTGCGCTGTTTCTTAATTTATTTGTGGCTAACTCTACTGCATTTCTGTCACGGGAAATCACAGCGCCAGTTAATGCATAAGCAGAAGTACTATCAACAAGCTTTAAGGTCTCTTCAAATTTATTTTCGTCATAAATGTAAATGGTTAAAACGGGCCCAAATAACTCCTCACACATAGTGGTATACATAGGATCCATTGCTTCGATGATAGTAGGTTCTATAAAGAAGCCTTCTGTTTTATCGCATTTGCCTCCAACCCATATTTTCACATTGCTGTCGCGTTTTCTTGCTGCTTTGATATAACCTTCCAGCTTATCAAAACTTTTTTCATCGATAACGGCATTAATGAAATTTGTAAAATCTTCCACAGTTCCCATCTTCATCGTTTTAACTGCCTCTACAAGTTTTTTCTTTACTTCTGCAGCCAGATTTGAAGGAATATAAGCCCTTGAAGCGGCTGAACATTTTTGGCCCTGATATTCAAAAGCGCCTCTAGCCAGTGCCGTAACCAATACATCCACATCAGCAGACTTGTGAGCAATTACAAAATCCTTTCCACCTGTTTCACCTACAATGCGCGGATAGGATTTATAATTATTCATATTCGCGCCTATTTTCCCCCACATATTATTGAATACGCCTGTACTACCGGTGAAATGTATGCCAGCAAAATCGGGATGATTAAAAACGACATCGCCGATTGTTGGACCATCAACAAAAACAAGATTAATAACTCCATCAGGCAATCCTGCTTCTTTTAAAATACGCATAAATAATTGAGCACTGTAAACCTGAGTATTCGCGCATTTCCACACCACAACATTTCCACACATAGCCGCACTGGTAGGAAGATTGCCTCCAATAGCTGTAAAATTAAATGGCGTTAATGCAAACACAAATCCTTCAAGTGGTCTGTATTCCATTCTATTATTCATTCCATTTGCACTGATTGGTTGCTGGCGATAAATATCACTCAGAAAGTGAATATTGAATCTTAAAAAATCAATCAGTTCGCAGGAAGAATCAAGTTCTGCCTGAATAACATTTTTACTTTGACCTAACATGGTAGCGGCAACGATATGCGGGCGATATTTTGTTGCCAGTAAATCAGCTGCTTTCAGAAAAATGTTGGCTCTGTTTTCCCAACTCATATTGGACCATTTTTCTTTTGCTTTTAAAGCAGCCGTTATTGCCTTGTTTACATGCTTTGCGTCTCCCACATGAAAATGTCCCAGTAAATGTTTGCGCTCATGAGGAGCTCGGATTTCGATTTTATTTCCAGTCTTCACTTCTTCATTACCTATATACATTGGAATATCCAGTTTCTCCGCTTTCATTTCTTTTAATACCTTTTTTAAGGCTGCCCTTTCCTGACTTCCAGGTGCATAATTTAGAACAGGCTCATTTACAGGCATTGGGTAGTAGAAGTCTCCGTATTTCATAACTTAATTATTTAAGAATTGTAAATGTAATATTGAAAAACTAAAGTGCAAAAAACAAAAAAACACCTCATTAAAAAATCTTAATTTATTTTTATTAAAATAACCCATTTTTGATTAAGTGCTTACCCTAATCCCTCTTCTTTTTCACTCATCAGAAATGCTTTTATAAATCCGTCCAATTCCCCGTCCATTACAGGCCCTACATTACCTACTTCAAAATCTGTACGGTGGTCTTTGATCATTTTATATGGATGGAAAACATACGATCGGATTTGAGAGCCCCATTCTATTTTTTTCTTAGTTGCATTTTTCGAATCGAGTACTTCCTGACGTCTGCGTTTTTCTTCCTCATACAAGCGGCTTTTAAGCATAGACATCGCCTTTTCTCTGTTTTCGCCCTGAGTTCTGGCTTGCTGACATTCGACAATAATTCCACTGGGTTTGTGAGTTAATCTTACCGCAGTTTCCACTTTATTTACGTTCTGTCCTCCGCTGCCTCCACTTCTAAAAAAGGCCCATTCCACATCAGCTGGATTCACCGCAATTTCAATCGAGTCGTCAATCAGCGGGTAAACATACACACTCGCAAAAGAAGTGTGCCTTCTGGCATTGCTGTCGAACGGAGATATCCGCACAAGACGATGAACACCGCTTTCTGCTTTTAAAAACCCATAAGAAAAGGGGCCATCAAACTGAAATGTGCAGGTCTTTATCCCAGCGCCATCTCCCCATTGCCAGTCAATTTCGGTAACAGACCATCCTTGTTTTTCTCCGTACATACGATACATACGAGCAAGCATCTCTGCCCAATCCTGGCTTTCTGTTCCGCCGGCACCACTATTGATTTGCAATACCGCAGGAAGGGCATCTGCAGGGTCGTTTAATGTGCTTTTGAATTCGGCCTCTTCAATAAGTTGAAGTGATTTAGCATAGGCTGTTTTAACTTCTTCTTCCTGGGCTTCTCCTTCTTTCCAGAACTCAAACAAAACAGCAAAATCTTCAACAGATGCGGTAACATTTTGGTACATGTTTACCCAATACTCATTGTTTTTAATTTCTTTGAGAATGGCTGTTGCGCGCACATTGTCATCCCAAAAACCTGGAGAAAGTGAAAGTTGTTTGTCGTTATTTATTTTAGCTTCTCTGTTAGCGACGTCAAAGAAACCTCCTCAAAACCAAAACGCGGTCTCTTATAGTTTTTAATTGTTCTGTTGTCATGCCGCAAAGGTAAGGATTAAGACTGCTGAAATCTTTGATTTATGAGTTTAACCCAGATTTTGCAGTTGAAATCTATTTATGTTACGATCAATCCCGTGAAATAAAAATATTGAATAAAAAAAATCTCCATTTTTCAGTGGAGATTTTTAATGAAGCGAAATCAAGAGTACTGTTTCTGAAGCGTAATATACTTTTCTTTAAATTCCTGAGTTATTTCTGGAAGAACGAGTAAGGGGATTTGTGTATGAAAAATCAGCTGTCTTGTTTCGCTTTTTACGAAAATCCTTTCTGTTATAGAATGATGATGTGGAATAATGGCAAGCATATCGACATTATTGTCTATTGAAAAATCCTGAAGCACATCTGTAACATCTTCTCCTCTCGGAAAATTATATTCTGTTTTCAAGGGCTTTAATAACTCATATATTCTATGATATCTGCTGGAAACTTCTTCAACAATGCTTGTTTTGTTTTTGAGCACTTTTACAAGATGAACTTTTGATTTAAAAACCTGACCAATACTTTTAAGTACCTCTAGTGTTTTTAATTCTGTTTGTACATCCATTTCCGTAGCCAATGCGATTTTTTTTATGGGTTTAAAATCAGCTGCTTCAGGAACAATGATCAAAGGCAATGGAGATTTTCTGGCTAATCCTGTGGCAATGCTTCCAAAGGTTTTTTTAATCATGCCCCCTTCACCTTTCATGCCAGCAACTATTATACAATCTTCATATTTTTTTGCCTGATTAATTATGGAGTCTGTTGCAGATCCTTCCACAGCTAGAATTTCAATGGGCTGTAATTCACTTTTCCGGAGACTTTTTACTTCTTCCAGCAAATAATCTTCTGCTGTTTTTCTAATGTCGTCTGGATTTACAATTACATAGGATTCAGGAATCGATAATGGAACTGTATAAGAATGAAAGAGTACAATCCTCATCCCTAAAGCACTTGCGAGCTCAACTCCATATTTTGAAGCGTTTTGTGCCGATGTTGAAAAATCTGTAGCAATTAACATTGTTTTCATGTGTGTGTATTTTTTATTTTACATTATTGTCAAGTGTTATACCTTTAATAATCCCCAATGTTTCTGAGCAAGCTATCCACGATTGGTATAGCAAGTATAGTTATGGCATCTCATGCTTTTGTAATTATCATTTTTAAATAAATGATTTTTGTTGCCAAAGCAGTTCAACCATTTTTTAATTTTTATAAATATAAATTCTAAATGAAAATATAATAATGAGCATGGTGAATACTCTTTATGATTGAAATCAGTTGGCAGAGTGAGTGAGGGTATCCTTTTCAACCTTGTCCTTTCTAACTTTGAAATAAATAAAAGTTATGCTAGGAAATTTAAACAAAGATCAGATTGAAAATATTTTACACAGTCAATCTATTTGCCGAATTGCTTGTTGTGATGATAAATTACCCTACCTCGTTCCCATCACTTATTACTATGATGGGAAATATATTTACGGACAATCACAGGAAGGAATGAAGATAAATATCTTGCGTAAAAATCCCAATGTGTGTATTCAGGTGGATTTAATTACGAGTATGAGTATTTATCAGAGTGTTATTGTAAATGGAAAATTTGAAGAGTTAAAGCCTGGACATTCAGAAAAAGCAAGATCAGAGTTGCATGAGAATATACTGACCATGATGACCCGATCCCGCATACATAAATTTGAACATAGCTTAGATACTGAATTTGCAACGAATAGTCCTGATAAATTAATTATGTTTAGAATTAAAATAAACGAAGTCACAGGCAGATTTGAAAATCAGGAAATAGCCATAAATACAACCTCATCAGCCGAAATGAAATAAATTTCATTTTACAATGAATCTGAAATACTAATTTTGATTTCTAAATTTAGTTCAATGAAATTTTCTTTTATTAGAAATTTGTTATTAATGCTGGGATTGAATCTTTGTTTTATTTCGATTTCTTTTGGCCAGCAATCCGATAGCACTTTAAAATATGCAGTAGTTATTAAGTTTCAAAGTATTTGCTGTGGTGTCCCAAACGCTGCCCCTTTAAAAAAATTCGTTTCAAAATTCAAAAAAGAATATCACACTAAAACAATCAGAGCTGATAAAATCGGACCAATGGGAAGAGAAGGCGAATATTATCTTGGATTTAAATTAAAAGAATTAACCAGAAAACAAAAACATTATTTCTTAAAAAAAGTAACCGTTGTAACCAGTAAACTTACCGACAAAGGAAAGGCTATAGCTGAAGAAAATGTAATCATTGACAAATCAACGCTTCCACAAATAGCGACTATTACAAAAGTATATTATTGATTTACTTAAAAATCAGCAAGTACTATTTTCACCTTCCATACATTCATTTTAAAATTCCAATAATTTCTTTTTCATGAAAAACTGCATCAGCAAAATTTCAATTTCATTTCCAGTCATTTTATTTTCGCAGAAAATAGTTTGGGGTTTGAAAACTTCAAGAAGTTAAATAGATTTTGGAAGTCAATCAAACTTATTGAACCTTTAGAACTAATTGAACCTTTTAAACAAAAATATTATGAAAATTTTATTCTTTCTCTCAACCCTCTTATTAACAACATTCACAAATGCACAAAATACCTACGTTGCCAATCTAAAAAAAGTTGAAACAATCGTTACTGAAAATGCAAGTTTTTTAAATGATTGCTACAAGCGATTACATGAAAATCCTGAATTAAGTACCAAAGAAGTTAATACCGCAGCATTCTTAAAAAGCACCATCAAATCTTATGGCTATTCAATAATAGATTCATTGGGTTATCAAAGTTTTGCAGCTGTTTTAAAAAATGGCAAGGGCCCTGTTATTATTTACCGAACAGATATGGATGGGCTTCCTGTAAAAGAAGAAACCAATCTCCCATTTTCCAGTAAAGCAATCGGAATAAAAGACTATGAAACCTATCCTGTGATGCAGGCATGTGGACATGACATACACATGAGCTCCTGGCTGGGATTAGCGAAGGTGTTGTCTGAAATGAAAAACGACTGGAAAGGAACCGTTATTTTTTTAGCTCAATCTGCAGAAGAAACAGCCCAGGGGGCCAAGAAAATAGTTACCTCTGATAATTATAAATTATTACCAAAAGCCACCTATCAATTAGCCGTACACGACCACGCCGAATTGCAAGTTGGAGAAGCAGGGTTTTGTGATGAATATGAAATGGCCGCAGTAGACATGATGAACATTACTATTTATGGAAAAGGCGGACATGGCGCAGCTCCTCAAAGATGCATAGATCCGATTTTATTAGCCGCCCAATACATTACTGAAATCCAAACCATCATCAGCAGAAATTTACCTCCTATAGAACCTGGCGTAATAACTGTTGGAGCTATTAATGGCGGCACAATAGGAAATGTGATACCTAATCAGGTGGTATTGAAACTAACGATTAGAACTTTTAGTAAAGAAAGCAGAGATATCATTATGAAGAGACTGAAAGAAATTGGTGA